>NZ_CP051183.1:2405000-3005000 GCF_012295615.1 Bermanella marisrubri
CGATTAATCTGCTTCTATTTATAAAATACATAGCAATTTAAGATTACAATTGTTTACCTAATACCAATTTCAGCATACACTTGTTCACTAAACTATAGAGGTGAACATGAGTACTGTTGAAATCGCACCTAAAACGACACGAATTTCCCAGTGGTTTGCACGCAGCCTAACCACACACAATAGCTTTGCCGCGTTTTTTGAACCGCTCATTCAATGGATAAAACCTAATTGGCGTGCCGATCGCTGTTACACTCGTGTCGTCAGTGTGCGCTACGAATCCAGTGATATGTACACGCTGCAACTCAAACCATTGCAGTCTTTTTCCCATGAGTTCGCTGGGCAGTATGTTGAATTAATTATTCAAAAAGACGGCGCTTGGGTCAGTCGCTATTTTACGATTTCCTCAAGTCCTGAATTTTTCAGAGAAACGGGCACGATTGAACTGTCCATCGCGATTCAAGCAAATGGTCGTATTACGCCTTGGCTGATGAAAAACCTAAACAAAGGCGACATGGTAAACCTAGGTCAGCCCATGGGTGATTTCTTACCGCTCAACATACCACGTGATAAATCAGTTTCGCGCAAGGTATTTATAGCAGGAGGGTCAGGGATCACGCCCTTTAGATCTAGCCTGCAATCTCTAATGCAGAGCGACGAGCGTGATACTCAAGAAATAGAATTGTTTTATTACGCGCGCAGTGAAGAGCATTTTTTATTTAGAGAAGAACTCCAACGCTGTGCGTATCTACTACCTAAAGCACATGTGCATTTCATGGATTCTGAAAAAATAGGATTCTTTGACTACACACATCTACAAGTGGAAAACAAACACCAAACGGATACTGCGTTTTTCGTTTGTGGGCCGCCAGCCATGATTCAACACGTACGATCAACGCTTAATACCCACGGCGTGAAAAAAGAAAATATTTATTATGAATTTTTTGGTCCAGAGCCATTGGAAGCGGATGGACAAGCCAGAGCGGTATTGTTTCAGCGAGCAAAATTGCAAGCTAATACCGAAGGCAATGAAAGCCTTCTTGAGCTAGCAGAAAAGCAAGAATTAAAGCCCGTAAGCGGTTGCCGCATCGGTGTTTGTCATCAATGTATTTGCAAAAAGCAAAGTGGCCGCGTGCGCAATATCAAAACCGGAGAGATTAGTGATTCCGGACAACAAGAAATTCAACTATGCATCAGCACCGCGGTGGATGATGTTGTGCTTGATTTGTAATAAGGAGGCAACATGACAACGAATGTTAAAAACATGAGCCCAGACGAAAGTACACTGAATGACTTTGCCAGAGAGCTTGATCAATTAAAGCAGGCAACAATGGATAAAGTAGGCACTGACGATGCCAAATATATCCGAAAAGTCATCTCCGTCCAACGCATAAGCGAAATTATTGGTCGCGTAACCCTAGTCCTTGGATTCTTGCACCCTCTATGGTGGGTTTTGGGGGTCTTTTCTCTTGGCCTTTCTAAAATTCTCGACAACATGGAAATTGGTCACAATGTCATGCATGGTCAATACGACTGGATGAACGATCCCAATATTAATAGTCGTAGTTTTGAATGGGACAACGCCGGTGATAGCGGTTCATGGAAACGTTACCATAACCATGAGCATCACACCTACACCAATATTATTGGTAAAGACCGTGATTTTGGTTATGGACTTTTGCGCATGAGCGATGATATTCGCTGGAAGCCCAAATATCTTTGGCAATTATTTACCTACAGTCTTTTATGTATATTTTTTGAATTGGGTGTGGCCTATCATGAAGTAGCTGGAGAACGTATTTTCATGGGTAAAAAACGTAAAACCAGTAGCCTACCAATCAGCCGAGAACAGTTGAAGCAAGACTTCTTTAATAAGCTTAAACGCCAAGGCTTTAAAGATTACATATTATTTCCGCTGCTTTGCTTCCCGGTTTTCTTCTATGTATTACTCGGCAATTTTGCTGCAAATATTGTTCGTAACATTTGGACAAACGTGATTATTTTTTGTGGTCATTTCACCGAAGACATTCATACCTTCAAGATGTCTGAGTGCGAAAATGAAAGCCAAGGACAATGGTATTATCGCCAAATATTGGGCAGTGGTAATCTAGAAGGCGCGCGTTGGTTCCATATTTTAACCGGGCACTTGAGCTGCCAAATTGAGCATCATTTGTTCCCAGATGTACCAGCACATCGCTACCCTGAGATGGCAACACAAGTTGAGCAAATATGCCGCAAGTATGGCATTCCTTACAATACTGGAGGCTTCTTCAAACAATACTTCACGGTTTTGAAACGCATCGTGCGCTATAGCTTCCCGAATAAACAAAGCCAGCCCACAGAAGCTACTGCATCTTAACAACTGAAAACCGGGCTTTATCGCCCGGTTCTATTAAATAATATGGATACTGTTATTTTTCATGTTGTTTTGATTGTATCTTTTTAATTGTTACCTAGTGGCGCTATACTTCCTGATCAGATAGTCAATTTCCTAGGTTACCATTATGTCACTTTCACCGCTCTCTTCCCCATCTAACCCAGAAAAAGTAGCAGATGAAGCCTTTTTAAGGGGCCTACCCAAAACTGAATTGCATCTTCATTTAGAAGGTTCACTTGAGCCTGAACTGATGTTTGAGTTAGCAAAACGCAATCAGGTTACGCTACCCTATGATACCGTTGAGGACGTAAAGTCAGCCTACAACTTTACAAATCTGCAAAGCTTCTTAGATATCTATTACAAATGCGCTGATGTATTGCGCACCGAGCAAGACTTCTTTGACCTAACCTATGCCTATTTAAAGCAATGCTCCATAGAAGGCGTAGTCCATGTGGAACCCTTCTTTGACCCACAAACCCATACCGATCGCGGGATCGATATTGGCATTGTATTCAATGGCATTACCAAAGCCCTAGAGCAAGGCAGAGAGGAGTTCGGTATTAGCTATGGTTTGATTCTATGCTTCTTACGTCACCTGAGTGAGGAAGCGGCCTTCGATACATTAGAGCAAGCGAAACCTTATCTTGATCATATTATCGGTGTGGGACTAGATAGTTCTGAGCTGGGTCACCCACCAGAAAAATTTGAACGTGTTTTTAAAGCCGCTCGCGATTTAGGTTTAAGAGCTGTTGCCCATGCTGGTGAAGAAGGCCCAACCAGTTATATTGAGAATGCACTGGAACGTTTAAAAATCGAGCGCATTGATCACGGCGTGCAATGCACACAAAGTGAGCAACTCATGCAAGAGATTGCCGACAAGCAAATTCCATTAACCGTATGTCCGCAAAGTAACATACGCTTAAAAGTGTACGAGAAGATGGAACAACACCCTATTCTTGAATTATTAGAGAAAGGCCTTAAGGTCATGGTCAATTCTGACGACCCTGCGTTTTTTGGCGGCTATGTTTTGCAAAACTACCTTTCATTAGCACAAGCTTTGAATATGACGCGCGAACAAGCCGCACAATTGGCTTACAACAGCATCAGCAGTAGCTTTTGCGGCGAGGAACGTATGAGAACTATGATTGAAGAGCTAAATGGCTATTTAGCAACTGCGTAAGTCCAGTAAGTTCTATCAACAACAGGGGGATACTCTCCCCTGTTGTCCCTCCCCCTAATTAAACAAACACTTCCAAATCCTACACAACGTCAACGTTGCATATCTTTATGATAAACATTATCATTTGCATTACGTTCACTAATACTATTACTTATGCTGACTAAATACCATCTTACCCTACTCACAACAGGCTTATTTACGGCTATTTCATGGGCTTCACCAGAAACAGAACTTGAAAGCGTCACGGTAAAAGGTACAGCCGGAGCGTTCGGTAGCCAGAATAAAAATTTCACGATGGAAGAAATTGATACGGGTGAGTTTTTTAATCAGGCCAAAGATCTAAGCCAAGTTCTGAACGGCCTTTCTGGGATCACTATTCGCTCTTCAGGGGGGCTTGGGCAGGAATACGAGCTCAGCATGAACGGATTAAGTGGAGAACAAGTTCGCTTTTATATTGATGGCGTGCCGATGGAAAATTATGGCCCGTCTATGGGTATCAATAACTTTCCAGTAAATCTTATTGAACGAATTGATGTATACCGTGGAGTCGTTCCAATATCTCTTGCCGGAGATGCACTTGGCGGCGCGATTAACTTTGTAACTCGCAAAGCACAGAGCGACTTTACTGATATCGCGTATACAATTGGTTCGTTCAATACTCACAGACTATCTCTAAGTTCACAATTCGTATCGGCCCGTGATCACTACCTCATAACCTCCGCATATTTAAATTACTCAGATAACGATTATGAGGTGGATAATATTCCCGTTACTGACAGCCTAGACAACAAAATCGGTGAGGCGAGCTTCAAACGCTTTAATGACACTTACCATTCTCAAATGCTCAACATGAAACTAGGAAGTTACGGGCTTAATTGGGCGGATGATGCAAATATCGGTATATCTCTCTCAGAGAATTATGATGAGGTACAAAACCCTAGCAGTACGATGAATCGTGCATTTGGAAAGCTACACTCACGCAGTCAAACCTATTTACTATCTTCACACATTGAGAGAAACCTAGGACAACATGATGTTAGATGGGATGGCCAAATTGGCACTTCCAAAGACACTATCTATGATACTTTTTCACGCAAATATGACTGGGATGGGTCATTCGAGGACTCCAGCCAAGGTAGAGCAGAGTTCTATGAAGTACCCTCCATCCTAGAGATTAAGGATAAAATATACTCAAGTACTGCTTTTTACCAATATACACTGTCCGATGATATCTCGCTTTCAACTAGTTTAAGCACCTATGGACTTGAGCGAAGTGGAAACGATAATTTAAATCCTAATAATCGGTTCTTCTCAACTCCTAATTCTACAGTCAAAAATATCTTGGCTTTTAATATCAGTACCGATATCAAAAACTCGATTACATGGGACACTTTTGCCAAGGTGTACCACTTTGCCGCTGATACAACAACTAGTGAAAATAACGAACAAATAAATACTAGTAGTGATTTTACAAACTATGGCTTCGGGAGTGCTTTGAAATGGCCTTTTTCTCAAAACTCATATGGAACAGTATCCATTGAAAAAGCTTATCGCTTACCAACACCTGATGAGGTTTTGGGTGATGGTCAATTTATAAGAGCAAACCCGGACTTAAAACCAGAAACAAGTAATAATATTAACCTCGGAATTGCCAGTACACTTGAAACAAAAAACTGGTTTAGTTCTGCTGGCATAAATTTATTTTATCGAGACGCCTCTGATTTCATTCAATACGAAGCAGATAGAATTATCACTGGCATCAATGTTAATAAAAGTGAAGTAGAAATAAATGGGTTTGAAGCTAACTTAGAGGCTAGTTATTCAACACTTTTCAAACTTGCGTTTACAACAACTTACCAAGATATTCGTGACGTTGCCCGAGAGACTATTTTGGGCGGACAAAACCAAAACTACAATGGCCGATTGCCAAACAAACCTTACCTATTCTCTAGACTTCAGATTTCAACAGAGCAAGTACTTTATAACAATGTTCTATCTGTAAGCTGGAATACCCAATTTGTTGAAAAATTCTATTTGACCCCTGAATCATCTGGAAACTCAGAGACCAAAAGAGTCATACCACAACAGCTTTTTCATGACTTAGACATATCCTATGCGCTGGCCTATGGAAAATACAATGTAGGATTATCGGTAAGCAATATAACCGATGAAAAACTCTACGATAACTTCAGCATTCAAAAGCCGGGTAGAGCCTTCTACCTCAAACTTCGCTACACTTATTAGGAGTAACAAAATGAAAAAATCTTTATTGGCACTAACGATCGCCGCAACCGTTGGCTTGACCGCCTGTGGTAGTGATGATTCATCAAACGCTGCCGTAGACGGAGGTGTTACCTTAGCATTTAAGCAATCTGGAGACACTGAAACAGAATTCTTGTTGACGTCTAACTCACTTGAAAGCGGCAGTATCACTAACCAAGGTGCAGGTAACGAGCAGCTAGGTTGGAATTTTTACTATCGCGTGGGCGATACACTTTTCGTAACCGGTTATGAGAATTATGAAGCCAACGCCTATGTCATGAATGATGAGGGCCAGTTGGAAGTACTTAACACATTCTTTTATGACCGTCCCCTTCAGCAGTTCGGCAATGTTAACGATACAACTCTACTAGCAACCGATCCTTCCTATAGTGAACATGGTCCTCTCATCATGTATACAATTAGCGCTGAAACTGGTCGTATTACCAGTAAAGTTGACTATACAATTCATGATCTCGACACTGGAACTGCTGGCGAAGGTACAGTCGCTTGGCCAACCGCTTTGGTTGTGCGTGATGACAAACTGTTTATTCCTTTCCAAAAATTTGATGACGGCGGCAATTTCACTACCCCAGACGTGAATAAAGCATATGTAGCCGTCTATAACTATCCATTAACGACTGAAAATAACGAACCCCTCAAAATCATTGAAGACGATCGCACCAGTAATATCGGTGTAAATGGAGACACGAACGGTCTGATACAAACAGATAGCGGTGACCTATATTCCTATTCAAATGGTGCAGTATCTGGTGGCTTTGCTCCCGCTTCAACCAAACCATCAGGAATTCTAAGAATCAACAATGGTGAAGATGAATTCGATAGCTCATACTTCTTCAATATCGAAGAAGAAACAGAAGGCGGCAAGATGTTTTGGATGGAACCGATTGGCGGTGAAAAAGCAATTGCCCGAATTTTTATTCCAACTGAAGCAACAGAGACACTACCAGGCGGTGCTTGGTCAGCTTTCTACAAGTCATTCCACCAACATAAGCTTGTGATTCTTGATCTTGCGAATAAAACCGTAACGGATGTTGAAGGTGTTCCGATGCATCAGAAACGCTATACATCTCCACTTGAAATAAAAGATGGCAAAGTTCTAGTAAGTATTGAAACAAACGAAGGTACGCCTGAAGCTCCAGACCTTCAAACTCATGTATACTCTGTAGACTTAGATACAGCGACGGCAGTTAAAGGTGCTAAAGTCGAGGGTGCAAAAACAGTAAAAGGATTCTTTGACTTAAACTAATACGAGTTACAATCATTTTGCACCTAAGCCTCATTTGATCCTCAAATGGGGCTTTTTTTTGTATCAATCTGGCTAATTAATTTAAGTATTTTTTGTTGTCTCTATCAACGCCCCTACTTCCGTAAAGTATCAATTTCAGATAAGCATAAGCACAAATAATTGATAAAACGGCTAGAACTAACGGATTGAAAAAATAAACCTATTTCAGTCTCAAATTATTCTGTGTTTATTTAAACTGGTTCTGAGTCCGGACTTACCTACAGCGAAGCCCCTTGTCACCCCAAAAATAACAGAACACGAGACGTGAGTTTATTATAGGACAGAGCACTTTATCGATACAAAAAAGCCCATGTAGTAATAAACTCCATGGGCTTTGTCGATTGCTCTATGTACTAATTAGTGAGGATTTAGGCTTCTTTTTGTTTAGACTCAACAATTAAACTATCTTGTTTCAGAGTCTGATTTTTGAGCTTCTTACGTTGACGAATAGCACGTCTTTTCCACCAAATATAGAGCCCGCTGAAGGTTAGAATAAGTGGAGCTAAACCAGCCAATAA
This sequence comes from Bermanella marisrubri, assembly GCF_012295615.1. Lineage (NCBI taxonomy): Bacteria > Pseudomonadati > Pseudomonadota > Gammaproteobacteria > Oceanospirillales > Oceanospirillaceae > Bermanella > Bermanella marisrubri. The sequence continues at coordinate 2,412,641 of NZ_CP051183.1, forward strand.
CCAAATAACTCTTGATGTCGTTCCTGCAAACGTACCAAAATGAAGCTTTCTAAAACTATCTACGATTACATGCCATAGAGGAGCATTACGAATATCATAAGAGGAAAGATACTCGCCGGTCATTCGATCATAAGTGACCACATTTGCATACTGGCTCGTTAAAAAAGAGTCACCGGGAACGTCGCCATAGAGAGATAATTCATCACCTGGTTCATGAGGGAAAGAAATATAGGTTGCTTCAAAACCTGACACATGACTGGATGCTTCAGCAAGCAATTTATCTATAGATAAATCCCTTCCATACATCTTTTCTGACATAACAAAATGATCATCCTCTAGGTGATGCTCTAAATCATGAAGTAAGTGACTCACATTCCAGTATGCTCCAGTAAAGCCAAGCACTAGCAGAATTGGGCTAAACCATGCGCCAAATAATTTATGTAAGTCACTGTAATACAAAATCCTTTTGGCGCCGGTTCGAAGCTTAAATAGATTTTTCCAGAATCGTTTATGCAGTATTAGTCCCGATATACCTAAGAAGACAAGTACTACAGAGAAAATACTTGCTATAATCAAGCCTGTCTCATGAAGAAGGAAGGATGCATGAAATTCCACCATCCAATCAGTGAGATTATCGGTTGATTGAGCTGGTTGTGATAAGACATCTCCAGTATACCCATTTACATATATGTGGTACCAATCACTAGTCCCTCTAGGCATGATGTACACAACATCGCTTCGTTCAGAGTCTTGGAATAAAACCCACCCTACTACTTCATGATCTTGAAATTTCTCGCCGATCGTATCGAGCAAAACGTCTTGCGATAAACGCTGTTGGTTTTCAATGACTGGTACACTCACTACTTCATCGCGAATAAGAGTGTCGATTTCATATTTAAAGACAATAAAGCTACCTGTTAGACACAGCAGCAAAATTGGTAGAAAGGCTATTAACCCGGCGTAGCTATGCCACTTAAACAGTTTTTTCTTCATTACAATCTCTCTGGGCGCAATTGGCATTATCCAATTGCCATATGCTAATTATAATAATTCTCATAATCAATATTATTTAATGGCAAGTTTCTAAAAAAGCCTTAAATTTGCTAATATCCCGCGTCCTTCAGATTTCGGCCCCGTGCGGATAGCTGACTGAATACAAACAATAAGAATTGAAAACAACAAATCTAACGAGGCAAGCGTGAATCTAGGCGGCTTAGACTTAGTAGCCCTTATCGGCTATTTATTAGTGATTACTGGCGTTGGCGTGTATTTTTCACGTAAAAATACCAATACAGAGGAGTATTTCGTTGGCGGACGCAGTTTTAGCGGCTGGGTTATTGGGCTATCGCTGGTGGGCACCTCTATCAGCTCGATTACCTTCCTTGCCTACCCCGGAGACGCGTTCAAGACAAGCTGGTTGCGATTTGTTCCAAACCTTATGCTACCACTAGCTGTTCTCTTTGCTGCATACTATTTTTTGCCGTTCTTCCGTCGCCGCAATACCACCACTGCTTATGAATATTTAGAAGATCGCTTTGGGCCCAGTGTTCGAGTGTATGGCGCCATTGCGTTCATCATTGCGCAAATTGTGCGCATCAGCATGATTCTGTTCTTACTCTCTTTGCTCATCCAAGAGCTCACCGGTTTAAGTGCCACCTGGGCCATAGTCGTGGGAGGACTGATTGTCGCTACCTATACGATTATTGGTGGCATAGATGCGGTTATCTGGACTGACGTAATGCAAACCATCGTATTGTTGTTAGGTGGTATTTTGTGTCTTTGGGTCATCGTCGATGCCCTACCAGGAGGGCTAGGACAAGTCTTCAGCGTGGCAAATGATTTCGATAAATTGAGCTTTAGTGTCCTCAATGATGGTTTGCTCGAGAATGTCGGCTGGGATATTCAGTTTGATGAGAAAACCGTATCCATGATGCTTTTCATCGGCTTGATTGCATGGCTTACAGAATACAGTTCTAACCAAAACACCGTTCAGCGCTACTGCGCCTCTAAATCGACAAAAGAAGCGCGCCGAGCCATGTTAATCGCCGTGGCTAGCTCGCTACCAATTTGGGCGTTTTACATGTTTTTAGGTACCGCCTTATTTGTCTTCTTCCAGCAATTCCCTGCAGAACCTGCCTCAATGATGCTTAATGGCGAAAAAGCAGCAGAAGGCATCCTACCTTACTTCATCAGTAATCATTTACCTGCGGGGGTTGCTGGCTTAGTTATCGCTTCTGCGTTGGCTGCTGCTATGTCTTCACTGGATAGCTCGATCAATGCTATCTCAACAGTTTCCATCGTAGACATTTATCGTCGCCATTTAAAACCCGAGCAAAATGACCGCCACTACCTAAAAGCGGCTTGGTTGATTGCTACCATTACATCAGTGCTAATGATTCTGGGAGCTATCTATTTAGCCCATGCCGACAATACAACGCTGCAAGATACCGCAACCATATTGACCAGTATTCTAGGTGGCGGCCTATTGGGCTTATATCTCATTGGATTCTTCACCAAAAAAGGCGATGCCCGTGCTATTTGGGTGGGCCTGGTTAGCACCATGATTTTTACGAGCTGGACAATACTGAGTAAAAACCAATTATTACCAGAAAGCCTACAGGTTCCATTCGACTTGTATTACACAGGTTTTGTCGGAAACGTAGTGATGTTTATCGTGACCTACTTCGTAGCCGCCAAAGTATTCCCAAGCGATCGCGACTTAAGCGGGCTAACGGTTTACGATTTACCCAAAGAAAACAGTTAAGGTAATTATTAATGAATCCCCGATCAAAGCGCTTCGCGCGTCGGGGATGACGCTTTACTGATTACAGAACAGTTGTTTCAAATATAAGGTGCAGCGGTGTATTCATGCCGCGTTTTTTTTATGGGTGTTGTTTACGCTGATCCTTACAGAGAAAGAAACGGCATGATGGTTAGCCCCAGAATAAAGCCGATGATCAGAATATATAGAATAAACATGAAGGGTTGCTGACTGAAGGTACTCCACCAAGTTCGCTGAGTACCTGATTCAATAGCCGCCTGATAATCAGCTTGAGCTTGGCGCTGACGCTGTTCCATATATTCAGACAGTAATTGTTGTGCTTGAGGTAAATCATCATCGCGATTTAACCAGATAGCGGCTACACCTATTCCCCAGAAACCTACATTCGTCTCGTAAAAGGGAATATCATTGTCGTTTAATAGCTGACATACCTCTAGGTATTCATCTTCAGGAACGTTACGCAGTTTCAGTAAGAGTTGCGCCATTACTCACTGGCCTTTTCTTGCTTTTTCTTTGGCAATGAACGCTTAAAATAAGCATGAATAGCTAACGCCGTGGCACCTAGGAATAGCGCCAGCAATAGCGGTAATAGCCCTTGCAGTGATTCTTGGAAACCATAGGTTAATAGCTCGGCCACAAAGACCATAAACGCAGGAGCAATAGCTTGGATACCATCCATCTCGTGACTTGCGGGCGTAAACAAAATAACCGCTGTAAACATACGCAAATAATCGCGGACATCCGTGTTTTCCCAGTACTTGCTGACTTTTAAAACACACCAATAAAACCCGACACATGCTGCCAGATAAACAATCCAAGCATATAAATATGTTTCGTAATAGGCCATTTATTCAATCCAAATTATATGATCTTCCCACTCTTCTTCAGGGATTTTATCATCAGGAATCCCTTTTTTGCGCATGGAGTGATTATATTTGTGAATGGTTTGACGACTGCCACTGCGTAAATGATGCCATTTAGGCAATGGTTTGCCTTCATGCACTAAGCGATAAGCGCAGGTAGAAGGCAACCAATGAAACTCTTCTACATCATCAGGGGTCAGCCAAACACAATGGGGGACTAACTCTTGACGACGCTTGTATTCAGTACAGTTACAATTTTCACGATCCAAATAGCGACACACCATTTCGGTATAAAACACTTCGCCGGTATCTTCATCTTCTAATTTATGAAGACAACACTTAGCGCAACCATCGCAAAGACTCTCCCATTCATCCTTGCTCATTTCTTTTAGGGTTTTTGTTTCCCAAAAAGGTTTTTCTTTTTTCGTCATAACATTCACAACAAGGACAATGAACAATTTAATACTTTCTAATTCAAACTAGAAGCGTCGTCGAAGCCGCTAAGGCTAGGAAATAACACTTCATACAATAGAGCCGTCAGTGAAGCAGTGAGAGCAAGGCGGAAATGCATTCTTTTAGAGGGAGTTGGCTTTAGCCAATGACCGATAAAAAATGCATTTCCAACACAGCCATCACAATACCAACTAAACAGCTAGAAGCGTCATCGAAGCCGCTAAGGCTAGGCAAAAACTTGGTAAGCGGAAGGCGTTTATGCATTATAAATAACGCCCGCGTCCAAGTTTTACCACGTCATACGATAGAGCCGTTAGTGAAGCAGTGAGAGCAAGGCGGAAATGCATTCTTTTAGAGGGAGTTGGCTTTAGCCAATGACCGATAAAAAATGCATTTCCAACACAGCTATCACAATGATACTAGGCTCTAAAGGATGTCTGTATATTTAGCTGACGTATCTTTATACAAATCCAACATATAATCATCACGATGGGGCGGCATTTGCAGGTAATACCCTTTTGTTTGCACCTCGTCCATCACATCTTTGACGTCTACACGACCTAGCTTCTTTTCTTCGGTTAGCAAAATGGCCATGACTTCTTTTGGCTTACCGAATAGCTTTAGTAATTCTTCTGGTACACGCTCTAGCCCTTTTAAACGCTCTGTATAGAGATACATTTCTTCTTTCTTGGGGCTTGACCATACGGTGCACAATAATTTTGTCATTGGTATTTCTCTAGTTCACTAATGCTTTTAGTTTTTCCACTAAGGGTGTGGCGATCACCTCTTCACGCCATCCTTGCAGTGAACGGGGAATTTCTATGGGTCCATTGGGATAGGCTTTACGCAGCATTCCCTCTAAGGACTTTTTGCGCGCTACCATTTCTGGCGGTACATCCAATTCTTTTGCCTTTTTCTGCACAAGATCGCGCATGTCTTTGAACCACTCTCCGGCCACCTGATTGAATGGCCTTGGTAAACGTTCGGGCCACTGACTGGATTCGGATTCTTTGCAGCGCTGAATAATATCGACTATTTGCTCACCGTCTTTGCGCACTGTTGGCTGGCGAATACCCTTTATGGAAGATAGCTGTTTTGTTGACGTTGGCAACCGCATGGCCAAATCCACTAGCAATGAATCATTAAGGATATGTCCACGAGGTTTATTAACGGTACGACAACGGCGTTCACGCCAAGCCAGCAATTTCTCTAGTGTGAATAATTGCTTGGGTTTGAGCATCCACGCTTTTTTAATGCGCTCGATGCCATAGCCTTGTTCTTGTCCGATAAGCCAATCTTCGACCATTCTTTCACAGTCTTCTAACAACCAAGTCCAACGGCCTTGCGTTACTAGCTGGGTTTCTAATCGTTTGGTGATTTCCAAGAGATGCTCAACATCATCTGCGGCATAATGAATTTGCTCATCCGTTAGAGGTCTTTGTAGCCAGTCGCTCCGTGTTGCGCCTTTTTCGAGATCAATATCGAGCAATTGTTTTACCAGTTTTTGATAACCCATAATGCCATCTATACTGGCCATTGCGGCAGCCCATTGAGTATCGATAATGGGGCTGGGTACAACTCCTAAATTTGAATAGAAAGCGTCAAAATCTTCACTTGGGCTATGCAGGACTTTAACCACATTTTGATTACTAAGCACCTCAATCAGTGGTCCCCACACCTCTTCTCTTGGCTCTCCTCGATGAGCGCGATTAATTCTCACGGGATCCACAAGATAGGTCTCGGATCCATCGTTAATTTGAATCAGCGCAAGCTTTGGATAAAAGGTATCCACACGCATAAACTCGCTATCTAACGCTATGCGATTGCAGGTATTCCAATGCTCACAAGCGCTGGCTAAGTCTATGTGGGTATCGATATATTTCATGAAACACTTTTTATTGGGTGTTGGGGCGAATACGCTTTCTTAGAGGTATCACTAGTCAAAGGCTTTGCGACCCGCTAATGCGTGGGCCAATGTGCCGCCATCGACATATTCAAGCTCTCCGCCTAGCGGGACACCATGAGCAATACGAGTGATGAGTACGTTACTGCCTTGCAGCATTTGCTGAATGTATTGAGAAGTAGCCTGACCCTCAACCGTGGGATTCGTAGCAAGAATAACTTCTTTGACGCCGTTTTCTACTACTTGCTGCTTAAGTTGATCAAGCCCGAGCTTTTCAGGACCGATGCCATCAATCGGTGAAAGACGACCGAATAATACGAAGTAACGCCCCTTAAAGCCTGTTTGCTCAATCGCAAGCACCTCAGCCGGTGTTTCTACTACGCACAGTTGCTCATCGGTACGTTTCGCATCATCGCAAATAGGACAATACTCTTTTTCGGTTAGGTTACGACATTTTTTACAATGGCCCACCTCATCCAGCGCCTTGCTTAACATACCCACAAGACGATGGGCACCACTCTGGTCTTTTTCTAACAGGTGCAATGCTAGACGCTGGGCTGACTTGGGCCCAACGCCAGGAAGAATGGTCAATGCTTCAACCAATTCGTTAATGAGGGGACTAAGTGATGCCATAAAGTTCGCTTAGAATGGAAGCTTCATACCAGGTGGTAAGCCCATGCCTTGAGTCATTGAACTCATTTTCTCTTGGCTGGTTTCTTCAATCTTACGCACAGCATCGTTCACAGCAGCTGCAAGAAGATCTTCGATGATCTCTTTATCTTCTTCCATCAAACTATCGTCAAGGTTGACGCTTTTCACGTCGTGGCGGCCAGTCATAACAACTTTTACCAAACCACCACCAGACTCACCAGTGGTTTCTGCATTAGCCAATTCTTCTTGGGCTTTTTGCATTTTTTCCTGCATTTTTTGGGCTTGCTTCATAATGTTGCCCATGCCGCCTTTCATCATGACGTGCTCCTAATCTGTAATGTGTACGTTAATCCGCCAAGGGCGTAATGCTGTCCATTATAACCTGTGCATTAAAGGCTTGTCTCAATGCCTGCACATTTTCATCATTTTCAATACTGTCCCTAGCCGCCTGCAACTTCTCAGCTTGCAAGCGCTGAGTGCGCTGCGCAGGCGTCTCATGGTGCATTGGGCCCTCGATGACCTGCACTCTATATTGGGCTGCAAACACTTGATTCAATGCCTGATTTAGGGCGTTTTTATGATTGTCATTAAATAAGCGCATGTGTGCCGCATCACTATGAAATACTAAGTCATCCCCTTGAACGGTCATTAAACAAGTATTCGCGGCCAAGTTCTTAAGCATGCCCTCCAAGGGCAAACGATGAAATACCATGGCCCAGGTTTGCTCTGTTAGCGGTAAATCAGCAAATTCATCGGAGGCTGACTGTGTAGGCTCAGGTTCTGTCGTGACTCTTGCCACGGGCTCAGAAGCAGGTTGAGTCGCTTGGGGGTGCTCTGGCTGCCCCGTTTCCGCACTGTCGATTATTGGTTCTGCCGCAGAACCAGTCGGTTCAGTAACAGCCACCGGTGCTGTCTTAGCGTGTGCCTGCGCCTCGGGCTCATCGTCATCCCAAGGCGGTGCGTTGTCATCTACGACAACGTGTTCGGCGCTGATCTCGGCCTGAGACGCTTCAGGTTGCTGTGACGGCGTGACAGAAATTTCTTGGTTGGCTGGTGTCTCTACTATGTCTTGAATTTCGTCAACTTGCGGCTGACTTTTCTCTGGGGGCGTAGAAATCGATGTGGCCGGGTTCGGTTGCTGAACCTGGCGCTTAAGCTGCGCCAGATCAGGCTTTTTTACAGGGGCAGGCCCTCCAGCCGCACCTTGCGACTGAGCCGCTTGGGCTTCAGCCTGCTGACCAACCGGGGCGAAATTGAGCATGCGCAATAGCGTCATTTCTAAACCCGCCCTTGGTTCAGGCGCCAGTGGTAGATCGCGCTTTCCGGTCAGTGCTATTTGATACATGAGCTGTACCATCGCTGGGCTCATGGCACCTGCTAGTGTCATCACCTGCTCTTTATCCCCTTGGCTATTATCAACGGCCTCAGGAACTGCCTGCGCTAGCGCTATGCGATGTATTAAATTAATTAGGTCGGCAAGCAAATTATTGAAATCAACCGCATGCTCAGCCATTTGCGCAACAAGGGCCAGAGCTTGTGCTGCATCATTTTCAGCAAGGGCGATGGCTAATTGAAAAACTCGACCACGATCAACGGTGCCCAACATGGCCGCAACATCTTGCTCTTTGATCACGCCCTGACCAAAGCTAATAGCCTGATCGGTCAAACTTAGCGCATCACGCATACTGCCTTCCGCTGCGCGGCCTAATAACCATAAACCAGGCTCTTCAAATTCTACACTTTCTTGCGCCAACACATTCTGCAAGTAGCCAACAATGCGCTCTGGCGTCATATTTTTTAAACTGAACTGTAGGCAACGACTCAATATAGTCGCGGGCAATTTTTGCGGGTCTGTGGTTGCCAACAAGAATTTTACATGTGGAGGCGGTTCTTCCAGTGTTTTCAATAAGGCATTGAAACTGGAGTTGGAAAGCATGTGCACTTCGTCTATTAGGTAAACTTTATAGCGTCCACGAGTGGGCGCGTACTGCACGTTATCGAGAATCTCGCGGGTGTCTTCCACTTTGGTACGTGAGGCCGCATCCACTTCAATCAAATCCACGAAGCGACCTTGGCTAATCTCTTGGCAACTTTGGCAAGTGCCGCACGGCTCAGAGCTAATACCCTGCTCGCAGTTTAAACACTTAGCAAGAATACGTGCGATGGTCGTTTTACCCACGCCTCGTGTGCCCGTGAACAAATACGCATGGTGCAGGCGTTGGTTATCAAGCGCATTGATAAGAGCACGCATGACATGCTCTTGCCCGACGAGATCTTTAAAGAATTGTGGACGCCATTTACGCGCCAATACTTGATAACTCATGGAAATCTAAATAAGCCCTTAGGAATCAATATTATACGGACTAAAACGAGAGAGAATCATATAGGAGTATGAGGCAAGTTGCCAGAGAAGGACCTCCAGCCACACCCCGGCACATAAGTCCACTGCTACCGTTGCTCCCTTCCGGGCCTGGCGGGGTTCACAGTTTATTATTGCGGGGGGACCAGAGGCTGCGCCATTGTCTTAAAAAACCTATGTAAATTCAACCGTTTATTGCGTTTTCACTAAAATCGAATATTAAGCTTAGTGACTCCAATCGAGAGATCTGCCTTATTAAATCCATGGCCACCTTGCAATCAACGAGGCTCAAACCCAGAATAAAGTAGTAAATTTTTTAGCAATGGTTATTTAATGATCAAAGTTACTCCGCTACCGATTATCGAGCACAATGGAAACTACGCTTGGATTATTGAACATGCGGGCAAAGTCACCGTGGTGGATCCGGGCGATGCCCAACCCATTATCAATCATCTTCGCGAACAAGACCTAGATTTAGACTACATCCTAGTCACCCACAAACACTGGGATCACGTAAACGGCATTTTAGATATGAAGAATGCATTTCCTAATGCTGTCGTATATGGCACTGGCCATGCTGATATTCCAGGATTAGATCACCCTATTTTAGGCGGCGAGCCACTGGAACTCATGGGCCTTAGTTGGAAAACTTGGCATACACCGGGTCATACCTTGGACCATATTGTTTTTTACACAGAAACGACCAATCCAGAAGGAGAAAGCCAAGGCCATATTTTCAGTGGTGATAACATATTCGCCTGTGGTTGCGGGCGCATGTTCGAAGGCACCGCTGATCAGTACTATGAATCATTGCAAAGCATTGTTAATTTGCCATTGGATACGATTATCTACTGCACCCATGAATACACTCTGGCGAACATTCAGTTTGCATTGCATGTCGAACCCAATAATACCTACATATTACATCGCCAAGATGTATGTACTGATCTACGAGATAAGGGTAAACCTACTTTACCTACAACCGTCGTTGAGGAATTGAAAAGTAACCCGTTTGTGCGATGTGATCAGCCAGACGTGGTTCGTGCTGCCGAACAAGCCAGTGGACAGGTTTTAGCCAAGCCTCAGGATGTCTTTGCAGTCATTAGAGATATGAAAGATCGCTTTTAGGATTGACTGAAAAAGGAATTCAATTTAAGCGGCCTTTTCGGACATGAAATAGCCTTAAGGGCACCTCTAATCTGTCAATTTGACTCTGCAAGACGCCTGTAGTGCTTTCCTTCAAGGAAGGCTTCGCCGCGTAATAACGAGTCCTTTCCCAGAAGTCTGACACCGAAGGAAGGTGATACAGGCCTTGCCCTTCGGGGCCTTGCTCGTGTTCCAATCTCTGTGTTGTGATATTTCGATTTAACCCGTTAGACCTTCAATACCACGCCTTGATCTTGAAACACGATCAAGGCCAGAGCTTAAAATGCCTGATTAGAGGTGCCCTTAAAAAGTCACTTTGTGTACAATGGCTCGATTATCAAAATTACCTAGGTTGATTCATGCAGACCGTTCAAACCATTCTTGAAAAACACCGCGTATCGGATTCTCTAGCACAAGCCATTCATTGCGTATTAGATTGCAGCAAAGAAATTTCCGTTCTATTGCAAAAAGGGGCTATGGCCGGCGTACTGGGCAGTGCTGAAAATGAAAACGTGCAAGGTGAGACTCAGAAGAAATTGGATGTGATCTCCAATGATTTGCTAAAAGAGCGCCTAGCGGAATGCCCTGTTGTAGCAGGTATTGCCAGTGAAGAGGAAGATTTACCCGTAGCCGCCAACGAAGATGGCCAATATTTAGTGATTTATGATCCTTTGGATGGCTCCAGTAATATCGATATTAATGTCACTGTAGGCACGATCTTTTCAATCCTACCAAGTCGCGGCGAAGACCCTTCTAAAGAAGCCACCTACTTACAAAACGGTCGCCAACAAGTGGCCGCGGGTTATGTGCTTTATGGCCCTGCCACTATGCTCGTGATGAGTACCGGTAAAGGTGTAGACATTTTTACTCTAGACCCAACTTCAAACGAATTTGTACTCACACAAGAGCAGGTGCAAATCACCCCAAGCACAAAGGAGTTTGCCATTAACATGTCAAACCAGCGTTTTTGGGCCGAGCCTGTGCAAACATATGTAAGTGACTTACTCGCTGGTGAAGAAGGCCCACTAGCAAAACGTTACAACATGCGTTGGATCGCGGCTATGGTGGCCGAAGTTCATCGTATTCTAAATCGCGGTGGTATTTTCATGTACCCGTGGGATAACCGTGAACCGAACAAGCCTGGCAAATTGCGTTTGATGTACGAAGGAAATCCAATGTCTATGTTGGTAGAACAGGCAGGTGGTTTATCGGTGAATGGCGAGATCAATATAATGGATATAGAGCCAGAAAAAATTCACCAGCGCGTACCTGTTTTCTTGGGCAGTAAAGAAGAAGTGGAAAAAGCTTTGAGCTATCACAAAGCCTAAAATCAATAATATCTAGGTAAGTCAGTCGTCTAATCTGGCTTACCTAATTTATTCCTCTCGGTATTTCTACTCATCAAGCAATCGTAAAAACTCATCTTCCGGCACCGGCTTGCTTATTTGATAACCCTGCACATAATCGCATCCCATGGTTTTTAGCACTTCCACAGTTGCTTTATCTTCAGCACCTTCTGCAACGACTGTGAGTGACAAGTTGTGGCCGAGATTAATAATCGAGTTCACGATGATGGCATCTTGATCATTACGGCACATGTTGCGCACAAACATTAAATCAATTTTAAGTGAATCAATGGGTAAACGCCGCAAATAAACAAGCGATGAATAACCGGTACCAAAATCATCTACACTGATGCTCAAGCCCAAACCGGATAGTTTATTTAACGTTTCTAACGCGCGATCCGGATCCACCATCAGTGCACTTTCTGTAATCTCCAACTCCAACTGCTGCGGCCGCACATCATACTCTTCCAATTTAGCGTGAATATAAGGAACTAAATTATCATCCAATAAATTTCGGGTAGACACGTTCACAGATAATCGAACATCTTTTTGGCTTAGTTGGAATTTTTTAAGCTGATAAATAGCTTGATCCAATACCCACTCGGTCAAATCAATGATGATGTCACTCATTTCCGCCAACGGAATAAATTCACCTGGACTGATCAACCCCATTTCAGGGTGCTGCCATCGAATTAGAGCTTCTGCTGCGGTTACGTGCCCAGTCTTTAAGTCCATTTTTGGTTGATAATGCAAAAAAAACTGATCTTGTTTTAATCCGCTATTAATCGCTGCCATTATGGCTAAACGCCGAGGGCTACCTTCATCTAGGTTGGCACTATAGCTAAGAATACCTCCCGGAGTATGTTTTGCCTTGTACATGGCGACATCTGCGCAACGCATTAGTGTGCCAACATCACTTCCGTTCTCTGGATAGCAACTAACCCCTAAACTGGCACTGACTTCCACATGAAGCTGACCCAGATCGAAAGCCTGCCTAAGCGCCGTTTGAATATCCTTGGCTAATTCGAGAACCTGAGCCGTGTTTTCAATAGTCGGAATCACAATTGCAAATTCATCTCCACCAAGCCGGCATAACTTCGCATTAATAGGTTGCAAGTAATTATTTATCCGCTGCGGTATTTTTTTCAGCAGAACATCGCCATAATTGTGACCAAGGGCATCGTTCACTTCTTTAAAGCGATCTAAATCAAAAAATAACAAACCAACTTTTAAACCAAATTGCTTAGCTAACTCTATTTTTTCATCTAACAATTCTGATAATGCATTGCGGTTCGGCAACCCAGTCAGATCATCGTGACGAGTTTTATATTCAAGACGTTCGATGTGTGTCCGATTCTCGGTAATATCCCGTGTCATCAGCCAGATGCCAAAAAGTTTATCATCATAGATTTCGGCCATAGTTGTGCACTGCAGCCATAAGACTTCGCCTGACGAATTAATGAAGCGAGTTTCAATATTACTATTTGGATTACTACTTTGTAGTATGTACCGAATAACATGCTTAATACTCTTTGTATTCAGTATCAGTGTTGTATCGGCATTTTTAGGAACCTCAAATAAGGAACAAAATCGTTGATTAATTTGAGCGACTTGGCCATTCTCTAAAATCAGATCCCATTGCTTATCACTGTCTAAGTTAATATCCATGGCTGGATCGATTTTTAAATCTAGGATGGCATCATTACTATTTTGGATAAATGATCGATATCTTTTCGTATTTTGTTCGAGTTTTAATTGATCTTTCGAATGAGCTAATTCAAGTTGAATTTGATAGACCAGTATCGAAAGGAAATCGATGAAACCTTGTGAGAAGGTTTGTTTGTATGGTAATAGAATAAATACAATTCCTAAAATCTGCTGATCATTATTGCGTATAACATAAGCCCATCGATCCTCGGCACTATATCCTGTCAGGCCATGGCTGGATGGCAGTAATGCTTTGGCGTTATCATCTAGGTTAAACCATCCCTCAGCATTCTGGATCAATTCATCCGGCAATAATAATTCATCAAATATCTGTAATTCACTGTCTTGGGACTGATGAGCTAAGTAGGTAAAGGACTGGTTTTGGCGGTCGTAACGTCCAAGATAAATCAACCCTTTTGGCAAAGCCTGATGAATGGCATCGACAACCAAATTAATGACAGGTTTTTGCTGATAGTGACGATTTTCTGATAATTGATGAAGGAAGCTTTGTTGATCCCTAAGCGTCTGAATAGACACAGCCAGATATGCTGTTTTGTCATCGACCTCATTTCCCTCGTTCAATAAGAATTTATGAACTAGAAAGTCAATCGGCAGACCTTGTTTCACCTCCAATGAGATTTCATTCTGCCCCCAGTTGCACTCGGCAAATGGATTTGCTTGCTGAAGACTCTCTTGCAACATCTGAAAACTTTGATTTTTAAAAACGATTTTTCCGTACTGTTCAACACAGATCGAGGCTGGCATTTGTTTATACATTGCAGTCTGCCAAACCTGATCATGCTGAAGGCCCTCTAGATACTTTTTTGACTTTATATTGTCGTAAGCGATTGTTAACGCTGCTATCACAATCATTAAGACTACAAGATCAAATAGGTAAAATGGAATATTGGGCGTATCGATATAACCTAAAACGAACACCAATGATAAAAGCAACAGAACACCGACAAAGAGGATCGGCATCTGCCATTTCTTTACGTGCTGTGGATGACGAGCCGCCAGCGCTATACAAAATAAAAGCGCCAAAACTAGACTGAACAATCTTAGGTAAAAATACTGTTCCATAAACAATTAAGGTCGGGCTACAAAGCCCCATTACTCCAAATACGCCAACGGACGGAAAATACACGTGTCCCTAGTATATTTATAGTCTCTACCTGCCTACTTGGCCATTGACAGGACGGGGCTCTGCCCCTAATGTTCAGACAAAAAATGACAATATCTAAGGTTCGACCATGCCCTTTCTACCCATTACCGCGCTCTATGCATCAATATGCGCCCTAATTCTGCTTTACCTTGCCTATGACGTTGTACGTTTTCGCCAATCGCAAAAAAAAGGATTAGGCCACGATACGAAAGAACTACTTGTTGCAGGGCGAAACCATGCTAATGCTGCAGAGTACATGCCTATCGCCTTGCTGTTACTTGCATTGGCAGAAGTGAATGGTGCCGCCACCCTAATATTGCATGTGCTTGGCTTCACCTTCGTCGCCGCACGTTTTGGCCACGCTTATGGTTTCAAGAAAAGCTTGGGGAAAGTGCATATGGCTCGCTTTCACGGCACCTTGTTTACGTGGATTAGTATACTTGCGCTTGTCATCCTGAACTTGTGGTTGAGCTGGCCTTTCTTCTTAGTGTAAAGGGTCCTGCCCCAAACTCGCCAAAAACTGATTTACCCTGTTAAGGATTTATAATAATGAGCTCCATGATTGAACGTCTCTTTTACTCCAAAGTCGGCCAAGGCCTATTGTCTGCAATGGGCGTAAAACCACCTGTTGATTTACCTCGCTTTGCTGGTGAAATCCCTTGGGTAAAAAACACAGTGGCAATGGCAGAACCAGCTCAAGAGTCCCTAGCACGCGTTCTTCACCAATGTGGTATCAACCATGAAGTCCGACAAGCAGATAAAAAATACGATGCTCACATCTTTGACGCTTGCCAACTGCAAACCAGTGCGGATTTAAAATCACTTTACGACGATTTCTCCAAAGCCGCGAACGCACTAAACCCTACCGCAAAAGTTTTGATTATCGGTCGCAACCCTGAACGCTGTGACAGTGCTGAACAAGCTAGCGTTATGTCTGCTCTTAATGGCTTTACTCGATCGCTAGCAAAAGAACTCGGTCGTAAAGCTATTTATGTAAACCTGTTATACGTTGACCAAGACATTACAGACACTGCTGCTAGTAGCATCAATTTTTTATTAAGCGCTCGCGCAGCGTACGTAACTGGTCAGCCTCTAATAGTTAATCAGCATTCTGTTGAAGAAGCCAACTGGCAACAACCTCTGGCGGGGAAAACAGCGTTAGTTACAGGTGCTGCTCAAGGTATTGGTGCTGCTATTGCGAAAACACTCCATAGGGACGGTGCGCATATCATTGGCTTGGATATTCCACAAGCCGAGCAAGCACTTGAAAACACCATGTCAGAAGTAAACGGTACGGCTTTGTGCTTAGATATTACATCTGACACAGCAGCCGAAGATATTCAGCAAGCACTTAAGGGTGAGCCATTGGATATTTTGGTTCACAACGCCGGCGTGACCCGAGATAAAACCATTGCTCGCATGCCAGAGCACTTTTGGGATATGGCCATTAACATCAATCTAAAGGCACCCATGTCCATCAATCAGGCTCTGGAGAAATCCGGTATGTTTGCAGAAGATGCTCGCGTAATCTGTATTAGTTCGATCAGCGGCATTGCAGGCAATGTTGGCCAAACCAATTACAGTGCCTCAAAATCAGGCATAGCAGGGTACGTCAGCGCACAATCCAAACAATGGCAAAATAGTAATCGTACCGTTAATGCCATCGCCCCTGGCTTTATTGAAACCCAAATGACAGAACAGATTCCATTTATGACAAGAGAGATGGGACGTAGAATGAATTCCTTATCTCAAGGCGGTAAACCAGAGGATGTTGCAGAAGCCGTAGCATTTTTCGCGCAACCGGCCAGTGGTTCATTGAATGGTCAACTTTTGCGTGTTTGCGGTCAGTCGTTGCTTGGTGCATAAAACACTCTTTGCGCTTGGATAGACAATTTAAAAGAGGGTCTGACGACCCTCGTCATCCCACAACTGCCACTTACCATCCTGATATTTAAAGTATAGGCGTTCTTCAAAAGGCTTTGATTCACTTTCTAAAGCGCGCCGAAGCAGACGCATTTTACGATGCCGCAAATCCACTTGCTGAACCCAATCAGGTATATCCAAAACATACCAAGTGAGATAGACCTCGGTCACATAGTTGGCATTGATGTGAGTTGGCTGTTGCACATCTAGCACCGATTTTAATTTAGGCCGACCGTAAAAAAAGCCCTGTTCCGAAACATAGGGATTCTCTTGATTAAGCGAATACAGGTAGCCTCCTACACTCACTTCTCGAAGCTCACCATACATCTGTTTTTCAGCAAGAAAACGCGTATTCTTTTTATTAATCAATCCCAATTCAACCCAAGGCAGTAGTGCTTTCGCCATTGTCGCGTGTGTGCGCTCAATCTCAATAGGAAAATCAAATGGCAGAAAAAACAGCAACTGTTGCTCAAACTCTTGTGCAAAAATAGACTGGATTTCTGCTGTGCTTGGCTTATTTGGTGCTTTGTGGCTGAAAAAATCCGCATGCACCGATGCTTGTATCAAAAATAGAATCATAGCCCAAATGACTCGCTGCATATTTCCCAAACCCCTATCTCTCACCTTTCATTCAAGGTTAGCTCAACATCATGCGTTTAACAGCTTGTTCACTAAGCTGTCACCCCACTGTCATATTGATTTTCTACCGTAAATAAAGTTAATCATCGCAAGGAGATGTGCCATGCAAGCTGCATTATCAACCGCTACAGTGCCGCTGTCTGGATATTTTACTCAGGACACTACAGACCTTGAGCAAGCGTTTGCATTACGTTATCAGGTCTTTACTGAGGCGTTTGGTGCTGAAATTGAAAGTATTGACGGTCTGGATCAAGATGAATTCGATAATAATTGCCTACATATCGTGGTGAAAGACCTCGCCAGCGAGAGAGTGATTGCATACAGCCGGGTCATTGCTCATCAATTCCCAAAGTCGAATCGTGAGTTTTATAGTGCAGGTGAGTTTCAACTCGACTCTATTATTGATCAAACCAAGCGCTACATCGAAATAGGTCGTACTTGTATCCATCCCGACTATCGAAACGGCGCAGCCATCGCCATGCTGTGGGGACAAATCGGCCAATACATGCTAGACAACGATATCGATTATCTTATGGGTTGCGCCAGTATTGACCTGCGTCCAGGTATCGCTAAAGCCTTAGCCGTTATGAACTATGTACGACAGCATCATTTAAGCGATGCACAGATGCGCGTTGAACCAAAGAAAACCCTGCCGCAAGTAGAATTTGAGCGCTGCAACAAATCGGACTTACCTCCCCTGCTGAAAGCTTATCTGCGCATGGGTTGTGAAGTCTGTGGTGAAGCATTCTGGGATCAATCATTTAACTGCGCGGACGTCTTCCTATTACTGGATCGCAACAAGCTCAACATGCGCTATATGAAGCATTTTTTACGCTAATTACTGAGACCCATTATGCGGATAATTCGTTGTCTTTTGGCTCCACTTAAGCTCTTGAGCATCTTGGTACTACTGATCACCTTGTTGCTCACTCTCATTATCATTTATCTTTGTGTTGGCAATAGTCAACGCCGTCAAGAATGGATGCAAAACAGTAAGTCCTTTATTTGTCAGCGTTTGCTCAGCGTATTGAACATTCGTATTCAACGCATTGGACAAGCTGATCCACAAGCAAAACTCTGGGTTGCTAATCACATCTCTTGGCTCGATATTCTGATGTTCACCTCGCTCAAAAAGATGCACTTCATTGCCAAGTCTGAGGTTCGATCTTGGCCACTTGTGGGGTTCGTCACGAGCTTATTGGGGACCGTGTTCATTCGCCGTCACAACAAGTTTCAGGTCTATCGCTCCTTACCGCGGGCACAGTCGATTATTAGTAAGCAAGAACGTTTATTTGTATTTCCAGAAGGTACAACCAGTAGTGGCCGAAAAACCGAATTTTTCTACCCTATGATGTTTGAAATCGCAGTGCGTGAACGAACTCGCGTACAACCTATCGCCCTGCGCTATTGGAATGCCGATGATAAACCTTGTGACTCTGCACCGTTTGTAGACGATGATGGCATTGTCGGGAATATTCTAGAACTAGCTCGACAAAAGCATACTCTGGTGGAGGTATATTATTTACCGAGTTTAGATGGGGAAACCATGGACCGAAAACAGCTTGCACAAACCAGTCAGGCCAATATCGATCGCATTTTAAAACGCCAACATCCCTATTATAGTTACGATGACTTGTCGGCTTTTGAATCTGAAAGCAACCCAAATTCAAAATATGAGTTAGAATAGGCGCTTTAAGTCCTATCTAACTCGTTTTTATGAAAAAAAATCTCGTTCAGTTTTTCAACCAACCACGCTTCTTGCGTCATGTTTTAAACTGGTACGGCCCCTATCGTGGTGCCGGTGTTAAGGTAAAACACCTAGCCGATGACTACTCCAGTGCCACCGTTGAAATGCCATTGCGCTGGTACAATCGCAACTATGTTGGCACTCACTTTGGGGGCAGCCTTTACTCAATGGTCGACCCATTCCATATGCTATTGGTTATGAATCAATTGGGCCCTGAATACATCGTTTGGGACAAAGAGGCCAAAATCGAATTCATTAGCCCTGGTCGTGGCACTGTGATTGCGCATTTTGAAGTCAGCCCAGAACACTTGGACGATATTAAAGCAAAAACCGAGGATGGACAGAAATATCTACCTGAATTTGAAGTAGAGGTCCGGGCTGAAGACGGCACCTTGGTTGCCAAAGCCATTAAAACCCTTTATGTGCGTAAAAAACCGCAAAAGGCCAAGTCTTAGCGTTCATTACAGTACCCAAGGATGGTAACAACTTTTTATCCATCCTCTTACGCAAACCTGCCAGCCTTGTCTAAACTGAATTCCAGTGAGTATTGTTTTTGAGGTAATGTATGGCAGTCAGTATTGCTAAGGCATCGGTTTATTTAGACGAGTTATTGAGCTGTATAGAGAATATCTATTGGGAAGCCAACGATATTCCCAGCAAAGACGTGTGCTTTAATTTAATTCGGCTTTTACAGAGCGAACTCACTGAGCTCAACAAGGTATCCGTGCAAGATCACCACTATGATTATGAGATCATTGCTTATCCGCCAACCACAGTGATAGAAGCGGTAGAAGCCTTACAATCCCACCTAAAAAATATGGTGCTGCGCACTCAAACTCGGGTACAAGTCATGCCGTTGTTGGAAAACAGAAACGACTATTTTTAATCCGCAAAAATATGCGGACTACTGCTGACCTCTGATACCACGCAGTTGCGACCTTTCGCCTTAGCCTCATAAAGCGCATCATCGGCATGACTCTGGAAATTCACTAATCGATCTTTTGCCGTTGGCGTAACACATGCGATTCCCGCACTCAATGTGACCACGCCAAAAGGTGTTTCTTCATTCAAAATACCTAGGCTGCTGACGCGCTTTAAGATTCGGTTTGCGACGTGAACAGCCCCGATTTTTGGCGTGTCGGGCAAAATAATCGCAAATTCCTCGCCACCAATGCGCGCCACCGTGTCGTGAGGACGTACGGCTTCTTCTTGAAAAACTTTGGCTATTTCACGCAAACACTGATCCCCTGCCAAGTGACCGTAGGTATCGTTAAATACCTTAAAATGATCAACATCCAGTAACAAAAGCGTGCATGGCGTTTGCTGACGAATACTTTGACGCCAGCAACGATCTAAGTCTTCATCGTATTTCCGACGATTGAATACACCAGTGAGGTTGTCAGTGATACTCAGGCTTTCTAGCTTTTGCACATGCTCTAAACGCTGCACATGGAGAGATAGTCGAAGGATAAGATTGGTTGCGGGTAACTGCTGATGGGCATAATCCAAGGCACCGCTCATCAGAACCTCTCGTTCATGATCGGCCTCATATGTCTCATCTAACACCACGGTCGACAACGGCACGGGCTGACCAAGCTGACGCTGATAGCGAAAAGTTGCCATATCCCAAATGTGTAAATGCGCATCTTGTGAGTGTCCTAACTCTAACTGAACGCAGTCTTTAAGCCATTGCTTAAGACGCATGCTCAACTCACTGTGTGCTATTTGGATGTCGACAAGGAAATTATCCTTCATGAACACCCCTTTCAATATTGGCTTTCAATGCCGCCCCCACTTTCCTTAAAGCAACGCTAAGTAACGGTTTTTATTGCTTTTTTATTGCTAATAATGGGCGCATACTTTACCCCATAAACCATGTGGCTAACATTGAAATCACCCTCTAATAAACAATAGTTCTAAGGGTTTTCGGCGCGCTTGTGACACGACACACCTTTCAGGTACACAATCATCCTGTCCTATCCTTACCCATTTGGGATAAGTACCTTAACGCCACGACATTTGACGATTACAATGCGTCACTCAAACAGAATGAAAATGAGGATGCACATGGCTCTGGTTTATTCCACCGAAACTGGACAATTATGCCCAAGCTGCGAACAACCCAAAGATGAATGCACCTGCAAACAAGGCTCTGCTCCCGAAAGCGACGGGATTTTACGAGTACAGCGAGAAAAAAAAGGCCGCGGAGGTAAGACTGTTACCTTAATTCAGGGATATGACGGTGATAAAAAAGCATACAGCCTGCTTCTCAAACAAATGAAGAAGCGCTTCGGCTGCGGCGGCGCGGTAAAAAATTGGGTAATTGAACTTCAAGGTGATTTAGCCGACCAAAGCGTTGATTATTTACAAAAACTGGGACATACCGTCAAAAAAAGCGGCGGCTAATCGCTAGAATGGCCCATATCGCATATACTTAGGCGAGGAAATAAGCGTTCGCCGCGGAGATCACATGGAATTAAGCATTCACACAATAAGTTGGTTAGGCCGCCCCAAAAAGCCAGTATCAGCTAAAGCGATTAAATTTAATCGCTATTCACTGATTTTCCAAAGCCGCGTTCGCTTAAAACCCGGTCAACTTGTGTTCATCAATTTATCCGCAGGCACCCATAGTTTGCGTGAGGTCAATGCTCGAGTCGAAAACTGCGAAAAAGCAGGTCCACACTTCCAAACTCAAGTAAAGTTCGTTCTTGAAAGACCTGATAAGCAACCATATAGGGAAGCGATATCAGTCCTTAAAGCAATCGAAAATGCCGTTCCACCTTCAATCAGAGCTCCTCTGCATATGCAGGAGCTTAGTCACGCATAACCCGTCAATAGATATCAAGGATTCTAATGACTGCTCAACAAAACATTTTGGTTTTAAACCTAGGAAGTTCCTCACTTAAATTTGCTGTCATTCAACCACAAAGCGGACACGTTGCCTTGAGTGGTTTAGCAGAAAGACTTGGCAATGACGCGCGGTTTGAATACAAATTCGACGATCAAAAACATGATATAGAGCTCGCTAATGGCGCCGTACATAAAGATGCCATAAGTACGTTGATTTCCACTTTAGAGCAAAACAACTTACTCACAACACTAGCTGGTGTTGGACATCGTGTTGTTCATGGTGGTGAGACCTTTAGCGAATCCATGCTGATTACCCAAGAAAACATTGAAAAACTGGATCAGTTGAATCATTTAGCCCCTTTGCATAACCCCGTTAACATGGAAGGTATTCATAGCATCAGCGAACTATTGCCACAAATTCATCAGGTTGCTGTCTTTGATACTGCATTTCATCAAACCATGGAAGACAAAGCTTATTTGTATGCACTGCCTTACGAACTATACGAACAACATGCTATTCGTCGCTATGGTTTCCATGGCACCAGTTATCGTTATGTGAGCCAAAAAGCAGCGCAACAACTAGGCATCAGTCAATCTGATAGCCAGTTCTTAATCGCGCATTTAGGCAACGGTTGTAGTGCCTGTGCAGTGAAAAACGGCGAAAGTGTAGATACCAGTATGGGCCTAACACCACTTGAAGGTTTACCTATGGGTACACGCAGTGGTGATCTGGATCCTGGTCTAAGTGAGTACCTAAATCAACAATTAGACATGACCCAAGATGACATCATGACCCTATACAACAAACAGAGTGGTCTACTCGGGGTATCAGGTATTAGCAATGATATGCGTACTATTCAGCAACATGCAGAAAAAGGCGATAGACGTGCCAATCTCGCCATTGAATTATTTGCTTATAAAATCGCGCGTTACTTGGGTGCTCTAGCGACCAATCTTGAACGCATTGATGCGCTCGTTTTTACCGGGGGTATTGGTGAAAACGATGCATTAACTCGAAGTTTAATTCTTGAACAGATGACAATATTCGGTTTTAAGCTGGATGGTGAGCGAAATCAACAAAATGGCGATGAAAGCGGTCGTATTACAAGTGATGACAGTACTCTAGCAATGGTCGTTGCCACGAATGAAGAAATGATGATCGCGCAAGACACGCAAAGCATCATCGCACAGTTACAGGACGAAGGAGCGTAATCCATGCAGCATACGTTTTTCATTGCGCCGACGGAAATGAAAACCGGACTCACGTCCATTACATTGGGACTCATGCGCGCACTAGATCAACTGGGCGTAAAAGTCGCCGCATGCAAACCTATTTCTCGCGAACAATACGACAATACTCACCGTTCGATAGAATTAATCGCCGCCGCCAGTGGCAAGCAACCACCCACTCCCATTAGCTTGCCAGAAGCACAAAAAATGATGAGCGATAAAAAACATGATCGCCTCATGGAAGAAGTGGTTGCCATGCACCATAAGATCGCCAAAGACGTCGATGTGGTGATTGTCGAGGGTGTCGAACCTGATAGAAATGAACCCTACGCGTTGCGTCTGAATGTAGAAATGGCAAAAACATTGGACGCAGAAGTCATTCTCGTGGCTGCACCTAATGATCGTGATCAAAAAGCCTTGGCAAGCCATGTGGATATGGCGAAGAACCTTTACGGTGGTGACAAAAACCAAAAGCTATTGGGTATTATCCTGAATAAAATTAATGCCCCTGCAAACCGCAGTATTCCAATTAAAACGCAGGAGGGACCAGAACCTACGCCACTCAGTTTGGACGAACTCAAAGCGTCCTATAAATCTTTGGAAACCGATCATTTTAAATTGCTTGGCCTTATTCCATGGGATTCTGATTTGGTTGCACCGCGAACCAAAGATATTGCCAATTACTTACAAGCTGATGTCATCAGTGCGGCCAATATGGAGGACGCCCGTGTTAAACGCATCAGTCTTTGCGCACGTACTGTTCCTAACATGATTACAGCTTTACAACCTGGCGCCCTCATTGTGACACCAGGTGACCGCGAAGACATATTGCTAGCCGCTGCTATGGCTGCACAAAACGGCATGCCCTTGGCGGGCCTTTTATTTACCAGCGATCTTGATCCAGACGAACGTGTCATGGGGCTCATCGCGCCCGCTCTAGCCCATATGCCAGTGCTGAAAGTAAGCACAGACACCTTCACAACAGCAACACAGCTAGCCAGTATGGACGATGGTGTTAAAGCCAGCGACCCACAGCGTATGAACGCGATCATGACGCACATGGCAGAGCACTTGGACAGTGAATATCTAGCAGCGCGTTTAGAAGTAGACCATCACGTGCGACTCAGTCCTGCAGCCTTCCGTTACCAACTTGTGCAGCTTGCCAGCCAAGCCAATAAGCGCATCGTATTGCCAGAGGGTGATGAGCCCCGAACCATTCAGGCAGCCGCCATGTGCCAGCAACGAGGTATTGCACGCTGTGTTCTGCTAGGTAACCCAGAGCGAATTCAACAAGTGGCAGCAAGTTTAGGTGTAACATTACCGGAAGACCTTGAAATACTCGATCCAGAAGCCATCCGTGAGCGCTATATCGATCCAATGGTCGAGCTACGTAAACACAAAAACCTAACGGCTCCAATGGCAGAGGCACAGCTGGAAGACAATGTCGTATTGGGAACAATGATGCTTGCCCTAGACGAAGTGGATGGTTTAGTCAGTGGTGCCGTACACACTACAGCGAATACTATTCGTCCTGCACTGCAGATAGTAAAAACCGCTCCAGACGCTAAGCTGGTGTCCTCGGTATTTTTTATGCTGTTACCAGAACAGGTAATGGTATATGGCGACTGTGCAGTCAACCCAGACCCCAATGCTTCTGAGCTAGCGGATATCGCACTGCAAAGCGCACAAAGTGCAGAAGCCTTTGGTATCGCCCCCAAAGTTGCCATGATCAGCTACAGCACTGGCTCATCCGGCAGTGGCAGCGATGTGGAAAAAGTACGTGAAGCCACCAGCATTGCACAAAAAAACCGGCCCGATCTGCTGATCGATGGGCCACTGCAATATGATGCGGCCACCACCGCAAGCGTAGCCGCATCTAAAGCACCCGATAGTAAGGTTGCCGGCCAGGCAAGCGTCGTTATTTTCCCTGACCTAAATACAGGTAATACGACCTATAAAGCGGTGCAGCGCAGTGCAAATGTCGTAAGTATTGGCCCAATGTTGCAAGGTTTGGCAAAACCGGTAAATGATTTGTCCCGTGGTGCTTTAGTAGAAGATATTATCTACACCATTGCACTGACAGCTATCCAAGCGGCGAATCAAGCCAAAGCAAAATAAAAACAACAATTAAAAACAATGCTTTCGTAAGATTTTGTTTTGACGCAAAGGCACTTTTTTGGATAAAGTGCCTTTTATTTTTTTGAGTAAACACATGTTTAATTTTTTACCTGCGCCTATCGTTGGCATCCTCGCTAGTATTTTATTGGTCTCAAACACCCTGATTTGGGCATCTTTACTGCTCTTCATGGCAGTGATCAAATTACTATTGCCAATCCCTTTTTTACGTAAATACTTCGATCTTTTGCTGATAAAAATCGCCGAAGTTTGGATCGCTGGCAACAGCTTTTGGATGTCATTAACACAAAAAACTGACTGGGATGTAAAAGGTCTAGGACAGCTCAATTATCGTGGCTGGTATTTAGTCAACGCCAACCACCAAAGCTGGGTGGACATCTTGGTTTTACAGCATGTGTTTAATGGAAAAATTCCGCTACTGAAATTTTTCTTGAAACAAGAACTCATCAAAGTACCAGTCATGGGCCTATGCTGGTGGGCATTAGACTTCCCATTCATGAAACGCTATAGCAAAGAATACTTGGAAAAACACCCAGAAATGCGAGGCAAGGATTTGGAAACAACTCGTAAATCCTGTGAAAAGTTTGCTCAAGTACCTACGAGTGTTATGAACTTTTTAGAAGGCACGCGCTTTACACCTGCTAAACATGATAAACAGCAGAGTCCATACAAAAACTTACTAAAACCTCGAGCCGGCGGTCTAGCGTTTGCTCTTAATGCCATGGGCGATAAGTTCCAAAGCATCTTGAATGTCACCATTGCCTACCCAGAAGGTATCCCAAGTTTTTGGGATTTCCTATGCGGAAAGGTTCACCAAGTCAGTGTGCATATTGAAGAGCTGCCAGTCCCCCAAGCATTCGTGAGCGGTGATTACAACGAAGATCCGGAATTCCGTCAGCAAGTGCAAAGCTGGGTTGGTGATTTGTGGCAAGAGAAAGACAAGCTATTAGATACGCTTAATCATCCTGGCCAAAAATAAAATCTAATTGAAAAGTGATTGCCGGAGTAAATTCATAGTCTCGATCTCGGGGCCATGCTAACTCCGGAATGATTTCAGCAAAGATAAAATCATCATATATCTTGCGACGGTAGCTTACCGAAAAGATGACATCGCTTACCTTTCCGTATTCGAGTGTGTTACCGAGTATCTTGAATTGATAGAGCATGGCGGCTCGCTCGCTTAGCTCATCAAATATGGCTGAACTGGCTTCTAAATCGACATAATCATTGTCCAGTAAATAGTCGCCACTTAAGCTGATATTTAAGTAACGATGAAAACCTAATGGCATTAAACCACTGACCGACGTAAATGCTCCCCACCCTTCATCTGTCCGCCAACCAATTTGCTGGTACAGCCGGGTTCTCCAATAATTGTGGTAGTCCACGCGACGTACACGAACACGGCTAAAATAGACAGGTTCTCCCGACCATCGCACTCCATTATCGAAACTCGTACGCCAATTATCTCGTGGTTCTAAATCAACGCGCAAAGCTGTTGAGTAGGTTACATTATCAGTGGTATTGAGAATATCATTTTCAATTTGATCATCTTGATTTTCGTCGGTTTCGATAAGTAACTTGAAACGATCCCGACTATGGGGAAGAGTTAATCGCAAATTAACTCCCACCTGATAATCTGGATTATCAGCTTCCTCTCGTCGGCTAATAAAATATAGACGGCCATTACTTCCTGATGATTGATCGGCTATGACTTCATCATCAAAAAAGGCGCTCATAAAGAAAGAATCAACACCATCGTTTAGCGATTCAACGTAACCGGATACCAGTGAGCGAGACCAATCAAGAAATTTCAGAGTATCATAAGGGTTTTTACCATTAGTGTTACTCGATGTTGCCGTTTCATCGCTTTGACTTAGTTTTTTATCACTGCTTCGCTCAGGCTCTTCAGCAAACGTAGGCATGACATCAAGCACTGGAGGCTCCAGCTGCCCATGACTAAAAAGAGGTATGGTTGTTAAACACAGT
Organism: Bermanella marisrubri; assembly: GCF_012295615.1. NCBI lineage: Bacteria > Pseudomonadati > Pseudomonadota > Gammaproteobacteria > Oceanospirillales > Oceanospirillaceae > Bermanella > Bermanella marisrubri. The sequence continues at coordinate 2,439,527 of NZ_CP051183.1, forward strand.
AAAAATCCTTGGCGTCTGCCCATTCCACTACCTTAGGTTTTTACCGGGTCATGATGTATCAAAACGTCCGCATTGGGGAATGCTTCTCGGATTTGATGATCAATACGATCACCAATTTCATGGGCTGACCAGAGTGTCAATTCTTCATCCAATTCGAGATGAAGTTGAATAAAAATATCTTGTCCTGCCTGGCGGACACGCACATCATGACAACCCTCCGTTCCATGGGCTTTCGCGACAATAGCCTCGACCTGCTTTTCTACTTCTGGCAGCTGCTTATCCATCAAATCTTCATAGGCTCTCTTGCCCACACTAAATGCGTTGTAACTGATGAATACCGCGATGGCAATGGCCATAACCGCATCAAACCAAATCAGCCCAAAGTCAACAAATAAAAACGCCACCATCACCGCAATATTCATTAAAACATCACCCTGATAGTGCAACGAATCGGCTTCCACGACCAAGGACTTATTGCGACGCAATGTGTATTTTTGATAACTGACCAACGCTAGCGTCAATATAATTGCGATTGCACTCACTGAAATACCAATGGTGCTATTAGTGACTTGTCGTTGGTCTAACATGATATCGAAGCTATTAAGCACCAATACTAGGGCTGAACCCATCATAAACGTGGATTGCGCAAGTGCGGCAATGGACTCCATCTTGCCATGCCCAAAGCGGTGCTCCTCATCGGCGGGAGTGAGTGCGTAGCGCAGTGCTAGGAAATTTATGAAAGCAGTGGCGCCATCGAGCATAGAGTCCAGCAAAGACCCCAACATACTGACGCTATCAGTAACCATATAAGCCCAGGTTTTTAACGCAATCAAAATAGCCGCGACCAATACTGAAGCCTGTGTAGCGCGTCGACTCAATTTGTGTGCATCTTCCATAAATAATCCAAACACTCTTCGTAATTCACAATACTATCACGGCTTAATCTACATTCGCTGCAGAGTAAAATTTATCACCTATACTCTCAGTATAGCGTTGTTAAGGTTTGACCAATGTCAGTAACAGTCCCCGATCTATCGGTATTGCTCATTGAGCCATCACATACTCAAAGCAAGATATTACAAGGCGTTCTTGACGCTGAGGGTATCACCAACCAAGAAACGTGCTGCACAGGTACAGAGGCTCTAGAGTACATTCAAAAATACAGTCCAGACTTGGTAATCAGTGCCATGTATTTTGATGATATGACGGCTATCGAACTACTGCAACGGATACGCAAAGCAGATAGCAATCAAGACCTTAATTTTATGCTGGTCTCAAGTGAAACAAGTTTCTCAATGATCGACCCGATCAAACAAGCAGGCGTGATTGCTATTTTACCAAAGCCCTTCGATCAGCGAGACTTCCACAATGCACTGAGTGCAGCTCGGGACACCTTGGAAGTAAACGACATTCCATTAGAAAATTATGATGTAGATGAGCTTGTTGCATTAATCGTTGATGATTCAAGTACAGCACGAAAACATATTGCCAAGCTTTTAAACAATTGCGGGATTGAAAGCATATTGTTCGCAGATAATGGTCAAGCGGCCATAGATGTATTGCACAATGAGAAAGTAGACTTCGTGATTACCGATTACAATATGCCTGAGATGGATGGCGAGGCATTGGTGCAGTACATTCAAAGCTCGGATTTTTCCTATCTTCCGATACTCATGGTCAGCAGTGAGAGCGATTCACCACGCCTTAGTGCGCTACGACAAGCCGGTGTCTGTGCCATGTTAGACAAGGCGACCGATCCAAAGAGTTTCCGTGAAACCTTGAGTCGGTCTCTCAACAATTAACGATCAAGTTGTTCTAGCGCCATCAAACAAGCTTCTTGTTTAGACGCACCCGAAAACTGATGCTGAGAACGATCAGCAAGGACTATGAACAGCAACGGCTGTCGCCACTGCATGAAATACCCAGACGATATAGACTGCTCAAGTCTCTCACAAGGAGACTTAGGCCAATATTGAATAGCAAACGCTACAATCAATAAACTAAAGGTAACAATACCGAATGGCCACTTCTTTTTTATAGTCATATCAATTCTTATGTTCTTCAACGCTTTGCGCTAGCTCAACCGGCTTTGCATAATTCTTTTGCAAAATCGATAACACGGAACTGGGTTGGGATTTGAAACGTTTGCGCCATGTCAGCGATGCAATTGAGCTTTGGGACTGACAAGCATCATGAGCGGCATAGTTTACATCAAATAACTCATATTTAGAGTAAATCGCTTGATCAACAGCGTGACACCAGTCCTTCGCGTGATCACTTTCCAATTTCACTGGTTCAGAAAAATGAATCCGAACTTTGCCTTTGTAACCTTTCAGGCCTTTTAAAATAGACATGAAATCTTCATCCGCATGCTTCTCATAGTGCCCTGAAGTTGACTCTGCATGTAATTGCTTGGCCTTATCAACATCACATGGATCCCATTCATAACTGATGGAGACCGGTACAATGTTTAAATAATGCATACTCTGATTGAAACTCCAACCGAGCTTTTTCCCAGCCAAATGTAACATTTTTAGAACAGCACTTTCGGTCTGATCAAAATTATCTTTAGCTCGACCCTCTCTCTGAGCAATCCAAACATGCTGATTTTGTTTAATACAATCATGGATATAGGCAGATAAATTTTGCGCCGCTTTTAATTTTTCTCGAACGCCATTCAAAGACCGCTTAACAATAAAACTCTTATTGAGTCTCATGATGTGAGCCACAAATTCGCGGCCAAGCAAATTATCGCCAATCGCTACTTTGCTTGTCGCATGGCCACTTTGTAGTAGCGCGTAGTTAACCAATAATGGATCCATGGCGATATCACGATGATTACTCATAAACAAATAGGTTTGCGCTTTATCCAAAGATTCAAGCCCGGTAATACGCAATTCACTAATCGTAGTTTCCAGCAAGCTTTTAACGTGTGGTGCTAATTGCTGCTGCCAATCATCAATACTGTGAATTTTTTGAAATTTACTGGATAAGCCAGTATGAATCCGCTTTTGTGTCCAACGTGGTAAATATCGTGAAAGCTTTGGATAACGCTGCTTTGCAATAAAATCGATAAACTCAACGTCATTGATCAGCGATTTAAGAACATCACTGACTTCATGGTCACTATATGCTCGAATGTCATCAAACATGAACGTCATAATCCTTAATCTTGTAACCGGCTATGCTGATGAAACCGCTCAGACCAAGTCTGCGCCAACTGTAAATCTTGCTGCGCTCCCCATTTTCCATCTTTATAAGCTTGACTTAAACGCAGTGCCGCCATGGCATGTCCTTGCTCCGCAGCTGCTTGGTACAAACTAAGGGGGTTGTGGTTAGGAATAATCACCTCCTTGTTGTGTACTAATTGTTCGGCCAACATAAACTGCGCTTGAACTGATTGCTCGGCTAACGTCGCTAAATACTCTATGCCACGACGTTTATTCATAGGGGTTACGCCACGATAACTTAATATTTGTCCAAACAAGAGCAGTGCTGGCTGGAACCCCAAATCAGCACTGCGCTGCAGTTGTCGCATACTAAAATGATGGATCTTCTCTGACCAGCCGGCAAGACCGGTCTTGAATAACAGGCGGCCAATAAAATAAAAACATCGAGCCAGTAATAAATCGCCTAGCTTTTTCACGTATATACCCACAAAAATTCTGGTTTTACGATACTTCATTCCCATTCAAGCGTGTGGGACAATATCGCTAAATACCCATGACTAACAGGAGCCCAACGTGAGCGTTGATTCTTGGCAACCGATCCAACCCGCAACCGACATAACGGCCTCTGACCTAAAGAAAATGACGGATTTCGCCCACGAGGAGAAGACCAACCTTACCTCAGAATTAGATTGGATTCAGCCATTTATCCAAGGCAAAAAAGAAATCTGGTCTAAGGCAGCAGAAAACCTAGGGGAAGCTGAGCTAATTGCACTGATTCGCTGGTTCACGCTTTTAGAAAAAGAGCAAAATTGGGACCTAGGAGAAGGCTCTCCGGTTATTCCGCTGTTTAAACACTACAAGAAGACCTGCGGCATCAATCGTGAGCTGGTTAAGTGGGTAAAAGAGCACAGCGAAAATAAATATCTACCTTTTGGCCCTTTGCTTTAACCCGCACTTTTCACCTTATTCTCCCGCTGGTTGGCTCTATTGAGCCAACTCTCAGCAGCTTGGCTACAACTCTGTAAACTCTCAACTATAGTTATTAAAGGCTTTTAAGGATTATTAGGTCGTTTAATGACGCACATTCTCATCGTCGATGATGTCGCATCCAATTTGGTTTTACTTGGTTCCCACTTAGAAGACCAAGACTATAGTGTCATTGAAGCGACCAATGGCCCCCAAGCCCTTGATCTATTGCAATCCCACGATGACATAGATCTTGTTTTATTAGATGTAGAAATGCCGAAAATGAGTGGCCTTGAGGTGCTCAGAAAAATCAAACAAGATGAGCAAATTAAAGACCTTCCAGTCATATTGGTTACCGCAAACGGTGATGATCAAAACGTCGTCGATGGGCTAGACTTAGGCGCCGTTGATTACGTCATTAAGCCCTATTCCCTCTCCGTTTTGCTCGCACGTGTACGCAGTGCGCTAAGAGAAAAAGAGCGTCTCGACTTGATGGAAAAATGGGCTACCACGGACCCTCTTACTGGCTTGTACAACCGTCGTTTCTTTTTTGAACAAGCTCAACGAGAACTTGAGCGTGTACAGCGCAATGAGACCGATGCCAGCTTCATCATTCTTGATATCGATCATTTCAAAAAGGTGAATGACGAATACGGTCATTTAGTCGGTGATGATGTGCTCGAGGGTTTAGCCAAACTATTTAAAGAAACCTTCCGCAAAGTCGATCTGTGTTGTCGATTTGGCGGAGAAGAATTTGTGATTTGCTTGCCGGATACGGATACCGAAGGTGCCCTATTGGTTGCAGAACGTACACGTAAAAAGGTCGAAGAATTATCGTTTAATACCGAGAAAGGTCCGCTACACGTCACTATTAGTTTGGGCGTATCGAGCGCCAACGAAAATACGACGTTGGAAGACATGCTAAAGCGTGCTGATGATGCGTTGTATCAAGCTAAACAAAATGGCCGTAATCGCACAGAAAGCCTCGACTAAACCTCCCTTCCTGACTATAGCGCTGAGCAAAAATCCGCTACACTAAGCCAACACCATTACAGGCATTAGGTCGTTCACTGTGAATAAGCAACAAATATACAATCGCATTGCCAAAGCAACGATTAAAGCACTTCGGGAACAAGCAGAAAGCGGACAGGTCAATAGCATGACCACTGATCTGGTTTATCAGGCCATTGATCAAGCATTTCAGACGGAATACGCACAACTGGTGGAACAAAACCAACGCTTTAGAGAGGTGTTGGAACAACTTTCCAATAGTGGCGAACTTTCTATTGAAGACATGCAAGATATTGCCAAGTCGAGCTTACAAGCCGATTCAAAGAAGCATTAAATAATGACAATTACTAAGGAGTAAGCATGTTGACCCGCAACCGTACGTTTTTCTTAGCGATCGTGCTTGCCATCGGATTCAGTTTTTTCCGTGGCGCATTTGATACGCAACCGGTTTCCAGCCCAATGGACGAAAAACAATATCGCTATACAACACTAGAAAATGGTTTACCCGTTTTACTTATTAGCGATGCAAATGCAGACCATGGTGCAGCCAGCTTAGACGTCAACGTGGGAAGTTTACAGAACCCGAAAGATAGACAAGGGCTAGCTCACTTCTTAGAACACATGCTATTTCTTGGTACAAAGAAATACCCAGATGCAGGCGAGTACCAAGCTTTCCTTAGTCAACATGGCGGTACTCACAATGCGTTCACTGCTAGTGAACACACCAACTACTTCTTCCAAATCAACGCAGGTCATTTAGAAGGCGCTCTCGATCGCTTTAGTCGCTTTTTCTACGAGCCGTTATTCACCGAGGAATATGTACAACGTGAAAAAGAGGCCGTACACAGCGAATACAAGGCTAAGATTTTAGACGATGGTCGCCGTGTTTATAGCGTTTACAAACAAATCACCAATCCAGAACACCCAGCCAGTGCATTTGCAGTGGGATCATTGGAAACACTAAGTGACAAAGGCCATGACAATAAAATCCGTGATCAATTACTTGATTTTTATGAACGCTATTACAGCGCGAACTTAATGACACTTGTTGTGTATGGGCCTCAGCCATTAAATACGCTCGATGAATGGAGCAAAAAGTTCTTTTCGCCTATAGAAAACAACAAAGCAAGTGTTCCTGATTACCCGCAAACAATATTCGAAGAGACAGCGCTAGACCTACGTATTCAGGCACACAAAACACTGTATGAGTTGAACTTTAGTTTCGAACTAGGTGATGGTTTTAATCAATATCAAAGCAAACCAACATCCTACATTGGCCATCTCTTAGGACATGAAGGTGAAGGCAGCTTGCTTGCTATGCTTAAGGCCAAAGGACTAGCAGATGGCCTCAGCGCTGGCTTGCAAGCACGAATTAAAAACAACAGCGTTTTCCAAGTCAGCATTAGCCTCACACCAAAAGGTTTAACCGAACTTGATTTCATTACTGAGCAGTTATTTGCTTATATTCGCCTTGTTGAGAATGAAGGCATTCAAAAATGGATCTTTGAAGAAAACCAGCAACTTGGTGATATTCATTTCACGTTCGCAGAGGGCCGTTCCCCATCTAGCCTTGTGCAAACTTTAAGTATGAACATGCATGAGTACCCGGTCGAAGACATACTACAGGGGCCATATGTTTGGCGCGCTTTTAACGCCGAGCTTATCAAAAAAGCATTAAGCAAAATGATACCTAGTAATACTATCCGAACGCTGATCACACCAGAAATTACTGGCGAGCGAAAAGATCCCTGGTATCAAACACCGTATAGTGTTGCCGAAATAGCTAAATCTGATTTAGACAAATGGCAAACAAGCGAGCCAGTTGAGAGTCTTGCAATTCCAGAGCCTAATCCATTCATTCCTGAGGATTTGGGTTTAATCGAAGCGGCAAATAAAACCAAACCCAGCGCCATCATCGAGCAAGAAAAAATAGATGCTTGGCACCTAGCAGATACACAATTTAACAACCCACAAAGCGCACTTTATATTGCTTTACGCTCAAACTTACCTAAGCAAAGCGCCAAAAACCAAGTACTGGTTGAAGCTTGGGTCGAACTGCTCAACCGCCACTTAAATAGCTTTAGCTATCCTGCACTCTTAGCCGGACAGGAATACCAACTATACACTCACATGCGCGGATTAAGTATTCGTCTATATGGCTACCGCGACAAACAAGACAAAGTATTAAGCAAGGTTCTCGAAGCCCTACAAACCTATCAGCCAGAAGAAACGCAGTGGAAGGACGTACAAGAAAGACTGATTCGCGATTATCAAAATACGCTTAAAGCAAAGCCTTATAAACGCGCCATCGCGCAGCTCAATACTAGCTTACTAATACCCAGCTATGATGAACGCGCATTAGCAAAAGCAATTGAACAAGCAAGCTATGAGGATCTGCTGAACTTAACAGAACAATACTTGCAACAAATGCAAGTAAGCGTTTTGGGTTACGGCAATATCACGCAAAGCCAATTACAGGACAGTGTTGAGCTAGTGCAAGATGCCCTGTTGGACAATGCAGAATCGTTGCAAGTTGCCCACAAAAGCATACGACAGCTCAATGGCGGCACGGAGAAAGAAATCATAGATGCTCAACATACTGACACTGCCATGAATCTCTACATTCAAGCAGAAAGCGACTCACTGAAAGAGCGCGCAAAAATCGGTTTGGTTGGACAAATACTAAAAGCGCCTTACTACACATACATGCGCACCCAGAAAAAATACGGCTACATCGTTTTTGCCACGCCATATCCTTTGCTACAGCAAGGCGGTCTGTTATTCCTAGTGCAAAGTCCAGGGGCTTCATCTAGCTTGCTATATCAGGAGACGCTAGGCTTCTTAGAGCGCCAGCAAGCCGAAATAGCCAACATGACTGAAGAAGACTTTGAATCTCACAAGCAAGGGCTAATTAACAACCTGCTGAAGAAACCGACCAACCTAAAGGACAAAGCGTCTGAGCTATGGTCTGATTTGGACGAGGGTAATTTAGAATTCAACACCAAACAGGCGTTAGCGGACTACATTGAAGACTTAGATAAGTCGGACATCGAGGAATACTATAATAGTCATATGATCGGTGAAGCCCAGCGCTCATTGCTGCTCACCTATGATCCAAAGTAGCCCTCATCACACCAATTAGAAGTTATAATAAAAAAGCGCTCAATTGGGCGCTTTTTTATTAATAACAGCTTGTATTTCTAAACTCCCTGATTATTATATTAGAATAACCTAATATTGGAGTCATATCATGAAGATCCTATTAATCATCGCGACCCTTCTATTCTCTTCAGCACTATTCGCCGATACGTTTTTATTGGATGTGCGTACTCCGCAAGAGTTTGAACAGGGCCATGCCTACAGCGCTGTATTAATTCCTCATGATCAGATCGAAAGCCAACAAGCCAAGCTACCTAAAGACAAAGACCAAGAAATTAAAGTCTACTGCCGCAGCGGCAACCGAGCGGGCAAAGCAGTAAAAACCCTAAATGCCCTGGGCTATAACAATGTAGAAAATATTGGTGGGCTCGAAGACGCCAAAGAATGGGTCAAACGCTAATACATGCTCGCATGGCTTAAAAAACAAAATTGGCGATCCCACGGATTCACTTTGCTAGCGTTTATTGTCGTCGCTGGTAGCATATCTTTTTATCAACAACGAGATATGCCGTCACAGTCTATACTCCCATTGCAGAGTCATGCCATTAATGGACAACATATCGACCTACAAAATAGAGTAAAAGATAAAACCGTTTTACTCTATTTTTGGGGCGAATGGTGCGGAATTTGTGATATCACCTCACCTGCCATACAAAAAATTCATGAACGCTTCGATCCCGAAAAATATGAAGTCATCACTATCGCCTTAAAGTCAGGCACAGCCGAACGTGTTCTGGGTTATTTACAAACCGAAGGCTACACTTTCACCACTATTAATGATCCAAATGGTGTGATTAGTCAGCAATGGGGTGTGCATGTCACACCGAGCATGGCTTATATCAAACCCGGTGGAGAAATATCAACGTTAAGCTCGGGGCTCAGTACCTATTGGGGAATGGCGTTGAAGCTTTGGTGGGCAAGTTTGTGAATAGCTCGGACATTGATTGAAGGGATCCAACCAGTGTCCGTATTGACTCGTAGAGGTTATGCAGGTGGACAAGCAAAAAACCTAAAACCCCTAGACTTTTAATACCGTATTAAAACCACCATAAATTAGTCGCTTACCATCAAAGGGCATTGGGTTATTATCTGGTGACATTCTTGGATCTTCCATCATTGCCCCCCACCCCGCATCTCGAATTTCCTTTGACGGCCAAACTACCCACGAAAAGACAACCACTTCGTTTTCTTGGGCTTTTACCGCTAAGGGAAGTGACGTCACTTCACCCTCAGGAACATCATCGCCCCAATTCTCGACGACTTCTAACGCACCATATTCTTTGAAAAGCTCAGAAGCAATTTTAGCGTGCTCAATATACTTTTCCTTATTTTCACTTGGTACGGCTGCTACAAAACAATCTACGTATGACATGCTCATTCCCTCGATTAGTGGTTTTTATGTACTGCGAAATTTTATGCTAAGCCAGCTCTTCTAACCAAATCTAGATCTACTTTAAATGCATGGCAAATTAATTTTTCCTAGCAGCTAACTAGCGAACTTGATTGTTTCTTTTAAGAAGCTTTTTCAAGCACTGCTTTCATACAATTGTAATACTCTTCTTGAATCTTGTGCTCGTAATCATCTTCGTCACTAAGACGAATTGGCTCTTTTAGATATTGAAGGTTCTTCATGTAACCATAGTAAAATTTTTTAAGTTCCATGGATTTCACCTTGTAATTACCGGCATCATTACATTCATTCAACATCGTTTGTCTAATCGGCTTACCTATATTGGGTATTGTTAGCTCATGAATTACTTTAACACCGAAATCTCGATCACGATCAAGGCACGCTTTGTAGCCCATCACTCCGCACAGCTCTTTAGAAACCTCTATTGAAAAATAAGACATAGCAATACAGGCATTAAATAAGCCACCTCCAGCGAGGCATTCTAATTTAATAAAATCACATTCATCCCCTAATTTCTCACATGCTATCTGTGCATATTTTTGATTGCGTAAATCTGCAGGATCTTGAGGGATTCTTTGGCGGTTCATTACTTCTATAGCGAAATCTACTAGACATTTTTCTAGATTTCGTGATTTTTCACTTCGACACTTGTTCTTTGCTATTTCACAGAATCCACCAAGGTAATTACAAGCATTAATCAACTGCTCTTGAGAATAGCGAGCCTCTTCCGCTTTCACACTGAAAGTGACTATCAAGAATAGAAGTGTAAAAAGAATTTTGTAAATTTTCATACTACTTTTACCGCTTGGCATTGTTTACATGACTTTGTCATTTTTATTTGCTTCTTACTTTGGGTGTAAAGAAATCTTCAACTTCTTTTATAGCCTCGTAAAGCTTTTTACTAAAATCATCATCATCAGATACAAAGTATACAATTTTGTCATTTTTCTTTCGTCTATCCGGGCTATTGTCGACTTCTACACCAGGTCCTGCATACGCCCCTTTCATCCAAAAATGAAGCCAAATGGCACCTTTTAACTCACCAATACATTTTCTGACATTATCAAAACAATCGTGACCATCGCTCGACCATATTACTTTGCACTCTAATCTAATGGCTTGCAATTCAGCCCATTTCGAAAAGAGTAGTTTCATCCTTTTATCATAAATCCTTTGTTCCTCTTCCAATTTCCTACCAGCCTCAACTTCCTCTGTACTTAGATATAGTAATGGGTCTCTAACTGACTGGATCGCCTGTTGAACTTCATAGGCCCCCATGACCGCCTTTTTTGCTAGTTCATATTCATTAGTCCCACGCAGCTGCCTTCTCCATGTCGTTAAGCCTACAACACCAATAACAATAGCTGAGATTGTTCCAATAATTGAAATTACATCTTTGGTTATTACCCAATCTATTTCAGTCATAGCCAGACAGTTTTCCTATTAGTGATTCACAAAAATAATATGTTACAAATTACGATACGCATATTTAATACCATAAAGATTTGGCACAATCGTGGCTAACTATTCTAGAGGAATAGCTTTTACAGAAAATTCCATTTCTAGCCTATCGACAATAATATCCATGCTCGTTTACTCCAGTACAACGATATACGTTATACACAGCGCTTAAGTTGATACGACCTTGAGTGTGCATGGATTTTTTGCGGATCGCCAGTATATACCTATTTTCTGTGCGCCTTATTTCTATCTGTCGCCAACTAGCCAGTACGACCGGTGTTACTGAGTGATTGATTGACTGACAGACGTCACTTACCAATGTTACTCCAAGTGTCACATTTGGCCACTCCTCACATTTTAAGCCAAAGCTTTATCAAGCTGCGCCAAATTGGCTTCATATCATCGTTGTCACATTTTTTTCTCATTGTTGAAATATTAAGCGGTTTCAATGGCGCTGCCATAAACGCTTAAACCATTCTCACACATAATTAAAAAGGCACTCACAATGAGCATGAAAATGGACCGTCGTAAGTTCTTAGGGGTAACCGCTGCAACTCTCGCAACCCCATACGTGATTACCAGTCAGAAAGCCCAAGCGGGCAGTTTTGACTTTGATCCCGGTACAGCTGGCACTGCGCTACCAGACAACAGCGCGATTGATGAAGCTAGCGCACGTATGATATTTGATATGTCTGTAACTTCGGGGGACCCTACTGCTTCAGGCGTCATGCTATGGACGCATATTAACCCACAATATTTTGATGCTTCTGAAGATTTAATTTTCCAAGTATGTAAAGACCCTCAAGCTCAAGTAATTATTCTTCAAGGCACCGTTGGTGCGGAAAACATCGGCGCACATAATGACTTTACAGTAAAAATCGATTTAGACGGTCAACTTGATGCAAACCAACGCTACTACTATCGCTTTTATTATAAGGGTATTAGTTCTCGCATTGGTCGCTGCAAGACCTTGCCATTGGAAGATAGCTATTTAGAAAAATTAAAAATTGCAGTGCTAACGTGTCAGGACTACACCAATGGTTATTATGGTGCGTTAAATTATGTTGCGCAGGATGATGCCGTTGATTTTGTTGTGCACTTAGGTGACTTCATTTATGAAACCGCTGGTGATCCACGCTTCCAGAGTTTACCGTTTGCAGATCGTGAAATTATTTTACCAAGCGGTGGCATCGTTGCTTTTGATACCAACGATTATCGCCATTTATACAAAACATATCGTAGCGATTTGAATTTGCAACTTGCAATGGAAGTACATACTTGGATCATTACAACAGACGATCATGAAACAGCAAATGACGCTTATTGGGATTATGAGCGCGATACCCTAGGTGCGCCCGATCACCCACTTACTACTGAATTAGGTAATGACGCGCAGGCACTGAAGCAATTAAAATTAGATAGTCAAAAAGCCTGGGTAGAATACACACCGACCCGAGTTGCTATTAATGAAAACGCAACGCACCCTCACGACTACACTCGCATTTACCGTAACTTTAAGTTTGGTGATTTGTTCGAACTCTTTATGCTAGATACTCGTACTTATCGTTCACCGCATCCATGTGGCGAAAATGATATTTTCTCACGCTACATTCCCATTGGCTGTAATGGCATGAATGACGAAGGCCAAACCATGATGGGTGAAACCCAGTTTAATTGGTTAAAGCAAGGTTTAAAAGATAGCTCTACTAAGTGGACGGTCATTGGCAACCAAACGTATTTAGGTCGCTTGACCGCATCTTTACTAGGCCAACCACTGGCTTACATTAATGTTGACGCTTGGGATGGCTATATCAAAGAACGTGATCGCTTAATGGAAGCGGTGAAAGAAGCTAACCTGGATAACTTTGTTGTCTTAACCGGTGACCTGCACACCTATATCAGCTCTTACATCAAATACGACTATGGTCATTTAACCAACTTCTGGTGGCCAAACATTGCTGGTGTAGAATTTATGACGCCTTCTATTAGCTCCGCAAACTTATTTGAGATGATTGGCAAGCAAGCTCAGAAAACAGAACACGGGGAAGAAATTCTACGTATATTGAGTGAAGGTGCTATTCGCTTGAATAACCCGCATATTAAATATTTTAACTCTTCTCAAAACGGTTATAGCACGGTGGAATTTAATCGCGACTATTGTGAGTGGACGGCCTATAGCGTGGATAAAAATGTAAACCGTGAGAATCCTGACCGCCGTATTGTGAAGCAGCAGCGCAAAGAAACTGGCTGGGCTTGGTTGGAAGATCAGTAACACTATTCCATATAGACTGTTTGTAAAAGGTTATCCTCTGGCATTCGCTAAGCGAATGGTCCAGAGGATCAACTAAATGGGACAACGGCACTTGAGTCGTGAGGTTAGCCACCCATGATGGACACACCTGCAATCCACTGATGCGAGAACGCAACTGCGATATAAGCAACGCCACCGGCGACCACGACAATTATGTCATTCTTAAACGGCACTTTCTTGGTTTGCTTTTTAGCGCCACGTACATTGCCAATGAACATAGCAAACAAACTGTAGGCTAAAAAACTACCAAATAATAAGATCGATGCATGATCACCGTTCAACCATAAATGCATACCCGACCAAATAGCGATCCCCCAAAGCATTGGGTGACGGGTATAGCGCTTAATATTGGTTTTCATATGAGCCGCAGGCAATAAAATGAAAGCCACCAGCATGGCCAACATCATCAAATGGCGAGCCCAATGAGGCGCATACCATTTATGTAAAATTTGTGTCGGACGTTCTTGATACCCCAATACAATCAGTACTAAACCTGCCAAAGAAAGCAATGCGAATACAGGTCGATACCCTTTCACTCCAACTATGTTCGTTAAGGCAGATTTCATGCCCGGAATACTGGGGATCAAATGCGTACCAAAGAATAATATTAAACCTGCTACAAGTAACTCCATCATCTACCTCTATTATTTTTGTTTATGGTAAGGCTTGAGTCTAACAAAAAAGACCCGCATAGGAAGGGATCTATGCGGGTTAAGGGAAGTGATACTATGAAAGGATCAAACTATTGGCGTGTTGCAAGCAACACATTTAATGCAAACCCAAGGGAATCTCCATAGCTGGGCTCATTTCGCCATTGGATACGCAGGCTTCGTCATAAGGAAGCTGCTGATAAAGCACGCTTCGCTTACATTTCAAATCTTTAATAAGGTCTTTCGCCGACTCTAGATTTTTGCTTTTCAAAACGTCGCCATTGTCGTCATATATAGCAAAGTGAACACCTTGGTCTTCAGCAAAAACTTGATAAGCCGTACCACAAATACTCACTAACATGAGCTTATCTACGGGGTAATCCAAGGCTTGGATTTCATGGAGGGTCATTTTCATGGTTGCTACCTCACGCAGTCTTTGAATTATCTACGGAGGTGCAACCTGAATAGATTACATAAAATAAAAATTTATATTTATAAAAATATTTCGCGAGCTTCCTGAGGTGTAGCCACTTGGCGACCGGCGTCTTTCGCAACTTTTGCCATGGCCTCTATGAGCTGGCCATTGCTTGTGGCCTTTTCACCACCGGGCAAATAGAAGGTATCTTCAAGACCGGTACGCAAATTACCACCCAGCTCAGCCACTTTTTTATGTACTTGCCAGACTTCTTCGCGCCCAATCACCGTTGCTTGCCAATGACTACCCGGTTTCAAGTATTTAAGAAGAATTGGTAATAGATCAGGATCAGCAGGCATGCCCGAGTTCACCCCCATGACGAGATTGTAATCCAGTTTTTTATCCCACATACCTACTTCTTGGTACATGCCCACACTGCGAACAATCCCCATATCGAAACATTCGAACTCTGGACGAGCGCCGGTCTCTTTGCACACCTCGAGCATTTCTTTGATTTTATCTACTGTATTTTCAAACAACATAGGTGGCCATGCCCATGTGCCATTTGAACGCGCTTTTAGATAATTCAGAGAACCCGCATTACAAGCTGCGATCTCAGGTTTGCCCTTGCGAATGCATTCAATAGGGCCTTTTTGATCGCGACCGATGGTGCCCGTTGTATAGTTGATAATGACGCCGGGGCAGGCTTCGCGAATAGCATCACTGATTTCCAAAGCCACATCCGGATCCCAACTAGGTAGATGCCCCTTGCCCTCTTGTTGTTGACGGAAATGGATGTGCATACAGGACGCACCTGCGTCATAGGCCTCTTTAGCCGACTGTGCCATTTGCTTGGCCGTCACAGGGACCGGATGCTGCTGTGGATTAGTCAAAACTCCTGTAAGAGCACAGGTAATCACTACTTTGTCGGACATAAATCCTCCAATTTGGCGTTATTTTTTCAACACCATACCTGACAAAATAAAACCAAGCAAGCGCTTGGTTTGTGTTTCGTCCTTTTGTACACTATCTGTCAATTCAGCTGCATGCTATAAAACGGCTTTCAGCTAATAGATTCACTTCGAGAATAATAATCACAAGGGCGATATGGCTAAGCAAGCAACAGCGAAGACAATGTGGGCTCCCTCTGAGCAAAGAATCCAGCAAAGCCAAATCATGGGTTTCATGGATTTCATGAACCAGGATGGGCATCAGCTTAATTCCTACCCAGAACTTTACGATTTCTCTGTGCGCTTGCCGCATCTGTTTTGGAAGTATTTATGGGATTTCGGCAGCTTCACGGCCAGCGCAGAACCCAAGCAGATTCTTAAAAATGGCGAGCAAATGCCCGGAGCCATTTGGTTTCAGGGCGCCAAACTTAACTTCGCGCAAAACCTTTTAAAATATCGCGACGATCGTCCTGCCATCATCGCTTATGACGAACGCGGCAAACAACAAGAACTCAGCTACCGTGAGCTTTATTTGCAGGTTGCTAAGTTTGCGCATTATTTGAAGCAGCAAGGTGTTAAACCAGGCGATCGCATTGCGGGATTTATGCCCAATGTACCTGAGACCATCATTGCTATGCTGGCCGCAACCAGCCTTGGCGCCACTTGGTCCAGCTGCAGCCCGGATTTTGGTTTACAAGGGGTGCTTGATCGCTTTGGCCAAATAGAACCAACCATTTTGATTACCACTGACGGGTATTTTTACGGCGGCAGGACCTTAAATAGTTTGCAAAAACTAAATGGTATTTTGCCGCACTTACCCAGCATCAAAAAACTCGTGGTGATTCCTTATACTTCTACCACGCCTAATATCAATAACGACTTAACCGCTTTTTCTAGTGTAGACCTTTGGTCTGATTGCTTGAGCAATAGATCGGAAACCATTGAGTTTGCACAGCTGCCTTTTGATCATCCACTTTATATTCTCTATAGCTCCGGTACCACAGGTGTGCCCAAGTGTATCGTTCATGGCGCGGGAGGTACGCTATTGCAGCACTACAAAGAATTGGTTTTGCATACGGATATCAGCGATGAAGATAGTGTCTTTTATTACACCACCTGCGGCTGGATGATGTGGAACTGGATGGTCAGCACGCTCACTACCGGCGCCAAACTTGTTATCTATGATGGTTCGCCATTCTATCCAGGACCAGAAGGTTTGTGGAACATGGCAGAGACGGAGAACCTAAGCGTTTTTGGCACCAGTGCTAAATACATTAGTGCGTTAGAAAAAGCTCATTATCATCCGCAAGAGCATCACGATTTATCCAACTTGAAAGCTCTGTTAAGTACCGGCTCGCCATTGGCCAATGAAGGCTTTCAGTTTGTTTATGAACATATTAAATCAGACTTGTGTTTAAGTAGCATCGCAGGTGGTACCGATATCGTATCGTGTTTTACGCTCGGATGTCCGATTCTTCCGGTTTATGAGGGTGAGCTACAATGCCTTGGTTTAGGCATGGCTGTGAATGTGTACGACGAAGCAGGAAAGCCGCTAGAGAGTAACTCCAGTGAACGTGGTGAACTGGTGTGTGAAAAGCCGTTCCCCTCTATGCCCATTGGCTTTTATGGCGACACCGATAATAAAAAATACCTTAGTAGTTATTTTGAGCGCTTTGATAATACTTGGGCACATGGCGATTTTGCCGAACTGCTTGAGCACGAGGACACCGGCAAATCTTATCGCAGCTTGATCATTCATGGCCGCAGCGATGCCGTGCTAAACCCTGGTGGAGTTCGCATCGGTACCGCTGAAATCTATCGGCAAGTAGAAAAGATTGATGACGTGGTAGAAAGTATTGCGGTGGGTCAGGAATGGCCTGCGGGGTCCGATGATGTGCGCGTCGTTTTATTTGTGGTTTTGCGAGACGGCTTAACACTGGATGACGAGCTACAAGCGCTTATTCGTAAAACTATCCGTGAAAACACCACTCCGCGCCATGTTCCCTCAGTGATTGCACAAGTGGAAGATATTCCGCGCACACTCAGTGGTAAAATTGTTGAAGTGGCCGTACGCGAGGTGATTCATGGCCGCGACGTTAAAAATACGGATGCGTTGAAAAACCCGGAAGCGTTAGAGTTGTTTAAGGATCTACCAGAATTAGCTGACTGATCATTTACTTGAATTGGATGGATTCCCGATCAAGTCGGGAATGACGAGGTTTTTGTTCGGAAATACATTGTATTTCTGTCATCCTCAACTTGATTGAGGATCCATGTATCGGTTTTGCTTACATTAGATGGATTCCCGATCAAGTCGGGAATGACATTGTTTTCGTCATCCTCAACTTGATTGAGGATCCATGCATCGGTTTTGCTTAAATTAAGTGGATTCCAGATTAAATCGGGAATGACATTGTTTTCGTCATCCTCAACTTGATTGAGGATCCATGTATCGGTTTTGCTTTCATTAGATGGATTCCAGATTAAATCGGGAATGACATTTCTAATAGCGATCCTTGTGGGGCGTATCCATAATATCCGTAGCTGCGCCAATACCATCATCTAGCCAAACTCGAATTCTCTTCGCATCCTCTCCTTCTTGCTCTTGGTACGGCTTAATGGCTCGGTTGTAAATATCTAAGGCTTGCTTAGCCGCTGCTTTAGAATTCCCCTTGAGTACTTCAAATGCCTGGCTGAACGAGGCCTCCTGTTCGAGGGTTTGTACCAGTCGATAATCCTTATGAGCAAAGGTGTAGCACACGGGTTTTAAGTAGCGACTTTCCAAATGCGCATTTAAGTTGTTCATAAAGTCTTTCAATGCCTCAGGCTTATTCGTATTAAAAGCCTGTCTCAAAAGCTGTGTACGCTGTTGTTTATCTGAATCAAATGGCGCTTCGATAGCGAAATTATGAGCTAAGCGGTAGCTTTGAATCAGTGTATCTAACCGTTTGTCCACTAGCTCGACAACATAGTGAGTACGAATGTAGCCCCGTTGAACGGACTCTCGATTGACCTCTCCAACCCCTGCATCGTTATAGGTGACGGTTTTGCGCCAGCCTGCTGGTCGCTCTACCAAGTGTGGACTAGACAATCTTACATAAAGAACAACATCGGCTTGCTTAGGAGATTGCGTCCATTTTAATGCCAACGACTCTAGCTTCTGCTTTGGCCACCACTGCTGATTGCCATTCGGGTACTCCAACATCATGGCAACAAATCGATGCTGTGGGGACAGCTCATATTCACTTGCAATGGCATAGTCGTAGCGAACCTGTCCATACTTTGGATCTAGACTGGAGCACGCCGTTACGGTGAAAACCAGCACAATAAAAAGCCATTTTCGGAATGCCACTATTCACTTCCTCTATCAGAAAACCCGCTGTAATTCTATTATTAGCATAGTTCACTTTTAAGATTTTATTGGCGATTTATGTCTAGAAAAATAAAGTAAAAATCAAGCCTATTATTTTTCTTTTTCATCATTACAATGCGCCCCTTTTTCGAGTTTACCAACTCAGCTCCAACTCAATTAATTGATCAAAAATCAATCTCTTTTAAACGTTGTATAGAGGAAAATATGCTGGTTTTTACAATCACCAATAATGTTACCGAAGAAGTGTGGGTAGGTACCTGTAAGGACAGCAGTGATGAACGCTTTCAACAATATCAAGAAGCCATGGCCCTTGGCATTAAACATCAATTCTACAAAGACTTAGATGACTTTGGTGTTCAAAACTTTACCGTTGAAGACTTTGATGTTGCCGACGATAGAGAAATGTTGCGTGATCTATTTGATGAAGCCATGGAAACCTACAATGGCAAAAGCTTAGTTGGCGTGAAAACCACTCTGGGTAAAACCAGTATCGCTACAGCCGCCCCTCTGCGCAGCACCATCAAAAAAGCGAAAGCGGAGAGCGAAAAGCGTACGCAATTAAATACCAGCAAGGTCGCGGCACCAGCCATTAAAAAAGAGAAATTACCAACTGGTCGCACCAATGCTAAAAAAGAAAAATTGATTAAAGAAAAGATTGCTCAAGAAAAAGCAGAGCGTGAGTCAAAAAAATCAAAACAAATTATGGAACAAGCTGACGAAATGGCGGCTATTTTGGCACGCCTTGATTCTCGCGGTTCGTCCTTGCGTAAGCGCTAGTCTGACGTTCAATTAAAGAAGTAAAAAAAACCATCCATGGTCCTAAGGTCAGCAGGCTCACTGTAGGGATGTCAGTGAGCCAAGGGCTTTCAGCCCCAAGGGTGCTGAATACGAGGCAAGTTAAGCTGATTCCTTCAGCTCGGTTTCAGAACTTGCTTTGCTTGGTGCAGGATTACGGATCAAGTAATCGAATGCACCTAAGCTGGCTCTTGAACCTTCACCCATAGCAATAATGATTTGCTTATAAGGCACTGTGGTCACATCACCTGCGGCGAAAATACCGGGTTTCGATGTTTCACCGCGGTCACCGATGACAATTTCGCCACGGTCGCTCAGTTCAATACCACTGGTTTTCAAGAACTCGCTGTTTGGCACCAGACCAATCTGAACGAAGATACCCGCTACTTCTACATGCTTGATTTCACCGCTTTCACGGTCTTTATAGTTAAGACCGGTAACTCGCGTACCATCGCCTTCCACCTCAGTGGTTTGAGCCATCTTAATGATCTCAACGTTAGGCAAGCTATTGGCTTTATCAATCAAAACTTGGTCTGCACGCAAGGTATCGGCGAATTCCAACACAGTAACATGCTCAACGATACCCGCTAAATCGATAGCCGCTTCAATACCAGAGTTACCACCACCGATTACAGCTGTTTTCTTGCCTTTAAATAATGGACCATCACAGTGTGGGCAGTAAGCGACGCCTTTGTTGCGGTACTCTTGCTCACCTGGCACATTCATCTCTCTCCAGCGTGCGCCCGTGGTCACTATGGTACTGCGTGCTTTCAAACGCGCACCGTTTTCCAAAATCACATGGATATATCCATCTTCTGTTTCATCAGCAGGTACCACCGCATCCACTTTTTGTTCGGCCATGATATCCACGTCGTAATCTTTAACGTGCTCTTCTAGACCGTGTACCAATTTTGGGCCTTCGGTTGCTTTCACAGAAATGAAGTTTTCAATGGCCATGGTGTCCATCACTTGGCCGCCAAAACGTTCGGCGACTAGACCAGTGCGAATACCTTTACGTGCTGCGTAAATGGCCGCGGACGCGCCAGCAGGACCGCCACCAATGACAAGTACGTCATACGGGGCTTTCTCGCTGATGGCTTTCGCTTCACGCTGTGACGCACCTGTGTCTACCTTCTTCAGAATGTCATTTAAAGACATACGGCCGGATGAAAATAACTCACCATTTAAGAAGACACTTGGCACCGCCATGATGTTTTTCGCTTCTACTTCTTCTTGGAAAGCAGAACCGTCGATCATCGTGGCTGTAATATTTGGGTTTATCACCGACATCATGTTCAATGCTTGCACGACGTCAGGACAGTTTTGACAAGACAACGAAATGAAGACTTCGAAGTCCAGTTTTTTATCAATCGCGGCTACCTGATCAATCACCTCTTGCTCAAGCTTCATTGGGTGTCCGCCGCTATGCAACAATGCCAAAACCAGAGACGTAAACTCATGTCCCATTGGCACACCAGCAAAACCTAGCTTGCTTTGTTTTTCAGGGTTAACGACTTGCATCATTGGCTTGCGGTTGGATGCGTTATCGTCTTCTTGTACCGAAACCTTGTCGCTGAGAGCCGCAATATCGTTAGCCAATGCTTTCAATTTACTTGCGGTATCACTCTCATCAAGGCTAAGAACCAGCTGTACTTCGGTTTTCAAGTTTTCTAAGTACGCTTTTAACTGCTGCTTCATTGAATCATCTAACATGGTGATACCTTATGTTTAATGCCTAAAATTTGTTCGTTCTGTTAAATAAAAAATTACTACTTCGAATCAATTTACTAATTGCTAAATAAATTAGGGGTTAATGCTTTAATTTTTGGAAGAGAGTGGACCTAGCTCCACTCTCTCGAACTAACGCTTTTTTGACGTAAAAGAGCGCCAGCGAATTTTCTTGGACACTTTAGAGCGTTTGCGTCGATGATCTGGCTAGGCAAATCTTGGCGAAAAAGCGCAGTGTATAAGTCATACATGAACATTTTGAGCCAAGATTTAACAACGCCAGATCAAGTAGGCTAGCTCTAAATTAGATCTTACCTACAAGATCTAGAGAAGGAGCCAACGTCTCATCACCTTCTTTCCACTTCGCAGGACATACTTCGCCTGGGTTGTTGCGAACGTACTGAGCTGCTTTCACTTTACGTAGTAGGTCGTCAGCATCACGGCCAATACCTTCAGCGGTGATTTCCATTGCTTGGATAACACCATCTGGATCCACTAGGAAAGTTGCACGATCTGCTAGACCTTGACCTTCACGCATTACACCGAAGTTGTTAGTGATGGTGCCAGTTTGGTCGCCTACCATGTAGTAATTGATCTTACCGATGGTTTCAGAGCTGTCGTGCCATGCTTTGTGAGTGAAGTGAGTATCAGTTGATACTGAGAACACTTCTACGCCTAGCTTTTGTAGCTCTTCATATTTGTCTGCAACGTCGCCTAGCTCGGTTGGGCATACGAAAGTGAAGTCTGCTGGGTAGAAGAAAAATACCGCCCATTTGCCTTTTACGTCCGCATCAGAAATTTCGACGAACTCGCCTTGTTTAAATGCAGTTGCGTTAAAAGGTTTGATCTCAGTGTTAACTAGAGTAGTCATCCTATCTCCTAACTAATTTAAATGAATTTAGGGTTTAAAAATCGTTTTTGAATTCTTGCCTCGAATTCATGGATTCATAATAGAGATCAGTGATAAATAATAGAAATTGATAGTGTTTATCTAGGTGATAGGTTTTAGCTATTGACTTGGGTTTCCGGCAAAAAGCCCATTTTCGTCATCCTCAACTCGATTGAGGATCCATTTATCGGTTTTGCTTGAAATTAGATGGATCCCCGATCAAGTCGGGAATGACTTGAAGATCGGGGATATATTGAGATATTAACGTGCCGCTTTGCCTGTGCTGTAGTACTTGAGGCTATCTGCGAAGTCCTGTAGCGCTTGAATACCAGACTCTTCAGCGCGCTTGCACCAGTCTTCCATGGCTTTAATCAGTTCTTCACTATTAGAAGTACGCTTTTTCCATACTTGCTGGAGCTGCTCTTTCATTTCGTAGAGTTTTTCCATCATTTCATTGTGCTCAAGCAAGGTCTGCAATTGCTGCTGATGCTTGGCTGAAAGTAATGATTGCTCACGAGTGAGTAGTTTCTTTGCGCGCTTCATAAGTGGCTGTGTGGTTTCACAGGCTGCTTGACGTTGCTCGGCAACCACGGGCTTAATTACACGCTTGCGGTATTTAGCCATGATCTGGAAGCGGTTATTAGCAGCGGCCAATACCGAGTCTTTATCGAGCATAAGCTTGCTCTTGTCCACGTGTACAACCGGTCCACGGCGCACATTCTTTACAAGACCTAGCTTTTCAAACACTCGAATATAGCCCCAACCAATATCGAATTCCCAAGGTTTAACGGACAATTTGGCCGAATTTGGATAAGTATGGTGGTTATTGTGTAACTCCTCACCACCAATCCAAATACCAATAGGGCTGATATTCGTCGCCGCATCAGAACATTCAAAATTGCGGTAGCCAAACCAGTGACCTAAGCCATTGATCACGCCTGCAGCGTGGAAAGGCATCCACAGCATTTGAATCGCCCAGACAGTGATACCGATAGCACCGAATAGCGCGATATTAATGGCCAATAACGTAAATATGCCAAGAAACTTATATTTTTGATATAGGTTATTTTCCAACCAATCATCTGGACAGCCTTTGCCATAGCGATTTGTGGTTTCTTCGTTAGAGGCTTCTTTCTTGTACAATTCGGCGCCCGTTAACAATACCGTTTTCAAGCCCTTAACTACTGGAGAGTGAGGATCATCTTCGGTTTCACATTTGGCGTGATGCTTACGGTGTACACTGACCCACTCTTTAGTGATTGTGGCAGTGGTCAGCCAAGCCCAGAATCGGAAGAAATGCGCTAACGCGGGGTGCATATCCATAGCTCTATGAGCCATTGCACGGTGTAAGTAAACGGTTACCGCCACGATAGAAATATGCGTGGTTAGTAGTGTGTAACCGAGTATTTGCCAGCCAGAGGCTTGTGACAAGCCGTTGGCGAAAAAATCTAGAAGGGTCATTCAATCTTCTCTAGCTAAGGTATGTATTACAGTGAACGAGTGTACACATTATGGCGATAAATACCCAGCTTCTCACCGACTAATTTATATTCTATTTGTAAGATCAGTCTTGAAAAAGGTAAGCAACGGCGAATCCACCCGTGAAGTTGTGTTTTGTGGAGACCAGCGGACTGTCTTCGTAGCTGGCGCCTGAAATATTCACATAGCGGAAAAAGCCCGCCACTAGCCAACCTCGCGACAAGACAGCGGTACTGTAGCCAATCTGATACCCGCCAAAGCCGTTTCGCGCTTGGTACTCTGGGCGCTCAGTGGTCTCGAACTCGCGTTTCACGCCATAAATGTACTCGTGGTATTGATCATCCCCAGAGCGCAAGCCAACGGACAACTGTGGACGCACCTCGTAGCCATTCATGAAATAGGCGCGACGCCACATAACTCGCGGATTGAAGGTGAAACCGCGATACTGGGCTTGCGTAAAGTCCGTACTGGTAGCCAGACGCACAGGTAGTTCGAGAAACAAGGCGTTGTTCTTTGTTCGGTCACCCAAGAAGTAATAATGCAATGCAGGGCCAGCTTCGATGATAAAGTCCAAATCCTCCATGCCCTGACGCGCTTGGCTATCGTCACTGTCCACCTTTACGGCACCGCCAAAGCTCAATTCAAGGCTCCAGTTGCCAGAACGCCACATATTCCCTTGAATCAGGTTTCGGTCAATGGTCAGTTTTTCACTGCGATATCTAAGGTAAGGAAACGGCACAAAGTATTCTTCTGACTCATCGCTACCGATATAGTGCGGCACGTGCACAGCGCTAAGACCGACTCCCACCTCTAATTCAGCACGAGCAATGCCCATGAAAATAAAAAATAACGATGTAACGAATAAAATTCTCATGAATTACCTTAATGGACTGGGTTGCATGCCTAAAATCAGATGTCTTCTATACTAAGCCTATACGTTTAATATTGCGAAATTGTCTCACTATGAAAATCAATAGCATAATGCAGGATAGAGTGGTCACAGTTGACCATGAGGCCTCGCTTTGGGAAGTAAAAATGGTGTTTGATAACACCCGCTTCCACCACTTGCTCGTGACCGAAAATAACATTCTGGTCGGTGTTCTAAGTGATCGAGATTACTTAAAAGCAGTTAGCCCTAACTTGGGATCGGCCACGCAAAGTAAAGCTGATACCGATAGCTTGAATACCCGAGTCAAAACCATCATGAGTACTAAGCTTCATACACTATCACCAGACAATACGGTTTTGGATGCGGTAAAACTTTTCAATCAGCGTAGTATTTCTTGTATCCCCATCGTCAATGAAGATATGACCATAGCAGGCATTATTAGTTGGCGGGATATTATGAAAACCATTGAGGCGCTTCAGGGGTAAAGTTTAATAACACCGATTCTAACGCTTAATTGGGATAGGTAATATTTCACTCGCGAGAATAGACATTATCTTTATATTTTTAACGGGTTAATCGTCAATAAGCGAATAACTTTCCCATCACACAATCGTTAAGAGCGTTTTTTCGATTTAGGTTTATTACGCGGGTTTTTCGGCAAACCATTGTGTTGAGTTTTCGCATGAAACTTTTTACCCGCCGCAAAGGTTTTTTCGGGTACGTATTTCTTACCCTGACGACGGGCATCTTTTTCGCGACCTGACTCAGGCGGCACCAAGTGTTTAGGGCCACGACCAATTAAGTGCGCCTTGCCCATTTTCTTTAGCGCTTTGCGAATTAAAGGCCAGCCATCAGGATCGTGATAACGTAACAATGCTTTGTGCAGAGCGCGCTGCTCTTTATTCTTGGCGGTAAAAACAAAGTCCGTATTTTTTTCTTTGACAGGTTTAAGAGGGTTACGTTCTGTGGCATACATGGTTGTAGCGGTCGCCATAGGACTTGGATAAAAGTTCTGGACTTGATCCACTTTAAAATTGTTTTCTTTTAACCAGAGGGCTAAGTTCATCATGTCTTTATCGGTACTGCCAGGATGCGCACTGATAAAATAAGGAATCAAATACTGTTTTTTACCTGCTTCTTTTGAGAAGCGCTCGAACATTTCTTTAAAACGATAGTAAGTCCCCATTCCTGGCTTCATCATCTTAGTAAGCGGGCCTTCCTCACTATGCTCAGGCGCAATTTTCAAATAACCGCCAACATGATGCGTCACAAGTTCTTTCACGTATTCTGGATCTTCTACCGCCAAGTCATAGCGCAAGCCAGAAGCCACTGCTACACGTTTAACTCCTTTAATATCGCGGGCTTTTCGATAGAGTTGCGTAGTCGGACTATGGTCCGTATTTAAGTTGCTGCAAATTGTGGGATAAACACAACTAGGGCGACGGCAATTTTCTTCAATCGCTTTGGACTTACAAGTAAGTTGATACATGTTCGCTGTGGGGCCACCCAAATCACTAATCGTACCAGTGAAGCCCGGAGTTAAATCTCGAATGTTTTCAATTTCTTTAAGAATGGATTCTTCCGAACGACTTTGAATAATACGCCCTTCATGCTCAGTAATACTGCAGAACGTACAACCACCAAAACAGCCGCGCATGATATTCACACTAAAACGAATCATGTCATAAGCTGGAATTTTGGCATCGCCATAAACAGGATGTGGAACACGCTTATAATTATGTTCAAAAGCCCAATCCAGTTCGTCGGTTTCTAGTGGAATTGGCGGCGGATTCATCCATACTTGGTCTCGACCGTGCGCCTGTACCAAGGCTCGTGCATTACCTGGATTGGTCTCTTTGTGAAATACTCGATCCATATGGGCGTATAGTGCAGGGTCGCCTTTGATTTCTTTTAAATTCGGTAAGCGAATGTAGGATGAGTTAGGATCGGTCTGACGCATTTGCGTATGGGGCACAATGTTAACCACTTGTGCGCCCTCTGCCTTCAACGCCTGCTCTTGTGCTTTAGCGTCTTCATCGATCACTTCATATGGATTTTTATGTTTTTTAACCGGACCCGGTTGATCTAAATGGGTACTATCAATTTCTGTCCAATCCTCAGGCATCTGCTTGCGTAAAAACCCGGTACCGCGAACATCAGTGATCTCATGGATGTTTTCGCCATCTGCTAGACGATGCGCTACTTCAATTAAGGCTCGCTCAGCATTACCGAAGAAAAGCATGTCAGCTGTGCTATCCAGTAATACACTGCCGCGAATTCGATCTTGCCAATAGTCGTAATGACTTAAGCGACGCAAGCTGGCTTCAATGCCACCAATAACGATAGGCACTTCTTTTTTATAGGCTTCGCGCAGCTTTTGCGTGTAAACCGTTACCGCTCGATCTGGGCGTTTCCCCCCCACATTACCTGGCGTATAGGCATCATCGTGGCGTACTCGCTTGTCAGCGGTATAGCGATTAATCATGCTATCCATATTGCCAGCGCTGACGCCAAAAAACAGGTTAGGCTTGCCCAAGACCTTAAAGCTTTCAATATCGGTCCAATCTGGCTGGCAGATCAGCCCTACTCGAAATCCTTGGGCCTCTAACGTGCGACCAATGACCGCCATACCGAAACTTGGATGATCCACATAGGCATCGCCACATACCACAATCACATCACAGCTATCCCAGCCCAACTCGTCCATTTCTTTACGAGACATGGGCAAAAATGGCGCAGGCTTGAGATCTTTGCGATAAGGCTCATAGCGAGTAATGTTTTGAACAAATTTGCCGGATGGGCGTGCGGCTGAGGCAGCTGACGTCATAGATTTTGGATACTACTGGTTAAGATGGCGCCAATTGTACGTTTAAGGATAGAGATTGGCAAAAGTCTAATTACTAGTGCTCATAAATCCATACAGAAGTGCCTGCGGTATCAATGCCTTGAATCTGTAAGGCACCCAAACTCCCTGTCACTGGATCACCCACATAAATACTGGCAATGGAAATATCTGCCTTAAAGTCCAAGTTTTCAATATACAGCGCTTGCACATTGCGACCGTCGTAACTCACATGGTCAACAGTTTCTATTTTCATCTCTGAAAGCTTCGCTGGACCAACGGTATCATCGATCCCATCGCCATTGGTATCTAAGCCGTCATAAATCATTATGGCCGCCAAACCAAACTCTCGGTTCACACCCTGCTCGTCACTATCGATCCATGCAAATTTGTCGATATACAACGCAAAACTCGCATCAATAGTGGTATTAGCACCAAATCCGGGTAAGTTTTCATTCAGCGATCCCAAGTCCGGCACACTGACGGAGGTGGTATTCCCCACTTCTTCTGTTAAAACCTGGGAGCGAAATTCGATCCAATTCCCCAGCTCTGTATTCTTACCATCATCTAATGTTTGCAAGCCCATAGAAAACAACTGGTTGTGCTGTGCTAATTTGTCATCACGAACAAAGTTGGATATATCCTCAATCAGCAAACCGCCGGCACTTTTTTCACGCGTTCCAAGAAAAATATCTTGGATACCAATATCAATGCCATTGCCCTGATCATCACCAATTTCTTCAATGGTAATGAACATGCCTTGTACTGGATCCACATCAATAAACAGATTCTGCACCAGGGCCAATTCATTCGGCTCAAAAAGGTTTTCATTTCGTACATTGTTGACATCAATGGGTGATTCTTTACTTCCGATTTGGATACCATTCAATTCTAAGATACCTGAATCCGCTTCATTACCAGATAGACCATCTGGGTCGACATACGTCATATCCAGACTCACTTGGATTTCTAAATTGAGTTCAATGCCCTCGGTTAAATTCAAACTGTTTGGGTCCAAGCCAAAGCCAACGGATTCACTTTGTGGATTGGCAGCATCAGTATTTCGAGTGACTGGAGACGGAGAAAACTGTCCATGCATTTGCGCGAGCTCAAGGTCTGAGATTGGAGTTAATCCCGCATAGGACGGTGAAAAAGAGAATAACGTAAGGAAACTTGGTAAAACCAAGGTGATGAACTTCCTGATCATACAACCACCTACAACTGGCTAGAAACATCAGCGCACTCATCCAAGAATGCGCTTTCTTATTTCAAGCCTAGATGGAATTTCAGAAAGTAATTCGAAAGCGAAAGAGCGATTCGCTCTTAACAAGTTTTAGATATAGCGGATGGTAATTAGGAACTAGAGTTTGACAGTTGAGTGTTAAAACTGAATGCTGTCAATGTTGACGTCAATGCCATTGCCCTGAGTATCACCGATCTGATTGATTCCCATGCGCAAGCCTTGATTACCATCAACATCAATAGTGATACCACGAATCGGAGCGGGTTGCGGGTTGTTCATGTCATCTAAGTGACCGACAGATATGCCCTTTAATGTAATGCCGCCTTGCGTACCATTAATGCCAGCACCGTCTACATCAACCCAGCGGATTTCATCAATATGCAACTGCAAATCAATATCCATGGTAATACCAGATGAACTAGGTTGTGATGTGTTACTAAGCGGCCCTAATGCTGGTGCCCCTGATAATGCTGCACTGGTTTGGTTATTCCGAGCCAAGTTATTTGAAGTGTACAAGGGGGTATTGGTTTCAGCTGTCATTTCAGGATGAGACATACGAGCAACATGGAAGGCCATTTCAGCATCTTGTAGTTCGGCCAGCTCAGCCTGTGAATTTAAACCAACACAAGCCAGTAAAACAAATAGCGAAAATAGTCGTTTACTGTTCAGCATATTTTATGTCCCTTGCGCTTTATCAATCAAAATCCGTTGTTTAACAATAATCAACGAATGCTCATTACTCAATATGTACAGTTCACTCACAAATGATCTGAGCACAAAAAAACCCAGCTAGGCTGGGTAGCCGAAGCTGGGTCTTTCTTTTACAAGTATAACTTTACGTCAGGATTAGTGACCGTAAACGTATACAGAAGTACCAGTCATGTCGATGTCTTTAACCAGTACAGAACCTAGAGACTGATCAGCTGTAGTAGCTGTAGAAGAACCTAGGTAGATATCACCCATCATGATTGTACCTTCGAAAGACATGTCAGCGATACGTAGTGCTGCAACATCGCTAGAGCCAGGAGTCGCATTGTTCCAAGACTCATGGTCCACAACGTCGATGTTTACAGTGAAGTGCATCCCCTCGATTGTATCAGAGATACCATCGCCAGTAGTGTCGATACCATGGAACATACCGAAGTCTTTAACACCGAACTCACCAGCGTCGTTTAGACCATCCGAAGAACCATCTACATTGGCTCCGTAGCCATCAACCCATGCGATTTTGTCCATCGCGCCACCGAATTCACCAGAAATATTTAGACCACCGGTACCTAGAACTGAATTACCAGTACCATTGATTACAATTTCACCGCGAACGAAACGACCTGCGCTACCGCCTGCTGCTACATCACCAGTGATTGCACCGGTGCTGTCTTGTAGAGCCATATCAAATACGCCGTTGTATTTGTTAACTAGGTCATCTTGAATGTAGTTACGGAAGTCTTCGATTACGAATCCACCCACGTTTCCGTCGCCTGCACCAACTGCGATCGCCTGACCAGCATAGTTAGCACGTGCAGTTTGTAAATCAGCTAGAAGAGTAGCAGTTTGTGCATCTACAGAGGCTGGGTTATCAGAAACAGCTTGAGCAAACGCTGCTTTTTCTGCGTCAGTAAGCTCTGTCCAATTGCCTTTAGCTGGATCACCGAAGAAAGTAGCCAAATCACCTTGAACAGTTGTATTAGAAGCAAAAGCGCCAGTAGCTGCAACAACCGGAGCTTGTGTAATACCGGCTTGCTGCATCGCTAGATTTGCATTACCTGCGTTAATCATTATTGCATCTACGGTAATGTCGATACCATTACCAGCAGTATCACCGATTTGGTTTAGACCGATTACTAGGCCGTCTTGACCGTCAGCATCAATAGTCACACCACGAATAGTCGCAGTGCCACCATCGTTGTTCATCGTTAGACCCTTCATGGTAATCGCACCTTGAGTACCATAAATGTCATAGTCACCGTTACCAGCACCTACATTGTTACCAGCTGCATCATAGCTACCAGTGCCTGCCCCACCTTGGGCTTCACGCAGTTTAACGTTACCGTCGTTGTCTACGTATTTAATTGCATCGATTGTCATCTGTAGATCAACATCAATGGTAATACCCGCTTGACCAGTCATTTGACCAAGAGCTGAATCGTCCAAAGCCGTCATTTCAGCTTGGGCGAAAGGAGCTGCCGCTACTGCAGTAGCTAGAGCAAGTTTCTTAAGGCCTTTCATAGTTGTCTCCTATTTATTGTTATTTTGAGTCTTCACATTTATCCGAAAACGGGAATGCGCGTCCTCTATTGAGCGACTACATCCATGGCAGTCAACATCAATTCTGGGTTTTACTACGAGTTTTTATTCTTCTGCTTTTCCTGAACGTCTTTAAAAAAGACCACAGGCTTAATTTTATCGACAGGCTGCTTGAACTGAATTTTTTTGTTTTCCCTATCTATCTCATATGGAGAAAAGCGCAAAACAGACATACCCAGCTCATGTTCTAGCTCTATAGCGACCCCATTAACGGTCTTACCCTTATGAGGAACTTGTCCTTGAACAAATAAAGCGCCTGCTTTCATAGTTCCTGAATCGGCTGTCATTTTTAATAATCGTCTCAATTCAAGAACTTTATCTTTGATTGTGGCATCCTTTTCAGACTGGGGTACTTCTAAAAGTACGGTGCTGCCTACCTTATCAACCGCTATTGCAAATGGGGATAAGCCATTCTTTCTAGCGATCTGGATATATGCATACTTACCGCCTTGATCAATCAATTCATCTAGCTGCTGTTGTACACCATCAATCTTCGCTTTTAGGTCAACATCCTTCTTTTCCTCAGCAACAACAAATGAAGCCGACAAACTGATTAACACTGCTAGAGAAAGACTAAGTAATTTCATATAAAGGACTGCTCGTTTCTTTTTTTATTATTAATGTAAAACGTGGAAAGCATCGTAAACCACCCATTTAGGTCTGCCCACTGGTGAGTTCCATAGAATTTACATTTGATAACAATTTCATTCCTAAGGATGACATCATTTGTTCTTTTACTGCCCTAATGAACTGCAATCACGATAAAATAAGTACAATCGTACAACCTTATATATCTTTAAGAGTTAAAAACTAAAAAATATATAGTCAAAAGAAATTAAAGAGTGAAATCCGATTCATTTCTTATTGGTACATAAGTATTGTTTTTACATGCAAACTGAATTTTATCCGGCAATGTGTGTGATATAGGAACACTGGCGGTAACACCTGTTACCAATGCGCCATCAACAGTAAAAATTTCTACTACCGAACTCTCTTCATTTGCAACTTTGATCAAACAGTCACATCAAAAGGTACTGAAAAGTTGTTCAAAGCAACATGTTAGGGTTTGTTGCTATGATAAGATCAATCCTATGAATCAGACTCATTGTAATAAAGGCATTCTCAACAAATATGAAAATATTTAGATCGACACTATTGATGACGCTGTTTTTTCTCGCTAGCGCCACGGTTTGGTCCGCTAGCGATAAGATTCTTGTACTTGGGGATAGCTTGAGTGCAGGCTATGGAATCAAGGTTCAAGAAAGTTGGCCCAAGTTGCTTGATAGTAAGCTAGAAACAGAGGATCAAAACTACAAAGTCCACAACGCCAGCATTAGCGGACAAACCACCAGCGAGGGCCTTCGCCAGATCGATGAGCTACTATCACTCACCTCACCTAAATTGGTGATATTAGAGCTGGGTGCCAATGATGGTTTGCGCGGTCTTTCCATTAGTGCGATGAAAAGTAACTTGAATTCAATGATCGATAAAAGTCAGCTAGCCGGCGCTAAAGTACTACTGCTTGGCATTCAAGTGCCTACCAATTACGGCCCTCGATATGGGCAAATGTTTAAGCAAGCCTTTGCTGATGTAGCCGAACAGCAAGGCGTCGCGTTTATTCCATTTATGCTCAAACCATTAATGAACAACAAAGATAAATATGTACAGGATGATGGATTGCATCCGAATGCGATTGCTCAGCCGGTTATTCTTGATTATTTGTGGCCTGAAATTGAGGCGTTACTTTAAGGCTTTCGCTATTTATTGGATGGATTCTCCATCAAGTTGAGAATGACGACCTATAAAACCGTCATGCCCGACTTGACGCCTCTTTAGTTGTAAATGATGAATGTTGAGTTATGAGTGATGGGTTCTCCGGTCTGTCGCTTCGCGACGCCAGAGAATGACGATTTTGCTTGACTTCCAAAGTTCAAGACACATCATTGAGCACTCACAACTCACAACTCACAACTCACAACTCACAACTCACAACTCACAACTCACAACTCACAACTCACAACTCACAACTCACAACTCACAACTCACAACTAATAAGGATATATGCTTTCCGCATACATCTGCAGGTCTTGCAATAATGGATATTGACTCTCAGGTGCGGTTTGCGCCGCCTCTTGCAGTGCTTTAGCGAATAGCTCGTAGTTCAAATACGATCCGTTTGTTGGTCCTAATAAGCGTTGTTTGCGGAAGGTTTCCCATTGCTCAAATTCATCCCCAGTCAGGGTCTCAGGGTAATTACGAGCTCGATAACGAAATAGCATTTCCTCTAAGCGACGATCCTGGAAACTGATATTCAAGTCATCCAGGGCTTCTGGGTGTGATTGGCGAATGGTTTCCATGGCTTGCTTATCAGTTGGACCAAAGAACCCTCCACTATAAATCATGGCATCAGGATCACTGTGAGCCTCAAAATCACGAGACATGACGTTTTGCAACTTTTCTGTCAGGTCTGGACCGTTTTTTATTTTCGCCAAATTTGAACGAATCTGATCACCACTAAGCCCCCACTTTTTCGCAATTTCAGGCTGAACCATTTTTGCGGGCAATACCACGGGGCATTTATTGATATGAATACTTTTCAGCGGCAATCGCTCTATACCTTGTGCTTCTAATTCAGCCTTTGGGGTATATAAACGTGCTTGAATTTGCTCTGCCGTTAATTCGAACAGAGGAGTAGGATCAGACATTAGGTCAAAGCAAATGATGGCATTTTTATTTTTAGGCTCCATCGCCAACGGCACCATTACCGCCGCACAGCCTTTTTCTACAGGGAACATCCCCGAAATGTGCAGCACTGGACGCTTATTCACCACGTCCAATAAAGGAGCAACCGCCTCTTTTCGACGCAATTCGAATAAATACTGGTAGAGCTTGGGCTGTTTTTCTTTTACTAACTTGGCTAGACCAATCGTGGCGTAAACATCACTCAATGCATCGTGAGCGTTTTCATGAATAATGCCATTGGCGGCACTTAAATTCTCAAGCTTAAAACTGACTTTGCCGTCTTCACCTTTCGGCCACTCGATACCATCTGGGCGCAGCGAATAAGCACAGCGCATCATATCGAGAATATCCCATCGACTATTGCCGTTTTGCCATTCTCGCTGATAAGGATCAAAAAAGTTGCGATACAGCGTATTGCGAGTTACCTCGTCGTCAAAACGAATACTGTTATAACCTGCCACACAGGTTTGCGGTTGCATAAATAAATCATGAATGCGCTTTATAAATTCGGCTTCAGGCAAACCCTTATCTTGGCATGTTTGCGGACTGATCCCTGTAATCATGCAGGCGATAGGATGAGGCAAATAATCATCTGCTTGACGACAATAAAACATGTCGGGCTCTGCAATAATATTAAGATCCAAATCTGTACGAACACCAGCAAACTGGGCTGGTCGATCCCAAATAGGACTAGCCCCAAAGGTTTCAAAATCGTACCAATAGATTGACTCGGTTGCAGACATGCAAAAACACCTAATGAACTAGCGACATATGCGCTTCATAGAAAATTTGGCGATATATTATCACAGAAGAGATAGCTAAGCGGATTGCTCACAGTATAAATTGCGAGCAATTCACAAAATAAAGCAACCCTGATCGACGTAAAACAACGAGAGGGACAAACCTTAATTCGATGATGCTTGAGTGGATATAAGATCTTTATCGTAATATTTGATGGCCGTTTCTTGCGGATGATTGTCCACTTTGCGCAGCTCATCCATAAAGAAGTGATCCACGTCCCGCGCAGTTTGTAAAGGTAGTTCTTCCATAGGCAAATGCCCCACTCCTTCATAAACAATGTAATCACTGTAAGAAAGATCTCGATAAAATTCGCGCATGACATCCAATGGAATCCAGTCATCTTGTGCGCCCCACATTAATAAAGTAGGCGTTAAAACATCCTTCACTTTTTGGGGCTTATCCTCACCATGGGCTAGCTCACGAAACTGCAAAAAGTGCTGAACGTAGGACTCCCTATTGCCACGACGTTGAGTAAAATCAAAATAGCGCTGCTTTACTGACTCATCAAGCTTGTCTTCATCCGCATAAGCGCTTTCAGCTGTCCAATGCACTAGGAAACGCGGCATCATAGTCGGAGTTATCCAGTGCAGACCGGGAAAAGAAGCAAAACCCAGCCAAAACGGCATATCTTGTGGGTAACCAACAGGGCTCAACAAAGCCATTTTGTATAGACGTTCCGGATAAGCAGCGGCGTAATTCCAGGCAAAATAGCCACCCAAAGAACTCCCCACAAGGAAGAATCTCTGAATACCTAACTGGTCAACCAAACCATTGATCACTCGGTTCATATACTCAGGGGTTTGTGCATCGGACACCGAGTCCGGGCCCGTTAAACCAAAGCCAGGCATATCAATACGAATCACTCGATATTTGTTTTTAAGCTGATTAGTCCATGCATCCCAAGTGTGGAGTGAACTCGCCACACCATGAAGCAGCAACAAAGGAGGGCCACTTCCCTCGTCTCGATAATGAATAGTGAGGCCATTAACCTCGATGTACTGGCTTTCGGAATTCGTATATTTTTTCGCCAACTGATCGTAAGGCAGAGTGGCGGTTCCCATGGCGGTACAACCGGAAAGCCACAGTATCAGCGAGGCAATAGAAATGAGTCGGAGAGAATTCAGTGTCATAGCATTATTATTGTTTTAATTTTGTGTTGGATTGTCTTATAACACTCAGGAAATTGCTAGGGTTACGATCAATTTTGTTTAATATTTGTACGCCTGTGCTGCATACATTTTGGCTTGCTCTAACGATGATGGCGAGTAGAATAGGCCCCCACTCAATATCCACAGAATTATAATAGGCATTGACACCATGGCCGGTTTTTTTAAGCAGTTATTCTCCGCGAAGTGGCAACATAAAGATCCGGAAGTTCGTTTGGGTGCGATCGATCAATCCCTAGATCAAGAAACGCTACAATCCATCGCTTCTGAAGACACTGATATTCGAGTGCGTAAGACTGCCATCTCCTATATTGAGTCATTGGATACATTGTCGACCCTTTACAATCAATTTGCTGCCGAGAAAGAAACCGCCCAAATCATCTTTGAGCGCATCTCAAAACACCTACCAAACGAGACCGAGCTATCAATTCTGAAACCAGAATTGCTTACATTAATCGCTGGTCAAAGCTTTGATGGCAATCTCGCCCAAGCAGCGATTAAAAGCATTGGTGACGAGCAACAGCTTTTTCAATTAATCCAAAATAGTCCAAGTGCAAAAGCGCGTCACTTAGCGATCGAAAATATCCACGCCTTAAGCTTGCTAAAATCCATTGAAAGAGACTTTAAAGGTAAAGACAAAACCCTGGTTCGATTAGCGAAAGATAAAATCCAAGCTCAGCAAGACCAAGACAAATACAGAGCGCAAATTCAAAACGACATTCAACATCTATTACAGCAAGCCAATCAACTTGCTCAACAAGCATTTGATCCTTTATTCACAGGCAAACTAAATCTAATTAAGCAAGAGTGGGAAGCTCTCCCTGAAGACAAGCAACGATATGCCAAAGAATATGCAGATGCATTACAGCAATGTGAAGCAATTCTGCATCAAAACGAAGAAGAGCAAGCCAAGCTGGATGAGAAAGCCGCTCAATTAAAGCAGGCACAAAATCAAGTACAGCGCACATTAGAAGTCGCGCACTCTACTTATGCGGAAGCCAAAGCAGGTCGAGTTCCAAGTCTTGATGCTCTGCAACAACTTACGAAAGACATCAATGAAGCCATTGTATTATCGAACAAAAATAAACTAACCGGGCTAAAAGCAGATCTAACCGATTTTTATAAGCCATTACTGAACCTAGAGCAAAGCCTTACCGTGCAACAAAAACTTGATCACACGGCTCCCTCTAGTGGTGGCAGTGAGCTTACGGTTGGCGATTTGAAAAAAGATCTAAAAGAGACTCAAAATCAGATTAAGAAAATCAATTGGCCTTCTGAGTTTCCATCGCCAAACAGCGTTCAAAAAAGACTTGATCGAGAAGCTAAACTGAAAGAAGAACTTCAAGCCCGTAAAGATAAAGAAGCCAATACGCTAAAGCAGATCCGCAAAGAACTTGCATCATTCGAAACCGCATTGGACGATGGTCAAGCCAAACAAGCTGAGCAGCATCAAAAGCATTTAAAAAGCCTTTTCTCTCAAGTTGATGTGCAACAACATAAAAACCTCTATGGGCAATTCAAAGCACTACAGCAAACGCTTTTTGACCTGAACGACTGGAAAGGCTTTGCTTCAGCGCCCAAACTAGAGGCTTTGTGTGAAACCATGCAACAGCTTGCAGACAATCCTCTAGATGGCAAAACACAACTAGAACAAATTCAACTATTGCAAGAAGAATGGAAAGCAGTTGCTAAAGCGAGTACTCAAGCGCAGCAAAAACAACACTGGCCGAAATTCAAACAAGCTAAAGAAACAGCTTTTGTAGTATGTAATGAGTACTTTGCTCAGCAAGCAGAACATAAACAAGCCAATAAGCAAGCGCGCCAAGAGATATGCCTACAGCTTGAGCAATTCTTTGAGCAAAACGATTGGATTCATTCTGACTTTAAAGCCATCGTTGAATTAATCGGCAAAGCAAAGCAAGAATACAAGCGATTTGCTCCTGTTGAACAGAGCGATCACAAACCACTACAGAACCGCTTTTACAATGCAGTGAAGGCAATTGAAAAGAAAGTTGATGAGCACTATCAAAATATTGCTGATGAAAAACAGACACTCATTAAACAAGTATCTGAATTGCTCTCCCATGACGATTTAAACGACGCCATTGAGCAATGCAAAGAAATTCAAGAGCAGTGGAAGCACATAGGTAATGCAGGACGCAAAGAAAATACTCTATGGAAAGCCTTTAGAGCGGAATGCGATAAACTTTTTGATCGTCGCAAGCAAGCCAACGAGCAGCACAAGCAGGCCATTCAGGCAGAAATATCCGAAGCCAACGCCTTAGTCGACGGCGTGGCGCAGGAAGTACATGAAGGCCGTGGAAATCTCAATGGTATCCAGCAAATTCGCCAAGATATTCGCAACCTAAACATCCCCAATAAAGTGCGAGCAGGAATCGAAGGTAAACTCGACAAACTTGCAGACTCGGTGAAACAACAACACCAGCTACAAAAGCAGCAGGCATTGTTTAGCCAATGGCAAAGCATCGCTGATTTAGCTGAACACATGACTACTGCGAACGAGCATTCTGAAGCCGTTAGCAAATTGAATTTGGATAAGTCTCTGCAGCCGATTAAGCGCGTAGCAGTTCAAGCCATTGAATCAAATGAGACGCTCTCAGAAGAAACACAGCAAGCTCTTTGCATTGAGTTAGACATCACGCTAGGCAAAGAAAGTCCAAGCGAAGAGCAAGCGTTGCGCATGGCAGCACAAGTGAAACGCTTACAAGAGAGCATCGGCCAAGGAGCCAATAGCCGCAACGATCAGATTATTGATCTCGCTACTCAATGGCTCAGTGCTGTTCCCGAACAGGATAGCCAATATCGAGAACGTTTCTGGAATACTCTGATTGATGCGGTTAAACCAAAGACAAAAAACGCCACGACAGCGCTTGTTGATTGAATTTATTGAGTTTTTTCAAATAAAGGTTTGACACGTAATGTCTAAATCCGTAATATGCGCAGCACGTCGACGCGGGGTGGAGCAGCCTGGTAGCTCGTCGGGCTCATAACCCGAAGGTCGTCGGTTCAAATCCGGCCCCCGCAACCAGACGTAAGAATTTATAAAGGCTCAGTGAAAACTGGGCCTTTTTTGTTTCCGACGACTAGGTTGTACGGTTCACTATCAAGAATCTTGGGCCCCCGCAACCAGACGTAAGAATTCAAAGGCTTAGTTTTTAACTAGGCCTTTTTTGTTTCTGACGACTATGTCGTACGGTTCGCTCTCAAGAATCATTGTCCCCCGCAACCAAACATAAAAACCTATAAAACTCTCACTTCCTCAACCTTACCTATTCTTACCCAAAAGCAGGAGCTTCAGAACCCTTCACGAATAACGTTGTTTTTATAACTTTTACTTATTTAGGAGTGACGTTTAGATAACGGTATAATAAAACGACAACAACCCAATAGCATTCAACTCCTAACGCTCATTTAGATACAAAAAGCCAAAATTTAGTCGTTTTTTTATAGCTCATAAGGAAACAGTCTGTTCCATAAAGAAGAGCTAAATTGCGACCGATGAAAAATCATAATCCAGCAAATCTAGGGGATCAGCCCCATTGTCTCCTCAACCTTACATATAGCGCAATCCAATACAAAAGGACTAACTAAATGGAACAATATAGGGCGTTTTGTGCCACTAAGCGCTAATCACTTGTAATTGACTAATTACTCAACAAAAACAGGCACTTATCCTGCAATAACAGTCAGCAAGCGTGAACTAAGTCACATTATTGACTAACCCGTCGACCGCAAATAACATGCGGTTACATAACTAAAACATAAACTTACGTGCGGTCTATCTTTGGAAAGTCGTGTAGTAACAATTGGGAATAAGGGTGCCACACAGAGCCAACAATTTGCTTGGTATTGTCTGTGTTTTGTCGTTCTTGCAATTTTTACCAAGCAAGCGCTTGCTGAGACACCTATTTCTCTTAAACAAAGCTTCGCGGGCAACCTTTCCTTCACTGTTACAGGAGCATCGTTTCGGCCACGTTCCAACAACACTGGTAATGGCGCATGTTTTACCAATTCCTCTGCAAGCGCTTCCATCGGTGATGTCCCAAGTGGAGCAAATGTCATTGCGGCATACCTATTTTGGGCAGGATCTGGAGCGCCGGACTATCAGGTCACATTAAATGGCCAAACTGTTTCTGCAGACTTTTCTAGTCGCCACACGTATGAGCTTGATTCCAATCGTCGATTCTTTGGTGGAAGTGCTGACATAACTTCAAACATCAATAATCCAAACCGATCCTATACGCTACGAAATCTATCTATCGAAGATGACGATAACTACTGCGACACTGAAACCGTTCTAGGGGCATGGGCCATTGCGATTATTTATGAAACACCGGCGGAAGAGTTTCGTGTCGTAAACGTATACGAAGGCTTTCAAGCGTTCTCGGGGTCGACGCCACCACTTACGTTAATACCAAGTAACTTTAAGCTACCTGAAAAACCTACAGGAAAACATGCTCATATCACTTGGGAGGGTGATGACAACCTGAATGCAGGTGGAGAGAATCTGGAATTTGAGGGAGCATTGCTGTTTGATTCAAACAACCCGTCTGGCAATCAATTTAACTCTTATTCAAATGTTCAAGGTGGCAGCAATACGTATGGCTTGGACGTTGATGCGTATGACATCGGTGCGTACTTAACACCTGGAGATGAGCAAGTCATCACACGTTATTCTTCCGGACAAGATCTTGTGATTTTATCTTCTGAAATAATTTCTGTCAGCAACATACCGGTTGCTGATTTGCAACTGGAAGCTCTATTTACCGATAATACTGTTTGGGATAAAAACATACCGCAAACTCTTTCATTCCGGTTGACAAACAATGGTCCATCAAACATCAATGCACTAGATACTCGCTTTGAATTGCAATTACCACCAAATACATCCTATGCAGGCCCAGCTCCTTCTGGCTTTAATTGCGCAGCCACTTCAAATTTAGTTACATGTGAAAAAACAACTACTTTTGCAGCCAATTCTTCAATCGACCTATCCATTAATTTAGACGCATCAAATGTAGACACATCTGGCGGGGTAGTAAACGCAAGTTTCTCCGCGTCGATTGACCATGACTTGGCCAATTCTCCAGAACTATTTGATAATCGACAGTCAAATAACAGTGGTAGCCTATCAAAAACTATAGGCGCGCTTGACTACAACAACAGTGCAATTTTATTAACAGACGACAACGCTGGTTTATTTTTGGCTAGTGACTCAATCAGTACAGAAATAACTTTGAGCAATGGCAGGTTGCTCGACACTAGCGATGCTTCAATCATTATCGATATACCAAGCGATATTGAGAGCTTTTCAGTCGATAACACTCCAACAGGTTCTAACGTAACGACCATTCCTGATGGCGGTGCAAACGGTACCGGCCAAATCATCATTTCGAATATTAATTTTTCTGCCAATGAGAATCCCAATATTACGCTTACACTGAATACCGACCCGGCAATTGAGCCTGACAATGTTTACTCATTAACCGCTATTGTCAATGATAACAATCAATCATGGACAATTACCTCCAATGAATTAATTGTCAGTGACGGTACCCTGCCGGCCAGTGGCAATAAACAGCTGTATCTTAATAATAATTCAACCATGTCCCGTGAACGGCCTAGTAATCTCAATGGAACGGTTGATATAGCGAGAGGCTTGAGTCAAACATGGGAATTAACCCCTGCTCTGCAAGATGACTTAACGTTTTCTCTTGATGATGCATTGCTAGAAGTAAATTTAAAAGGTAATGGGATAAGAACAGGAAACTTTTCTGGAACTCAAACAAGCTATCAGGCTGAATACAACTTACTTTTAACCTTGTCCGATTCAAACGGAAATGTATTAGCACAAAGAGCCCTAACAGTTTCCCCAAACAATACCAACTTTACACTTCAAAGCTCTTTACTCGAAAATAGTTTAGGCTCTCAGTCTGCTCAACTATCCAGTGGTCAGAATCTGTTGCTAACCATTACAAATAATTCTAATACTTTTCGTAATTTTTTTTACAGCTACGACCCAGGAGCAATTTCAATAAAAGTTCGAGAAGCAATCAGTAGTACAGCTTTGGCCGATGGCTATAGCGCCCTCATTTTAAATGCTCAAACCGTAATTAACGTTGATAGCATTGAAGTCTGGTCTGAACCTTTTCAAGATAACGATAATGACGGTATTGACGATAGCGGAGCTCAACTCACCACAAGCTCTCAACCCGATACCCAACTCAGTGTACGTGCTACCGTTTCTGACCCATTCGGAGCGTTCGATATTTCGTCAGTATTCATTACCGTTAACAACGCGAGTATTTCTAACCAAGCCATGGTAGAAATCGACGATAAAATTGCAGACAACACTACTGCAACAAAGACTTTTGAAACCATTATTACACTTGCTGAGGAAGACGAAACATTAGGAAACTGGAATATTTCGGTAATTGCCAATGAGGGCATTGAAGGCGATGTTAGCCATGCTCGTAGCAGCAACTTTATGGTTTTACCATTCCAACCAAATGTAAATTTAAGCAAAACTATTGAAGTCATCAATGACCCGATTAATGGCCCTCTCTCAGCTGGAAATAAACCGAAAGCAATACCCGGAGCAGAGATTCAATACACCATTTCCGCCATTAACACCGGTCGAGGTAAAAGCGATGCAAATTCGATTGTGTTACAAGACGAAATTCCGCAGAATGCCGACCTTTTTATAGGCCAGTTAAGTTGCAGTAATCGAGGGCCTGGTTCAGGTCTTGGGCCAATCTGCTTTGAAGATGGTGCAACACCAAATGAAAGTGGTCTGACTTATGATTTCAATAGTATTACAAACCTTTCTGATGATATTGCGTTTTCAGTAGACGGGTCAGATTTTAGTTACGAGCCATCCGACGAAGGTGATGGATACGATAGCAACATTCGCTTTATTCGAATTTCACCCAGTGGCGAATTACGAAACGCTAATAAAAATGGTTCCACTGAGCCAAGTTTCAATTTTAAGTACCAAATTAGGTTGCAGTAGGTTAGGTACAAATTTTGAAGGATAATAATTATGTTAAAACAGGAGCAGCACAATGAATAAGTTGCTAACCATGGTCGCGGGTTTAGGCATAGTTCTAAATTCAGGACTCGCGCTAGCTGGCGGTACGAGCGCGGGCACGCCGATTCAAAACACGGCAACGGTAACCTACTCTACAACAAGTGGAGGTTCTACTCGATCTGTCACCGCAACCTCAAATGAAATAATCGTACAGGAGCTTATCTTGTCAACATTGACAAGCTTAGACTCTGGTGATGTGGCGGTCACTACTCCAGAAACAGAAGCAGAAATGAAGTTCCGTTTAACCAATAATGGTAACGGTAACGAAGCGTTTATTCTAAATACCTCTCAGCCTACTTCTGGTGATGATTTTGACGCAACCTTGACCAATATCTACATCGATGATGGCGATGGTGTGCTCAATACGTCTTTAGATAGTGTGTATGATGCGAATAACCCGCCTGTTATTGCACCTGACGATGACATTGTATTTTGGGTCACTGGCAATATTCCCGGTGGTTTAGCCGATGGTGACGAAGCAGCTATTTTATTGTCTGCCCTTTCCAAAACTTTTGCTGATGCTAATCAGAATAATCCAACGATCGGTGCGGTAGTATCCGGTGGAGATAGCGGTACTGAAGCAATCAGTGGTGAGAACCTCGAGCAGATTAGCAATAAGTTCATTGTTAGCGACCTGAATGTACAAATTACCAAGACATCAAGTATCAATGATGGTCTGGGGAGTGGCACAGGTACTCAACCTATCCCTGGTGCGGAAGTTGACTACACCATTACAGTATCGGTCACAGGCTCAGGGACTGCGTATGGCGTTGAAATAGTTGACCCGTTGCCGAGCCAATTGCGATTGAAAGATTACACCGACCCTTCTGGCGGCATCATTATGGTTAATGGCAATCCTACCACAGGCTCAGCAAGTAATTCTGATGGTGTGGAATATAACGTCACTACCAACGAGATCACCGTCAATGTCGGTGATATTGATGCTGGTGACCCGGACACTGTCATTACTTTTACATCCATCATTCAGTAGGAGTTTTCAGAATGAAGAGAGTTTTAGCACTCGTAGCACTATTACCAAGTATAGCCATTGCTCAAGTTGAGCTAGAAACAGAAATGTTCGAAGTGGTTGAAGTACAGCAGGATAATGGCATCAGTAAAGTGGAATGGATTGCACCTGATAATATCGT
The DNA here is from genome assembly GCF_012295615.1 of Bermanella marisrubri. NCBI lineage: Bacteria > Pseudomonadati > Pseudomonadota > Gammaproteobacteria > Oceanospirillales > Oceanospirillaceae > Bermanella > Bermanella marisrubri. The sequence goes on from NZ_CP051183.1 coordinate 2,483,544, forward strand.
TCCTGGTGACAAAGTAGGCTACCGCATTCGCTTTGAAAATACAGGCAGCGAGGCAGCCGATAACATCGTACTTAACAACCCTGTTCCGGACAACACAGTTTATGTTGACGGCAGTGCTCGCGGTGCCAATACCAATATTGTTTTCTCAGTAAATGGTGGCGATAGTTTCGCAAAACCCGAGCAACTATTTATTGAGAAAAATGGACAACAAATCCAAGCCCAAGCGAAAGACTACACAAACGTTCGCTGGACTTTGACTACCGCATTACCCTCTGGGGAATCAGGCTCTGTGCAATACGTTGTACAGGTGAAATAAACCGATTTTTGCAAAACAACTCAAACGAACAATTTCTAAGGAGAAACACCCATGAAATTAAACAAAACTCTAACTACCTTGATCGCAGGAGCCGCTTTTGGCTTAAGTGGTCAGGTAATGGCAGTTGGTACAGAAGCAGGTACTCCAATTTCTAATACCGCTACGCTTTCCTATACGGTGAATTCGTCAACGGTTAATAACTCAAGTGACGTTGCTGAATTTGAAGTAGATAGAAAAATTGATTTAACCTTAACTGACAATTCTGGTGCATCTCTATCAGCTGCAGCAGGCTCTACGCAGCGCTTAACTTTCTCTTTAAGCAACCAAGGAAACGCGGATACCTTTTTCCAACTGCAAAGCACTGCTACCTCACCTCAGTTTTATTTAACTAGTGATAACAGCCCAATAACTGACAATGTATTATCTATTCTAAAAGATGATCCAGCTGTAAGTTTTTACATTGACGTTGCAATACCTGATAACGCGGCAGACGGCTCTACAGCGTCTTTTGAGGTAGCCGCAAAGGCTGTTGCAGACGCGGCAGGAACTGCTCTGTCAATCCCAACAGGGGATAAAAATGCCAACCTAACTGGCCAAATCTTTATCGTTTATGCAGAGAGTGTCGCTGATAACGGCCTTACTTTGGCTGGCGGTACCGATCGTGATGGTGGCTTCGCTAGACAATCTGATGTTACTGTGAGCGCTCCTGAACTGACAGGCACAAAAACGGTAACCGTCTTAAACAGCACGATCACAGACTCAAATAACGAAACCTTTACAACAAACTACGCGATACCTGGCGCGACAGTTGAATATAAAGTTGTAATTGAAAACACTGGTAGCGAGGATGCTCAAGGTGTGAGTTTCATCGATGATCTGAGCGCTAAAACGGAATTCGATCAGAGTTCGATCGCCAATATTACTGTTCTAGACAATTCTGATACTGCACTAACTGTAAATACCGATTATACCGTCGTAAATGATGGTACTACCGATGGTATTGTGAATATTTCATTACCTGATATTACTTCCGGTGAACAAGTTACAGTATCCTTCGAAGTGACTATTCAGTAGTGAAAACTTTGCATTTCATTAAACAGCACACACAAACCTTTGCGGGCCTAGCCCGCACAGGTGCGTGTGCGCCTGTTTTTCATATTCAAAGCAAAGCCAAAAGCACTGCATCTTTTTTGAAAAAGAGCGGTGTTTTTGCCATTGCTTTGTGTGCGTCTTTGTTAAGTTTGAATACTCAAGCAAATACGCCAGCCAATACCCTGATTGAAAATACCGCTTACGCAAACTACAGCTTCAATTCTCAAGCTATGCAAGTTAGTGCCACTGATCGTTTCTACACGACCAGTACGCAAACACCGGCCAGATCTCCAGCTGTTATCACTTTGATGCATAATAGTTTGGATTTTGATGCTCAGTTTCAAACAGCACAAAATGCATCAGGCAATAGTTTAACAACTAGCTCACCGTCTTCAGTACAAAGTCGCACCATTGCGAGTTCAAACGGTCAGGCGTTGAGCGGTACCTTCCCTGTTTCCACAGGGCGATGCGCAACAGACGAAACTACGAACTCTTTGGTGGCTCAAGCGGCCCCTCAAAGTTATCAGGGGAACACACTTACATTGCCAGGCGCGATTAACTTGCGCAGCGACGAATACTTTAAAGTGGGTGATACCATTTTCACCCACTTAAATGACCAAGACCAAAACCTTGATCCCAATGCGATAGAAAACATCGTGGTTACACTATTGTCGGAAAACGGTTTAGATAAAGAAACTATTGAATTGACCGAAACGGGTAACAACACTGGTTTGTTTACAGGTTATGTTCAGAGCGTTGATATTGCAGATGTAGCACCTACACATTTTGATTGTCAGTTAAGTGTTAAAAGTGAGAGCAGTTTACAAGCAAGCTACCAAGATCAATTCGATGAGCAAGACTTGGTTCGTGCTGGAGCCTTATTTGACCCGAACAGCTATGTGGTGAATGCTGATACAGGTGAATATGTAAATGGCATTGAAGTGACTTTAATTGATGCTGATACCAATTTACCAGCCAACATATTAAGTGATGAAGGCGGCATATTCCCTAGTACGGTTACCACAGGTGGCAGTGTGACGGATAGCAAAGGCAATGTTTACCAATTCCCTTACGGTGGTTTTGCTTTCCCAGTCGTTGATGCGGGCGATTACCGTATTCAAATCGGTGAAAGCCCCTACTACGACTACCCTATCTCAACACAAAAGTCTCTTGCGGACATTAACGCGCTAACCAATGGTCCATTCAATTTTGATGAACAAGGTAGTCGAGCTCTCGCTTTTAACTCTGGCATAACGTTCCGTATGGATGTTCCACTTGATCCTAAAGATAACACCGTTTTGTTAACGAAAACGGCCAATAAAAATAGCGCTGGCATTGGTGAGTTAGTTGCCTATCGAATTCAAATTGAAAACACGGAAATTCCAGGTACTAACATTAAAATTGAGGATCGATTACCACAGGGGTTCCGCTATGTGGCAGGAAGTGCACAACTCAATGGGAATCAATTAGTAGATCCAACCATTAGTGCAGACGGTCAATTACTATCATTCAATATCGGTGACCTAGCAGTTGAAGAAAGCCTAACACTACAATATTTGACGCGTATAAGTGTGAATACTCCTGTGGGCACTGCCATAAACTCTGCATGGCTGATTGACCAAGAGGACATCGCAAACGAAGGCGTGTTGGAAAGCAATACGACAAAAGCCGCCATAGAAATCCAAGAAGACTTATTTGCCAACTCCACTCGCCTATTTGGCCGAGTTTACATTGGTAGCTGTAATGGTGAACAACAAGTAGCAGACGAAGGCCTAAGCGACGTTCGTATCTATTTGGAAAACGGCACTTACGTTGTGACCGATGAAGATGGCTTTTGGCACATCGAAGATCAAAAGCCTGGCACTCATGTTGTGCAACTGGACACGGATACACTACCAAAATACTTAGACTTGATGGCCTGTGAAAACTATGGGCAGCATGCGGGCCGGGAATACAGCCAATTTGTAGATTTACAGCCAGGTAGTTTTTGGCGTACTGACTTTGTCGTTAAACTCAAGCCACCTAGTAAAGGTCAAGTCACTCAACGATTAAGTAGCCGTATTGAACCCGTCACGGAGCGAGATAAGTCAAACGCAAAAGATATCGCGTTGGCGCTAAATCAGAAAATTGTTTATCGAGTAGACTTGACTGGTACGGGGGTAAAATTAAAAGACTTACGCTCACTCATCATGTTGCCACCGGGTGTAAGCTACAAAACAGGTAGTGCTACTTTGGATGGGAACACGATACAAGCTCCTAAAAAGTACGATGAGCAAACCCTATTGTTTAGCTTGAATGATCCAGGTGAAGATTGGGGGCATTTATTAGAGTTTGAAGCGTGGATTACTGAACAAGCAAAAGCGGGCGAATTAAGTACGCGAAGTGTCGCTATGTTTGACAGCCCTAGCGAGGCAAATCAACGTACACCCGTTGCGATTACTTCTGCCCTTCTTTCATTGGTGCCCGAAAACAAAGAAGTGCACAAGCCAGAAGAAGCTCCAAAATTTAGTTCGTTTAGTCGTGACCTATCTCAGGCTGATATAAACGCTATGAAGTCGGTACTTGAGCAACTGCGTGGATTAGAAGACTTAAGAATTGAGGTCGCGGGACATACCGACAATGTACCAATCGCTAAACGTAGTCGTCATATATTCAATAACAACTATGAGCTGTCATTGGCTCGCGCCCGAAGTGCTGCAGATTACCTAATGCGCGAACTGGAATTAGGCCCTGAACAAGTAACTATTTCGGGCTATGGCTCACAACGCCCTGTGACAAACAATGGCAACGAACAGAGTAGAGCCTTAAACCGCCGTGTCGAAGTAAATATTCTTGCAGCCCGTGATGGTCTAAAGCTAGCCAAGGCCGATAGCGGCGATCAAATGGTTGCAACCCTGGGCATCGCCCCAGGTGGCTTTGACTTCCCTCTTGAAGCAACGGCCTCTGGCCCTGTTAAAACCGAAGTACAAATGCCTGAGTTTGATAAAGCCTATTTGGCACAGTCGAACAATGAGTTTGAGTGGTTGTGGCCCGGTAAAGGTTATTTACCGAACATACCTTCTACTAAAGTTGCCATCAAACACCCGCTTAAGCATAAAATTCAATTGCGCCTAAACGGCGAGCCTGTTAGCCAATTAAATTTTGTGAAAAAAGAGACATACAAACCAAATCAAAGCGCTATTAGTTTATGGAGCGGCGTAGATTTAAAAGAAGGTAATAACGTCTTTATTGCCTCGTTAGTTGATGATCAAGGAAATATTTTAGAACGTAAAAAGTACCAATTGCATTATGCTGGTAGCCCAACCCGTGTTGAACTTGTCGAAGAAAAAACCAAAGCTGTAGCAGACGGTGTTGTTGCTCCTGTAGTTGCAGTGAAACTATTTGACAAAGATGGTTATCCAGTGCGAGATGGTTTACAAGGGGAATTCAATGTAGCTGCACCCTACCAAGCGTTAGATCCAAATAGAAAGCAAACCCAAATCAATCGTCAAGACTTCAAACCCAATTATGAAATCAGTGATGACGGCATTGCCTACATTACTTTAGAGCCTACAACACAAGCAGGAGAAGCTTTAATCACCTTCCCTCTTGCCAATGGTCGAGTAGAAGAAGTTCGAGTTTGGTTGAGTCCACAAAATCGAGATTGGATGTTGATTGCTCTTGGTGAGGGTACGATTGGTTATAACGACATCAGCGGCCATATTCAAAACGCCAAGAATCAAGATGTTGAAGACGAGTTCTATACCGACGGTCGCTTGGCTTTATTTGCCAAAGGTCAAGTTGCCGGCGATTGGTTAATCACTGCGGCTTACGATAGCGCTAAAGGAAAAACCACACCGTTTGAGCGTTTGTTAGATCCAAACAAATACTACACCCTTTATGGAGATAATAGCGAACAGAAGCTAGATGCATCTATGGAAGGCAAGTTGTATCTACGTGTGGAGAAGCGTCGTTTCTATACCGTATTTGGTGATTTTAACACTGACTTAAATGAAACTGAGCTAGCGCAATATTTACGTAAGTTCCATGGTATTCAAACAGTTTATCAAGGCGACCTAGTTAGTTTAAATGCATTTGCTACGGAATCCGCTCAGCGCTTTGTGCGAGATGAAATCCAAGGCGACGGCACGAGTGGTCTGTATCAGCTAAGCAATAGCGACATCATAACCAACAGCGAAACCATAAGTATTCAAGTCCGTGACCGATTCCGAAGTGAGGTCATCTTAAGCGAAATAGAATTGGTTAAGGATGCGGATTATAGTATTGATTATATCGATGGAACGATATTCTTTAAAAACCCTATCCAAAGTACGGATGAAAGCTTTAATCCGCGCTACATTATTGCGCGCTATGAGACAGAGAATAGTAGCAGTGATGATATTACTTTTGGTGGTCGAGCAGCCGTACATGTTCTGGATAAGCGCGTAGAAGTGGGCGCTAGCCTTATTCAAGAAGAACTGGGTACCGAGAAGAAAACGCTATCGGCATTGGATATGCGTCTTCAAATTAATGACCAGCTAGAAATAAAAGCGGAGACAGCCAATACTAGACAAGAGTCTGATAGTGCAGAAGCATCAGATGCTAAAGCACACTATTTGGAACTTGATTACCGCGGTGATCAATTACAAAGCAAAGCTTATGTTCGCCGAGAAGAAGCCGGTTATGGCCTTGGCCAGTTAAATGAAAGTGAAAGCGGAACAGAAAAACTAGGTATCGAAGGCACTTACTATTTAACTTCTCAGCATTATATAGATGTGCTCGTATCTGATCAGAAATCACTAGGGAATGATCTACGCCAAACACTGGCAGAGGTAAAACTCAATCGTGAATACGACTTGGGTCGATATCATTTTGGGGCTCGCGTTAACGAAAACCAAGCCAATGCTGAAAGTCAATCTACTCAACAGTTGTTGGCAGGTCATAGTTTTTCTCTTGCGAATGGCGATTGGTTATTGAATACAGATGCCGAAATCAATGTGAAACGCAATGACGATGTTTATGATCTTATTCGTTTGGGTTCAGACTATCGAATCAACGAATACGTAACACTATTTGCCACTCATGAGACAGGTTTCGAGAGCGATGCTCCTAAACGAAGTGTTGCTGGTTTGCGAGCAACGCCATGGCAAGGTATGCAAGTCAGTAATAGTGTAGAGCGCCAATACAGTAAAGATGGCAGCCGTCTATTTGCAGTGCATGGTTTGAATCAAGATATTAATTTAGACGAACACTGGCAAATAAGCTTCGGCTTTGATCAAAGTCGCGATTTAGAAAACAGCGTTGTAGAGCAAAGCAGTCTATTGAACAATAATGTGTTAGGTAGTGGCTCACAGCAAAGTTCGATCATCAGCAATAGCGAAGATTTTTACGCCATCTCATTAGGCTGGGGTTACCGCAGTCCAACTTGGCAGTGGACCAACCGCTTCGAATATCGCGAAGCCACTGACAGCGATAAGTGGAATATTTTGACTGGTTTATATCGTCCTGTGGCCATGGGTTTATCCATGGGCATCAACGGCGAGTATCGTTTAGATGAAGGCGAAAGTACTGAAACCGAATTCAAGCAAATTGAGTTCAACATTGGTCTGCGTCCAATGGGCTTTGGGCTGGCATGGCTAAACCAAAGTCGTCTGATCGAAGAATCGATTACAGGCAATAACGATGAATTAATTAGCGAACGTATTGTTAATAACACCCACCTCAATATGCGTTGGAATAAAACCCAAATCAGTAGCCAATATGGATTCAAATATGTTGAAGAAACTTTATTGGGTAATAACTATAGTGGCTTTATCGATTTAATCGGATTGGAGTTACGCCATCATATAACTCCGCGTTGGGATTGGGGTTTGCATGGACAACGCCTGAATGATTACGAGCTAGATGATGTACAATATCGAACAGGCTTGAGCATTGGATTCATTCCGCGAGTGAACACTTGGGTGAGCCTTGGTTATAATCTTTCTGGATTTACCGATTCTGATTTCAGTGGTGCCGACTACAGTGCACAGGGTATTTACCTGAAATTGCGCATCAAAGCCGATCAAGACAGTATGCGTGCGTTGAAAGCCTACTTCGAATAACGCCTTTGCTGAACTTTACTGTTTAGTCGACAACTCGTTACTAAGTAGTTGTAAATCCATTGGCGTATTAATATTACGAAACAGTTTAGCCTCTGCGCTAAAATCCACTCGATCTACCGCCACACTTGCAAGCCACTCATAGGTTTTACGACGACCACTTAACAAATACATTTGCAAACTATCGGCAAGGCTTTTGTGCAATAAGACGTGCAAATTCTGCTGTCGATCACCATCATACGCCACACAAGCCTTAGTCAATCGATCACTGGCAAACTGGGACATACGCGTCGCATAATCATTCGGGATAAGTGGCGTATCGCACGGTGAAAATAATACCCAATCGTTTTCTGCTTGCTTTAAGCCGCTAAACACGCCAAGTAGTGGTCCCGATTGCGCTGGTACATCTGGAGTATTCAAGTCCTCTATCAGAGTGAATCCTAACGCTGCGTATTCTAGATTTTCTGAATTGACCAATAACTCATCTGTTTTCTGCAGTGCCTGAGCGACATGGTTAATCAAAGGCTTTCCCTGTAATTCCATTAGGCCTTTATCGTGCCCCATTCGACTGCTTTGCCCGCCCGCTAGAATGACTGCTGTGACTTTCAGCATATTTCTATTCCGCCACTAAAAATTTCATTTTGCCTTCGGTTGACACTGACTTCAATAAAGCGTTATTGTGACCTAAATTCAGCTAACAAGTGTTTACTAAAATGTTACATCGTCATATGAGGGAACCATTCTCCGGCTTGAGCCATCTTGTGGGAGCGATTCTCGCCATTGCTGTAGGCCTGCCCTACATGCTGGCAAACTTACCGGATGAGAACTTTGCGTTGTATTTGGCGGGCTATCTCGTTTTTGGTATCAGCATGTTTTTTATGTTTGCTTCCAGTGCGATTTATCACTTATTAGATGTTAAAGAAGATACCATCCGAGCATTGAAACGCATTGATCACATGGCTATTTATGTGATGATCGCGGGCTCTTATACCCCCTATCTATTAATTGGTTTGGATGGCGCGCAAGCTTGGTGGATGTTTGGCATCGTTTGGGGTATTGCGTTGGCCGGTATTCTGAAAAAGATATTTTGGTTACACGCCCCCCGCTGGTTAAGCACCGTGTTGTATTTAGCCATGGGTTGGATTTGCTTATTTATCTACGCACCACTGAAAGAACATTTAAGCGATGGTGCCATCAATTGGTTGATTGCTGGTGGCATTAGCTATTCAGTTGGTGCTGTGATTTATGCAACGAAATGGCCTAACTTCAGTCGTCATTTTGATTTTCACGATTTATGGCATGTTTTCGTTTTAGGCGGAGCCGCTTGTCACTTTGTCAGTGTGGGTGTTTTTCTATAACCAGAAGTCTACACAATTGAGAAATGGATCCCCGATCAAAGCGCTTCGCGCGTCGGGGATGACAATTTTTGATTGATACAGCAATCTTTTTAAATCAATGGTATATGTGCGTTCTTATGACGCCTCTTTTTTTGCAATTTCTGTCAATGCCTCAACAAATTGTTGCTTGGGCTGACCTCCGCTAATCAAATATTTTTGATTTACGATGAAGGCAGGTACTGATTGAATCCCGAGAGATTTGAAATGCTCTTCCTCACTTTCCACTTTAGTTTTGCGTTCACTATCCGCCAGCACAGCGTCCACCTCATCGACATCTAGACCAATTGATTCGCAAACCTGCTTTAACGTATCAACACTGGCAACATCTAAGCCCTGCGTGAAATACGCATCAAATAACGCCAGTTTCAATGCTGTCTGTTTGCCTTGCTCTTTTGCCCAATCCAATAACATATGGCACTGAAAGGTGTTATAAATACGAGAGCGCGCATCGAAGTTTATTTCAATGCCAGCAAGTTGTCCCATTTCTTGAATACGACTTTTATTCTCAGCCAATTGTTGCTCAGTCAAGCCGTATTTGCTAGCAAGGTGCTCATTGATATCCTCCCCCTCTGAGGCCATTTGGGGATTTAACTGGAATGGGTGCCACTCAACGGCTACATCCAGATCTGTCAGTTCATCGATTGCTTGCTGTAAATTACCATAACCAATTGCACACCAAGGACAGACCACATCACTGACAATATCGATTTGAATCTTAGACATAAAAAAGCCCACATAGGAATATGTAGGCTCATTGAAAAACATTTACCGCGTGCTGACTAGTGAAACTTATGGAACACTGTTTGTATATGACTTATTCGGATTAAATGGTCGATAACAATTACTCTTTAATATCCAAACGATAGACATCATTGATCTGGCTATTGTCGTTAACAGTCACATTCAAGTTGTTGATCTTACCGTCGTCCAAACCATATACCCATCCGTGTACCGCCAGCTTTTGCCCCCGTGCCCAAGCTTCCTGCACAATATTGGTATGACATAGATTATATACTTGACGCACTACATTGAGTTCACACAGCAAATTCACACGCTCTTCTTCACTTTCCAGTCCCTTAAACATAGCTTGCTTCTGATGGTATAAATCTCGAATTTCTAATAACCAATTATCGATTAAGCCAAGCTTCTTATTTTCCATAGCCGCCTTTACACCACCACACCCATAATGGCCCACTACGATCACATGCTTAACTTTTAAGACCTCTACCGCAAACTGTAATACAGACAATAAGTTCATATCGGTATGTACTACCATATTTGCTACATTACGATGGACGAACAATTCACCTGGAAGTAAGCCTACTATTTCATTAGCGGGCACACGACTATCACTACAGCCGATCCATAAATAGTCAGGCGCTTGCTGTTTAGCCAGTGTCGGAAAAAACTCCGGATCTTGCTCAGAGATTTTATCCGACCAAGCGCGATTATTTTCAATTAAGTCCTGAAGAGAACGGCTTTCATTATCCATAAAACATCACTTTCTCATATTGATAGAGTCTTATAACTCTTTGTACACGATATAAACCTTGTTTTCAGCCAATGGTGCTTAGGCGCTGCCGCACACATTACATTGTGGGTTTTTTCGAACTTGAAATGTTCGCCAACTACTGTCGAAGCCATTTAAGGTCCATAACTTTCCATAATTGGGTTTACCAATCTCGGATAGATACTTAATTGTTTCAAGAGCTTGCATCATTCCTACCATTCCGACCACTGGTGCCAGAATCCCTGATTCACTGCAATTAAAACGACTATCGTCTATCTCTGGATATATGCAAGCATAACACGGGCTATCATCTTGCTTCGGATCCACGAACATAAACTGGCCATTTAAGCCGACCGCTGCACCGGAGGCCAGTGGCGTGCCTTGCATGATGCAAAGGCGATTGTGCCGCATTCGACTGGCGCTATTATCACAGCAGTCCAACACTACGTCATTGCGATTAAATAAATCCGCTAAATCAGTCTCGGGTAAGCGACTACTCACTATGTCAATTTTGATTGTAGAATTGAGAGTCGACAGTGTTTTTGCAGCCGACTCAGCTTTGTTCATGCCAAGATTATGTTCGTTGTGAACAATTTGTCGCTGAAGATTACTGATCTCAACGCTGTCATCATCAACAAGCGTAATGTGTCCAATTCCACTAGCAGCTAAATAATACGCAGCACTACTGCCTAACCCCCCTAGACCCAATACAACCACACTGGCATTGAGTAGTTTTTGCTGCCCATCATAATCCATTTCGGGTAGCAGTATATGACGGCTATAGCGCTCTAATTGCTGATCTTGCATTACGTGCTCGTGTTCATTGACTCTAATGTATTGGCAAACACCTACTATACTTTATTTATTTCGTATTTGGTCGATAACCTTAGTATTGGGGTCTATTGCGTATATTTATGATGGCAAAAAATTGCATCACCTTTTTTTATCTCATGTTATTTAGTGGCATTCTGATAGGCTGCGGTGGTGGCGGAGGCGGCGGAACCGAAAGCCCTGCGCCACAACTCAATTTACCAGATCTGCCTACACCACCAGTGAGCTCATTAGATGTTTCGGATAATTACACTGGATTCATCATTGCTAAAAAGCCCATCAGCACCGATCCGGGTTCGGCAGCAAGTGAACAGTTCAGTCAACGTCTTTATCAAATAGATGAAAATAATGAGATCAGCGAAGTCGTTCTTAGGGATGCTGACAATGCTGCCATTGATCTAACGGGTAACCTTAGCTTCGTGACCGAAGAACATGTTATTCCTCTCGATGTGATGGTGATGAATGAGCAATACATTTTGCTAAGCTTATTTTCCCGAGATTTCGACGGCAATGAAGAGAATGACTACCACAATTTACTCATCAGCCTCGACAATGGCAGCGTCGTTGCTGCACCTGTTGGGCTGAATACGTCGGGCAATAGTGGGCGCAGCTTTTTATCGGACCCCGGTCGTGATTTTTTTCCACCAGACAACCGTTGGAATTTTACCAGTGATCTGTATGTCATTAGTGTCGATTACGATGCACTTGGCATGATGGATACCGACTACAACCCAAAATACGAGTTGATTGATCACCACAATGGCGTTCCCTGTCCTGGCACCATATCTAATGAAGAAAACAGCGACGAAACCACTGGTGACGAGGCCGCCGAAGACACAACAACTGAAGAAGAAACAACCGAAGCGCTCGATTCCGCCAGTGAAACTGACAACCAGACTTGTGTCGATGTTGTCCCTCTTCCAGAGCGCGAACAAGAAACCTCTAGCGAAGAGGACAGCGCTGAAGAAGATAGACAAAATGAGGGAAGGACACCCACGGCTCTTTATCGAATGGCGCTGGAGGAAACCAGTACGTATGAGCTGATAAAAGTGAATCTGGACGATGATCGTCCCGATCTAGGTCAATTTGTTGCTCTCAGTGATGGTACGCTTATCTATCGCAACGCGGATGGTGGTGACAACAGTTACCGCGTGGTGCAGCCTGACTGCCCTACGATTACGGGACGTGTCAGCACTGTGCTAATTGCGCCTAAAACCACTTTGATGGTAGCAGAAAACCGACAGGGTGAAGAAGCGGTATTCGAGGTAAGCGGCAATGCCATCAGCGAACTTTTTTTCTCCTGCAATGGAAACGTCTTGCGCAAGGCCTACGCCGCTTTCGACACCACTATGGAAGGGCTCAACCTACCTCTAAATAGCCGGTCCATCGCGCCTTACGACTATGCAACGCCATATATCGTCAATACGCGCTGCCAGACGATTGAGGCCTTTGAAAACAGCGGATACTTAAACGTACAAACTCCTCTTCCGTTTATACCCGGCTTACCCAGTGGTGATACTCGAGGTCTACGAAAAAGTCAGTTTCTGGACGGCGACCTATACTGCATTGGCTACAATGAGGCCAGTGAGCTTACCATTAAGCGACTTTCCCCCAATACCAACCCTGTCAGCTATGAAACGCTGAGTTTTGACTTTGCCGATTGGCTCCCCAATTTCGATACCATACATATGCTAGCTGGTGACAGTGTTACTTTCACAGGTAGCTCTCGAACCAACACACAACTAAGAACCGTAATCCTAGACACTGCTGGAAACGAAACCTTGATCACCGACGACTTACAGGGTTTGCAAGTACTACAGCAGATCGAAATTAGCCCTCCTGAGCCCTAAACCCCCGACCAATTGCTATGGAATTTGCCCAAATGCGCCCTCGTTTGCATCGCGGCAAAGTGTTACTATCGCTCTTATTTTTTATTGATCATAGCCCAATGCTGAATTCCGATAGCCTAGCGCAACTGAAAAGCCTAAAAACACAGATAAAAACCGATCAAGAAGCCAATTTGCAAGAAGGGACTGTACGAGGCAGTGCCGGAAGATTTGGTTTTGTGAGTAATGAGCAGGGAGAATCCTTCTTTTTACCACCCGATGAGATGGCAAAAGTGTTCCCCGGGGACGAGATACGTTTCTCCACCAAAGAAGATGACAAAGGCAAGACACAAGCCATTGTCGAAAAATTAATCAAATCCTACTTCAAATCCTTCTGCGGCTATTTCGTCAAACGCGGTAAAGCTCAGTTTGTGGTACCAGATATACATCAACTGAACAACTGGATTTATATCCCACCAGAAGCCTGCAAAGACGTGAACGAAAACGACTGGCTGCAATGCGAAGTAACGCGTCACCCATATCCCAAGGGTAAACCTCAGGCTAAAATATTGAAAAACCTAGGGCAACTTTCAGAGCCCGGATTTGAACGCCAATACGCCATTACCAAATTCAATCTATCCCACGAATGGCCAGATATCATTTCGTCCGAGTTAGCTATCCTTGGTGAAGATCGTATCCCAGCATTAAGCGAGGGCCGAGTCGACCTAAGTGATCATGCTTTTGTGACGATCGATAGCGAACATACTCGGGATATGGACGATGCGCTTTACGCAGAGAAAACCGAAGATGGCTATCGACTTCATGTAGCCATCGCTGATCCAAGTGCTTGGTTTGGACCGAACACCAGTCTCGATCGCGAAGCACGCAGTCGTGGCAATTCTCTTTATTTTCCGGGTCGCAGCCTAGCGATGTTACCGCAAGAGTTGTCCAATGGCCTATGCTCACTTTTGGAGGGCGAAAAACGCCTAGCTCTAGTGTGTGTCTTAAGCATTGGCACAGATGGTGAGCTTAACCATTACGAATTCAAAGAAGCCACAGTAACATCCCATGCAAAATTGAGTTATAACCAAGTAACTGAATTTTTAGAAGGTGAGAAAGACGCTGTCAAAGCCGAGCTACAAGATAGTTTGCTAATACTCCATGAGACCACGCAAGCGCTTCATCAAGGTCGTATTCGCAACAATCTAATTATGGAAGATCGTGACGACTATTATTTAACCGTCGGTGACAATGGCAAACTACAAAGCATCGTTCGTACTGAACGCAATACTGCACAAAAACTGGTAGAAGAAGCCATGCTAGCAGCCAACAAAAGCTGCGCTCAATTTCTTAAAGAAATAGGCATAGGTATTTTTGTCGATCATCCCGGTTTTCGCACTGAGCGTATCGGCGACATCAAACAAATTGTGCAAGATAAAGAGATAGGATTTGAGGGCAACTTTGCTGAACTGGAAGGTTATAAATCACTTATTCGTGCTGTTGATGCTAAAGAATTTGATGAACCGATTAAAACTTTATTAAGTCGTTTTCTCTCCCGCAGTGAATACAGCCTGGAAGCCAAACCCCATATGGGAATGGGCTTCGAATGCTATACAACATTCACCTCACCCATCCGTAAATACAGTGATTTATTAATCCACCGTATTATTAAAGCCCACTTGTCAGAGCAAAAGCAGCTAGAGATAAATGATGAAACCATTGCCTTGTTGCAAGATGCATTGGTCACTGGCCGTCGTGCTGTTAACTTGGCAGAACATTGGTTGAAACTTCAATATTTGGACAAGCTAAAAGAAAACCAATTCGATGGTGTTATTTCACAAATCAACCCTGGTGGCTTAACCGTCACGATTACTGAACTTGGCCTAGATGGTTTCATTGATTTGCGCAAAAACAAAGCTCTGAGTTTTAATCGTACTTATCTCATGTTTGAGGGTGAGAAGCAGACCTTTACGTTAGATCAAAAAGTAAAAGTCGAGGTTAAAAAAGCAGATTTAGTTGATCGTAAACTAGAACTAGCCATCGTTTAACCTAGTCTTATAATTAGAAATGGCAGCTGTACATAATGAAAATGCATGGCTGCTATTTCAATTTAGCAAGATCAAATTGTAGTCGACACGTCTTATAACGCTGATCCAGTAGCTTGTGCTGCTGTAAATTCACATCAAAAGCTTCTCTGCTTAGTAATTCATCTGAATACACGCACACTTCATTTTCATATAGTGGATGACGCAAACGATATCCTTGTTTGAATTGTTTCTTAAGTGATGAATGGCCTTCTACGTCATCAATAATATTAATACTGAGCAAACCATCATACGTTAAAGCGCGTGTATAAAGTGTATCGTTTAATGATGTTTGTCTTAATGGATTCCCATCAAGATGTCCGAACACATCATCTATCACCCAATCAAATTTCTTGCGGTTCTTTTTCAAAAATTCATAAGCATCACCTTGATGAATAGTCACACCACTAATCTTGAAAAACCGTTTCGCAATGTAGATATGCTGGGGATCTAATTCAACACAGTCGATCTGGGCCTTTGGGAAAAAATACTGAATCATTTTCACCAGCGCTCCCCCCCCTAGGCCCAGCAATAATACTTTACGTGGTGAGGATGCTTTGAAAAATGCAGGCAACACCAGCAAATCCCAAATAGCACCAGAGATCACCTGATTGGGATTATATTGGGTATGCAAAACCGAGTTGGAATACAAACGAATACTAGAGCCTGCAGTACGCACTTCATAATGACAATCCGCAGTATGCTTCTGATAAATAACCGCCACAGGCTTATGCTTCTGCTTTTTTCGCTAAACGCTTTGCCACTTCCGCTGCCGCAACAAAGCCAAAAGTAGCTGTAACCATAGTAGAAGCACCAAAACCACCGGAACAATCAAGCCTCACAGCACCGTCGTCGAAGCTCTTTTGCTGGCAAACACTTCCATCAGGTTGCGGATATTTAAGTTGCTCAGTCGAATATACACACGGAATGCCGTAAGTGCGTTTTTGATTACGAGAAAAACCATATTCTCGACGTAATAAGCTGCGTACTTTTTTGGCTAGAGGATCATTATAGGTCTTGTTGATGTCGGCTACCGAAATCTGGGTCGGGTCAAGCTGACCACCCGCTGCTCCTGTGGTCACGATAGGCATCTTGTTACGCTTACAATATGCGATTAAAGACGCTTTTACCTTAACTGAATCAATGGCATCTACAACAAAGTCAACACCAGACAGCAGTTCGTTATGGTTGTTTTGTGTCAAAAAACTCATGACCGCTTCTACGTGTATATCGGGATTAATGCCTCGCAAACGTTCTGCCATCGCATCCACCTTCAATTGTCCCACAGTGGACGTCAACGTGTGTATCTGGCGATTGGTATTGGTCACGCAGATGTCGTCAAGATCGATTAATTTAATATGCTCAAAACCCGAACGTGCAAGTGCCTCAGCCACCCACGATCCCACACCGCCAATGCCAATAACGGCGATACGCGATTGCTTGAATACACTGACTGCGTTCACGCCATATAGGCGCGCAATGCCTGAAAAACGATCCTGATAACTCACAAATTCACCTATTGCGTTGAGCTTACGAGTATAACATTTGTTTACAAATTACCTGAATATGTAAACAGAATTCACTGAAATAATGTGGATAATGGCCAATATCGACATGATGGGTACAAATGCACCAAAATTAATTGCGAACCGTGGTTCATTCTTTAATATGTGCATTTCGGCCCAACAACAAAAACATAATCCACAAACCATCTGTGGTGGGTATGCACCGTGAACATGATCAAACAAATGCCATCAGGCAATGATGTTAAGTTATCCATTCTAGGGGATCAGCCTTACCCCGCTTATGAACTACGCAATATTGTACGCTTTTTAGATGACACAGATTGGCAAGCAGGAGCAAAGCTACTTGACCAAATCCAAATATCTGAGGATGAACTCAAGCAAGATTTTATTCCCGCTTACAAAGTGCTAGATGGATTCCACTACTGTGCTAAGCATTATGGCCCCGTACTTGCTGCTCGTATCGGTCAAAGCTATTCGGTTGAAGACCTCGGTGTATTTGGGTATGCGATTGCATCCAGTCAGAACCTAGGACATGCCTTGGCACTGACCGACCAATACCATTCATTACTAGGCAATTTACTGAAGCGCGTGACGCTCAGTCATTCAGATTATCTAAAATGTAAACTTCTCAATATCCAAAATCTTGATGCTGATACTCTTAGTTTTTTTATCGCCTTATCAAACAGTGCAAAACTGCATCTAGGCCGCAAAATTTTCGGCGATGATTTGCACTACCAAGAAGTATTTTTCACGTTTAGTGACGAGGATAACCGCGCAGTCTATGAAACTATTTACGGCTGCCCAATAGAGTTTAATGCTGACCATAATGGATGGAGCATAGATAAAAACGATTTAAAACGGACTAAGCTAGTTAGCCATAATGAAGATATGAAAAATTATCTCCCGTATTGCAATGAACTCATGGAAGATCTCAAACAAAAAGACTCTTTAGTAAATGAAATTCAACAGATTTTGATTAGTTGCGCGGGGGATTACCCCGATATTGAGATGTTGGCCAGCGCATTTAATGTAAGCTCCCGTACACTGCGACGTCAGCTTGCAAACGTGGGTACAAGTTACCAAAAAATATTAAATAAAGTGCGCTGCCACTTGTCCATCGAGTATCTTAGTAAAACCGATATTGCTATAGAAGATATCAGCAATTTGATTGGTTTTAGCGATGTAACCAATTTCCGTCACGCCTTTAAAAAGTGGGTTGGACAAACACCCAGCTACTATCGAAAACATTACATATAGCTTTGAATAAGGCAGGTGATATTCGGTCATAAACGACAAAACGGCCAAATATCACCTCACTCTCCTTTCCTGACCCACTCTATTCTATTGATCACGAGTAATCGTAGAATCAGAGGGTCAACATGAAGACGATAAAAACAATAAAACTTGCCACTGCCGTTGCAGCGGGCTTAACACTTGCTGCATGCGGAAGTGATAGTAAAAATTCACCTGTTACTATGTCTATGGCTGCAAACTCAAATGCATCAGTAGTAGCACTAACAAAAATAACAGATTCAACTTGTTTTGAAGCCAACGAATGTAGTGCTTCAGGTTATACGTTCCCGAACGATGCCATTGTAATTGACGCAACAAGTGGTGAGGATATTACCAACAAACTATCAGCTGCGGTTAATGACGCAAGCCAAAATTCGGTAATCGTTCTCCCTAAAGGTACTTTTAAAGTAAACAAGTCACTTGCAATTAGCTCTTCGCAATCAGGATTAACTCTAGTGGGTTACGGTATCGACCAAACCAAACTAGATTTCTCTGACTCCTCTGCGGATGACGGCATAAAGATTACCGGTGGCACCAACTTCGTATTGCGTGACTTTTCCGTTTATGAAGCAGCCAAAAATGGTATCAAAGTGGACCAAGTAAATGGTATTCATTTCAACTACGTTTCTGCTATTTGGGAAACACCATTAAACGCTGAGTCTGAAGAAAGTGGTGCCAATGGCATCTACGGATTGTACCCCGTAGGCTCGCAGAATGTATTAGTTGAAAACAGCTACTCTAAAGGCTCTGTGGACGCAGGTATCTATGTGGGTCAATCGGACAATATCGTTGTGCGTAATAACGTCGCCGAACACAATATTGCTGGTATCGAAATTGAAAACTCCTCAAACGCCGACGTCTATGAGAACGTAACCTTTGACAATACAGGAGGCATTTTAATTTTTGATCTGCCAGGACTAGATAAAGCATTCGGTAGCAACGTACGTATCTTTAACAATCACAGCTACGATAACAATTTACCCAATTATGGTTCCGGTTTCGTAGGCTACATCCCTAAGGGAACTGGGGCATTGGTTCTAGCATCAGATGGAGTGGAGTTTTATAGTAATCAATTTGATGATAACGATACTCAAGCCATTGCTCTAACAAGCTTCTTTTTAATTGACGAAGATATTGAAAGCTATGGTGCAAATTATGGCGCTACAATCATGAACGGCTGGACGCCAATCACCAACAATATATATATCCATGAAAATAACTATAAAAATAATGCGAGTGACCCTGATTTAGATCCTGAAACGTCATTGCTGGCTGAAGTATCTCTTGGTTATCTCGCTGGTCAAAATTCAGCAGGAAAAGCAGTAACTCATCCAGCCATTATTTACGATGGTATTGGTCAACTTCTAACTGAAGCTGGCGCGTTGACTGATATGGGGCTTAACCCTGGCACCTTCACAGATACTATGTGTGTCGAACACAGTGTGGATCAAAACGACAATGGCTCAACCCTTAATATTGGTTCTGTATACGGGCTCAATCCTACAGAGTTAGATGCCGAAAATAATCCAGTGAACTTTGATGAAAATGATAAACCTGTTCCAACCCTTCGTGTAGGCGAATTGGGCTCGGATAGCAACACTCTATTGAAGTGCTCTACTTCACCCACTCGTTTAAATCCGTCTATAGCAACCATTAATGGCGTTACCTATGGTTGTGGTGCAGGTGGTGACGATGAAAATTCAGATAGTTGTAACCTGTAGTTTCATTGTTCCTAGGGTGCCTAATCGGGCACCCTTTACTTCAACAATTAGATTATTCTCGACAAGGTTTATCACATGAAGCAATTGCATCACACCAAGCTTAAAGCTTTGTTATCAGTTATCGTTGTTAGTTCTCTGTTAAGTGCTTGCGGCGGTGGTGCTGATAAAGATAATTCGGCAGATCAACCTGATGCTAGTTGGCGTATCGGCTATCAAGACGTTGTTGTCACTGGTGACAACCCTGCTATATGCACGTCTCAAACCAATGACGTTAACTGGGACGCGCTGTTAGAAGCAAATTGCCATAAGCTCTCCGACTACAATCTTTTTATCAATCCAAATGATCCGACTCAAGATCCACAAGAACCAGGGATTCCTTACTCACTAAATACACAACTTTTTACCGATTATTCCAGCAAATACCGTTTCGTCTTTGTTCCTGAAGGTGAAGCAGCCCAATATACTGAACATGAGGTCATGGAATTCCCTGTTGGCACTGTATTAGTGAAAACCTTTGCTGTACCAGAGAATACCAATGATCGACTTGGTAACGAGCATGTTATTGAAACACGACTACTCATTCATCGCGCAAATGGCTGGGAGGCAATCCCTTACTATTGGTCAAGTGAAAGTAATGCACAATACTTAAGTTATGGCGCTACTATTCCCGCTACGACAACACATAACGGGCAAACACTGAGCTTTAACTATGGTGTACCAACGAAAAATGAATGCACTAATTGTCATGTCATTAGCCCAGTTCGCCAAGATTCAAGCGATAATCGGGAGTCTATTTTTAAACCTATTGGTCCGAAAGCTCGTTTTTTAAATTGGGACTACAACTATGGTAGTGGCGAGATAAAGAATCAGCTGACCAAATGGCAAGAGGCCGGTATCTTAACGGGCGTTCCTAATGATACCAGTACAATAGAAAAAGCAGCCACTTTTGACGACAACACTCAGATTAGTAGCTTAACATCTGAAGAGTTAGACCTAGCGGCTCGCAGTTATCTCGATATTAATTGCGCGCATTGTCACCGAACGGGTCTTACCTTAGAAACGAACTACTCGGGTCCTGCTGGAGATAGTGGCTTGCGCGTTGAATTTAACCGCAACTTTGATACTGATCCAACCTCCTTTGGTGTTTGTAAAAAGGCTGTAGCCTCAGGCGCAGAAGGGTACCCTCTTGACGTGATCCCTGGTTACGCCGACAGGTCTTTCCTACCCTATCGAATGAATATCCTAGGTGGAAATATGATGCCTGAACTCGGAAGAGATACCATTCATAGCGAAGGTGTCGAGTTAGTAAAAGCTTGGATAAACGACATGACCAAAAACGAATGCGGACTGGACCTGTAGCCCTCAGTCTTATTCTACCCGATCATCGCCTTGATCGGGTTCCACCTTACATCAAAACACCTGATCTTAATAAGCCTATGTTTGTGACATTTGCTACTGGCCTTTTTGCACAATTTATCCCATCATAATCTGCTCGACACAAGGAAAAGTATTGGTTAGGTATGCTTGATTTAAACCAAATGTCCGTCTTTATTGCAGTGGTCAAAGAAGGTAGCTTCACTGGCGCCGCTCGACAATTAGGTATTCCTAAATCTCGAGTCAGTCGCATGATTACCGACCTTGAGGACAAGCTTAATGCCCGCCTGTTAGAACGCACTACCCGAGAAGTGAGACCAACCGATATTGGTTTAGAATACTACCAAGAATACAAACCACTATTCGAAGAAATTAGTGATATACATTCACGCATCAGCGATCGTAGTCAAAAGCCCTCTGGCCACCTACGCATTTGTGCGCCTGTGAGCTTTGCATTTAGTGCTATGGGACGTTGGATGGCAGAATTTAAATCACATTACCCAGAAGTGGAAGTAGAATTAGTATTCAGCGATGGTGATGTTCATCTTGTGCGCGATGGTTTTGATATCGGCTTTGCCATTGGAGAACTTGAGGACTCTAGCTTAATCGCTAGAAAGTTCGACGAAACGTCTCCTGTGTTATGCGCAAGTCCTGATTTTGTAAAGCGTTATGGTCCTTTCAATCATCCAGAACAACTACGAGAGGTGCCCTGGGTAATTATTGGCAGTCGTCATGGTCATCGACACAATACCGAATTTACTCATCCTGAAACCGGAGAAACGGTAGAAATTGAACCCGATTGCTCTGTTATGGTTAACCATCAAGAAGTAGCAATACATCACCTGACAGCAAGCCAAGGCTTATCCGTTACAGCAGCCTTCTTTGCATATGAACAACTGTTACGTGGCGAACTACAGATTTTATTGGCCAATTGGAAAATTAAGCAAGAACCGCTACAACTAGTATTCCCTAGCGGTCGCCATCAGGCAAAAAAAGTGCGTGCATTCATTGACTTCTTCATGGAAAAAACAAACAAGATGCATGCACTGATGGAAAAATGTGCTCATTTAAGCCAAGAGCAGCAAGCTAAGCAATTACGGGAATACTTAGAACAAGAGGCTCTGTAGAGCCTCTTGTGTGTTCAATAATAGAAAGGGTCACATATCTCTTAATTCTAAAGCGGTTCGGGCGGTTCGTATTTTTTCCTGCTGCTCCATTTCCAACAAATTTTGAAAAACCGATTTCACAGTCGGTGAGTTAGCACTTTCTACCATACCCTCGTATAGCGATATGAAATAATCATCTAATTGCAGCGCCATGATGACTACCTCATCGGCACTCATATTTTGATGAATCTCAATGTCAGCGAGCGCCTCTGTAAGATTTTGCTCAGGTGCATATGAAAACCAGCTGTCCAGCACCTTCTGCGATTTATCTCTCTCAAATTGATCTAGAACGTGCTCCAAATGCAGCTCATGACGCTTAAGATACTCCAAGAGCATCCCCACGCGGATTTGCTCCTGCTTCAGGCCTAGGTTGTGATAGAATTCGCTCATCTGATGGTGAAGCTTACGACTATAATCAATCACATCTTTTACGGTCTTGTAGTGCATTCGTGACTCCCAGCTTAATCTAGAGCTTGTGCGCGAAATAAAACTAAGTATAGACCCTACAGCATCAATACGCTGAATCAATAGATCATCAACAAAGTTAAGCCGTTAAGTGACTTGGTGATGATAGATAAAAATATCTTTGTGTTCATCAAAGCCGCCTAAATTTGGTACAGTGCGCCCTTCTAGTCGCGCTTGCGGCGTATATTTAGCTAGTCGGGTTTGCGCTCTGCTCTCAGCCCAAATAAGCGCTCTTTCCTGCTGAAATAAGTCATGAGCCAAATCATGATTCCTAGGATCGTATAAAACATCCCCCACAAGCAGTAACTCAGCCTCATTGGCTTTATCTATGCCATCCGCTACAGTGATTTCAAGTCCGTTTAACCCAGCATTTAGCTGGCAAGCTCTTAATGACTGTTGGTCTAGATCAATGGCTATTGCACGTGAAGCCCCAGCTTTAAGAGCCGCTAACGCAACAAGTCCACTCCCCGCTCCAAAATCCGCAATACATTTCCCTTTCACCAATGCAGGGTTTTGAAGAACGTAAGAAGCAAGAGCGTAACCGCTAGACCAGACGAATGCCCAATAAGGCATGTTTGACCAAATTTCTTCAATTTTATGACTATCAAAACTCGCCAATTCTGTTTTTGAGTCTAACAAATATAAAGATAGCGCCAACTCATCAAGCAGAGTCTGTTCAAGGTGACTATTAAATAAAGTGGAAACTTGTTGATTAAGTGATTTGAAAGACATTAAGAATACTTTTTCTGATGAGCTAAAACTTTTTCAATATAGCGTCTGGCTTCAAGACTAGGCTGATGCTTGCGTAGTTTCCATAGAACCGCTTCGGGGCTTAATTGATTAATCTCGTAAATAGCTCGTCTTGGCGAATCCGCAAAGGTTTTAAAAACATTACCAGCGCCGCTGTTGTACGCACTGATGATGCAATAAAGCTGACTCGTTGGGTGCTCAATTTTAGACAAATAACGATCGCGTAGTATTTTTAAATAAGCACTGCCCACTAATATATTGTTTTGACTATTAAACAAAAACTGACGACTTGGTTGTCCCGTTTTGTTCAACACCTTTTCAAATACATCACGACCAGCGGTGGACGGAATAATTTGCATCAAACCATAGGCGTTAGCATGACTCACAGCAAAAGGATTAAACGAGCTTTCAGTTTCAATGATGCCTAAGATCAAACTCTCTGGCAGATTAAACCGATCGCTGTAGGTTTGCACCCAATGCTTGACTGTGTTCGCTGCTACTTGATTATGATCATCTACCAATTCCATTTGAACCCAAAATTTCTTTCCTTGTTGAGTTTCAGTTGTTTGCAGTCGAGTAGCGATTAAGTGATCCGCATATTGTTTGGCTCGCCACTCATAAGCAATGGCCTGTCCTTGATGGTCTAAAACCTGCCCCAGTAGAAAAGGTTTGCCGTCGCCTTTCACTTTACTAGCCGAATAAATATCGACACCGTTGGGGTCATTTGGCGTGAGCAATGTCGTAACGATAGCACTTTTAAGTTGCTTTAACGGTTCACTATTGGCGAGTGTTTCAACACGTACAATACCGGATTCGAAGTCTACTCGACTTCGACTAAGGTAATCATCTAAGTACTTAACATAGGCTTTTTGCGAGGAAAAACTGGCTTGTTCACCCCACTGCTGGCTAACTTGTTCACTAAAGAACGCATATTCCAACAGCACTGCCTGAACATCATCTGGCAGATGGGCAAAGTTATCAGGCAAAACACTGGCACGCACCGACATTATGAAAACAAGCGCGACTACTAAAAGCGTAAGATATTTCAATGATGCAACCCTAAAGAACGATAGGGTTATTTTGCCTAAGGCTAAGCAAGAAAACTAGGGTTGCCAATCAAGTCAGCAACCCTAAAGGGGAACTATTTAGCGTGCTTCACGACGTAACGCAGACGAAGTAAATTCACGACGATTAAACTCAACGTTCATATCAATCGGATCACGCTCGTTATCTAGGCCTTCAGCGAAATAGCGATCTTGCACAAGATCATAGGTCACTTCTAGAGTACTGTAGACCATAGGTACTTGATAATAGTTGATGGTATGGGCTTCGGTTACTTGTAATAGTTTACCGTCTTCACCATATTCTTCTGCTAATACGATTTGCCATGTATCTTCGTCAAAATAATAGCGACGCTTGGCATACAAATGGCTCATGCCCAGGCGCAATGTTGCTTCAACAACCCAAACACGGTGAGGTTCGTATCGCAGCAATTGTGGGTTAATGTGTTTTGTGCCTGCAATATCATCGATCTCTAAGTCACCTTGGTGAACTTGGTAAGCATTGTAAGGAATATATTTTTCCTGTTTACCAATTAGCTTCCAGTCGTAAAGGTTTGGCGCGCCGTTGAACATATCAACTTGGTCGATAGTACGCACACCGTTACTGTCGATATCTGCCGTATCATAAGCGAGGTCTGGAGTACGACGCACGCGACGTTGACCTGGCATATAGATCCAAGATTTACGAGGACTGCGAATCTGATCCAAGGTTTCATGAACCAGTGTCATCTGTCCTGACATGCGCGCAGGAGATAAGGTTTTTCGTTTTAGATAGAAAATCTTGTTGTCGATTTCTGGCAGAGTAATGCCAGGCTCACTGTAAGCAAAATAATACTGATATTCGCGAGTCGTGATCGACTTATCACCGCCAGACGTTGTATTTAACGTAGACGATGTATATTCCCAGCTTAAACCGCGATAACGCAAAGTATGGTTCCAAAGAACTTCAGCACCATCTGAGGGAATAGGAAATGGGCTCGCCATAATCGTATTGCGAACACCAGTACCATAAGGCTGAAGCTCTGCGGTCACTGCATTCTTTTTCACTGCATCGTACACAAATTTCGGATAGGCGGCACTGCGGCGGCTCGGATATACGCGGATACTGTAAGTGGGGTATTTCTTCAGTAAGGCGATTTGACCAGGAGTCAGGTACTGCTCAAATTGCTTGTAATTAGCTAACGTGATTTCGTGTCTAACACGATCAGTGGCATATGGATCAGGATGAAATTCACCTTCTTCATAACCTTTAACTGGTTGAGTAATGCCACCCGTCCACGCTGGAATGCTACCGCTAGCATTACCTGCTTTTTCTGCCCCCATTGGCGTTAAATCTTTTCCCAGTCGAGCCGCCTCTTGCGGACTCACCTTTGCCATCGCCAAGCCCGACGTCATGGTGGCGATTATCAGGACAGTATTGAGCAAGTATTTCACTTAGCACTCCTATGATCTGTTAACTGCTACTTTAAAGCAGCACGAACTATTATTCTTTTAGGTTCGATGCACGATTGTGATTGAGCAAAATCAGAACATTTGTTCTACAATCAGCTGTTTAAACGGCGCGCAGTGTAGCACAAATCGTCCATAAGGATTAGACGTATTGCACATATTATGGAACACACTGTTCAATATGGCGCACGTTTTAGAGCTTTAAAGCACGGTAAAAATTCGCGCTACTATCAGCATAGACTCGCTGCACCGGCTGTAAACGCAGGTCTGCGATGTGTTCCGCGATTTTAGGAACATTGAGAGGCGTATTAATTTGACTGGGTGCGAAGGCGGGCGGCATGTCAGGGCTGTCCGTTTCTAACACATAAGCATGATCTGGCAGGCTTCTCACCATTTTTTGCATGGCTTTTGCCCTCGGGTATGTCAAAGCACCACCTAAACCCAAGACAAACCCCAAATCCAAATAGCGTTGGGCCTGCACAACACTACCACTGAAAGCATGAATGATTCCGCCATTGGTGAAGTGCTTTTGCTTCAACAGCTTACTCAGCAGATCATGGGCTTTGCGGCAATGTATAACCACCGGCAAACCCTTATCAATAGCTATATCAAGCTGAGCGTTCAGTAGTTGCCACTGACGTTCCCTTGTTTCCTCGGGTAACAAATAATCAATACCAACTTCACCGACCGCTTGAGGCTTATGTTCATCTATAGCAGACGTGAGTCGCTCTAAATGTTGATCTGAATGTTGCTCATGAAAATAAGGATGCAGACCTAATGCGAAGTACACTTTGGCGGAATTGCCATCTGCCTGAGCCTTGCGGGCAATATCGACAACCCTATTGAGATTACTATTTGCCACAGACGGTAGCAAAACAGCATCACAATGCGCTTGCTTTAAATCTTGTAACAGCGTCTCCACGGGAGATAACTCAGGGAAATCAATGTGACAATGGCTGTCTATCCACGCCATAACTGCACCTCAGGTAATAGTAAGGCCACACTAACATAAATCAGACATAAGCAAATGTTTGAAAAAGACTATCTCAAGCTCAGCGTTATTTAGCCGATATAAACCATAGACCAATACTTGATTACCTACGTATAAAAAGTGGTGATTGAGCGAGGTTTTGTCAGTTTGGGCAAGCATTTTGCTTCATAGTATATAAAGCCATGAAACTGCCACTTTTTGACACAGCAGTGCATCCATTGGAGCCGGGAGGTAAACCGTGGATTTAAGTAATCAAGAATTGCGTGAGCAAATCATCCATCCAACATTAGACTACTTGGACAAATCCGGTGTCGCCGCAGAAAACATCCTCGTAGCGATCGTGCGACAAAAGCAAAAACGTATTGAGCAAGGTTCAGGCAAAGGATTGGGTCCATATCAAATTGATATCGCCACCCATCAATTAGTTTGGGACAAGTACTTAGCCTTCCACCCAGATCTGGCTAGTCGCGTAAGGGGTTTAGCCTCTCAACGGGCTTTCTTAGAAGATCCTCATAGCGAACTTGCTACCAATTTATGCTATGCCACTGCAATAGCTTGGGTATTGTATATATTACACCCTGAAGAACTTAACCATCACGTTGCATAACACATGGATCAACCGCAAGCCACGGATTGGCTTACGACTCTTTGCAGAATGTGCTTTAATCCACAACGTTCTATTTAGAGTTAATCATGTCTCAATTCCATTTTAAACAGTTCTCTATCGTACAAACCAACAGCGCAATGAAAGTCACCTTAGACGCCTGTTTGTTCGCTGCTTATATAGCAAGAGAGTCTTCCGCTCCTGAATATGTTTTAGACCTGGGTATGGGCACTGGTGTTTTGGGGTTAATGCTTGCGCAAGCATTTGACGCACACATCACAGGAATCGAACTGGACAGCGATGCATGTAGAGACGCACATACGAACATTGAAGCCAGCCCATTTTCTAACCGAGTCCGTGTCCTTCAAGCCGATATTCGCCAGTGGCGCGACACTCGTCGTTCTGATTTAATCGTCAGTAATCCGCCTTTTTTTACGGCTCATTTAGCGAACCCGAATAAACAAAAGGCCATGGCACGCCATAATAATCACCTGCCTTTTTCAGAGCTAGTTGGTTCAATTCAACGTCATTTGCATCCAAATGGCGAAGCGTGGCTTTTGCTACCTCGAAGTGAACTACATGCGCTGGAAGCATGCCTAGAAAAAACAGATCTTACGGTTCACACAGTCGTCTATGTTCGTAGCAAAACCACAAAGCCTCCCCATCGCGTATTTGTTTGTCTTACTTTTGAGAAAAAGCGATCTAACAATGACGATCAGGACGTAAAAGAGGATCACATTTGTATTCATAACAATAGTGGGTATGATGAAAAATTCATCGAATTGCTAAAGCCGTACTATTTGAAACTATAAGGATATTTTAATGACCAATTCAAATACTTCAATCGCACTGCTTACGATCATTTTGATCTCTTCATTCACTGCGGGGTATTTATTCCCGACAAATACCGAGAAAAAATATAAATTCGAAGTCGAAACCATGCCTGACTTTCGTCAATATGAAAATGTGCAAAAGAAAAAGCAGGATTTCTTTAACTTCTTACTACCACGAGTAAAAGTTGCCAATGAAAATATTCTTGAAGAACGGCGCTGGCTACTTGAATTAGATCTTTCAAACCTTAGTGATGACCAAGAGCAGCGATTAAATGAGCTAGCTGAAAAATATGAAGTTGATGATTATGAGAACTCAGAGCAATTATTTACCGTTCTGAAACGCCGCATTGACGTGCTACCTCCGTCAATGGTTTTAGCACAGGCAGCAAATGAGTCTGCTTGGGGAACATCCCGTTTTGCACGCAAAGGTAACAACTTGTTCGGCCAATGGTGTTATGTAGAGGGTTGCGGTTTAATTCCCAAAAACCGCAATGATAATGGCCGTCACGAAGTTGCAAAATTTGACGACGTACAAGAGTCAATCGAGAGCTACATGCGCAATTTAAACTCGCAATTTTCCTACAAAGATCTTCGCATACAGCGCTCAAACATGCGCAAAAACAACGAAAAAATCAGTGGATACAAACTCGCAGCTGGGCTCATTAAGTACAGCACACGTCGCGAGGAATACATCAAAGAGATTCGCGCCATGATTAAACAGAATCGACTTGGTCAATATGATTAATCTCGACTACACTGACGGGCCATACTCTTATTGAGTATGGCTAAATCAACCATTAACCGCCGTTTTCTTACCCCAAATAGATTCGTTAGTAGCGCTACCAGAAAGCCTTCTTTCCTCTACTTTCTCATCACCTGATTGCGACTTACTCAATGAAATAGTTTTTCTCTTTTGACTTTCGTTATTCCTATCACTGCGAGCGGTTTTTTTGGGATTCTGATAAACCACTTTTTTGACACTGCTCTTTTTCTTCGAAAATGGTTTGCTCTTCTTATCATTGCTTGAATCATTTTCTCTACGATTCTCAGCAGTGGCCTTTAAAGCTTGATATTTTGATTGAGGCTCGGCGGTAGATTGCTTTCCACAATGTAATTGCAGACCTTGCAAAAAATTACGTAACAATTGATCTTGGCACTGTCGATAATGTCTGTGCTCTGGTTTACGGAACAAAGCACTTAATTCTGCTCTACCCACCGGAAATCGCGCTAGCGAGAGCATTGATAAAATATCATCATCTCTGTAATTCAAAGCAATTTTTAGCTTTCTTAAGATGATGTTATTGTTTAACTGGTACTCGGCTCTCGGTATTTTACCGTCTTGAGTTCCACGACGCGTGATGATGAGTCCATTTAAAAATTGAGCCATTTCATGGTCGGAGCAACGTACATAATCAGGATCGTCATCCTTTTTTAGCCAAGTTTTTACAAGATCCTTAGTAACAGCAAACTTCACACTTGCACAAATGTCGACTAAGTTTTGATCTGAATAATTAAATGTATAGCGTAAACGACGCAGAATGTAGTTATTGGTCACGGAGTTCTCAATTCGAAAAAAGTCTGATTCTACAGGACTTCAGAAGTGTGAAAGGGCTTTAAAAATGAATCGATCTAAAAAGAGATTCCAAAGACGGCTTTACTGTATGGCAGCCATCTACTGAATTGCTATATCTGGTCGTTGTTCGTCCTCGTCATCCAAAGATTCAAGCTTTGCTCGCTCTGCTTTAGATATGTATTTAGGCTTATTCTTGGGATTAGCCCTCAAATTTGCCTTTTTCGCTTTAGCAGACAATTTGCTGTAGATTTTCTTTCTTCGATTCATTGCAATCTCAAACAACAAGACATCATTAACAAGATGCCATTGCAAAAAAGCCATGCAAATAAGCGGCAAAAGGCGGCTTATTTGCAGAGTTACTTAAACGCAGGTGACGCCTGTACCCTTCAGTCCACAATAACCATTGGGTACTTTATGCAAATATTGTTGGTGTTCATCCTCGGCAAAATAAAACTCACGAGCCTTATTAATTTCAGTAGTAATCTCACCAATACCCGCTTTCTTCAGTTCATCTTGATACAGATTTCGGCTTCGCTCTGCCAATACCTTCTGCATATCATCCTCCCAAAAAATAGCAGATCGATATTGTGTTCCTGTATCATTGCCTTGGCGCATACCCTGAGTCGGATCATGATTTTCCCAAAACGACTCAAGCAGAGTCCAATAATCCGTAACCTCTTGGTTGTAAACCACCATTACAGTTTCAGTATGACCCGTGTCCCCGCTGCATACCTCTTGGTAGGTCGGGTTAGGAGTATAACCTCCCATATAGCCGACAGCTGTACAGTAAACCCCTTCTTGTTGCCAAAATAGACGCTCAGCCCCCCAAAAACAGCCCATTGCAAAATAGGCTTTTTTTGCATGTGTAGGCCAAGGGCCTACCATACTACGACCGAATACTTGATGCTTATTAACAACTGGCATCTTCTCTTCGCGACCAGGCAACGCCTGCTCACGACTGATCATATCTTGCTTACCCATTGGGCACCTCTTAAAACAACGAAAACTGTCCCGTTTCGGGTGAAAACTCGGCTTTTTCTACCGTCCACAGACGATCTCGCAAGCCACTGGCTCTTTGTACTTGATTACGTAAGGTATAAGCGATCAGTTTATCACGAGCAAGTAGGGTTAAACGAGCCTTGGCACGTGTGATTCCGGTATAGAGTAACTCTTTAGTTAACACGGGGGCCGGATATTCTGGTAAGACCAGGGCACAATGCTCAAACTCGCTGCCTTGGCTTTTATGTACGGTCATCGCGTAAACCGTTTCATGCTGAGGTAGTCGAGCAGGCTGCAACCAACGAATCTCACTATCTGCGTTCAGGAACGCAGCCCTTAGTTGTGTTTTACCGTCAATCAAACGGGGTAAAACAATACCCACATCACCGTTATACAAATTCAAACCATAGTCGTTTTGTTGGATCATAATGGGACGCCCAGCATACCAAGTCTCCTGATATCCCAAAGCCTGCTCTAACGACTGATTGATTCCAGCAACTCCCAGCTCTCCCTCTTTCACGGCACACAATATACGATATCGATTAAAGACCTCGTGAACTCTCCTTGCTACTGCATCAGAGTTATCGTCACTCGCAATAAGGTTCTGATATTCTGAATATAGTTTAGCACTTTGTAGAATCAGCGTTTGTCTATTGCTTTCTGTTAAATCGAAAAAGTTAAGATCAGAAAAATCGCCTTCGAAAATCTGCTGCCATCGATTCACATCACCGTTATTAGCGGCACGGGCCAATGCTGCAATACCACTGTGATCAGAGAATCGGTGGCTCTTGCGCAAATGGCATACATGGTTACGAATCTCAGCGCCATGCAACTCCGCAACATTTTGCTTAAGTTGATCTAAAGGAATATCCGTCAATTGATTGATTAATTTTAGTTGTGATTCACTGAAGCCATGCCGCGTGCCGCTATCACAAATATCAGCCAATACACTGCCCGCCTCTACCGACGACAACTGATCCTTGTCGCCCAACAAAACCAGTTGACCATGTTTTGGCAACGCCGCTAATAATTTTGCCATCATCGGTAGATCGATCATGGAAGCCTCATCCACAACCAAGATATCTAAATGTAGAGGATTCATTTGATTAAAATAAAAGTCTCCCTCTCGGTTGCGCTTTAGCAAACGATGTAAGGTGGACGCTTCTTCAGGAATGGCGTCTTTAACATGCTCATCCACTTGCAATCGATGTTTTGCTTGCCCAATAGATTCAGTCAAACGCATGGCTGCTTTTCCTGTGGGGGCGGCCAGTCTTATGATTGGTTGACGACCCTTCACTTTGTATTGCTCAATTAACAAAGCTAATAATTTGATTACTGTGGTGGTTTTACCAGTACCTGGTCCACCGCTGATTACCGTAAAAGCACTTTGCACTGCGACACTTACAGCAACTTTTTGCCAATCAATTTCTTGTTTTGAATAATTTGGCGGAAACAAGTTATTTATCATGTTGAGGAGGCTGTCGACTTCAAGATCATTCTCATATTGCTGGCAGCGAGACCGAATGGCCTGCTCTACGAAACACTCGTATTGATGATAGCGCTGCAAGTATATACGCGAGCCTTCAAATACAAGGGGGAAATTTTGGTCATTGCTATTAGCTTGCTTTGCCAAGTGGCATAATTCGCTCAGCTCTGACTCACTTAAAATTGAATGGGGCTGCGAGATATCAAAACACACATTACCCTGCCCTAGTTGATCACTGACTAGCAGCGCAATAATAGCGAGGTGATCATCTTTGCTTAAATCTAGGCAGAACTTTGCAAATTGCTTATCTATCTCGCGAAACGCCTGACCATGTTGTTCTAAAAATCGATTCAGTTGATATTCAGTCATGATTATCTCCTGAAATCATTGCATCTAAAGCCTCTATTAGGAGTCTATTAGGCTTATGATAAAATTGACCATACTGAGACTCACCAGATATCCCTCTTAAAAATAAATAAAACCCACCACCCATGTGCTCATCATAATTATAATTTGGCAGGGTTAGCTTTAATAATCGATGAAGCGCCAAGGTGTATAAAACGAGCTGTACATCATATCGATGTTCTGCCATTGCTTGTGTCATAGCATTTCGATGGTAGTGAGTTAATTCATCCCCCAAAAAATTAGACTTGTAATCCAATACATAGTAGCGGCCTTGGCACTCAAAAGTGAGGTCAATAAAGCCTTTTAGCATGCCCTGAAGAAAATCAAAATCCAAATCCTGTACTTGTTGCACCGTGCCCAACACAGGGTACTTCCGCAGCAATGCATTAAACTTAGAACAAGACAAACCATTTACTGGGAAATAGAATTCCATTTCTACACTTTTTTGATCAGGTTGAAGATCGGACAAAGAAATCGGTTTATCTAAGGTTTGGTCCTGCAAAGGTGCATGCAGAATTTTTTGGCTCCACTCAAGTACCGTTTCTAACCACTTTTCTTCAAAGCCATAGCGCATTAACAGTTCTTGCACCGTAGAAACCTGATCGATCATAGGTCGTGTAAAATCGATATCTTCAAATAGGTTATGTAAAAAGTTACCGGCATGAGCACCTTTAGGAAAAGTAAACGGATTTAATATATCTTTATCCAGAGGCACTTCAGGAATGATTAAATCATCATCGATTTCATCAAAATTAAATCTCTGGTGATGAGGTACATGTAAACCACGAACTAAAGATGAGAAGCTCGACATAAACCATGGCTGTTTGATTTTTCCTTCAAACTGAGTGGTTTGCCAATCACCTTCAGGATCCGGTGCTTTAAAACTTGTCAATTCATAGGGAAGCACCTGTTGGGCAAAAACCCCCTGTTCTGATTTTTTTTCTAACGTGCTAATTGCGTTTGCTAACTGATCTGCAGGCGCGGCTTCTACTTTATTTTCATTACTGCCGCATAACACATGGAACAAGGGACTCGCTAATAAGGTACTATTTATTTTTTTGTTATCACAGTGTGTCGGTACAGTTACATACAGCTGACTAGAGGCACGAGTTACACCTACGTATAATAAACGTACTTCTTCAGCCAACTGTTCTTTTAAGCGTACATCCTTATGCACATCCTCAAGGTCGCAGCATAGGGATTGAGTTATCTCATCAAAATATATCACGTCAACTTGCTTGCTCATGGACCATGCATAGGGCAAGAATACCACCGGATACTCCAGCCCCTTTGAGCTGTGAACCGTCACTATGCTCACTAGATTTTCATCACTTTCTAAACGTAGTTGCGCTTCTTCGCTTTGATAAGTGTTTTGCAATTTATGCTCAAACCAAGTCAGCAATCCCTGCATACCTTGTAAACGAGAAGCTTGTTCTTGCAGCAATTCAGCCATGTGCAAATAATTGGTAATTCTTCGCTCACCGTCTGTCAATGCAAACCATTGTTGCGGCAACCCTCGACTATGTAACCAATGCATTAACATGGGCATGATGCCCTGCTTTATCCAAATCCGCTTGCATTCGTACATTAATTCAAGCTCTTCTTCCCAACAGACTTCATGCTGAAGATGCGTGGCCAACTGATCTAGGCTTAGCATCCACACAGGATTGGCCAATGCATTGCGGTAAGACTGCTCACTCAAAGAATGCAAACTATTCAATAATTCATATACTGCTAACGCTTCAGCACTGTTATAAAGACTCTCTTGACCTTTAAATACGGCTGCCACACCGCGCTCATCCAATGCCTGTTTCACCAACCTTGCTTGATGGGCACTACGCACTAGGATTGCAATATCGCGACTACTAATATCTCGGTAATCATCGAGATCAGAATCGAAAACTTTTGTCGATTGCTCTAAACCAGAACTCAATAGCACACTTACTTGTTCCGCCACACCATGCGCCACTTCAGTACGGATATCTTCGATTCCAGAGTCAGAGTCGATATCAAAGGTTTGAAAGACACATGCACTGTTATCAATATCTCTTGATTGAATTAGCTGGGACTTTGAAGCCGCTCCAACAGGATAGAACGGGATACTATCGTCAAATATGAATGGTCGATCATGACATTGAAAAAGTGCATTCACGGCGGACACGAGACTTGGAGAAGATCGATAATTATCCTGTAAGCTGAATTCCCGCTCTACCTCAGTTTTTGCCTGTATATAAGTAAAAACGTCAGCACCTCGGAATTTATAGATGGCTTGTTTGGGATCGCCGATCATAAAAAATCCCGTTTCCTCAGGTGTCTCTGAATATAACTTTGAAAAAACTCGATATTGGGTGCTATCTGTATCTTGAAACTCATCGACCATAGCCATCGGAAACTGTTGACACAACAACGTACACAAGCTTTCACTGCTGCCCAAAGAGCGTAAAACCTGTTTCAGCAAATCGTCTGCGCATAAAACCGACTGCGCTTGTTTCAGTTCATCTAATCGAGTACGAATAGCTTCAGTGAATCGTATCTTCCATAGTAAAGTGGCTTGCTGTTTTTGCTCTTGCCATTGAAGAAGTGCAGCGTGCATTTTAGTGAAAGACAATATCATCTCATGATCGGTGGGCTCACCTTTCTTAGTTACGGACTTCTTGATACCCGATTCAGTAAAGTAGCCAATGTATTTTTCAATGTCTTTTACATACGCTCCAGAGGTGAAGTCATCCAAGTGCTGCTTTCTGCGACTCAAGTGATTTGTGAAAGACTTACTCGCATATTCATTATCATAAATAGCATTAAAGAATGCTTGGCCTTGATCTTGCCAATCCTGACAAAATTTATCGAAAGCATCTTTGAAACGCTTATGTGCGACATCGATATCCTGTAAGTTTTTTATATTGCTATCTTTAAACTCTACATCGCGCCGTACAAGTGTACTTACATCCCTTAATAGCACACTCGGACTGCCCCATGCGTCGAGTACGATATCTAACTCAGCTTCTGACAATGGATATACAAACTTTCGCCAGACATCATTAACGGCTGTCATCTCAATTTCTTGCTGATCAAGGATCAATTCAAACTCATCGTCTACGTGACTCTCCACGCTATACTGAGACAACACCTTTTGAGCAAAACCATGAATGGTATAGATAGCAGCGATATCCATAATTTGTACTGCATCCTTTAATCGCTCAAGCGCACTAGTGTGATCAAGCTCTTTAAGTAGAGAAAAGACAAAAGGATCCAAGGACTCGTCTTGAGTTTGAATTGCATTATAAGCTTGACGCAATCGATTCCGAATACGTCCTCTTAACTCTTCCGTTGCAGCTTTCGTAAAGGTAACAACTAAAATATTCTCTGGACTTATTGGGTTACATCCATGACCTAACACTAAGCGAAGATACAATGCGGCAATGGTAAAGGTTTTACCCGTACCTGCACTGGCTTCAATTAAGGAAATACCTTTGAGAGGCGCATCTAGTAAACTGAGCTTTTGTGGACTCATTGCGATACCTCCAATTTATCGCCACCTACAAAGGGCTCAAATAAATCATGTGCTACCTCAATCAGTTGCTCTGGTAATATACTCACATTACCGAAGCAGCGGTGATAATGAGGATCTAAGCGCTCGGGATCATAATAACTGTAATCATTGACCTCAACAAAACGCTGCAATGCTTTTTGTGATCGTAAATCTTGCTTCGTAGTTGGATTATAAAGTGCCCAAGCGGTCTCTGGCATAAAGTTTAAAGGCTGATTTTGATGAGAGAAATAATAAGATAAGAGTTTATTTAGATATGACTTTGCTTCACTTGCTGACATGGGCTTTACATTGATACGGATATCCTGAGTAACAAGGCATCCGCTATAGTTATAACCCTGCGCATTTAATGCTGCACTTTCGATTAATAGTTCAATAAGGTGCTTCGCTTGAAATTTTGCCACCTTCAACAATACTAGTCGCCCTTGATACACTTCGTTTATCCAGCCGACTAATGAAGTATTTTGACCATTTTGATACTCACATGCCAAGTTAATTTCTAGTGGTCCCTCTTTATTTTCCAAGCCCATAGAGGTAGCTTCAGCTAATACGTCTTCAACCGACTGTCTTGTCCGTTGCCAATGACGCTCACCAATTTTTCCAAACGGTAACCATGGCTGCAAGCGTCGTGGGTCGATCGATCTACCTTGAATCGTTTGCTGCAATATGTAATCTTTTGCCGCGTATCTATCTAACCCTGAAAGCTCAAATGGCTCTTCATCCTCATGCATATCTGCAAGATTATGAAATTGAATATTCAACTGCTGATTCAAGAACGCCCTAGCTGGCAATTGGAAAAACCGAACCAATGTACTCAACCCAACCTCTAACATGTTAATGCCGTTAGGTTGCGATAAAACAGGAACTGAGGATTTCCCTTTTTCCTCTTGAAACGTTTGATTCGCATCGCTTTGCAATTGATAAATCGATTTAAACCAATTGGTTTGATATGAATGTAGTTTGCTACCTGCTATGAAATATTGACGATTAAATGCCTGCAATGGATGCTGAGTAAATAATATTTGACTGGCTGCACTCTCACCTGAGAAAAAATTGATATCAAGATAATCCATAAATTCGGCCAATACGACAGAAGGTGTCATTGGCGTGTTTTGCTTTTGGTCTAAGCTACGATAACTAAGCCAAAGCCCTTGTCTTGCAGATAAGATTGCTTCCAAAAATAAATAGCGGTCTTCATCTCGGCGATTTCGATCACCGACACGCCGATTAAAGCGCATTAGATCCAAACTATTGCCTGGTACAGTGCGAGGATATTCTTGGTCATTCAATCCTAAAACGGCAACGTATTTAAATGGAATGCTACGCATAGGCAAAAGGGTACAAAAGTTAACCCGCCCGATCATGAAGTGTTGCGAGCCATTATTTTTTTGCAGTCCTTGCTGTACCCCCTGATAAACAACAGAGAATGGTATGTCATGAGAAAAATTAACGTATTGACTGGTTTGCAACCAGTTTTCTAAAACTTGATGAATTTGCTCAAGTACGGGCTGCTCTTCTGTAGTTACATCAAAAAACCTTTGCAAACTATCTTGTAGAAAATACCGCCATTCAGTACAAGAATGTAAATTTTCCGTAGCCAATACGAACTCATACAGTTCATTAACAAAGTTCATAACCGGACCAAGGCTGGCCGCCTCTAACCCTTCTACATTTTCCACGGGAGAAATATCAAAAGGAAGTTCGTCGTTTGGTGCCAAGCGCTCGCTAAATGCATATCCCATCAGCAACCGCTGAAAACCATGTAGCCAAGTATTTTGCTGCCACTTAGGTAATCCTTGCTTACTTCGATGCGTTTCATCATATCCCCAACGAATAGCTGCTAGTTCTAGCCACTGTTTCACTTGATGAAGTTGCTTTTCATCTAAATCAAACTTTCGGTATACCGCTGGAATTTCCAGAAGCGCAATCACTTCACTATAAGACATGCGACTTTTTGGCATATTCAATAGCTGAATAAAACCATTAATCAGTGGATGCTCTTCCTGAATCGGCCGATCCGAAATGGAATAAGGAATGCGTACTCGATCTCCCTGACGGTTGTCTACACCGCCCTGAAATACCGCATCAATATAGGGAGCGTACCGAGCAACATCAGGAATCATCACGACTATATCTTGCGGGTCTACATCCGACTGCTGCAAAAGATCGAGTAGGTGATCATGCAATACTTCCACTTCTCGCATGGCACTATGACAGCCTACTATTTTAATGCTGTCATCATTTGGCTCTATATGTTCAGGTTGAGATGACGATTGCTGCAAATGCAGAATCTGATTCTGAATGCGTCCAAGCAAACTTTGATCGTCCGCGTCTACAAACAAATCATGCTCTTCATAAACATCAAGATCTAATAACAGACGTTGATATTCTTGACCCATTCGCCCTAGCGACGCTAGTAGTGCATTGCCTGAGTCGGCCATAGGCACTGACTTTCCACGCAATCGCAAGCGTGCCTGTAAGCGCTCATCCAAAATATCACCCCAATACGTTTGACTAGGGTTTGGCGTTAGCAAGTGCACATCGCAATGCGACGATAACAATGCGAGACTTTCAATTTGATTTTTTGGGAGCGTCGAGAAGCCAAAGAAGATGACATCCTTGGGTAGAGACTCGATAGATTCTGCGGTTTGCAGCAAATGTAAAAAATCTTCAGTTAAGCTGGCTCTATGATGTAAAGGGAAGCCTCTGGATATCGCTTCTTGTCTCAAAATTTGCCATAACTCTGCCTGCCATCGAGCTTCCTCCAATGGTTGCCCGTCAATTGCAAACGTCTGCTGCTCCCAACTTTTGATCCAATCGGGACGATATACTAGATATTGATCGTATATATCGGCAATACGAGTAGACAACTGATATAGACGCAAAGATTCGTCGTCTGAATCCTTAACGTAATCCGCCAGCAATTCAAACCCAGGGCGTTGCAGTATTTGCGATTCACTCAATACGTCGAAAACAAACCACGTCAAAGGGTCTTTGTTGAAAATGGATTCAGTCTGCCATGCCTCCTGACTATCAGACACAAGATCACGTTGCAGCTGCCAAAAAAAGCGAGACGGCATAGGGAACTGGATATTAGCGGCAATCCCCAAGGTTTGGGCTAACTGCATTTTCAACCAATGAGCCAATCCTGGGTTTTCCACCACTATGGTCTTGGGCTGCAAAGGTGATGAGTCAGATTGCAAAACCAATTTGATCAATTGGCCGAGCAAACCCTCCATACGGTTTGATTGGTAAACATTTAGCATAAAAACACAAGATATTGAGCGAGTAGCACTATTTAACCTGAATTAGTCTTTGACTTCATCCCAATGTGAACC
The DNA here is from genome assembly GCF_012295615.1 of Bermanella marisrubri. NCBI lineage: Bacteria > Pseudomonadati > Pseudomonadota > Gammaproteobacteria > Oceanospirillales > Oceanospirillaceae > Bermanella > Bermanella marisrubri. The sequence continues at coordinate 2,523,261 of NZ_CP051183.1, forward strand.
AAACTTATTATTCATAGGATCGTATTAACTAGGACCCCAAGTATGTCTGATTGGCCATCACAACTTCCAGGTCTCGATATCAATCAAGCCCTAACGCAACTCGGTGGTAAAAAAAACCTATACCTACGACTCATGGGTATGTTCATGGACGGCCACGCGCAAGATGCAGAACACATTCGTGCCGCTGCCAATAACCAAGATTGGACCAGCGTCTACGAAATAAATCATGCTTTAAAAGGCGTGACTGGCAACATTGCTGCAACGGACCTATATCAGCTTTGCGTTGCTTTGGATGCCAAGTTGAAACAAGAAAATCATGACGTCGCTGAGGAATTGGATCAAATGCCCGGTGCCATGGCACAGCTGTTAGAATCCGTAGAGACTGTAAAAAACTTGCCCGCAGAATAATGAATAAAGCTCAACAATCGATGCTAAAACTTACAAAAAATGGCCACATCCCGATCAACCTGCTCGTAGTGCAAACCATACTGATCAGCTAAATACGCAAATGTAGCTTCGCTAAAAAAACAAACGTGTGTGGGGTCGTTTTTATAGTGCCATTGCGCAAAAGCTGCTCGATCTTTCACCAGTTTGGTCATCACACCCAATATCCCCCTCGGTTTTAAGCAGCCTAACCACAATTCGAATACATCCTTTGGTGCATGTAGATGTTCAATAACTTCAGTGGCACTAATACCATGATAGTCAGTATCTGCCAGAACACTCAGATTAGGATAATAGAACGCATCATAAAGTGTAACATGATGACCTGAGGCTTCTAACATGTGTGCGAGCACAGGGCCAGGACCACAACCAAACTCTAATAACGATAATGGCTCAGCAGAATCATGCTTAAAGCTTTGTCGAAGGCGTTCTTCATAAGGATCAGAGAAACGCTTGAGAAATTGTCGATAACCCGAGTCATTATCGTGATTTCGATGCAAATCATATTCGGCTTTTTCGGCTGACTGGCTCAAAAAAAATGACTCTGGCACAAAAACCAATTGGCATTGCAGGCATTGATAATACGGACGCTGAATGCGTTTGTTCGCATCTTCATGAAACAAACTGACGTCCGCAGATGAGCAAAGTGGGCAGTGCGGCATGAATTACGAAGCTTGCTTCTCGAGTGCATTCTCAACAAACATAAGACGGTCTTGCCCAAAGAACACCTCTTCACCTACCGTGAAAGCAGGTAAACCGAACATGCCCAATTTTTTGGCTACATTTAATTGATCCTTCAACGCTTGTTTAATGTGAGGTTCTTGAGTGCCCGCTTGAACCGCATCCACATCTACACCGTATGATTCAATGTGGGAGCGAATAGCATTTTCGTCTTTAGGGTTCAGCCCCTGCTGCCAAAGCGCGTCAAAGGTGCCATGAATGAAGTCAGCTACTTTATCGGCATGATTTTCTTTCATCCAAAGCACAACGCGCAAAAGAAATAACGTGTTAAACGGAAATTGAGAATTCCACTGTAACGGAACCCCATAATGATTTGCCCATAAGTGACAGTCACGGAAGATCCATTGAGCTTTAGCTGGAACAAACGCAGGGGATTTGATGCCTTGCGATTCGTGCAAGACCCCCAACAAGACAGGCTGATAATCAATTGTATAATCAGCGTCGATATTTAGCTTGCGTATTTGCGTTTGTGCTAAATAGCTATAGGGGCTGACAAAGTCGAAATAAAAGCCAAGTTGCGCCATGATGAAACATGTACCATTTAAATTGAAAGCCATAGCTAACTACGGATTGCACATAATCGCAAGTCTACTCTTGCCAATCCTTCTAAATGGCTGCGGCCAGCCAACGGCTCAGGACCTTTGGCAAGACTACCAAATGCGCTTATCGAATGTATTCTCCCAAGACATTGAAGCGGTAAATCTGGGCACGCTAACTTGGCCTAAACTCCCCCCTAAACGCCAATTGCAGCAAACACTAACACCTCCTGACATAAGCTTGTGGCAACTCATCAAGCTCTATGACTGTGAAATCAACACCTTGGTCGCAAAGCGCAATGGCCCTTTAGGAAAAGTTATGCCACCTAGTCAGGTGTATATCTACACTCGTCGTTTCATACCTCAGGCCAAGGCCTGCCTGGCACAAGCAGATATGGATGAAGAAACACAAGCCGCTTTGAAGCAAGCCATGGCCTATTATCAAACCCACGAGCCAAACTACAGACAGAATGCCCTATTTCATGACGAATGGCGTAAAAGCCACCATGCTCTTTCAAGCTGGCCAATTACTCAGGGCTTCCCCGCAAGTGGCATTCAAACGCTAGATTACTTTGCCAGCTTGTCGAATGATCAAAGCAATACTGATGTCTCAAAACTTGAAGAGCAGCTCAAACGATTGGCCGAAGGCCGCATACCCGGTAACTGGTTGGCACAGCTAACACTTGCTAATGCCTGGTTGAGAAACCTTAGTGACGCTATGAACAATGCGAAGACACTTTGCCCCGCAGGTAAGTCGACTCCGAAAAGTCGCATAATGATGAATGTTTTTCGCAAATACTTCGCACAGCAAATACAGCCCTGGATCAGTCAGCTGAAGCGATTTGGTGAGTCATATCAATCACAATTAGTCCTTGTGAGTAACAACCACCCGCCGATGACTCATTTTTACGAGCGAGTTTTCACTGCAAAAAATAGCCCATGGACTGAGTTCAATTACCAATGGCAGCAGCATGTACAAGCATGGCAAGACCATTTAGGTCAGTGTCGCGCGATGCCTAAGTCTTCACAAGATATCCAAAGCACATAATGGTACGTGAGTATCACACACGAATAAAAACAAACTAACAAACGTACTAGAAGCCTAATTAAATCCGGCTTTTGCCAAATATAGCCTTTGACAAACTGTTACATTTCGCTAATCTGGCGCCTCTGACTTATTTTGGCCAAGGCACTGGATCGCATAGTCGATCGGCCAAGCAAGCGACACAAAGAGCGCATGCAAGATAAGTCGAAAAATACAGGGAAACAATAATAAAAAGCTCCCACTATGATGGATAAATATAATCTCCTAACAGCACTGCTAATGGGCTCTGTAAGCCTTTCGCACGCCAGTCTTGAGCCGATGACGGACGACGCTCTTGATGAAATGGTGGGCCAAGCCTATATCGAAATGAACAGTTTCGATGATACAGATGGCCACCAAATTAGCCGCATCACCTTCGGGCAGACGGTGAAAATACAAGCAAACGCAGATGAGCTTACTTTGGGTAATGGCGGCATCAATGGCGTTGGCTCTGCAGATATTGGCGCCAGCGATTTTTCACTGGGGTATGTCGACATCACCAACCAAGAAATCGTTCCATTCGTGGGCACCAACCCTTATATCGAATGGGCTACCGATACCAACAATAATATTGTCGGCTTCCGCATGGGCTTTGAAGAAGCCCAGGGCATTATTCAGATGGACCTCAGTCGTTTTAGCGGCAACATCAACATGCGTGGGACGCAAACCTATCTACACAATGGTTTCGGAACCGGCACCTCGGTGAGTAATCGCGGCACGCACTTAGGCACCAATAGCACCGACTGTAATAGCGGACTCGATTGCATGAGCTTGGCCAGCTTGCAAAGTTTATCCATAGCCAATCCTGACGGCAGTGGCACGGCTGCCAATGACTTCTTCATGTCATTCCAAACACTTGCAAGCAAGAACTGGCGCCTAGCAGGTGGTAGCGATCAATCTGCCACACAAGGTTTCTTCATGAATTTGCCCACTGACAATACCTTTTCTCCAAGCGGTACCCCCGGTTATACCACTGAATTTATAGACCGCGGTGTAGGTCGCTGGCATGAATAATCAACCTTCTCGCAAATTTCTCACCTAGGCTTGAAAACTCCGCATTTTCGCTTTTCGCTGGCCTAGGTATAATACCTCCCCTTTTTTGACACAACCTATAAACAACGACAAGCAATTGGAGCCAATTCATGGGCCACAAAACGCCGTTATATCAAGCGCACATCGATGCTCAAGGCAAAATCGTCGACTTTGGTGGCTGGGATATGCCAATCCACTATGGTTCACAGATCCAAGAGCATAACGCTGTTCGCGAAGATGCAGGCATGTTCGACGTGAGTCACATGACAGTGGTTGACATCACAGGCAGTGATGCGACTGCTTATTTGCAATATCTACTGGCGAACGATGTAGCCAAACTCAAAACCGAAGGTAAGGCGCTATATACAGGAATGCTCAATGAGCAAGGCGGTGTCATTGATGACCTCATCGTCTATAAGGCTGAGCATCTTGGTGGTTACCGCTTGGTAGTGAACTGCGCTACACGTGAAAAAGATTTGGCTTGGATGGAAAAACACAGCCATAAATTCAATGTTGCCCTATCAGAGCAACCAGAATTAGCCATGATCGCTGTACAAGGTCCCAATGCGATCGAGAAAGCAAAGCAGGCAGCTTCAGAAAAAGTCGCCGCTGTAATTGAACAGTTGGCAGTATTCCAAGGCCTGCCTTGTGGTGATTGGTTCATCGGCCGCACGGGTTACACCGGTGAAGATGGTCTTGAAATCATGGTTCCTGCCGACGAAGCAGTAGCGTTCTGGAATGCGCTTTTAGAAGCAGACGTGAAGCCTGCAGGCTTGGGCGCCCGCGATACCTTGCGCTTAGAAGCAGGCATGAATCTATATGGTAATGACATGGACGAAACTGTTTCGCCTTGGCAAGCCGCTATGGGTTGGACTCTAGCCTTAAAAGACGACCGCGAATTTATCGGTAAAAAGGCATTGCTGGCCGAAAAAGAAGCCGGTATCGAGTACAAGCTTGTTGGTTTAGTACTGGAAACCCGTGGCGTAATGCGTAGCCATCAAAAAGTTATTTTCACAGGTAGCGACAAGACTGGCGAAATCACCTCTGGCACGTTCAGCCCGACACTGCAGCAGTCTATTGCGTTAGCTCGAGTTCCGCGCGATACAGGCACAGAGTGCGCGGTTGATATGCGAGGCAAAGCGGTGCCTGTACGCATGGTTAGCGTACCATTTGTGCGCAATGGCGAAAAAGTTTACAAACCCGTTTAAGCAGTATTTTGCAACTGAGGTTTAGCGCTTCATTCTAATTCGCGTTAAACTAGCACTAAACACAACGATTGATTATTAAGGATTTAAACATGGCACAAGTACCTGCGAATCTAAAATACGTTTCTTCGCACGAGTGGATCCGCGATGAGGGCGATGGCGTGGTTACTGTTGGCGTTACTGATTTTGCCCAAGAGCAACTAGGCGATGTAGTATTCGTTGAGCTTCCTGAAGAAGGTGTAGAGATCAATAAAGAAGACGCGATTGCCGTTGTAGAATCTGTAAAAGCCGCCAGCGATATCTATGCTCCAGTATCAGGTGAAGTCATCGCAGTAAACGAAGGTCTAGCGGACGAACCTGAAAAAGTGAACGAAGAACCTTACGACGGAGCTTGGTTCTTCAAAGTAAAACTCAGTGAACCGAGTGAAATGGATGCTCTACTAAGTGCTGAACAGTACGAAGCTGAGTGCCAGTAATAGCTTAATGGCTCACTCGTAACCGCTTTAGAAAAGGTCCATTACCTTCGGTAAATGGGCCTTTTTTGTGTATATAGCTAATTAAGGTACATTCGATTTTCCCTGCTAGACTTAGTGAAAAGTGTCAATAATTTCGCCATTTCACTATGTCATTGAACCAGCTCCAACACATCATTCGCCGCACCCTGTGGAGCTATATTTCCGCGATTGTGCTCATCGCCTTTATTAGCACACTTTCCTATTGGACAACTCAATCTGCAATACAAGAGCAAGAAGCTGACAGTCAACTTATCAATATGGCTGGGCGCCAACGGATGTTATCGCAACGCATCGCCCTATACGCACAAAAACATTTCACGCTAACAAATTCAGAAGCAGCTGTGAAGGCAAACGCGGAAGTCCTTCGCGTTAGCGCCCATCTAATGCTTGAAAACCATCAAGCACTTATCAAACTTACACAAAACGAAAACATAAAGTCCATGTACTTTGGTGGCGAAAAACCGAGCCTAAACGAGCTCGTGATTCGCTTTACCGATGAAGCAAAATATCTCTCTGGGCTCAGTAGAGACCAATTTCCAATATCTGAGAATTTATCCATATTATCAACTGACCATAGCGATCAGCTATTGGAGCGTTTAGACGGTGTAGTCACAGCATACGAATATAATGCAGAGCAAAAGGTAACTGTACTGAAAAATTTACAATTGTCACTCTGGTTTTTAATGTTGGCGGCCCTAGTGCTTATTGGGATGTTTATTTTAAAACCGTCATTGCAATTAATTAAAAATAGTCTTCTACAAGAAAAACAAAAGCAACATAGAATCCAATTAGCAGCCGATAGTGCAAAATTGGGCATATGGGAATATCAACTTAGCAACGGGAAATTAACATGGGATAAAACCATGTGGCGTATTTTTAACGCCGGAAAACCAGCAAACGCGGACGAAGCATTGGCAACGTTCAAAGCACGCTTGCATCCCTTAGACAAATCGCGAGTTATGGATTTGTTTTATCAAGCCGTCAATCAACAAACACCGTTCCACACACAGTTTCGTATTCAAACCGATGATAGTGAAATTAAAACCATCAAAGCTGATGCCATCATAGAATACGACGTAGACGGCAACGCCACTGCCATTGTCGGTACAAATCAGGATATATCAGCACAGCAACAGCAAGAACAAGCATTGATAGATGCACGAATGGCGGCGGAACATGCAGCACGCGTAAAAGGAGACTTCCTCGCCAGTATGAGTCACGAAATCCGCACGCCTATGAACGGTATCATGGGTATGCTGGAACTCTTAAAAAATACTGAACTAACAACCCTACAAGCACAAAGAGTTAACATCGCTTTATCGAGTTCAAAATCATTACTTGTTTTGATTAATGACATTCTCGACTTTTCAAAAATAGAAGCAGATAGACTCATCTTGGAAGAAATCGATTTTAATCTTAGAAGTTTATTAGGTGAACTAACAGAAGCACTATCTCAACTAGCAGAAAGTAAGAATATTGAGCTTGTACTGGATACCGTTGAAGTACATCAGGATATGGTCAAAGGTGACCCAAGTCGCATAAGACAAATCATCACCAACCTAATCAGTAACGCTATAAAATTCACTCATCAGGGTGAAGTATTAATCAGAGTTTCACTACAAGAATATTCACTAGATCAATGGCAGGTAAATTTCAGCGTAAAGGATTCTGGAATTGGTATCACCCAAGGCCAACAAAAAAAATTATTTGATGCTTTTTCTCAGGCCGATTCATCGACAACAAGAGAATACGGCGGAACAGGATTAGGCTTGGCTATCGTTAAAAAGCTTTGCGAAGCCATGGATGGTCAAATTCGAGTAAAAAGTAAAATGAATATAGGCAGTGAATTTTATGGCCATCTATTCGTAAAAAAATCAGAACGTTCTCGTATCATCGCTCCTAATTATGACATCAGCCAGCTGTCCATATTAGTGGTCGACGATAACAAAATAAATAGAGAGGTACTGAGCCAACAACTAACCACTTGGGGAGCGTCGGTGGTACAAGCCGACTCAGCTGAGATGGCTTGGAAGGTGATGGATAGTCACTTCACTGAAAAAAAGCAAGCCTTTGATGTAGCGCTACTAGATATGCAAATGCCCCATACATCCGGCACAGAATTAGGACAAAAGATTCAGGCCGATCCGCGCTACAAAGGAGTTAGGCTTGTCCTGATGACATCCATGCTGCTGAATAGTGATCATAAAGCCATTGCCAAAATGGGCTTCTGTGGCTATTTCTCTAAACCCGTTACGACCGACGATCTTTTTATGATCTTGAACGTAATTGGTGATGACGGTGAAGCGCTACAGCAAGCCAGCCCCTTGCTCACCCATGATTACCTAAGCAGTTTACAAAAAGAGCCTGCCACCAGTGACGCCGAGGTACGACTTGGCTTAGCCTCTGCTAAACATAAACATGTACTCTTGGTAGAAGATAACCCCATTAATCAGTTGGTTGCACAAGATACCCTAGAGGAGTTGGGGTTGATTGTGGATATTGCCCAAAATGGGCAAGAAGCTATTTCACGCTTACAGGAACACAGAAGTAAAGGCTATTCATTGATATTTATGGATTGCCAAATGCCTGTAATGGATGGCTATGAGGCTAGCCGAGCCATCCGTAACGGAGAAGCGGGAGATGAACACCGTAAAACCCCCATCATTGCACTCACTGCCAATGCAATGAAAGAAGATAGAGACCATTGCATCGAAGCGGGGATGGATGACTTTATTAGCAAACCTATGGACATTGAAGTACTCAAAACCACGATCAAAACTTGGCTAATCGACCGCTGAGCTCTGTAATCCTAATCTTTATCAGTTGCACAACTCTCACTTCAACTTGAATGATTTTTGTAAACGACCTTACTGACCGTGAAAATCAGTATTTTTTCTAACATGCCGCCTAGGGCTTTGATACAATTCGCGCCAACTTTTTATCCCCTTACTCCCCAAGAAAGCGGCCAATCTCCGCTCTCTACAGAGGGACAGCTCAGATAGAGGCAACAGGTAACATGAGTACACGTGCAACTTTGACCGAGTTAGAGAACCGTGATGAATTCGTCAATCGCCACATCAGCAATGATCAGAGCGACCTACAAGACATGCTTAACACCGTGGGTGCAGAATCGCTTGATGATCTAACCCAGCAAATCGTACCGCCCTCTATCTTACGTGAGCCTTTCCTAGAAATGGGTGAGGCATTACCTGAGCACGAAGCCTTGGCCAATTTGCGCGCCATCGCTAACAAGAACAAGGTATATAAAAGCTACATCGGCATGGGCTATCACGATACGCGATTGCCCAATGTGATTCTGCGTAACGTTTTGGAAAACCCAGGTTGGTACACCGCTTATACCCCTTATCAGCCAGAAATCGCCCAAGGCCGTTTGGAAGCGCTTCTAAACTACCAGCAAATGGTTATCGACCTAACGGGAATGGAGCTAGCCAACGCTTCTCTGCTAGACGAAGCCACCGCAGCCGCCGAAGCCATGGCTCTGATTAAGCGCCAAGTGCGTAAAAACAAGAGCAACGTATTCTTTGTGGATGAGCTTTGCTTGCCGCAAACCATCGACGTATTGAAAACCCGTGCGGACGGCTTTGGTTGGGAGCTACACATTGGCCCAGCGGAAACCGCCACCGACGTAGAATGCTTCGGTGCCCTACTGCAATACCCGGCGGTAGACGGCAACATTGATGACTTTGAAGAACTCATTGCGCAAATGCATGAGAAAAACGCCATGGTAGCCATGGCCACAGACCTAATGGCGCTCACCCTATTGAAAAGCCCAGGTGAACTGGGTGCTGACGTGGCGCTGGGGAATAGCCAGCGCTTTGGTGTACCCATGGGCTTTGGTGGTCCACACGCTGCTTTCTTTGCAACGAAAGATGCCTTTAAACGTGCAATACCAGGTCGCTTGATTGGTGTGTCCATTGATAGTAACGGCAACCGAGCCTTACGTATGGCCCTGCAAACTCGCGAACAACACATTCGCCGTGAGAAAGCCACATCTAATATCTGTACCGCTCAGGTTCTACTTTCCAACTTAGCGTCTTTCTACGCGGTATATCACGGTCGTGATGGTATCAAGCGCATCGCCAATCGTATTCACCGTATGACAGAGATCATGGCAGCGGCGATCACGGATGCGGACATTGAAGATCTAGTGATTGTTAACCAAAGCGCCTTTGATACATTAACCATTGAAGTACCAAATAAAGCTGAAGTTTTGGCCCGTGCCGACGAAGCACAAGTGAACCTGCGTACACAAAGCCAAGTGGACTTTGATAATGTGGTTGGTTTCAGCATTGGTGAAACCACCAGCCGCGCTGACTTAGAAACGCTTTATTATGTGATTACAGGCCGTCGTGATATCGACATCGAAATGCTGGACCAAGAAGTGGAAAGCTCGATTCCTGAATCGCTCAAACGTACCAGCGATTTCTTGACTCACCCTGTTTTCAACAGCTATCAAACTGAACACGAAATGCTGCGCTACATGAAGCGTCTTGAAAGCAAAGACTTGGCCATGAACCACAGCATGATCACACTGGGTAGCTGTACCATGAAACTGAACGCGACGGCGGAAATGATCCCCGTGACATGGCCAGAGATCGGAGGTATTCACCCGTTTGCACCAAAAGAACAAACCCCAGGTTACGAAGAACTCATTCAAAACCTCGATACGTGGCTACGTGACATCACTGGCTTTGATGCGATTTGTATGCAGCCTAACTCAGGTGCTCAGGGTGAATACGCGGGCCTAATGGCCATCAAGCACTATCACGAGAGCCGTGGTGAAGGTCACCGCAACGTGTGTTTGATCCCAGCATCTGCTCACGGTACCAACCCTGCTTCAGCACAAATGGCAGGCATGCGCGTGGTCTTGACCAAGTGTGATGAGCAAGGCAACATCGACTTTGATGATTTGAAAGCCAAAGCCGAAGAACTGAGCGAAAGCCTATCTTGCTTGATGATGACCTATCCATCGACCCACGGTGTTTACGAAGACGGTGCAAAAGCCATCTGCGAATTGATCCATGAACACGGTGGTCAGGTGTATATGGATGGCGCTAACCTGAACGCACAAGTGGGTATCACCAGCCCAGGTTACATTGGCGCCGATGTTAGCCACATGAACCTTCACAAAACCTTTGCGATTCCACACGGTGGCGGTGGCCCAGGTATGGGACCCATTGGTGTCGCCAAACACCTAGCGCCATTTGTAGCTAACCATAGCTTGCGTCCAATTGAAGATGCCTCCAAAGGACAAAGCGCAGTGAGCGCAGCACCTTATGGTTCGGCTTCTATTTTGCCGATTTCCTACATGTACATTCACATGATGGGTGCCAAAGGATTGCGTAAAGCGACGCAAATGGCGCTACTGAATGGTAACTACTTGGCGAAAAAACTGGGCGAGCACTACCCAATTCTTTACGCAGGTCAGAATGGTCGTGTTGCCCACGAATGTATTGTGGATTTGCGCCCAATTAAGGCAGAGACTGGCATTACTGAAGTGGATATCGCTAAGCGCCTAATGGACTATGGTTTCCACGCGCCCACCATGAGCTTCCCAGTTGCGGGTACCTTCATGATTGAGCCAACGGAATCCGAAGCCAAAGCAGAACTGGATCGCTTCATCGAAGCCATGGTTTCCATCAAAGCAGAAATCAATGCCGTAAAAGCCGGTGAATTGGACGAGACTAACAACCCATTGACCAATGCGCCTCACACAGTGAAAGACATTACGGGCAACTGGGATCGTCCTTATGATCGAGAGCAAGGTGCCTTCCCTGTAGCAGCGGTTTACGAAAATAAATTCTGGCCTTCTGTGAACCGTATTGATGATGTATACGGCGATCGCAACCTGATTTGTAGCTGCCCGGCTATCGAAGAATATCAAGATTAATGAGTACGGCGACCGACTCATATAATCTTGGGATTTGTTCTTGCCCAAGCATTGAAGAATACGAAGAGTAATTTTCAACGCTATGAGACTGCAAACATTGATGTTTGCAGTCCTCCCTCCCCTTTCTTTATTTCTTTCGATACTTCACACTAGTTGCCATAAAAGCAATAATGATTCGTCTAATACTTAGACGGACACAATGTAAAAAGGACTTTAAAAATGATAATAAAAAAACTGATAGCCGCATTATTTTTTACAGCACTGCTTGTGTCTCAAGGCTGCACCGTCTTTTACAAGGACCTTGATCAAAACTATCCGCAGGCTAGTGGCTCAATACAAACCCAGCCTTTATCATATCGCATTGATAGCTTGCCTGTAGTGGCCTCTGACGATGGCATTCAAGCCATTGAAGATACACTGAAAAGAAGCGGTCTTTTCCAAGAAATGGAAAAATACTATGACGACTCTATTCCAGATAAAGGTTTGTATATCCATGCAGAGCCTTTATATAAAGCCCCATCAATTGCGGCAATGGGATTTGGTTACCTATCCTTTTCAACACTTACCATTCTGCCTGCATGGAGCAATCATGATGGCTACAAAGTAAGATTCACGATTTATGAAGATGGTGAGAAGATTAAAACCGTTGAATATAAGAGAGAACGTTTTGTTGCCGTTTGGATCGCTTTACTCCCTTTCTCATGGATCAACTTATTTACGTCAGAAGAATATGATGCGTTTGAGTCTATTACTCAAGAGTTCGTTCACGAGCTCCCTGCGTTCATGTAGTAGGCACCATTACACAGAAGCATAGGGCAAACTAAAGTGTGGGTACCTAGCCAATCGGTACCCACCTATGATTCATCAATCAAATCTGAATAATAACTTCCACATTGACAATAAACTGGTATATAGAATACCTTGTAACCTATAACGTTACAGGTTACATTTGTAACCATGATCGAATCATTCAAGGAAGACTGGCTCTCGAACTACTATTGGGAAGCGGTCAAGAGTAAAAAGATTCCCAGCGATATAGAAAGTGCGCTCAACAGAAAGCTGAGCATTATTCATGCCGCAGTGGAAGAAAAAGACTTGCGATGCCCGCCGGGCAATAGGTTTGAACACCTACAGGGTAACCTAAAAGGATGGTGTTCGATCAGGGTAAGCAAGCAATATCGATTAATCTTTAAATGGGCTGATGGTAAAGCAACCCAACTTTATCTCGATGCTCACAAGTATAAATGAGGTGGGCTATGACGACTGAATTTCGCATACCAGGGCATCAGCCAACCAGTGTTGGCATTATGCTCAAAGAAGAGTTTCTAGACCCTATGAAAATCTCACAGGGCGAATTAGCGAAAGCAATGGGCGTAAGCCGCAAAACCGTTAACGAGCTGTGTGGTAATAAGCGTGGCATCACAGCAGAAACGGCTTTGCTTCTATCGAAAGTACTCGGCACAACCCCTGAGTTTTGGATCAATTTGCAAATCATGAACGATTTATGGGCAACCAGCCATTCTGAGAAAATGAAAGATAAGCTTGAGAAAGCCACACCGCTTGTTGCTTAACTCTTAGCTAAACCTTGGACTGGTTTTTTCACTTCTTTAAACTTGCAACTATCAATGAAAATCAAAGACGCCAAAGTATACCTAGTGAGCGATCTGGCGCAGCTAGCGCAAGCTCGCATTCAGCACGAGAATTCAGACATTGATCCTATCATCGCCATCAATCATGGTTTACGACAACAGGGTTTTGCCGCTGATGCGTTGACGATTGTGAATGAAAAAACCAACAAGCGTATTTTGATGATCTTTCACGATAATAAACCGGATACGGTGGATTATGAATTTGGGCTGGCGTCAGAAGACCCAAGGTTTGAGTTTAAGCAAACAGCCCTCGCTAATCTCACTGAAGAGGTTTTATATCAGTGGATGAGCGAGCATCTAACTTAAATTTCTACCATGGGTTCTCTATTTTGACTTTCAGGGCAGTGCTGTCTGAGTAAATCTAAAAATGCTTGCTCGTAAGCAGCTAGAGGTCGAGATAAAGTAACCGCTTTCCAAGATCGTTGTGCCCATGACACATCCAAAGGACGTATAACGATCTTATCTTGATCCCATGTTGCTACAGACCAGTCTGCTAAAACGGATATGCCCATACCCGCATAACACCACTCGGTGATGGCTTCGGTTAAAGGAAACTCTGTGGTTTTTATTTTGCTGATATCCACATGCAGTGAAAGCCCTCGGAAAAGCTTTTCTTTAGCATTAGGGCACAGCAAGATATTTTCCCTTGCGACATCCTCTGCAGTGATGATGTCTTGGCTTGCCAGCTTGTGGTTTTTATCCAATACCACGACTAACTGATCATCAAATAGCGAGTGATTAATAAATGGCTTTTTTGCCGGGGCCATTTTAATCGCCATATCAATATCGCCGGAATCCAATAGATCCGTCACTTTATTATAAGCGTTCGGTAATAGTTCCACTTCAACATTGGGATAGGCTTGCTTAAAAACCGGTATCGCACGCGGTAGCCACTGAAACGTGGTTATACACTCGGTTGCTATACGCAATACCACTTTGTCATCTTGCTCAATGGCTTGCAGTTCATCTTGTAGCGAAGTAAGTTCTGATAATACGACTTTCGCCGATTCAAGCACTCGACGTCCATGAGGCGTGATAACGAACTTTTTGCCATGGCGATAAAATAGTTCATAGCCCAAAGCCTCTTCCAATGCTTTTAACTGATGGCTTAAGGCCGATTGCGTTAAATGCAGCTGTTTTGCCGCCAGTGTCATATTGTTGGTTTGAGCTAAGGCATCCACAAGGCGAAAATGACGGGTTTCGATGCGTTTGAGCACGGTATTCATAATCGATCCTTTATCATGGCTATCCCTCCTTCGTTCCTAGGGCCTCACGTATGATTATCCAATTTCATTATTTTTATGAAAATTATGAGTTAGATTGATCTAATGAGCTAGCTTACTCTTAAACCTCACTCATGAACAAGGACTTCATCATGTATACATTGTATTTCTCGCCATTTACCTGCTCACTGGCCGTTCATGCTGCGCTGGAGAAAATCGCCATCCCTTATGAACTTAAAAAAATAGACATTTATAAGAAGCAGCATTTTGAGCCTGATTTCTTAGCGCTTAATCCGAACGCGCAAGTACCGGTTTTACAGTATGACGAGGGGACTCTTACTCAAGCCAGTGGGATATTGCTTTACCTATCTGAATGTCATCCCGAAGCCAAGTTAATGCCTCCTGCTGACTCTGCTGATCGCTCTAAGGCTTTAGAGAGCTTGTTTTACCTATCCAACACGCTGCATCCCTACTTTTTACGATTGTTTTATCCAGAGCGTATTTCTGAGGAGTCACCTAAAGAGGTCAAGCAAATAGGCATTCAAAAAATCAAAGATACCCTGAGTCTATTCGAGGAAAAAATCAAACATCAGACATTCATCGCCGGGGATACGCTCTATTCCCCAGATTACTATCTGTTTGCCATGTCTTATTGGCTTAAATTTCACAATATTGATTTGTCGGAATTTTCTAATCTTAGAAAATACTTTAAACGAGTAAGCCAGCAACCAGAGGTAGCTAGCGTTTTACAAAAAGAAATGACTGAAATGGCAGCTTAGCAAATAGACTCAATAAAAAGAGTAGCAACCCTGAACCGCTCGATTGTTTGCGGTTCAGGTTGGCGATAAAAATCAACTACATTGTTGGATAGGTTGTATAACCTTCCGCACCTTGCGTATAGAACGTGGATTGATCAGGCTCGTTTAATGCTGCACCTGCCTTGATTCGCGCGGGTAGGTCTGGGTTTGCTAAGAACGGCACACCAAAGGCGACCATATCCGCATGACCCGCTTCAATGACGGCCGCCGCTTCTTCGCCGCTGTAACCCATGTTCACCATTAAGTTACCTTTATAGTTTTCACGGGCAATGGAAACCACATCGGCTTGCTGCTGACCAAAGAAATCCGCACGCATTAAATGCAAATACGCCAGCTCAAATTGATTTAACTGCTGACTCAAATAAGTAATGAATGCTTCCGGATCAGAGTCTTGCATATCGTTAAAACTATTTAATGGCGATAGGCGCACACCAACTCGATCACTGCCGATTTCGTCGGATACCGCTTCGATCACTTCAAAGAAAAAGCGCGCACGATTTTCAAGACTACCACCGTATTCATCATCGCGTTTATTGCTTCCGTCTCGTAAGAACTGATCGATAAGATAACCATTGGCACTGTGAATCTCGACACCATCAAAACCCGCTTCTATGGCGTTGGCTGCTGCTTGTCGGAAATCACCAATGATATCTCTGATTTGTTCTCTGGTGAGTGGCTTGGGTGCCACATACGGTTGCTTGCCATCCGGTGTATGGGTTTCACCGCTTAAGCCGATATCCGATGCGGAGACGACATTCTCTTCTACGTTTAGCGCTGGATGAACGGCTCGGCCGGCATGCCAGATCTGCATAAAGATTTTACCGTCTTTTTCATGTACCGCTTTGGTGGTGAGTTTCCAGCCTTCAATTTGCTCTTTCGAGTAAATACCCGGTTCTGTGGCGAAGCTTGAGGTATTAGGCTGAATCATGGTGCATTCACTAATAATCAGGCCCGCGCTCGCACGCTGACCATAATATTCCGCCATGAGTTCATTGGGTTGATGACCTGGCGCTCGACAACGAGTAAGAGGTGCCATGGCCATGCGATTGGCAAGGTGATTTGCACCCAATTGGATTGGTTGAAATAAAGCATCGACAGATTGTGACATAAACTGATTTCTCTAGTGTATTCAAAGTGAACTCTGTAGATGAGGTAAATAAAGAATTTTAAAAGTAGTGGAAATTGAGAAATACTGTTGATGCTACACAACAATCATCCAATGGATTGCGCCGTCGCTAGCTTTGCAGTAATCTAGCAGAATTCTTACATATCCCTTTGGAGGCTTTGATTTAATGATTGTTTTAGCAAACTGGAGCTTGGCGCTTTAAGCCACTCGGCATCCCTCCAGTATTCCCAATAACACGTTTTTAGTGGCTATTATTTTAGTACGGCTCAGTCGTAACTATTATTTGGGAAACCAACATGAAATCATTTCCTCGTCGTCGCTCGTCATTAACTAATGGACGCTCGACAATGAAAGTATCCCCAAATCGCTTACAGCAATTAGGTTGGCGGCCGTTTTTCCAACAGCAGTTATCCTTAGAAGCGCTAGAACAACTCAAGCCAGCTCGAATTGTTGCTCAACATCGCTCCGAGCTGCTGCTTGAGAGCGAATCAGGTAATTGTAAAATCATTCCCCCAAGAATGAATGGCGAACCACTGCAAGTAACGGTAGGCGATTGGGTATTGCTTGATACTGATCATCGCTTCCATTCTTTACTCCAAAGACAGTCACAACTGGCCCGTAAGGCGGCCGGATCGAAATTGGAACAACAGCTAATTGCTGCCAATATTGATACGTTATTTATAGTCAGTTCATTAAACCAAGATTTCAAACTGAATCGAATCGAACGTTACCTGGTGTTAGCCCACGAAGCGCAAGTAGAGCCAGTCATTCTGCTCACAAAAGCCGATTTATGTGAATCTCAAGACATGATTGATGAAATTATGCAGCAGGTACAGAAATTGGATACTTCAATGTCGGTACTTGCGTTAAACGGGCTCGACCGAGATAGTTTAAAACAGTTATCGACTTGGACTGGAACGGGCAAAACATTAGGCTTTGTGGGTTCCTCTGGTGTAGGAAAATCCACATTGGTGAATCTTCTATTAGGTGATGTTGTTATGGATACACAAGATATTCGTGAGGACGATAGCAAAGGTCGCCATACGACGACCGGCCGATCACTGCACGAGATTCCTTCAAGCGAACTGATCCATGGCGGTTGGGTAATGGATACGCCAGGAATGCGTGAACTTCAAATCGCCTTTGCTGAGTCTGGAATTGACGCTACTTTTTCCGATATCACGGAATTGGCAGAACAATGTAAGTTTAATGATTGCCAACACCGCAATGAACCTGGATGTGCAGTATTAGAAGCGATTGATCGTGGTGATTTGGAACTCAGACGCTTACAAAGCTACCAAAAACTATTGCGTGAAGAAGCCCATAATTCTGCTTCGTTGGCAGAACAACGGGAGCACGATAAGTCTTTGGGGAAATTGTACCGCTCTGTGCAAAGCGCTAATCGAAAAAACAAGCAGTTTTAATATTTCAGGAAAGCGTTGTGAATACCCAGCGACCGTCTTGTAGATGGTCACTGGGTATATAGCAAAAGCCGTGTAAAAACTATCAAGCGGCCTGCTGGGCCGCTTGATTTTGATAAGTTTGACCTAAAAACTGATTCAGCAAGTTTTGCATATTCATAACGCACTCCTTACTTACCATTTTAAAATCTGCTTTAACTTATTCCTGACTCGCAAAACCCAACAAGTGCAACAAGCTAGTAAACAAATTAAAGATTGAAACAAACAGTGTTGTTGTCGCCATAATATAATTGGTTTCGCCGCCGTTTATAATATTGCTGGTTTCATACAAGATGAGACCCGACATGAGCAATACAAACATGGCCGAAACCGCAAGCGATAATGCCGGCATCTCAAAGAAAATGGCGCCTAAACCAGCTAAAAAGCCAACGATAATACCGACCGTAAGGAAGCCGCCCATAAAGCTAAAATCTTTTTTCGTTGTCAGCACATAGGCAGACAAACCCAAGAAAATTGCGCCGGTGACCCCCATGGCATTCATCACGATCGAACTACCGCCCGGTAGACTCAAGTATGCATTTAGGATTGGACCCAAGGTGAGCCCCATAAACCCAGTCAACGCAAATACGAGTACAATGCCCATGGCACTATTCTGAAACTTAGAGATCGCAAACAGTAGCCCAAAGAATACGACAAGCGTAATCAGCAGCCCCGGATGCGGCAAATTCATAGACGTGGATACGGCAGCAACCGCACCACTAAAAAGTAGTGTCATTGCGAGCAGCATATAGGTGTTTTTAAGCACCTTATTCTTAACGCCCTGACTAACAACTGGAGTATCTACTTGATTGATAATATCGTTGTTCATAATTGAGCCTCCCAATCTGAAAACTCTTCAAAATCTTCTTGCATATAGCGATCGCGGTTCATATTGCCAAAACTGGGTAGCCTTTTACGAAACCGTTTGGCCTTATGACGCAAGCGGTCAAGCCTTTTGGTGACAGTTAAACTAGCACGATTAGCGGCCTTATCGACCACAGCTTGCATTTCACTATCTACATCTTCAATGACGACATCTTGATGCCCTTCCAATTTAAGTAACATCCGGCAGTGTTTATCCTCACCGCCTTTAGGACCATTCAAATCAGAAAGTACTACCTCAACTCTTTGAATCTGATCTGAGCGTGATCCAAGCGCAAACTGCAAACGTCGCTTAATGTATTTCTTTAATTCAGCACTTATCTTTAAGCGACGCACATTAACTATTATTTTCATGGTCGTTCCTCCTTCTCTTCTCCATTTTTCATTCTGAAAGCTATGCTATGATGTAAAAAACATAAGATATATTCGAATTATCATTCTAGATACTACGATTTTTACGAACATTTAAATTATGATTAATTTCAAACACTTACATTATTTTTGGGTAGTGGCGAAGCAGGGAGGCATCATGCGCGCCAGTGAAGCTTTGCATATCACGCCGCAAACCATCAGTGGACAAATTCGCTTACTTGAAGAGCAATTGGGTGAATCACTATTCGAAAAATCAGGGCGCAACCTGGAGATTACCGATACCGGACGCACCGTATTGAGCTACGCTGACGATATTTTTTCATTAGGGTATGAGCTTGAGGAAACGGTTAAAAACACAGCCAATCGCACTCAGACACTTAAAGTTGGCATTGCAGATGTGATACCAAAATCCATTGCTTATCGGCTCATTCAGCCTGCATTAAAATCAGATGGCAGCATTCGATTGGTATGCAAAGAAAATAGTTTAGAAACCCTGCTAGGAGAATTAGCACTGCATAAACTGGATATCGTGATTGCAGACGGTCCGATTCCTCAGCGTCTTGGTGTTAAAGGGTACAGCCATGCACTGGGTGATTGCGGTATCACATTTTTGGCTTCCCATAAGTTGAAAAACACACTAACCGGTGAATTTCCTCTTAACCTCTCGGGAGCGCCCTTCCTGATGCCCAGTGATTTATCATTGGTGCAACCACAGTTATTGCAATGGCTTGATCGTCAGCATATTTTCCCAAGAATTGTTGGAGAATTTGACGACAGCGCATTAATGAAAGCATTTGGACAAGATGGCGTCGGTGTATTCGCGGTTCCCACGGCTATTGCTGAGGAAGTCATGAAACAGTATCAAGTGGAGACAGTTGGCCAGACAGAAGAAATTCGAGAGCAGTTTTTTGCAATTACAACAGAAGAAACTCTGAACAATCCGGCTTTAAGAGCAATAAATGAAACCGCTGTTGATTGGCTTAATTGATAATAGATGAAATGGAAAATGGTATCCCGTAGGGAGATGAGACCGCCGAGTATTGCAGTAAATGGCGCGGTGTCCTAAGAATCAAAGAAAAGAAAATGGTATCCCGTAGGGAGATGAGACCGCCGAGTATCGCAGTAAATGGCGCGGTGTCCTAAGAATCAAAGAAAAGAAAATGGTATCCCGTAGGGGAGTCGAACCCCTGTTACCGCCGTGAAAGGGCGGTGTCCTAGGCCTCTAGACGAACGGGACACATCTTTAATGGTGGAGCCTAGCGGGATCGAACCGCTGACCTCAACACTGCCAGTGTTGCGCTCTCCCAGCTGAGCTAAGGCCCCACACCACTCTCTTTCTGAGTTTATTTATCAAGGCTTAATAAATAAATCAGCCAACTTGTGCGCCAAAGGCATACTCGTTGCGAGATGTGGCGAGCATTATACGGATCAAAATTCATTTGCCAAGCCCTTTTTCCGCTTTTTTTACGAGGAAAAACAAGCTGTTAGGCGATGCCTAGCGTAGCTGCCGCTCCATATGCAGCTGTGCCAGCGCTTGCTTCATAGATTGACGCCAATGACTCTGAGGAGCCTGCGCCATCGCTACATGATCTTGACTCAAATCCAATGTAACCGGCAGGTCTAATGCGAGCCAAGTGAAATACCCATCACGAAAATAATGGACATTTTCGTACCCCCAATTGACCGCCAAAAAGGTGGCAACAGCACTGCGATAGCACTGCGCGCTGTTGCAATAAATGACTATAGGAATATCGCGATCCAACGTCTCAATCAGATATAGATCATTGAAATCACGTTTTAAATCAAGATGAACAGCACTTCGAATATGGCCAAGCGAATATTCGTAGTCATCTCTAACATCTATGAAGGTCGCCCCTTTTTCAAAAAGTTGAAGCGCTTCATAAGCGTCTACAGTTTGTGCACCAGCGACAGAGTCTATCTGCTCTGAGTGCACATTTGCGCCCCCCAATAAGACGCCAAATAGAAAGAGAATCTTCTGTATCATTGCCGACTCCTACCTTCTTTGACAATGCATTCTCTTAGAGTATAGGTCGGATTTTAAAATGGCCTTGTAACTAATGGCATTATGAATTTATGGGGAAATAGCCAATCAAACTTTGACAAAATAACGTGACCTAAATTAGGTCACGTTTGCGGAAAACAGGAGAGAAATTTAGTGGACTGCATTGGCGCTTACGGCGTCGCGCTTACGATTTAAAGATAACAACAATTCCGCTTCACTATGACTAAAACCACAAGAGTTTACTAAATCCGCTTCATTCGCTCCCATGGCGATGAGTTTACTCGCTTGGTCATACGAAGGATGCTCAGGCTGGCTATTAAGAATGGAAAATTGCTTACGCAGTACTTCATTCAGCCTACGTTCAGACTCCATCACTTTTTGTCCCATACCCACAGCACTTCGACTCAATGCCGTCATATCTTGCGTTAAGCGTTTGTTAATGGCTTGTTGCTGCCGTTTTTGTTTTAACAAAACACGTGCGTTATACAAGGACATTAAACAAGCCAATAACGCGACACTCGCAGTACTCAAAAGTAGTATACGATCAATTCCTAAAGCTAAGATTTGTTCCAACATGATTTACGCTCGCAGTCTCGGTGTTATGTTTATTTTCCCCTGCACAATTCGTGTCAGGGGACTGCTGAGCAATGAAGAGATTGATACTAAATGGAGTCGACAGTAGTGAGACACCGACCAAGTTACAGGTCGTTCAGCTCGGCCCACTCTTCATTTGACATCATTTTCTCTAAATCCACCAAGATAAGTAGTTCATCATTTTTGTGACAAACACCTTGGATAAATTTAGCGGTTTCTTCATTACCCACATTTGGCGTGGTCTCAATTTCCGATTGGCGCAAATACACCACTTCGGCGACGGCATCGACCATAATACCTACCACTTGGTTTTCGGTTTCAATCACCACGATCCGGGTGTGATCAGTCACATCACCGGGTTGCAAACCAAAGCGTTGGCGGGTATCGATCACAGTGACCACATTGCCGCGAATATTAATAATGCCCAGTACATACGGGGGCGCACCCGGAACAGGAGCAATCTCCATATGGCGCAAAACCTCTTGCACTTGCATCACGTTAATACCATAGGTTTCGTCATCTAAACGAAACGTTACCCACTGCAATACCGGATCTTCGGCGGTGCCTTGGGCTTGGTAACTGTTCATTTCATTACTACTTGTCCGAACGTCCATTCTTACTCCTCAAGGTAGTACCTTAACGATTGTCTTCAGCGGATCGCAGGCTGACATCGTCAAATTCACAACTATCCTTGTATTAGTTTAGACCAGAGCAGATTATGTGCCAGAGCACACATTTTTTTCTTTTTAGGGAAATTTACGAAGCGGCCGCTTCATTGAGGATTTCGATCAAGCTATCTACATGCACTAATGCGCACATTTGATCGACAACTGTTCCAGCAAGCCAAGGGCGCTTGCCTTTTTCCGTTCGCCATTTGACGCTTTCCGGATGCAAGCGCACCGTGGTGTGGAGTTTTTGACAGGCCAGCGTCCATTTGCTGTGCTGCATTTGGATAACGAACTCATAACCTGATTCTGACAAATCAAACCCTTTTTCTGGCATGATGTATTTTGCAGTATCAACCACATAATAATGATTATCTGACTCGTTATAGGCACCTAAAAACCAATCTGGTCTGCCAATCAAATGGTTTGTTTCATGGTCCACTTTGATGATTCGGCCCAGCGCTTCCATAGAGACTGCCAGTTTTAAACCACAGACCTCAAACAGTAAGACATCGAATTCCTCTTGTGCCCAATCTGGTGCTTTAGGGTAACGTTTTTCAATTGGTTTTGAGTCAATATTCTCTTCGGGTCGGGCATCAACAATGTCATTGACAGAAGTCTCACCTGAGGTCTCGATTGGAACGTCTGGCTTGGTTTCAATAGCGTGTTCAATTGCTTGTTCTGTTACTTCCTTAGTTTCTGTTGCTAATTGTGTGTCCGCTTCGGTTATTGGTTTATGAACCTCAACCTTCGATTCAAGATCTACGTTTTCAACGTCTTCGATAACATCTTTTTCTGGCTCTGGCTGAGCCAATTCCACGACATTATTTACTGGATGATCTGGGATATCCGGAAAGGTCTCCGCCAGCAGATTGTCCATATATTCCTGAACAACCTCTTCTGTTTGCGCTGGCTGAGTGAGAGTTTTTATATTAGTCGGTTTACTCATGCCAAGCTCCTCTTGCTAACAGCATTTGGCAATGAGACAGGCAATAATTTTTAATTCTGCTTGGTGGTAGTTGGCAAGTAATATTCAAAATCGTCAAATACGCTAAGAAGCGAAAGCACTTGTCTTGACCGTCGTCGTGAGCAAGCGCAAAAGAATCAATAGCGATGGTCATACGGCTATCAGCAGGAATGCTATCCTGCGCTCCGATGGATTCGTCGACTGGTTCATTTAGTAAATCATTTAACGACTCCTCGATGCCGTCGTTAAACATACTAAACAAATAATCATTAACCGCTTGTTGCGCTGACCGACTCATGATGATCTATCTGTTTTAGTGAATTTAGTAAATGACGATAGACTCGTACACCCCGTCCGTCTGTGTCTAGAATGTTCGGAAATACACCTTTTTCACTAGCATCCCGAAACTTGGTATCTACCGGAATACTTTGATCAAAGACCTGTTCTTGATAAAGCTCACGAATCTTTTTCAGTGCATGCAGAGACGCATGGGTTCGACGATCGAATAACGTCGGAATGATCGTAAAGGGCAATTGCTTTTTGGTACTGTGCATGACCATGGACATGGTATGGGTCATACGCTCCAAACCCTTTACCGCGAGAAATTCAGTTTGCACCGGAATCAGAAGACGTTCTCCGGCGGCTAAGGCGTTAATCATCAATACACCTAAGATAGGTGGTGTATCAATGATGACGTATTCATATTCATCCCATAATGTTGCAAGGGCTTTGGATATTACTAAGCCCATACCGCCTTGACCTGCGACTCTTCTTTCAAGCGTAGCAAGGGCGGTGCTTGCTGGAAAAAAGTCGATACCGTCTTGACTAGTTTTACGAATGATTTTCTTCGGTAAACCGTCAGGTATTTTTCCTTCGTGCATAAAAAGATCAAATACCGAATATTCGATTTCATCAGGATCATGTTTAAAGTAGCTTGTCAGCGAACCATGGGGATCTAAGTCCACCATAAGTACACGATGCCCCTGCTCACGAAGTAAGCCAGCAAGGGTGACCGTTGTTGTGGTTTTGCCTACGCCACCTTTTTGATTGGCTACCGCCCATACATGCACGGGGTTCTCCTTGACCCTAAACGGGAATCAAACGTCAAAATACAAAACACAAATGAATATGCAGATACTGTTCCTATTCATTTAATATAGTTGATAAAAGCGGGTTTTCCTCAAGTATCCGGTTGTAAATGGCGTTTTGTGACGGTTTTCAGGCGTTCTCTCGCCCACCCCGTACGATCAATCATGAAATTTACACGGGCATTAAGTTGCCGCCCTTGCTCATCGTCGTTTGTAGCAATAGGTTGATAGGGTCCGTAATTTGAAACGGCTAATCTTGAAGGCTGTAAACCTTCCAACTGTAAATATTGAACAATAGCCGCACCTTGCATTGCACCATGTTGCCAAGGGTTATCATCATCTAGCGTATCAGCGGAAAACACTTCGATGTTAATGGCTTCATCACCTTCAGCAAACACATTAACAAGTTCGACCATGGTTTTGGCGCCCTCTTGTGTGATACGACTACCATAGCGATTCTGTCTGTTATCCCAACGAAACAGCTTACCCATTGGCACCTCAATACTGATCCATTGATCCATTGTAGAAAGCGTATATTCGTTTTCTGGCAACGCTGCGCTGATATCACTGATTTGTAATAAGCGTTGTGGCAAAGTTGAAGATTCTTTTTCTGGATCCAGTGCTTGATTAAGCCCTTCAACCGAAGGGGCTTCTAAAAACTGCCTGACTGCTTCGCTCACAGGCACATTGGATGTTTCAGAGAATCGAACTTCCAACGCCCTACGCATTTCATAAAACTTTTCACTGTTAATATTACTCGCCGCATACAAGACGACGAATAACGCAAAAAGCAACGTCATTAGATCTGCATAAGAAACCATCCATCTTTGTGTATGCGCCGTTTCAGGTGGGTTATGACGTCTAGGCATAGATGACCTACCGTGAATTAACTATTTCGTATCGATGGCGAATGGAATTTGGATGCTCTCCTTCTGAGATAGCCACTAAGCCTTCTACGATTAATTCGTTGTACTGATATTCTTTTTTGACTATGTGTTTGATTCGCGAAGCGATGGGCAAAAAAATCAGGTTCGCACTGCCCACTCCATATATCGTAGCGACGAAGGCCGTGGCAATACCTGGTCCGATGGCAGCAGGGTCTTGCAGGTTGCCCATAACCTGAATAAGCCCAAGTACGGCCCCAAGAATACCAATGGTCGGAGCATAGCCACCTAAACTTTCATAAACATGCGCGGCTTCCAACCCTGCATCTTCCTGTTTGTACATGTCCAATTCTAAACTATTTCGGATAGCCTCTGAGCTTTGTCCATCAGCCAATAAATGCAGTCCTTTTTTAGCCAACGGCATGGGTTCGACTTTGGCGATGTTTTCTAAGCCTAAAAAACCTTCTCTGCGCGCAGCCGCACCCCACTGACAGAGCGTGTCGATTAAATCATGTAGATCATAGCGCGGTGGAAAAATTAACCACCACCCCCGCATAGAGGCCGTAAGTAACGTATTAAAAGGCGTTTGTACAAGTACGGCAGCCAACGTACCACCGAAGACAATAATGGCAGCAGGAAGATTTAATAGGCTAGCAAGATGACCACCCTCGACCATGTTGCCAATGACAACAGCAGCTATCCCTAATACTAGGCCACCCAGGCCAAGCCAATCCATTAGCGCACCTCTTTAACCAACGTCGGTCCAATATCCTGTAACGGCAAAATAGCACTTGTAATGTGTGCTTTAGCAACCGCCATAGGCATTCCATAAATGACACTGGTTTCTTCATCTTGCGCCCAAATAGGAGAACCCGTTTGCTGCATAAGCTTGGCACCTTCGCACCCGTCACTGCCCATACCAGTAAGAACAATGCCCAAGCTCTTTCCGGGATAATGCTTAGCGGCAGAAGCCATGGTTAAGTCCGCACAGGGTCGGTAATTGACTCTGTCGTCACCGTCAATCACTCTGACTTTGCTTTTTTCAATGAGCAATTGTTTACCGCCAGGTGCTAAAAGTGCACGACCGGGTTTTAATATGTCGCCATCCTCTGCCAGCTTGATCTCTAGTGCACAGGTTTTGTTGAGGCGTTCGGCAAATGCTTGAGTAAAGGTTGCCGGCATATGCTGTATGAGTACGATGGGTTTTGAAAAACTTGCTGGTATTTGACTGAGTACTTTCTGCAATGCAACTGGACCGCCTGTGCTGGTTGCGATCACAATAAGATCCAATGTTGGCAGACGGGTATCTTGTTTTGTATTCTTCTCAAATCGCGAAGTAGCACTCGCCTTTGGCTGCGACGCGAGAGGTTTATCCAATTTACTTTCTAATTGTCTTGCAGGCCGCGCTGGTTGTGATTCACCTTTACGTTTATCAGAATCCAATTCTGTCTGAATGGGCGTAAAGCGTGCTTTAGGGCTGCGGTTAAATTGCTTTGCAACCGATTGAATTTTATCACTCAGTGTTTCGCGAATTTTGGGACCACCTTTTTGCAGGTCCTCAAAATTTTTCGGAAGGAAATCCACCGCACCCGCATCAAGTGCGTCCAAGGTGACTCGAGCACCATCATAGGTAAGTGAGGAAAACATTAATACCGGTGTGGGCGCCACTTCCATGATTTTACGTAATGCCGTCAATCCATCCATCACTGGCATTTCATAATCCATGGTAATAACGTCGGGTTTCAATGATTGAGCTTTCTCTATGGCTTCTTTGCCGTTATTCGCAAAACCAATTATTTCTACGCTTGCTACTGGTTTTAGAATTTCTGAAATCCGTTTCTGGAAAAACATCGAATCATCAACAACTAGAACTTTGATACCCATTGATGCTCCGTTATCCTTTCATTCCAGCGATTTTTAGTCGATGTTATGCAGCCACTACACCGCTACGTTTTGCGTAATGTTGCAGCATACTAGGTACATCCAGTATCAAGGCAATACGACCATCACCTGTAATTGTCGCACCCGCCATACCTGGCGTTCCTTGCAGCATCTTACCTAAAGGTTTTATTACCACTTCTTCTTGACCGACCAATTGATCAACAACGAAACCAACTCGCTGACTGCCCACATTTATAACTACAACATGGCCTTCAGTTACTTCCACATTATGGCTGTTGGGAATTACCCAGCGTTTCAAATAAAAGAGAGGAATCGCTTTTTCACGGACAACAACGACTTCCTGTCCATCTACCACATTCGTTTTAGTGAGATCTAAGTGGAAGATTTCGCTCACACTCACTAGTGGGAATGAAAACGCTTGATCTTCCAGCATCACCATTAGCGTTGGCATAATGGCTAAAGTTAACGGCACTTTAATAACGATCTTTGATCCTTTACCAAGCTGGGAATCGATATTGATTGTGCCGTTCAGTTGTGTGATTTTCGTTTTCACAACATCCATGCCCACACCGCGGCCAGAGATGTCACTGATTTCGGTTTTGGTTGAAAAGCCAGGCGCAAAAATCAAATTATACGATTCAGAGTCGCTTAGACGATCAGCTGCATCTTGATCCATCACACCTTTTTCGACGGCTATTGACTGCAATTTTTTAGGATCCATGCCTTTACCATCATCTTGAATAGACAATAGTATGTGATCACCCTCTTGTTCAGCACTTAATATGACTGTGCCATTGCGTGACTTGCCCGAGGCCTCGCGTTCATCAGGCATTTCTACACCGTGATCCACCGCATTACGTACTAAATGCACTAATGGGTCAGCCAAGGCTTCAACCAAGTTTTTATCTAAATCTGTTTCTTCACCACGTAATTCTAATGTAACTTCTTTTTTCAAGTTACGCGCCAAATCACGAACCACTCGAGGGAAACGCCCAAATACTTTCTTGATGGGTTGCATCCGTGTTTTCATCACAGATGTTTGCAAGTCACCTGTCACCACGTCTAAATTTGACACCGCTTTTGACATGGCTTCATCGTTACTATTTAGACCTAAACGCACAAGACGATTACGAACTAAAACAAGTTCACCAACCATGTTCATGATTTCATCGAGTCGTTTCGTATCAACCCGTACAGTTGCCTCGGCCGACGGCGACTCTTGTTTCTTCTCTGGTTTTTTCGCTGCTGGACGCTCAGCTTTTGCAACAGGAGCCGGCGCTTCCTGTTTTGGAGCTTCAGCTTTAGCGGGCTCTGCATCTGGCTTCTGAGCTTGCGGCTCTGGCTCAGATGTTACTTGAGACTCAGCACCCGTTTCGCTTGGGCCTTTGCCTTTTCCGTGTAATTTATCCAGCAGTTCTTCAAATTCTGATTCTGTAATTTCTTCATTGCCATCTGCAGCAGGAGCTGCAGGTGCCGCAGTTTCTGCTTGTTCACTGCTACTGCCAACGTCATCCGTTTTGCTAGGCCCATTACCTGAACCATGCAGTTGATCAAGCAATGCTTCAAATTCGTCTTCGGTTATTTCGTCTTCATCTGAGGCGGCCGGAGTGCTGCCAACATCGAACAAGTCATCATCGCTACTGGTCGTTTTGTCATCTTTGGCAGGAGCGGCATCATTGCCATCTAAGGCATCCAATAAACCTTCGAATTCATCATCAGTAATATCACCAGAATCACCACTCGAAGTTGCTTCATTTGACGTATCTGGAGCACTGGTAGGAGGTGTAGGGGCTGCTTCTGCTTTAGGCGCCGGAGCTGCTCCCGCAGGTTGCGAAAAGATTTTCAGATCATCAATTAAGCTTTGGTCTGCTGGCTCAGGCATTTCTCCGCCACGAACCGTCTCGAACATATCATTGACACTATCAAGCGCACTTAAAACCACGTCCATCAAGTCTGCATCAACTTGACGTTGGCCATTTCGGAGTATGTCAAACACGTTCTCTGCAACGTGACATAAATCCACCAGCGGGTTAATTTGTAAGAAACCCGCGCCACCTTTTACCGTATGAAAACCACGAAAAATAGAGTTCAATAAGTCTTGGTCATCTGGTCGATTTTCTAAGTCTACCAATTGCTCGGAAAGCAGCTCTAGAATTTCCCCTGCTTCTACAAGGAAGTCCTGGAGGATTTCTTCATCAGCGTCCAAACTCATCCCTTTGCTCCTTTAGAAACCTAGACTCGACAGTAAATCGTCAACATCGTCTTGGCTGGCTGCTACATCTTCTTTCTCATCCGCATTAATTTGAGGACCCACACCTTTATCTGGATTTTGTTCCTCTTCTTCCTGCGCTTCTAGTTCACCATGCTCAATACCTGTCATGCGATCAACATGTCCGGCCATGGCAACCAAATTCACTAAACGGGCTTCTACATCCGTGACCATCGTCGTAATACGTTGGATCACTTGCCCTGTTAAATCTTGAAAATCTTGTGCCAGCAAAATCTCATTCAGATTTGTGTTCAGTTTTTGAGTATTTTTACTGGTGCCTTGCAGAAAAGCATCAAGGCGCTTTGCTAATTCTCTAAACTCCGCGGGTGACATTTCTTTCTTTAAAAATCGTTGCCATTCCTGGTGAAGCTCATTAGATTCCTGTGCAATACCGTCAGATATAGGGAGGCTTTCCTCTACCTTATCCATAGTTTTATTGGCCGCCTTGTCCGTCATTTCTACAACGTATGCTAAACCTTCATTTGCTTCATCAATATCGCTAGCTGCGCCCTGATGCGCATCAAGTTTGAAATTTTTGATGGACTCGTGAAGAGCCCGAGTCAATCGGCCTATTTCTTGGTACAGACTTTCATCTCGTACCTTTTGTAAATCCTGAATCACCGAAACCGCACCGCCTAAATCATTTTTCTCTAGACGTTCAAATAATTCCTGTGCTTTTTCAGAAAAACGCTGTTCGAACTCGCTGCCTGATTCTAAATCCAAAGCCGCCATCTACTTGCCCTATGTAACCGCTTACAAGCGCTCAAAGATTTTTTCAATCTTTTCTTTTAGTACCGCTGCCGTAAATGGTTTTACTACATATCCATTCACACCGGCTTGCGCTGCTGCCACTATCTGGTCTCGCTTGGCTTCTGCCGTTACCATCAGAACGGGAAGGTCCTTCAGGCGCTCGTCTTCACGAACATGCTTTAGCAGTTCAATTCCTGTCATACCCGGCATATTCCAATCCGTGACCAAGAAATCGAAGTCACCGCTTTTCAGCATGGGCAACGCAGTGTTGCCATCATCTGCTTCTTGGGTATTTGTGAAACCCAAATCCCTTAACAGGTTTTTAATGATTCGTCTCATTGTCGAAAAATCGTCCACAACAAGAATTTTCATATTTTTATCCAAAGCTACCTCCCAGCGCCCTGGCCAATGACTTTATTGCCTATTTTTAGTCTAGACACACTTACCAAGTTATCCAGCAAGCATGTCAGCAAAATAAAGTTGTCGGCAGGTTCGGTCCTGTGAATGACTAATAATTAATCCTAATAAAACCTAAATTAAGCATAGCTATTAATTTATAGGTTGCAGAAATATTTACTGAGCTTTTAGGGCAAACTATTGCCCTTCGGCCCATTCCTGTAGACGTGCGCGCAAACGATGAGCCGCCTGCGAGTGTATTTGACTGACGCGAGACTCACTCACTTCTAATACCGCACCGATTTCTTTTAAGTTGAGTTCTTCGTCGTAATAGAGAGCGAGGACGAGTTGCTCTCGTTCAGGTAGTTGACTGATTGCCTTGGCAAGCTGCTGTTGGAAATGTTCGCTTTGTAGGTCCTGGAGCGGGCTCTCGTCATCATGACCCATGAAGTCGGACTCCTGCTCACCTCGCTGCTCTAACAAATCCTCAAAACTGAACAAACGCGATCCGGCCCCATCTTGTAAATGTTGATGGTATTCTTCCAATTCCATACCTAGGGCTTTTGCTACCTCTTGATCTTGAGCATCGCGACCAGTTTGAGATTCTACGTAGCGGATAGCTTCGCTGATGCGACGGCTATTGCGATGCACACTGCGTGGTGCCCAGTCGCCTTTACGAATCTCGTCGAGCATGGAACCGCGTATTCGGATACCCGCATAGGTTTCGAAGCTAGCACCTTTACTAGGTTCGTACTTCTGTGCTGCCTCGATTAATCCAATCATGCCTGACTGAATAAGGTCGTCTACCTGCACTGAGTCAGGCAATCGGCCTTTCAAATGGTGAGCAATACGTTTTACCAAGGATGCGTATTCTTCGACCAGCGTATTGAAATTTTGTTTTTCATCACCGAGATACATGGCTGCACCACTGTTCATGGTTATACGTCCTACCCACGTACTGTCGACAATACCAAGTTTTCAACAAAAAACTCCAAGTTACCTCTGGGGGTTGTTGGCAAGGGCCAGCTATCTACTTTTTTTGCTAATGCTTTGAAGGCCAAGGCTGCTTTAGCACGAGGATAGGCCTCAATCACTGGTCGCTGGCGCTGTACCGCGCGCTTAACAGCATCGTCTTGCGGCACACACCCCACATACTGTAATGCCACATCCAAAAAGCGATCTGTTACTTTAGTAAGCTTAGCAAATAAGTTATGACCGTCTTGGCTAGTTTTGACCATATTGGCTAGAATACGAAAACGAAAAACACCGTGATCGCGATTAAGAAGCTTTATCAGTGCGTAGGCGTCCGTAATACTGGTGGGTTCATCGGTTACGACCACCAAGACTTCTTGGCTGGCTTTCACAAATGACACCACACTGTCACCAATACCGGCTGCAGTATCCACAATCAGTACATCCAGTTGATCACTAATCGAATCAAATGCACGAATCAATCCAGCATGTTCCCTTGGTTCTAGTGTTGTCATAGCCTGTGTGCCTGAAGCAGCGGGAATAATACGTATACCACCTGGGCCATTGACCATGACATCACGGAGACTGGCTTCCCCAGAAATAACGTTGCTGATATTTTCTTTAGTGGTCAGCCCCAATAACACGTCAATATTAGCGAGTCCCAAATCCGCATCCAAAACCACAACTCTTCGCCCCATCTCTGCAAGAGCGATTGCCAAGTTGACTGACACGTTACTTTTACCAACGCCTCCCTTACCGCCGGTCACCGCGATTACTTGAACTGGATGCATGGATTGGTTATCTCCTTTGTTCTGTCGGTAAGCATCTAGGCTATACAACTCGCTCATGACCACACTCCCTGAGCTTCTGCCTCATCCTGCGACGCTTGTTCTTGCTTCGCCATTACAACGGCGCGCTTAACTAATG
Source organism: Bermanella marisrubri (assembly GCF_012295615.1). Lineage (NCBI taxonomy): Bacteria > Pseudomonadati > Pseudomonadota > Gammaproteobacteria > Oceanospirillales > Oceanospirillaceae > Bermanella > Bermanella marisrubri. The sequence continues at coordinate 2,555,696 of NZ_CP051183.1, forward strand.
CCTTGGCACTGGCCACATGAAAATCGTCTGGTATGCGCTGGCCGTCGGTCGCATAAGACAAATCTAAACCACTCTCTAATAATGCACTTAGCGCATCACCTAAACTGCTGGCCTCATCTAGCTTGGTCAGAACACAGCCGCCTATTCCGGCTGCTTTATAATTATGATAGACCTTACGTAAGACTCTGCTGGTACTAGTGGCGGGTAATGTTAATAAGGTATGAACACGGCCTCGCAAAGAAGCCAGCTGTTCTAATTGATAGTTCAGCATTGGGTGCTGTGGCGTCAAACCAGCGGTATCAATGAGCACAAGATCACAGTCACTCAGCTCATCAAGGCACTTGCTCAAGGTATGCTCCTGATCTGCCACCTGCACTGGAACACCTAATATTTGTCCCAACGTTTTAAGCTGATCATGGGCCGCTAAACGATAATTATCCATGGTCACGAGGCCAATGCTGGCGTTTTCGTGTTCCAATGTAAAACGCACCGCCATTTTCGCGATGGTCGTGGTTTTACCGGCACCGGTTGGCCCAACCATGGCATAAACACCGCCGCGTTTCAGTCGATCACTGGGGCTAATATTCATATGCTGAACTAAGTCTTGCAGGATTAATTGCCAAGCGCCTTTTTCATCTGCGTGACTGACAACGTCATGCACCAATTGGTAAATCACCCAATCATCAAACCCCATGTTTTCCAATCGTTGCCAGAACTTTGCTTGCAGTGCATTGGCTGGTGCGTATTTTTTCCAAACAAAATTGGCTGGTTGCTGTAGTGCTTTTTGTCCATCTCCGCACAACATTTCTTTCAAGTCATGTAGCTCATTGCGCATATCATCAAGCATGGCGAGGCGTTCTTGCTTTTGCTGTGCCTTAGGCTCACGTTGCAGAGGCTGCACAGGATCTAATTGGCTATCTCGACGCGTTTTCATTTCGTCCAGTGCCATACGCAATGCTTCTTTATCTTGGCTGGCACTAATAGTTTTTGCACTTCCGCCATCACGCTGGCGCTTCATGGTTTCCAACTGTTCTTGAAGTTGCAGCTGTTCATTAACCTGTTTTCGTTCATCATCCGATAGGAACGGCCATGGTTCTTTTTCTTTACGACGCTCTTGCGTATTTTTATCGCGAGAAAAAGTAGGTGAAGGTAAATGGCTGTCATCCACTTCGCCGTCTTCAGTAAATGCCATTGGCGGAGCAGAGGTTTTCGCACTAGAAGGTTCGTAGTTCTGCGCCACGATAATCTCGACACCGCCTTTCACTCTATGATTAGACAGAATGACGGCATCCGGGCCCATTTCATCGCGCACGGTTTTCAGCGCTTTTTGCATACTGCTGGCGGTAAAACGACGAACTCTCATACTCGGTATCTCACATCGTTCGGTTCACACTATGCCCCGATGGTGGCGGCAATGGTTATTTGTTTGTTATCAGGTATTTCCTGATACGAAATGACATGTAGGCTATCGGTAACATTACGAGCAAAATTCGATAGCACAGGACGCAAGGTAGCGTTTACTAGCAACACAGCAGGATTACCTGCCATTTCTTGATTGCGAGCAGCTTCCACCATAGATTGCTGTAACTTTTCGGCCATTGATGGTTCAAGAATCATCTGATCGCTCTGCCCTGTTTGTTGTCGGTTCTGCTGATAGGTTTTGAGCAATAACTGTTCCAATGATGGATCTAGGGTAATAACGGAGAGATCTTGCGCGTTACCATAGATACTATGCACGATGAGACGCTTTAAGACTCTTCGAACCTCGACTGTTAATGCGGCAGTATCTTGACTATCGACCTGAGTGTTCGCCAAAGCTTCGGCAATACTGCGCATGTCGCGCACTGGCACGCCTTCCTGTAACAAGTTTTGCAAGATCGTTAATAGCTGACTCAAATTAAGCGTGTTGGGCACTAATTCTTCGGCGAGTTTCGGTGACACACTAGCAAGTCGATCCAGCATTTTTTGTACTTCTTCGTGACCGATTAGCTCTGCACTATGGCTTTGTAGTATTTGATTTAAATGAGTGGCCACCACTGTACTGGCGTCCACTACGGTATAGCCAAGCGTTTGCGCTTGATCTTTTTTACCGCTTTCAATCCACACAGCTTCTAGGCCAAAGGCTGGATCAATGGTTTCAATACCTTCTACGTTACCAAACACCTGACCCGGATTAATGGCCATATCGCGATCGGGTTCAATCTCGGCCTCGGCAACGGCCACGCCCATTAATAAAACTCGATAGGCATTAGGAGCGAGGTCTAAATTATCTCGAATGTGAACACTAGGAATAAGAAAACCAAGATCTTGTGAAAGTTTTCGGCGAATGCCTTTAATGCGTCCCAACAATTGGCCGCCCTGACTTTTATCCACTAATGGAATTAAACGATAGCCTACTTCCAAGCCAATGATGTCCACCTCTTCGACGTCATCCCAGTCCACATCCTTGGTATCGTCGGGCAATGCAGGTTGCGCCGATCCACCAGACAAGGCTTGATTAGAGGAACCACTTTGTGGTGCTGCGCCTCCACCGCCAGCTGCTCTCTGTGCAGCCTGACGAGCACTGCCGGAAATACCTTCGTCGACAATTTCTGGCTCATTGTTGCGTTTATGAATCCAGTAAGCCCAAACAGCAGCCAATACACCCAGCCCTAAGAAAGCCAAATGCGGCATGCTAGGAATAAGACCCATTAAAATAAGAATACCCGATGCGATAGCCAAAGCTCGACTGGAGGAAAACATCTGACTAATGACCTGACCGCCTACGTCTTCCTCACTATTATTTCGGGTGACAATAATGGCGGTGGCAGTAGAAAGTAGTAAGCTTGGAATCTGTGCTACCAAGCCGTCACCGATAGTCAGCAAGGCATAAACTTCGGTAGCACGCGAAAAATCCAAATCGTGCTGCGCCATACCGATTGCCAGACCACCAATAATGTTGATTAACAAAATCAACATGCCCGCAATAGCATCCCCTTTCACAAATTTACTGGCACCGTCCATGGAGCCATAAAAATCCGCTTCATTGGCCACTTCGGAGCGTCGAGCTTTAGCTTGCTCTGCATCGATCAAACCACCATTTAAATCAGCATCGATGGCCATTTGCTTACCCGGCATAGCATCAAGAGTAAAGCGAGCGCTCACTTCTGAAACTCGACCTGCACCTTTTGTCACTACGACAAAGTTAATAATCATGAGAATCAAGAAGACCACCAAACCCACAGCATAGTTGCCGCCGACGAGCACTTCGCCGAATGCTTCGATCACCTTACCCGCGGCGGCACCGCCTTCATGCCCCTCAAGCAAGACAACTCGGGTAGAGGCAACATTTAAAGCAAGACGCAATAGGGTTGCTACTAACAAAACGCTGGGAAAAATTGCAAAGTCCAGAGGCTTTCCAGCATAGATTGAAACCATTAATACAACGATGGCTAATGCAATATTAAAGGTGAAAAAGATATCCAATAAAAACGGAGGTACGGGCAGTGTCATCATGCCCAGTAAAACCATCAGCATGATAGGAATACCAATATTGCCTTTCGCTAATGAGCGTACATTGCCCAAAGCGCCTTTTAGATCCCCTTGCGATGGAAGTGATAACTTTCCGACAGCCATAAACTACAACTACTCTAAAATTTTGACGTTGTATCGCCTGTTGCAAAAATATGGCCAGCATGTGATCTTGATCAAATATTTGCAGGTATACTTGTATATAGACAGCAGAATAAGGGATGAATGGGATGTTACAGAAAGTCTGGGACTTTTGGTTTCATGAATTAACAGAAGAACAGTGGTTCAAAAAAGACAGTCATATTGACCAAATCATGACGCAAAGGTTTAAGGCGATTCACCAGCAAGCGGCCAACTCCGAATTATGGGAATGGCGGAATACGCCAAAAGGACGCTTGGCAGAAGTACTGCTGTTAGATCAATTCTCGCGTAACATTTATCGAGATACACCCAATGCCTTTGCTAGCGATACTTTAGCGCTTGCGCTAGCACAAGAGGCTATTCGCAACGAATATCACCTTACTCTCACACCACAAGAGCGTGCTTTTCTTTATATGCCTTTTATGCACAGCGAATCACTCGCGATACACGAAGAGGCCATTAAACAGTTTAGTGAACCAGGGCTGGAAAATAATCTTAAGTTTGAAAAAATGCATAAGGACATCATTGAGCGCTTTGGACGCTATCCTCATCGCAATATGATTCTTGGTCGCAAAAGCACACCAGAAGAAATTGAATTCCTAAAACAACCAGGCTCAAGCTTCTAGTCTATTTACGCTTTTAAATCAGGAGGTACAGGGAACGGAGGTTGTTTTGGCCTAGGTCCCTGACCAGCAAAGAACTGGTTTAATTGGTACACATAAGCCAGCACCTGGGCAACAGCAACATACAAGCCTTCTGGAATTTCTTTTCCTATTTTTGTAAATGCATAAATCGAACGAGCCAGAGGTGGAGCTTCAACGACGGCAATTTTATTTTGCTTCGCGATTTCTCTAATTTTTAACGCCACCTCGTCGGTACCTTTGGCTACCATTAACGGTGCTCCCATCTGATCACTATCATATTTTAATGCAACAGCGTAATGAGTGGGGTTAGTGATGACTACATCCGCATCTTTTACATCATCCATCATTCGACGCTGACTCATTTCATACTGCAAGCGCCGAATTCGCTGCTTAACCTCTGGTTTACCCTCTGTTTCTTTGTGTTCGTCTTTTACCTCCTGCAGACTCATACGCATTTTTTGCATGTACTCATAAATCTGATAAGGCACATCAATAACGCTCACTAATAGAGTGCTGCATGCCAATATAAAAGCGCAAAGCATTACTAAGTCAGCACTATCTGCAATCGCTCGTGTACCCGGTTCACGATGCAAAAATAAAACTTTATCATTGAAGATAAAGAACAAGAGGAATGTACAACCGATAACAACAAGTACTTTGGCCCAACTTTTTATCAGTTCTACTAAGCTTTTTACTCCGAACATTCTTTTCAGTCCGGATAAAGGACTAATACGATTTGCCTTTGGTAATAAGGCTTTACCTGAAAACATCCAGCCACCCAAGGCTAAAGGCGCCAAAGCAGCTGCAAGTAAAATAAGCATCATAGTAGGTGTCATCGTAAGAATCGCTTCATATGCGGAAGCACCTAAATGTTTGAGCATTTGCTTCTCGTCAAAAATCTGTTCACGCTCGATGACAAAGTTATATTGGAAAATATTCTTCGCGCCAGAAAACAACAGATCAGCCAACAACCAAATGCTTAACACACCAACGATCAAAACCAAACTCGTACTGAGCTCTTTGGATCTCGGAATCTGACCATCATCTTTGGCTTTTTGGAGCCTTCGGGGCGTCGGTTCTTCTGTTTTTTCCTGACTATTTTCGTTTTCAGCCATAAATAAATATCTCTAAAAACTACGCATGAAATAAAATAATTCAGTCAAAAGACGACCAAATTCAGCGCCAAATCCGGAGAAAGCGATCCAAAGTACAATTAAACCCAATAACATGGTTACAGGAAAACCGACAGCAAATATATTGAGCTGAGGTGCTAATCTGGCCATTACCCCAAAGGCAATGTTGACCACTAGCATGGATGTGATAGCCGGTAGCGCTAATACAATTGCTGCACTGAACATCCAATGAGCTAATTCCACAATGGACCACATAACATTGGTACTAATGGTTCCCTCACCGACAGGAATGGTAAAGAAGCTATCAGCTAATATCTCTATCGCAACTAAATGACCATTGAGTGTAATAAACAGTAAGTTTGCAAAAATTAAAAACCATTGAGCAACAACGGCCACATTCACACCATTGGTTGGGTCAACCATCATCGCCATACCCAAACCAGTTTGCATTGCGATTAATTGACCACACAAAATAAAAATCTGCATCAGAATTTCTACGACAAAACCGAGTGCAATACCAATCAGTATTTGCTGCGCTATTATCACCATGGTTTGAACACTAACCGCATCAATGACTGGCATAGGCGGTAACAATGGCGTAACAAGAATTGAAGTAAAAAAGGCAAGAAATAATCTTACTCTAGCCGTTACCAATCGGGTTCCAAAAAGCGGCAACACCATAAAAAACCCTGCAAATCGGAAGAAAGGCCAAAGATATCGACTAACCCAGCTAGATACTTCTGCGCTGTTTATATCGAGTAGAAAACCAACCGCAGGATCCATAGGGCTAACTAATCAAAAAAGGAATGTTTTTATAAAGATTTTCGGTGTACTCAACCAGCTTAAGAATGATCCATGGACCAAAAAATAGTACACACAAGAGAGTCACCACAAGTCGAGGTAAGAAACTCAGTGTTTGTTCATTGATTTGTGTTGCCGCTTGGAAAGTAGCAACAATAAGACCGACAAGTAAACCCGGCACCAAGATCGCACTCACAATGAGAATGACGACAAACAAAGCCTCTCTTAAAAAATCCCCAAGATGCTCAACGCCCATGGCTAACTCCTAAAACGGATTTCTGACACTTTTACGCTAGAAACCATAGCTTGCAGCTAATGTACCAATAATCATTACCCAGCCATCCACTAGTACAAACAACATAATTTTGAACGGTAGGCTAATGATGATTGGGGATAACATCATCATACCCATGGCCATTAAGATACTGGCTACGACTAAATCAATAATTAAGAAAGGAATAAAAATCATAAACCCAATTTGAAATGCAGTTTTTAGTTCACTGGTTATGAAGGCAGGAATAAGAATATGCAATGGTGTATCCATCGGTGTTTGAATGCCTGTTTCGCCAGATAACCTCACGAACATATTTAGATCGGTCTCTCGTACTTGCGCTAACATAAACTCTTTAATTGGGATAATCGCCAAATCTAGCGCTTCTTTAGGAAGTATTTTCTCCTCTAAATAAGGTTGAATAGCCGTTTCATTAATCACATTAAATATGGGCATCATGATGAACAGTGTGAGAAATAACGTAAGACCCAATAAGATCTGATTAGAGGGTGTCTGCTGTAAACCTAAAGCCTGGCGTAAAATAGCAAATACGACAATGATACGTGTGAAACTTGTCATCATAATGACTAGCGACGGTAATACCGTCAGTATGGTCATGATGGCAAGAATTTGAATAGTCACACTATAGCGACCATTGCCATTAGGATCTTCTTCGTAGGTTATAGCGGGTATGTCAAATGTATTCTCTGCCCAACCAAGCGATGGCAACAACAATAACGCAGCAACCCAAACGAGACGGATACAGTTAATCGTCATCGTTATCACCGCGTTTTTTTGGCTGATTAAATCCGTTTAGGTTAAGACCTTTATTAGAGAAAACTTGCTTTAAACGTTGCGCAAATTCGGGGATGTTAGCATCGCCTTCTTGCATGATGGGCTCATCAAACGTTGCCAATGTATTAATACTGTGCGCGGTTAATCCAAGCAATAGCTGTTGCTCACCGACTTGTACCAGCACGATTTTTTCTTTTACGCCCATTGGCATAATCGCTAGAGTTTTCATAGGAAGGCGACCAGTCCCTGTCACCATTTGTTTGCGCTTAGCTAGCCATGCTATGCCGTAAATCATGGCAATGACCGCAATAAGCGCGAACAGAATAGTAATAATCTGATCGCTTGTATTTGGCATGTGTGGTAAGACTTGTGCGCTTTTTTCTGCCGCGTTTTGCGCGACTGATGCAACTGTATTATCAGTTACATCAGTCGCAACATCCCCAGAAGACGCCATAGATAGCGCCATAACTGCAAACATTAAACGATCCTCGTTATTCTTATTTTAATTTTTGAATACGTTCCGCTTGGCTTATTACATCGGTTAAGCGAATACCAAATTTGTCGTTAACCATGACCACCTCCCCATGAGCGATCAAGGTTCCGTTTACTAACACATCTAAAGGCTCACCCGCTAAGCGATCTAGTTCAATCACTGAGCCTTGGTTCAATTGCAATAGATTTCGAATAGGAATCTGAGTATTGCCAACTTCCATAGAGATACTCACGGGAATATCTAAAATAACATCAAGCTCAGGACTTTTTCCGTCAGATTTTGGTTGGTTTTCACCTTCTCCAAATTCTTCCATTGGTGCCGGTTTAACGCCACCTTCACCTTCTTGATTTGGATCTTCCCCTGCTTCTTCCATGGCTGCCGCCCATTCGTCGGCAAGGTCTTCTTCAGATTCTCCACTCGCTTCATCTACGCCAGAAGCAACTTCATCTGCTAGAGCATCGGCATCCACTGCATCGGTAGAAGTTTCCTCAGAACCGGCTTCACCTTCTGTGGCGGCATCTTGTTCTTTTTCTTCTTCTGGTTTTTGATCATCATCACTCATATTGGCAATCCATCATTATGACCGGCTGGCATCTTACGTTTTATGGGTTCTTTGATTTTCACAGCCAAGTTGTCATCTCTCACACCTAACTGCCCACGGAAAATCGGTGTCCCATTCGCCTGCAGTATGAAATCCTCAGGCATATCAACAGGAATGACATCACCTGGCTGAAACGCTGCGACTTCTCGTAATGAAATTTCTCTATCTACAACCGTTCCATGTACCGGAACTTTGGCGCTTTGAATATCCTCTTGCAAAGATTGCACCCATCTGTCGTCAACCTCATCAACATCACTCTGTACACCCGCGTCCAAAAACTCGCGAATGGGTTCGATCATGCTGTAAGGCAAGGCCACATGAAGGTCACCACCACCACCATCTAATTCAATATGAAAGGAACTAATCACGACCACTTCGCTTGGGCTGACTATATTTGCCATGGCCGGGTTTACTTCACTACCATAGTATTCGAAGTCTAAGTCTAAAACGGCATGCCAAGCTTCTTTCATATCAGTGAAGACTTGTGACAACACCATTTGCACAACTCGCAGTTCCGTTGGTGTAAATTCACGACCTTCGATTTTTGCGTGACGACCATCGCCACCAAAAAAGTTGTCTACTAGTTTGAATACCAATTTAGCGTCAAAGATAAATAAAGCCGTACCACGTAGTGGACGGACTTTAACCATATTGAGAGAGGTAGGTACATAAAGAGTGTGGATGTATTCGCCAAATTTCATGATCTGAATACCGCCACTGGCAACATCAGCACTGCGACGTAAAAAGTTAAACATGCTGATGCGGGTATAACGGGCAAAACGCTCATTAATCATTTCTAACGTAGGCATACGCCCACGTACTATTCGGTCTTGACTGGATAAGTCGTAGCTTTTTATGCCTTCGCTATCTTCAGGATCTTCCTGTTCGATGTCACCGTCGTCGACGCCATGTAAGAGCGCATCAATTTCGTCTTGGCTTAATAGATCTTGCACATGGACCTCATAGCGTTTTGCTGTTCAACCATGACGGATTACTGCATGACGAAGTTGGTAAAAAGAATTTCTTTTAGGCCATCTTCGATACCCGTTTCCTGCGCCAATAGTCGCTGGACTTCTTGTTTCAGTATGTCACGTAAATTGGCACGTCCTTCAGCGGTTCTCAAGTAAGCGTAATCTTGCTGACTCAGTAAATTAATAATTGAACTGCGAATCATAGGACTGTGTTGCTCTAGTGCATCAGCAATAGCAGGGTCCCTTGTCATTGCTTCCATATAAATTTGCAAGTAACGCTGGCGTGGACCGACTTGGTAATTAACAATGAATTCGGGTTTAAACTTCACATAGATAGCCGGTGCAGGTGGGGCTGCTTCAGCAGCTTCCGCTTCTTCCCCTTCTACTGCGGCTTCCTCTGCCACTTCATCATCACCACCCAATAAAAATAAGGTGACACCAACACCGCCGCCAATAACAAGAATGGCCGCGACAATAATGATAATGAGCATCTTTTTACTTTTTGCTGGTTGCTCATCACCACCTTCGATTTGCAGTTCTTTTTCGTTGGCCATACGTCACCTTTTTGATTCTTTAACAGTTTTTGCAATCCTTATGCCATTTGGTTACCTAAAATAGGCCAAAGGCTTCATTACAAGTGTAGACAAGAATCATGGGTTCGCGCTTATGCGAAATAGTCCACTGCGCCATCATTTTCAATGGTTTTAATTTGCTGCTCCAGTTGATCTAGTGCTTCTGATGATGCAGTCCCCTCATCTTCGATTAGATACTCGCCTTCGTCCTGAGTATGACCATCACCGCCAGAACTCTGTTGACCTTGAGATGACACATCCAGGTTTCCTAGATCCACTCCTTGCTGGTTAAGCATTTCCCGTAGTCTTGGGGCTTGTGCTTCCAACGCATCTCGGACGGCATGATTATTACTAGCAAACGACACGTTAACCTGATCTTGTTGCACACGAACTTTAATCTCAAGACTACCTAATTCTGGAGGGTCCAATTGAATTCGAGCACTTTGCATTTGCTCGGTTACCATCATGCCAATTCGCTTACTCACTTGCTCGCTGAAGCGAATATCGCTAGGCGGTAAATCTAACTTCGCTTGAATCTGTTCGAAAAAGCTGGGAGCAGCTCCCGCGGCAGGCTTGGTGCTGGCGTGCCGAGCAGGGTTTTGAGTTTGTTGCCACATCTCGTCAATAACATCACTCACTTCACTGGTCATTTCATTGACAGACGAAGCACTCATAGAGGCAATCTGCTCAGTAGTAACGACTCTTTCAGCCAGCGGTTTAGTTTCCGCAATAGGCGTCATCAAAGCAGTCAACTTGCTTGTATCCTCCCCTCCTTTTATAGAATCCATCGGTCTTTTCTCATCAGAGCGCATATTCTTAATAGTATTCTCCAAAATTGGGCTGCTCTGAGGTGAAAGTTTACTTTGAACCTCGACTGTTGACTGCGCCAAGTCAACATTGCCATCTGTCTGCAGGAATGGCGATGTTTGCAACTTAGGCTGAGCTTGCATGCTGGTTTGTTTCTGTTCTGCTATGGATGAGCCAACTAAAGAGGAAGAAGCTTCTGACTCCGGCGCAGTTTGATTTATTTGCGCACGAGCCATAAGGCCTGGTATTGCTTGACGCTGAGCTTCGGATAATTGGTTAACACTGGGCGCAAAATCCCGCTGAACTTGAATACTATCCATATCCATTTTAGTTACGGGTGATAGAGGAGAAACTCCCAGTGTTTGAACAATATTTTCGTCCTCCTGCAATTCTAACAAAGGGGCAGTCTCTTCCTCAGCGGCAAGCACTTGCCCCTTAGGAACAGTTTCAGCCTGTGCATCTTGAGTCATGGCCTGCAGTAATCGCTGCATAAATTCGGGGAGTTGACTCGTTGCCTGCTCCGTACCTGTCTCTGGAACTGGGCCCATGTTTACTGGGCCAGAGGACATGTTCGTTGAAGCCTGACCGTCAGCTAATGGGCCAGCACTTTGAGAAGAAAATGAGAAAAAAGGTAAACCTTGCATGTAGTTTCCACTTCTTGATTGCTCGAATACTTGGGAAATTGCAAGGGGTGGGCCAAATCCAACTTTTTATAATTGATTTAATGCGGTCTTGACCGATTGATACTCTGTTTGTATGGACTGCAATATTTGAGGAGACGACTGCAAATCATTGCTCTTACCTTGTCGCTCTAGCGTTGCACATAATTCAGATAGTGGTAATGCGCAAATATTGGCACTTGCGCCTTTCAAACTGTGGGCCAACTCTCCCACTTTCTGACTATCTCCGGCATCAAGGGCTTGCTGAATATCGGATAACTTGCGTTCGGTATCTCGTAGATAAGTGTCAATTAAATCTTGGAAGTCATCTTCCATAATTTCCTTCAGCTCTGACATTTGATGCTGATCAATAGAGCTCATAAAGCGATTCCTTACTCTAATTCTTTCTCCGCATGCCATTCTATCGTGACTGTCACAGTATTACCATTACCGCTGTACTCAATACCCTGTGTAAGTGATTTGAGCAACGCAAGTCCTCGTCCACTCAATGCGCCATCACTCATACCTTTTTCAAGCTTTGACTGATAGTCAAAGCCTTGCCCCGAATCCTTGACAGTGACTTTCAATATCCCGCCGAACTCACGAGGTTTATGGTCAAATTCAAACTGCACAAACCCTTCTTCCAAGGTCTCGATGGCTTCTTGACGTTTTTTGTAGTATTGCGCAAAGCCTTCAGCGTCTTGCTTTAGCTCACTATCTAAACCTAAAACACCATGCTCGAAAGCGTTTGAAAATAATTCAGCCATAATCGTATATAACTGGCCGCTATTCGCTCTTAATGCCGGAACATCGTTAACAATATTCAACATAATGGGTAATGGGTTAAAGGTTTTTAATGTATCACCGCGCAATGTATAAGACATATTCCAGTCTGTGGGTCCAGTGACAGCGCCACTACTAAAATCTATATCTACTTGGCCAACCACTTCTTGATCGACCATACTCACCTCGAGCAAAGTTGTATCATCGTCCTTTTGTGCGCCACCCGTGAACTCGTTGACTGCGGCTAATATCTCCGAAAATAAAAGATCTTGGTTTTGGTTTTCATCAAAAACTTGCCTTAGCCGTTGGTCGCCAAATAGATCGCCTTTTTCATCTCGCGCTTCGAGAATACCATCACTCCACATAAAGAATTTGTCACCAACCTCATAGCTAATTTTATGAGTGTCGGTCTTAAATGCTTGGCTGGATAGGACGCCCAATGGCAAATGATTAGAGTTAATGGTTTCAATTTTTCGATCTTTGCTGTGTAAAAAGTAATAATCAGGAAGTCCTCCCATCCAAATTTCTAAATGCTGGCTTCGGAATCTAACAGTGGCCATACAAGCACAGCAAAAATAACCAATTGGCAGGATGGTTTTTAATTTTATGTTAATTTCACGCAATATATCGGTCATGGTAAAACCTTTGGCGGTCATTCCATAAAATATTTCTGCAAGTGGCATAGCGCCAATAGCCGCTGGTAAACCATGACCAGTGAAATCACCCAATAATATATGCAAACTTCCTGAGGGCTTTCTTGCCGCGAGTAACACGTCACCATTGAATACCGAGAATGGTGAGATCATGTATTTAAGATTAGGCAGATCTAAACAACCACTGTGCGCAACATTGTCGTAAACCGCTTTGGCTACTTGTTGCTCGTGCATAAGATGTTCATTATTTTCACGAATCACATCACGCTGGTTTTGCAGCATGGTATTCATTCGGCGCATACGACTAAATGCGTTGATCTTCGCTTGTAGAATAATTTGTTTATAAGGTTTGGTAAGGAAGTCATCGCCGCCACTATCAAGGCACGCAGCTAAATCGTGGGCATCTTGTAAGGACGTAAGGAAAATGATGGGCACCATATCTTCACCCGCTTGCATTTTAATTTCGCGAGCGGCCTGCTGTCCATCCATAACAGGCATCATTACATCCAGAAGAATGATATCTGGGTGGTGGGACTGAAACTGATCAACGGCTTCAGCACCGTTTTCGGCCTGAAGTACATCATGTCCCATTTTTTTGACAATCGCCGATAGGATCATTCGATCCGTCTTGTTGTCATCGGCAATTAGAATTTTAAGGGGTTCCATAGCCCTAAAGCATTGCTATTCAATAGCAAATAGCTGCTCAAAATTAGAGATAGTCAAAATCTTACGAACATCCTGATTACACTTTGTGATACGCACATTGGCACTATCGCCACCTGCATGATCTCTCAGTAGTAGTAACATGCCTAATGCCGAGCTATCCAAGTATGTGGCTTTGCTCATATCGATTACATAGTGACTCACCGATGAATCGGCACTTTCATAAGCGTCTCGAAACTCTTGATGAGCACTAAAATCAAAACGGCCTTCTATTTCGACCGTGAGTTCATTGTTGTTTACTGTTGTCTTTATGGCCATGATTTGCCTCTAGCATTTCCCTGCATCAACATTTATTTAGAGCATAGATCATAAATGCCCGTTGCGTAAAACGTGTGTAGCTTATTTCTTACAAAATCTATGGATTAAACCATTCGCTTTAAGCGTTTAATAATGGCATCAGGAATCGACTTAAGAGGGGAGATGGCATCGGCGGCGCCTAACTTGACCGCCTCGCCTGGCATCCCCCAGACAACGGAAGTGGCTTGGTCTTGAACAATATTATAACTACCAGCTTCTTTCATCCTTAGCATAGCTTTAGCGCCATCGGCTCCCATACCCGTGAGCATAACGCCTACTGTCTGTTTCGCACATTGCTGGGTAATAGAGTTAAACAAAACCTCTACTGAGGGTTTATGCAGATTTACACGCTCACCTTCGAATACGCGGCAATAATAATGACTACCTTTCAGTTTCACCTCCATGTGAAGATCACCTGGGGCTATGTAAACATGGCCAGGGATAATCTTATCGCCATCCACCGCTTCGTGTACGGTTAGTGGCAACATGCTATCTAGGCGTTTTGCAAAAGACGCACTAAAGACTGGTGGAATATGTTGCGTGATGACAATTGGAGGGCTGTCTAGAGGCATCAACAATAATAATTCGCGAATCGCTTCTGTTCCTCCCGTGCTTGCACCAATAGCGATCAACTTACCTGAAGGTGAGACGCCTGCGCGTTTGGGTGTTGCTGATCGAGTTGTTAAACCACTTGCTTGTTGCTCAAGACGAGCGACATTGGCCGTTGCTGCGGCACGAATTTTTTGCAAAATTTCATTAGCATACTCAGTCAACAACTCCGGCTTATCTGCGCTGGGTTTGCCAACATAGTCCACCGCACCAATTTCCAAGGCCTCTAAGGTTGCGGGTGCGCCTTTTTGAGTTAATGTAGAAATCATAACCACGGGCATAGGACGCAAGCGCATTAGATTTTTAAGAAATTTAATGCCGTCCATCTTTGGCATTTCAATATCTAGCGTGATGACATCAGGATGTAATGCTTTAATTTTGTCACGCGCAATGTATGGATCTGCTGCCGTGCCGATTACTTCCATATTCGGATCGGAATTAATGATTTCTGTTAGTACTCGCCGAATTAATGCCGAGTCATCAACCACTAATACGTTAATCATATCCGACTCTCATTTCGTTCTTTATGGACGAGGCAAATCTCAATCAAACAATTCAATGTCGCCTCCACCGGTATTCTCGGAATCCAACTGATCCATATAACCCTTTTCCCGTGTAATAATCGTATCATTACGCGTAGTGGTTATGCGTCGAACTTTGACACTCCCAGTGTCAGGGAAAAATAAAATTTTTCGCGAAAAAACATCTCCTACATCAGCAGCTGCAACCGATAAGCCCTCTTTCTGTAAAAAATCGTAGGCAAACAGAATGTTACGCTGACCAATATCCGTCATACTGGCCAATACTTGGCCTCCACCAAATAACTTAACCTCTAGGTTCTCTTTTTTTGCGCCCAGCTTATAAAGTGTGTTAAGTAAATACTCCATGGCCCAGTTACCATATCGCGTAGCTGAGGTATTGGCGTCACTTCCCCATTGCCCACTACTAAATTCATTTTGTGCTGGCAACATAAAGTGATTCATGCCACCGATACCTAATTGCTTATCCCGAATACAAGCACTAATACAACTACCCAGAACGGTACAAATCATTTCCCCATGGGCGCTAACATAAAATTCACCAGGTAATATTTTCGCAGTCCAAACCGAGTGTCTATTATCGAAATAGCGATTTACATGTTCAAAGCCTCTTTCAGCTTTTGGCTGATTGATCATACAAGCCGCCTACTTTTTCTGATAAATGGTGCGACCTAAAGGTTTAAAGAGGTGATTGGCACCGTACAAATTTTCACTATGACCTATCATCAAATACCCATTTGGCTTCAATGCATCATGCAATCGGTTAAATAGTTCAACTTGAGTATCCTTATTAAAATAAATAACCACGTTCCTACAGAATATTACGTCAAACTTTTTCTTCATTGGCCAAGGTCCTAATAAGTTCAATCGATTAAATTGAATAAGACCTTTATATTCATCTTTTATCCTAGCTTTAGCTCCGTCTTCATTCTTATAGAAACAATTATGGTAATCTCTAGGTAAAAGCTCTATCTCCTTTAATGGGTATTCGCCGGACTTGGCTTTTTTCAGAACATCACTATCAAGATCAGTCGCAAGAATTCTTATATCAAGGTTATCGACTTTTATGTTCTTTCGGAGAGTGATGGCTATGCTATAGGGCTCCGGACCAGTGGAACAAGCCGACGACCATATACGAATAGGCTCTTTTGGATTTTTACGCCACTGGGTAATAATTTCTTTAGCTAAAAACTCAAAATGATGAGACTCCCGAAAGAACGACGTTAGATTAGTAGTGATAGAATTAATAAACTCGTTTAATTCTTTCTCCTTCTCTCTATCTAGATACTCACAGTATTCAGAGAACCGAGATAATCCAAGTGCTCGTACACGTCTCGCGATACGACTGTATACAAGCTCTTTTTTTGCATCACTCAAGACGATCCCACTAACATCAAAAGCGATCCTCGATAGACGAGAGAAGTCTTGCTCCGTCATTGGGAATTCTTTGAGCGAAAAGTCCATTTCGATTGATCTACCTAGCTAATGCCATTAATGAAAGAAAAAACAAGACTAAAACTCTTGCCAGTCATCTTCGTCATCATCTACTGCTGGGCGTTTTATCTCTGCCGGTTTCGAAACCGACTTAACGACAGGAGTCGATGCAACGGAACGAGGCTCCTTCTTGAGCGTAGCTGTTGTGCCATCACTCGCCATGCTCTCAAGAGTAAAGAACTCAACAAGCTCCATCATGTTCTGTGCTTG
Source organism: Bermanella marisrubri (assembly GCF_012295615.1). Lineage (NCBI taxonomy): Bacteria > Pseudomonadati > Pseudomonadota > Gammaproteobacteria > Oceanospirillales > Oceanospirillaceae > Bermanella > Bermanella marisrubri. The sequence goes on from NZ_CP051183.1 coordinate 2,572,402, forward strand.
TTCCGTCATGGTTTCACTGGCGGCAGATGCCTCTTCTACCAGCGCGGCGTTTTGTTGGGTCATCTCATCCATTTGACTAACCGCTTTGTTGACCTGCTCTATGCCGGATGCTTGCTCTTCCGAAGCAGCATTAATTTCTTTGATCATGGTTGTCACTTTCTCAACCGCTTCCACTATTTCAGAGAGGGTTTGACCAGACTGGTTAACCAAATCGGTTCCGTTATCGACTTTTTCCACGCTGTCTCGGATAAGATCTTTAATTTCTTTTGCTGCACCGGCACTGCGTTGTGCCAGATTACGCACTTCGCCTGCTACCACAGCAAAGCCCTTGCCTTGTTCTCCAGCCCTTGCCGCTTCCACCGCCGCATTTAATGCAAGCAAGTTGGTTTGGAAAGCAATTTCATCGATCACACCAATAATGTCTGAAATTTTCTTACTAGAAGAATTAATTTCTTCCATCGCTTCAACGGCTCGTCCAACAACTTCACCACCCTTAGTTGCTCGGCCTTGAGCACTAACAGCAAGGTCCGTGGCATGATCAGCGTTTTCGCTTGTCTGCTTCACAGAACTGGTCATCTCTTCCATGCTCGATGCCGTTTCTTCAAGGCTAGATGCTTGCTCTTCAGTGCGTTGAGATAAATCCGTATTACCTTGTGCGATTTCTGCAGAACCGGTTGAAACGGTATTGGCTGCATCTCGTATTTTGCCAATCACTTCATTTAGACGATCGATAGTGTCATTGGCGTCTTGTTTTAACTTGCCAAAAATACCTTGGTAGTCCGCATCAATACGTTGATCTAAATGACCTCGTGCTAACGCATCGAAAACGCGTCCTGTATCATTTAGAATATTCTCACTAATACTCATGAGGCGATTTAGCCCCATGCTGAGTTGACGATAGAAACCTGTACGCCCTTCTGTTTTAGCTCGATTTGACAGGTCACCTTTGCTAGCCGATTCAATAATGTTCTCGACTTCCTCTTCAACCTCCACTTCTTCTGTGCGATCGAGCCATTCAACAACCGTACCTACTCGATCACCATTATCATTTGAAATAGGGTTTGCAATAAGAGAGAAAGTGCGTCCCCCAACCACAATTTCTGTACTGTAGGTGTCACTCAGCTTTTCGAGCATGCTTCGTTGATGGGCAGGGTTTTTATGGAAAATGTCGATGTTACTGCCCACTATTCTGTCTTTGTCGAAGCTTGGCAAATCTTTTCTGATATCCGATTCTGCGTTTGCCATCATGCCTTGCAGAGCGTCATTGGTGTAGCGAATGTTATAGTCTCGATCCGCAACCATGATATTAACGGAGGAACTATCCAGGGCTCGCTTAACACGAAGATTCTCTTCTGCGATAACCTGTTCAGCTTCCTCACGTTTCAGCTCTTCCGTGCGATCATTCCATTCCACGACCGTTCCAATGCGTTTGTTGTCGTCGTCAAATACTGGATTGACAACCAAGTCGAATGTTCTACCACCCAGTTTCAGGCTTGCTCTGTGTGACGATGTTAATTTGTCTAATAACGCTCTTTGGTGACTTGGGTTCTTGTGGAAAATGTCAATATTACTTCCAAGTACGCGATCCTTACTGAAGGTAGGTAAGTCCTTTTGAATGTCTGATTCAGCGTCCGCAAACATATCCTGTACACCCTTGTTCGTATAAACCAGGTTATAGTCTTTGTCGGAGACCATCAGGCAGGATTCGGCACACGCATCAAGGGCTTTTCTTACACGGTTATTCGCAATATTTTGATGTTTTTGTTCTGTAATATCTGAAGCAAATTTTACAACTTTGTAAGGTTTACCATTCTCGTCAAATAAAGGGTTATAAGAAGCTTGAATCCAAATCTCTTTGCCTCCTTTTCCGAAGCGTTTATATTCCTTAAATTCAAATTCTCCACGATTCAACTTATTCCAGAACTCTTTATACTCACTACTATGTTTAAACTCTTCATCGACAAAAATACTGTGATGACGTCCTTTGATTTCATCCAACTCATAACCTACCGCATCACAGAAATTTTTATTCGCTGTCAGGATAGTGCCATCTAAATCAAACTCGATAATAGCTTGTACTTTATCTAAAGCCTTTAGTTTCCCCTGGATATCAGAAAGAGACTCGTCACCATCTGCATTTACGGCTACGTCTTTCATACTATTGGTAAAATTACCAAGTGTATAAAGTAAATGTGACAACTCATCTTTACCTTTAAAGCTTGGCACATAGCTGTAATCACCGTTGGCCGTCGCGTCAGCACACTTAGTTGCCATGGCAATGGCCATGAGCATTTTGTGTCCTAGCAGCCAAGTAGCGATAATCCCCGCCGCAATCAATAAGCCGTTAATGACCATTGTGGACATAATGATCTCTGATGGCAGTGTAATGGCCATATAGATCAAACTGATAACTGGTAATATCCACGGTAAAAGTAATTTATATTGGATACTGATTGCCTTAGACCCATCCATAATCGACCTTCCTGTTAATCCAGAGTGAGCAATTTTTCTAGCTCTAATAAGATAACCATGCGCTCTTTCACAGTTACCAAACCTTTTATAAACCTTGAGTTTTGGTTATCTGCCAAACTCGTACTTTTAATATTCTCTAACGGGATGTCATACACATCGCTTATAGCATCTACTATTATTCCCATCGTTCGGCTTATGCTGTCTGTTGCCACTTTTAAAACAACCACTACGGTTTCTTCCGTGTAAGGCTGAAACGGCAAACTAAAGCGAGCTCGTAAGTCCATGATGGGCACAATAGTACCGCGTAAATTTATCACCCCTTTCATATATGGGGGGCTATGAGGTATGGGGGTCGCACTTTCCCATCCACGAATTTCTTGAACCGCTAAGATATCGATTCCATACTCTTCGCCATCCATAATGAAGGTTAGATACTGTTCGGTATCTAATTCTTCATGGTCGATTACATCTTCTTCTGTAGCATTCATGATTTACGCTGCCTGATGTCTGTTACTTTCAATCGTTTTATTACTTGCACCAGATAACTTGGAAAGCCCACTGATATCGACAATAAGAGCAACACGTCCGTCACCTAAAATAGTCGCGCCAGAGATCCCCTCAACTTTTTGATAGTTCTCTTCTAGACTCTTAATCACTACTTGTTGCTGAGCTAAAAGCTCATCAACCACTATTCCTATTTTTTCGCCATCGCTCTCTACGACAACAATGATCTTTTCATCTTCGTCTACTTTGTTATCGGTTTGAATATCAAATACTTGATGAAGTGCAACAATGGGGACATATTCATCGCGAAGTTTTAATACATCGCTTTGTCCACCTACATTATTCAGTTCCAATTCATTTTGCTGAATTGATTCGACAATACTAACAAGTGGGAAAATGAAGGTTTGCTCGCCAACACGAACTAACTGACCATCTAGTATGGCAAGTGTTAATGGTAATCGGATAATGAATTGAGAACCCTTTCCGGTTTCACTTTTCACTTCAATTGAGCCATTTAATGAGGCTATATTGCGACGAACCACATCCATACCGACACCTCGACCACTCAAGTCACTGACTTGATCTGCAGTTGAGAAACCTGGTTGAAAAATTAGATCAAATATCTGCTCATCGTTCAGGTTTTGATTCTCATCAACGATACCTTTGAGAATGGCTTTTTCTAAAATTTTTTCTTTGTTTAAGCCTGCACCATCATCTTTAATTTCAATTACAATATTGCCACTTTGATGATATGCATTGAGCTCAACCGTACCAGTTTCAGGCTTTCCATTTTGCTTCCGTATCTCGGGAAGCTCGATTCCATGATCAATAGAATTTCGAATCAAGTGAACCATTGGATCACCGATTTTCTCCATGACGGTTTTGTCTAATTCAGTGTGCTCCCCCGACATGACAAGCTCTATACGTTTATTGAGGGACACACTGACGTCTCTTACTAAACGTGGGAACCGGCTGAAAACAAAGCTAATGGGCATCATGCGGATTTTCATGACACTTTCTTGTAACTCACGGGTATTCTGTTCTAGCTGGGCAAGTCCTTCTTGTAGATTCTGAATTCGACTGGCGTCAAAATTTTCGCCCAACTGACCAAGCATGGATTGTGTAATAACCAGCTCGCCTACCATGTTAATGAGACTATCTACCTTATCGATACTTACGCGGATAGAGGAGGATTCTTTCGCCGGTGCCGCTTTGACTGCTACTTTATCTGGTCCGCTGGCTTTGGTCACTTCTTTAGAGTCTTCAGAGGACAGTGTCTTGTCTAGACTATCCGTTTCGGATGATTGGACCGGGCCGTCTGACGACGTTGCCTCGTCTTTTTCAGTCTGCTCTTCAATCTCAGATTTTAGATTTTCAGACCATGCTTCAATGACCACTTCCGCGTCGTCTAATACCCATTCGAATACTTCTTCAATTTCGGTTTTTTCTACAGGGTTGTGAAGATACAAAGTCCATGAAAGAAAACATTGTTCGGGATCTAAACTAGTAAACGATGGCAGTTTTTCGATATTAACTTCTGTATGATATTGACCGTCAGACAATTCAATAAGTTGTCGAAACATACGAACAGGTTCGTTGCCCGTCATTAACAAGTGGGGCTGGGGCTTAAAGAGAACTTTCCAACCATTCGCCTTCGGCGGTTCCTCAGAACTGCCGCCATCATCTGAGCTTACAGCGGGATTAGGTGATGACCCACTAGACAATAAAGTTTCAAATTTTTGCTTTAGCTCATCTGAGGAGTTTGTATCAGGTGTGCTCCCTGCTTGTAACGCCTCTAGCAAGGAACGTATGCAATCAACACTTTTTAATAGTAAGTCTTGGCTGCCCTGATCAAGACTGCGTTTGCCATCTCGTACTTCGTCAAGCAAGGTTTCGACAACATGGGTGAAATCGGAAACAATGGTGAAACCAAAGGTTCCCGCCCCACCTTTTATCGAATGAGCAGCGCGAAATATAGTATTGATTTCCTCTGCATCTGGGGCATTTACATCCAGCTGCAAAAGACCATTTTCCATTATGTCTAAGCCTTCATAGCTCTCTTCGAAAAAGACCTGATGAAACTGGCTAAGATCAATACTCATAACGCTCTATCCTAGAACCTTTTTGATAGTGGAGAGCAGTTGATCAGGGTTGAATGGCTTGACAATCCAACCTGTCGCGCCCGCACTTTTGCCTTCCATTTTTTTATCGCCGGCGCTCTCAGTGGTCAGCATTAGAATTGGTGTAAACTTGTAGCTCGAGAGTTGGCGCAGATTCTTGCATAGCTCAATGCCATTCATGTTAGGCATATTTACATCACTGAGTACTAAATCCACTGCTTGGCCTTGAGCAATTTTCAACGCTTCTGCTCCGTCGCTAGCTTCTAGCACATCATGGCCCGCTCCCTTAAGCGTGAAGCTGACCATTTGTCGCATAGATGCAGAGTCGTCCACGGCGAGTATTTTTGCCATTCTTTAATCTCCCTGTTATTCCTTGGTTAGACCCAGATGTGAATCCAAACCCAGTATTTTTGCTGTATTTCTTAGGTTCTCTGATGGATTTAGCCATTCCGGCTCCCGCCCATCCGTAGCCAATGCTTGATGAAAACCAAATAGCAATTGCATGGCAGCAGTATCCACTTGTTCCAATTTAGAACCATCGATTTGCACAGGTTGTCCTGACTCCACCATAGTTTCCAATGTTTGATGGAGGTCTTCTGCAATAACAATGGTGCATTTTTCACCAAGATCTAATGTTTGCGTTTCCATGGCGCTCTTCCATAGTACCCATGCTCAATTTGATAATAAGAGGGCGTATTGTTAAGACTAGACCGTGTTAACAAGCTTGCTATTGCTTTTGGGATTTTTTTGTTTGAAAACGCTGGATTTTAGATCCATCTATAGTGGAAAGATGTATTACAGAGGGGTTTAATAATTATCCGATATTACGGCGATGAATTTGTGCTGACATTTCGTCCAGAAATTTTTGCAACTGGCTGTTTTCTTGAGCTTCTGCTTGGCTGGTTAACCGGGTTTCCAGTTTTTCGTAGGTTTTTAGTTTTCGATTTAAGCTCAAATAAATCTCATGGGCCTTATCATATTGCTGTTGTAACTCACTGATCTGAAATTTTTGATCCGCCAGCACTTGGTCGATCTGTGCAATGAAGGCTTGGTGTTGCTGAATCTGACTACCTGTGACCCCTTGTGCTCCTTGTGACGAAAAGCTCTGCTGATATTCTAGCTGGTACTGCTTGAGAGTTTCACCTTTTTTCTTCTCTTCTTCGATGCGTTGCTTAAGGCTCCCAAGATAGGTTAATGCCTCTTGTACTGCATTTTCTGCGATCTTCACCAATGGGCTTAACCGTTTTGCGCGCTCACGACTCATATACAGACTCACTGCTTAAATACTGTTTATTCATTACGTGTTACTGGCCGGGTTGTAGTTGGTGTTGCTCTTGTTGGTTTCCTTGTTGCCCCCCCTGTTGATATGCATGACCATGCTGCAATATCAGGTCTAAACCCTCTTGGCTATCAGCTAGGCTCATTGATTCGTCTAACTCCTGCATAATAAAAGTGCGCATAATAGGATGCAGTCTCACAGCATGATCCAGTTCTGGATTGTTGCCTGGACTATATGCCCCAACACTAATCAAATCCATGTTCTGTCGATAAAGACTATATAGATGCTTAAACTTTTGAGCATTTTGTAGAGATGCTTTACTCACAATTTGGGGCATAGCTCGACTGATTGAGGCTTCAATATCAATAGCAGGATACTGCCCTTCTTCGGCCAGACGTCTCGCCAATACAACATGTCCATCCAGAATTGCTCGAGCAGAATCGGCGATAGGGTCTTGTAAATCATCACCTTCTGTAAGCACCGTATAGAATGCAGTGATTGAACCCCCACCCTCTGGGCCATTCCCTGCACGCTCAACTAATTTGGGTATTTTTGCAAAAACTGATGGCGGATAACCTTTCGTCGCCGGAGGCTCTCCTACTGCTAACGCTATCTCACGCTGCGCTTGTCCATAACGGGTGAGGCTATCCATTAATAATAAGACATCTTTTCCTTCATCCCTGAAGTATTCGGCAATAGCCGTGCTTAAATCAGCTGCACGCATTCGCATCACTGGACTATCATCTGCGGGGCTGGCGACCACCACTGCTCGCTTCATCCCCTCCTCACCCAAGATATCTTGAATAAATTCTTGCACTTCTCGACCACGTTCGCCCACCAAACCCACAACGATAATGTCTGCCGTCGAAAAACGCGTCATCATTCCCAGAAGTACACTTTTACCTACACCAGACCCCGCAAACAATCCCATTCGCTGACCGCGTCCTACAGTCAGTAACCCATTAATTGCTCGAATTCCGACATCCATAGTTTGTCGAATCGGTGCACGTTGCATAGGATTGATGATTGATCCATCCAAGTTCAGAGTATTCTGACTAACGAGGTCGCCTTTACCATCCAAAGGTTTTCCAGCCCCATTAATCACGCGGCCCAGTAACATATCACCCACTGGAATTTCAGCACTGTCTAGTATCGGTGTTACTTTTGCGCCTGGACTTAGACTATTAGCAGGTTCAACGGGCATTAAGAAGAATTTATCTTCATCGAAACCAACTACTTGAGCTTCTATGAACTCACTTCCCTGTTCCACATGGCAACGATCACCCACTTTTACGTTACAGCCCACAGCTTCAAGCGTGAGCCCCACCATACGAGTGAGTCGACCTGACACAACAGGTTGTGATTTGAATTGATGACGCTCTGCGATCCATTTTAATGTTTTTAATTTACTCATGGGATTGCCCATCTGAATCATCTGACTGATCTGCTAGATCTCCATGTATGTCATGGTCAGAACTTAACTCATATTCTTGTCGTTTCTGCTCATCAGTAGGCTCGGTTTCAGTTTCTTCTACCGATGTATTATTGTCAGGCGTTGTCATTTCGGCATCTGTTTTGGTTTCTATCGTTGACTCTTGATCTTGAAATTCAGAGGCTTCTAGATCAACGCCCTCTAAGATGGAATTTGGTTCGTCGTCATCTAACGTTTGAGAGCCCAATTGCAGTTGCTTTCGATAATCTGACAACACTTGCTTCATGCGCTTAGAAAGGGAATAGTCTGCAGCGCTGTATTTACTTTGTAATTGGCATCCGCCAGGGTCAACCCGATCATCTGGAACGATTTGATAATCATTGTCTAGACCCGCCTCTAAGAAAGGTAGGTCAGCTTCGTTAACTAATATGGTCACTTGTTGCTTATCAACCGGTATCGCTTCCATTGCATCTTTAACCAGATTGACAATATGTTCACTGCCCTGCTCTAACTCACCGCCGACCACAGCGGTAGCCAGCATCTCGATTAATTCTGGCAATGTTTCTTCTATTTCCGTTTGAAAACTTTGAAAGGCTTTATCAAGATTGTTGTAGACATGTTGCGATGCTTGCTTAAACGCTTTTTCTTGTTTATCCAAACTTTGAGAGGCTTCTTTATTGCCCTGGTCTAGTCCATCTTTATAACCTTGGCTTTTTCCTTCTTCTAATCCCTGTCTTTTGCCTTCCTGAAAACCTTCGTCATAGCCTTGTTTTTCTCCTTTCTGTCGGCCTTCGATTAAGCCTTGCTCTAAACCATCATTGTAAGCTTCTTGACGAATAGCTTCGAGAGCCTCTGCGGTTAGAGGCTCAAGTTCCATTTCCTCCTCGTCCTCTACCCATACGTCAGGGTCGTTCTCGTGACTGTCATCTTGCTTTTGGATAACATCGCCATTTTGTGTCCAATAAGGTAAAGACCAATTTTTGGATTCTTTTACATCTTTGGCAGGTATACGCTCACGACGCTGATTCATAAATTAATAACTACGTTTAAATTAATATTTAGTCGCCATCTGGCGCTACAGCATTTGTTCGCCGCCAGCACCACCAAGAACAATCTCGCCTGCATCGGCCATACGACGAGCAATTGCAAGAATTTCTTTTTGCGCATTCTCCACTTCACTGACTTTAACAGGGCCTTTCGCTTCAAGATCGTCCATAAGTAACTCTGCAGCGCGCTTGGACATGTTGCGGAAAATTTTATCTTTGAGATCATCATCCGCTCCCTTCAATGCGACTGTCAGCAGATCGCCGGACACTTCGCGTAACAAGGCTTGAATGCCTCGATCATCCACATCAATAAGGTTTTCGAAGACGAACATAAGGTCTTGAATTTGTGTACCCAGTTCTTCGTCTACCTCTCGGATCTGGTCAAGCAATTCATTACTTACACTGCTTTCCAAGTTATTAATAATATTGGCCGAGACTTTCACACCACCCATTGCCGTGGTTTGCTGACCTTGATTACCAGAAAACTGTTTTTCAAGAATATCATTGAGTTCTTGTAATGCTTGCGGCTGCACAGCCTGTAGCGTCGATACGCGCATCATGATGTCGAGTCGAACTTTCTCATCGAAATTTGCTAGAACTTCTGCTGCTTGATCCGATTCTAAGTAGGCTATTACAATCGCTTGAATTTGCGGGTGCTCGTGGCGAATGATATCTGCAACCGCTCGACTTTCCATCCACTTAAGCGTATCTAAACCTGTGGTGTTACCACCTAACAAAATGCGGTCAATTAAACCACCGGCTTTGTCTGAACCCAATGCTTGGGTCAGCATGTTACGGATATATTCATCCGCACCTAAACCTAAACCGGTAGAGCCGGATAAACTATCAAGAAATTCTGCGACGACCCCTTCGACTTGGCTTTGGGTAACATCTTTTAAGGCCGCCATGGTAGCACCTACAGATTGCACTTCTTTTGGGCCTAGGTGCTTGAGTAATTCTGCAGCGTCTTTTTCTCCAAGACTCATAAGTAATATGGCTGCACGCTCTTGATGACTTAAAGAACTAAGATCACCGCCCGCTTTGGCCGGCGTATTGTCATTACCCTGTTGATTGTCGTTATCACTTGCCATCGTTCACCCATTTTTTGAAAGACTGCGCAACGCGCGCTGGGTCTTCTGCGATTAGACCTTTCAGTGCATCTAGCTGGCGCTCAAACCCTTCACTGGCACCAGGCAATAAAAATTCATCAGCGCCTGCTAATGTAACCTTATCATCCCCGAATAAGTCATCACCGTCCCCAAGTTCATCAAGCTCACCTTCAATTTCAGCCACTTCATCCATTTTACCGCGATCAATAAGATTCTTAACAATTGGACGTATGACACCAAATATAAGAATAAGAAGGAAAAGCCCCGCTAGTACCTGTTTTACGATTTCCCAGAACCAAGGCTGCTTCCAGAAGTCTGGCTCACCTAGCTCAACTGCGCCACCTAGGAACAGACTATTTACTACACTCACACTGTCCCCTCTGGCCGCGTTAAAGCCAACAGAATCTTTTACTAATAACTCGAGTCGTTTTAATTCCGCTTCAGTCCAAGGAACACTTTCGACCACTCCAGTTTCAGGGTTGACCTTCTCTCGATCGTTCACGGCAACGGATACGGTTAGTCGACGCAAACGACCTACTTGATGTTGAGTATGACTAAGCGTTCTATCGACTTCGTAGTTGCGCGTCGCCTCACTTTTTCGCTCAATAGGCTGGGCTACTGGATTACCATTTTCATCGACTTCTTCCGGAACTTCGGCGGCACCTGGAGGTTGATTAGATAGTGCTCCCGGAATTCCACCTTCCGGCTTCTCAACCTTTTCTTGATTCAATGTTTGCTCAGAGCGCAATGCGATTAAGTCAGGATTAAATAATTCTTGGGTCTGTTCCACCATAGTGAAATCTACGTCGGCACTCACTTCTGCTTGGAAATTATCTGAACCCAATACAGGTTCAAGAATGCGTTGCACTCGCTGATGCAGTGAGTTTTCTACCTTGCGCGTGTAATCAAATTGTTTAGTTGCCAACAAGTCTTCTTCGTCTTGCCCTTCTTTACTTAGCAAGTTTCCTTTTTGATCAACAAGCGTCACATTTTCTACCGGAAGCTCAGGAATCGAACTGGCGATAAGATTAATAATAGCTTCTGCTTGTTCTCTTTTTAGGCCCTTGCCACCGTAAATTTCCAAAAAGACACTTGCTCTAGGCTCACGATCATCACGGACAAATACTGATTGTTTGGGTAAAGCTAGGTGAACTCGCGCATTTCGAACGCTTTGCAAGCTGGCGATCGTCCTCGCCAATTCACCCTCCAAGCCACGACGATATCTCGCACTCTCAATAAACTGACTGGTACCTAAGCCTTGCTCTTGGTCTAAAAGTTCTAACCCAACTGTTGTATCAATCTCTGCAACAATAGGAGCCAGAGCTAAACGAGCATCATGAATTTCTGCCTCGGGTACAGTAACAATCCCCGTAGTCGGATTAATCCGATAATCGATACCTTTCTCATCTAATGTTTGTAAGATTTCCTTGGCGTTATAGTCTTCTAAATTACTGATGAGTGGACGATAGGTCACTTCTTGGGACCAAATGATGACACCAATACCCAAGGCTAAAATACCGGCAAAACCAATCAGCAATGCGACTTGGCGGACGATCGTGAGCTTGTTGAACCCCATCATTATAGGGTTAATATCACTGGCATCTGAGCCTTGTGGTAAGTTATCGATATTTTGCTCTTGCAGTGCATCTTCTTGTGGGGCAGGAATTTCGCCGGAAGACTCTGCAGGTAAGGTTTCTTCAGCCATAATATTACTTCTTTAGTCTCTACACTGGCATATTCATGATGTCTTTGTACGCTTCAACTAACTTATTACGCACTTCTTTCATGGCATCAAAGCTAACACTGGCTTTCTGCGCCGCAATCATGACTTCGGGTAAATCGACCATTGGGTCACCACGTTCAAAACGTTGCTTCAAGTCACTACTTACAGCCTGTTTGTCACGGACACCGTTAATGGCATTGGCAAACATCGTTTGGAAGTCAGGCGTATTCGGATCTGGCTTAATGTCAGGATAGTTTTCACTCACCTTTTGAACCTTATCGACTTCTTTGTTTAAGTGATCTGGTCCAGTAAGTTTGACTGGAGTTGATTCAGCACTCTGTACTTGCTCTCGGACTTGACGAAGTTGCGAGAGAACACTATTGATATCAGCTCGATCGACCATTTTTTCCTCCTGCCCTTGAGCGCCTTAGCGCCAAATTTTTGCCTGACTGACCATTTCATGTTTGATGATTATTTGATTAGTCAGGTAAATGGCGTTATTCAAAGATTGTTAGATGGTTTTGCATATCTGGGGCCAATTTTTACACTGCATGCTTGCGCGGTAGATCTATTCCCTGTTCACGCATTTTTGCCAGTTTGTAACGTAGCGTACGCGGGCTAATACCTAGCTTTTCCGCGGCTTGCTTCTTATTTTTTTCTTGGCGCAGGGCGTCTAGAATTAAACTGTATTCTTGCTGTTTAAGATTATCTCCCAAGGCATCAGATTCTTCTTTGATAAATAGAGCATTCGACTCAATGTCATCCATTTGAGTAACGGACTTTTGAAAGTCTGTCTGAGCGACTTGTGAATTGGGTTCAATGGCAACCTGATCACCATCCATTGTGAATACGATATCGCTTGCCGTAATGCAGGCACCGCTTTGAATTATTAGCGCTCGTTGAATCACATTATCAAGTTCACGAACATTGCCTGGCCATGGGTATTGGTTAAGAGCCGTTTGCGCACTCTCATCAAAAATTAGATTTGGTTTACCTTGTTTTTTTCCATGCTTACTCAAAAGACGCTGCGCAATCGGGAGAATATCTAATGGACGTTCGCGTAGTGCTTTCCAACGCAAGGGGAACACGCTTAGGCGATAATAAAGGTCTTCTCGAAATTGTTTTTCATTGACGTAACTTAACAAGTCACGGTTTGTTGTAGCCAGAATACGAACATTCAACTTAATAGTCTTTCGCCCACCAAGACGCTCTACCTCACGTTCTTGCAATACACGTAGTAATTTAGCTTGCAAACCCATATCCATCTCACTGATTTCATCAAGCAGCAAGGTACCGCCTTCGGCTTGTTCGAATTTTCCTGGCATACTGTTGTACGCACCTGTGAACGCACCTTTCTCATAACCAAATAAAGTGGATTCCAACATATTTTCAGGGATTGCAGCGCAATTAATGGCAACAAATGGACCAGATTTACGCTCACTATTTTGGTGAATATAACGCGCCAACTCTTCTTTACCGGTGCCACTTTCACCACTAATCAATACAGTTGCATCGCTTGTCGCAACCTGAGCGGCTAACTTTAATAGAGCTTTACTACTCGGGTCTTCTGCTACAGGGCCTTTCAAACCAAACGGTGCGCTGGCTTGATTACGAAACTGACTGATCACATCAATCAAAACATCCACTTCAAATGGTTTTACCAAGTAGTCTGTTGCACCCTGCTGCATGGCTTGCACCGCTTTTTCTACTTGACCGTAAGCCGTCATGAGTACAACGGGAATCGCTGGATATTGTGCTTTGATGTGATTCAATAGGTCAAAGCCTGATATTTCCCCCATACTAATATCCGTTAATACCATATCGACTACTTGGCGTTTCAAGAACTGAATAGCTTGCTCTCCGCTAGGCGCCTCTGAAACGTTAATTTTTTGCAGCCTAAGGGTATCAACAATGGCTTCCCTTAATTGACTATCGTCTTCAACTACTAAAATATGAAAGCCTGACATAACTACACCTCACTAGATTCAGAAAAGGGAAGATTGACCTGAAAGCACGCGCCTTGTGGCTCACGATTATAAAACTGCATCTGACCGTGATGAGCTCGCACCACTGCATTCACTACAGGAATACCTAAGCCAGTTCCATTGCTCTTGGTCGTAAAAAAGGGTTCTAGCATTTTGTTTTTAGCTTCGTCGCTGATACCAGGACCGTTGTCTTCTACCAACAACTCAATACCATTGTCATCAGCGGCTAAATGCACGTATACATGCGCCTCGATTGAGTGATTCTCAGCAGCTTCAATACCATTAGAAATCAAATTTTGTATGGCTCCCAGAAGACTTTCGCTGTGACATTGGATCGCGCCTTCATAGTCGTCAAAGCACAATTCAATATGAGCGTTAGGATACTGTTTAGTCAGTAACTGAATACTCTCTTTAAGCAGTAGCAATAAACCATTGCAGTCAAGCCGCTGATTTAAGGGCGCACTACCGCGGGCAAAAATCATCATGTCACGAACTTGTGCTTCAATGGATTTCAATTGACGCATTAATTTTTTTGAGAATTCATGGCGGATCTTAGCTTCGATGGATTCGTTGGAGAGATGCTCGGCATAGAGCATAGCGCCGCTAAGTGGTGTTCTTACTTGGTGTGCAAGGCTGGCAACCATTTTACCCATTTCAGTTAATCGCTGATGGCGCGCGAGCTTTGATTGTAACTCCCGCGTTTCCGTTTGGTCTGTCATTAAAACAATTTGGCCTGGTTCATTTTCTAGGCCAGACGTTTGAATACTTAAACGTTTTCCATTGCGCACTGATACTTCATGACCGTCATCTTCTTTTGGTCGAAAATAGGTTTTGATCACATCTCGCCAACGTTGGTGCTTAAGCTCAGATGTGTCGAGCATAGAGAGCGCAGCACGATTACATTCTTGTACATAGCCTTGACCATCTAATACAACCACTCCACCGGGTAGCAATTGTAAAAGTGAATCTAACCTGTCTGCTAGGCGCTCTTTCTCTTTTAGTTCGCGCATGCGTGCAGCACTCACCTCTGCCAATTCACCAGACAGCGCTTGCACCTGATTTTCTAAATTGGTGTAGCTTTCGGTAAGCTGCTGAGACATTTCATTGAATAATTCAAAGGCTTGACGTAAACCTTCTTTAGGTGGCGCATCCTGTACACTTTCATAAAATGATGTCATTACATCCACACCTTTTCTTTATTTATGAGCCAAATAAATGGCAAATTCATTCGATGTAGGTGTATTTGGCAATATGCGTGCCGGATTGAGTGTTGAGTGTTGAGTGTTGAGCTTGTTTTAGTTTTGAATTGTGAATGTTGAGTTATGAGTTGGACGTCATTCTCAGCTTGACTGAAATCTATCTAGTTAGTCTTGAATTGTGAATGTTGAGTGTTGAGTTGGAGGTCATTCTCAGCTTGACTGAAATCTATCTAATTAGTGTTGAATTGTGAATGTTGAGTGTTGAGTTGGAGGTCATTCTCAGCTTGATTGAGAATCCATCTAGTTAGTGTTGAATTGTGAATGTTGAGTGTTGAGTTGGAGGTCATTCTCAGCTTGATTGAGAATGCATTCAATTGATTTCGAACCGTAAAGTGTATACCCGATCAAGTCGGGCATGACGAATTAATTCACAACTCACAACTCACAACTCACAACTCAACACTCAATCAAGCTTCTTCTGCTTCTTTTTCTTTGCGTTGCAGACCGTATTTACGCATTTTTTCAACCAAGGTCGTGCGTCGAATACGTAACTTCTCGGCGGCTCGAGCAACAACGCCACTGGCATCATCAAGAGCTTGCTGAATAAGCGAACGTTCTAAATTAGTGAGATATTCTTTCAGATCAATACCATTTACCGGCAACAACGCTGGAGTATCCAATCCAACTAAGCCGGGCTCACTTGGCAGAATAGCGGCTTCTTGAATAGCCTCATCTTGTTCATCACCATCATCAATATGACGGAATTTTTTCGGCAGTTCTGGAACCCCTATGACCCCGTAAGGATGCAAAATTGCTAAGCGCTCCACCAGGTTTGCTAATTCACGAACATTGCCATGCCATTCATGACGACATAACGACATAATTGCAGCACTATTAAAACGAATTGAACCACGCTTTTCATTTTCCATTCGTGAAATTAATTCATTGAGTAATAAAGGAATATCTTCACGGCGATCGCGTAGAGGAGGCATTTCTAACGGGAAAACGTTAAGCCGGTAGTAAAGATCTTCGCGGAAAGTTTCCTCTTCGACCATAGACTCTAAATTTTTATGTGTGGCAGCAATAATACGTACATTCGTCTTAAGCGTCTTTGTACCGCCAACGCGCTCATACGTTCGCTCCTGAATCACACGTAATAAACGTACTTGCATGCTTAATGGCAGGTCACCGATCTCATCTAAGAACAAGGTTCCGCCTTCGGCCATCTCAAAACGACCTGCACGCGAAGCAATAGCACCTGTAAACGCGCCTTTTTCGTGTCCAAATAATTCACTTTCAATCAATTCATTCGGGATAGCACCACAATTTACTGGAACAAAAGGTCCGTCTCGACGGCTGCTGTGGTAGTGGAGATTGCGCGCAACGACTTCTTTACCGGTACCGCTTTCACCTGTAATAAGCACAGTGACATCTTTATCAGCCACTTGATGCATTAGTTCACGAACATATTGAATTTGACGACTAGTCCCCACTAGTGATCGAAACAGCTGAACGGGGCGCCTTTCCCCACGAGTGCGGGAATGGGCAAAATGCTCTCTAAATATCTGAGCACGATGAAGACTATCTAAAAGCTTGTTATAACTGGGTGGCATGGCCACTTGGGAAATGATTGAGCGTCTAGCATCGTCGGTAAGAGATTCCTGGGAGAGATCTGCATCACCCACGTACACAATGGGCATACCTTTATCCCATTCATTAATTTCGTCTACGGCTTGGGCCAATGTCTTATTGCCCGTACTGCCTAGCACAATGGCAACTAGCTCCATAGGGTCTTCAACTTGTGCAGCGACTTTTTTCCAATCGGCAAAACTGCTTTCTAGCGCTTCTTCGCCTAAAAAGTCCATCAAGACGTGCATGTCATGTTTGCGCTGCTGATCATCGTCCACTAAAAGGACTTTAATTTCTCGCCACACGATGCGCTCCCTAAACCCAATTTTTAAGTCATTTACTTGTAATCAAAAGTCGGTTATTTGACTAAGTAAGCTTAGTAAAGTACCCAACTTATGTTTGGTCAAATATATGACGAAGATTTTTATTATTATTGACATTTGGCGACATTCTTTAGGGAATTTTCCGCCAAAAATCACCTGCAAGGTTATTTTTGACAAAAAAAATGTGACGTGTAAACCATTTTCTTGAGTTTTTTATTCTTTATTATTTACATACTCATATTAAATGAGTGTTCAATTAACCGAATTCCATTTCGGTTACGACATTTTTCGCTGTCAACTACACGGATAAACCATTACCGACCTTGGCTTCAGCAACTTTCCCTTGGCTTTTTAACTGCTCGAAATCGCTACGAATACCTTCCCAACCAGCTTTTACCTCTAACATTAATCCCATTACTTCATTAATAATATCTATATCATTATGGACATTCGCCTGAAAAATACGACGTGTCATGTAGTCGTATAAACGTTCGAGGTTGGCACTTATCTCACCACCTTTGTCATGATCTAAAGACTCTTGAAGCGCTGAAATAATATCTGCAGCCTTACTTAGTTTGACGTTTTTCGCTTCAATATCATTTTGCTCTATATGCGCTTTCGCCATAGCTAAACGTGTTAGAGCGCCTTCCATTAGCATTAAGATAAGTTTATGCGGGTCAGCTGACATCACTTCGGTTTGTAAACTCACCTGACTGTATTCTTTTGCGCCTTTTGTATACATAGTACCCACCTTTTTGTGTCCTCCTTTTATAGCGGCAAGGATTAAATATTCTTTAACCCAATGACTAAAAAGCGGACAAATTTTTCCTTTTTTTTATCGTCAGTTTCACATAAGCAATTGTTTTTATTGGGTTTTATTTTTGGCACAACACCTGCATCGTTCAATGTATAACCAACTCATTAAAATGAGGTATCCCTCATGGCGAATACGGCGGCAATGAATACAAGCCAAAACAATTCTGCCATAGATGTATTGCAAGCCTTTAAAACAGAAAGGCTTGCAGCCTATGACCAGTATAGAAGCGCACAAGCGGAATCTCAGCACAATAAGAAGCAAGAGAAATTTTATTTAGCGCGTGAACACATAAGCAAAGCTCTAGCTTTACACATCGACAGTAACTGCTTAAACCTATTAGCCCGTATAGAACTAGAGTTGGGAGAAACGACTGCTGCCAATCAAGCTATCAACCAAGCTTTGTCCCTGGAGCCGGAAAACGGCGGCTTTTGGTATACCGTCGGTCACTGCCAAATGGCGGAGAAGCTCTATGAACAGGCAGCCATAAGTTTCGAGCAAGCAATAAAATTTTCTCCAAAACAAACGCTCGCAGAGATTAGCTATCCATTTGCTCTTGCTGAATCTGGGAACATAGTGAAAGCTTTTCAGAAATTTAGAGAGCTCGTCAAAACCCACGGTAATGATTCCACTATTCGGTCCCGTTTACTGAAATGTGCAAAGCTCATTTCCGCCGATTTCTATGATCCTGAATTAGAGCAAGATGTTTTAACTTACCTCAAGTGGACTGATGCTAATACTCATAACTTGTCAGGATTAGTTACCAGTTTAATCATTCATAAATATGCCATCGATGATACGGGTACCGCAGCAGGGTTTGAAGAACTTGCACATTGTGATTTATTTTTATGGTCTCTTAGAAAAGCAACATTAAAGTCATCGCATGTCGAAAAACTGATTATGGCGATGCGATTTGAAGTTCTTAATTACTCGACACAGAAGGGTCATATTGATAAGAAGCACTTGGCATTAGTTGAGGCTATCGCGCAATATGGCATTACGACTGAGTATATTCTTCCATGTAGCGATGCAGAACAGAATATGGTTGATAGTTTAATGGCACTGATCAACCAATCGTTGGATAAAAGTGGATGTACCCCGATTGATATATCAGGTGCATTGATGCTGTTCGCTATGTATGGTTCTTGGCTAAGCTTAGACAAAGCCAAAGAGCTAATGTCCTTGCAAGCATGGCCCGATGAACTTCTATCGTTATTTGAACGAAAAAGAGAACTGCTCAAGCTTAAAACTGTTAATTTTAAAGCCATAACTGAGTTACCAGTGGACAGTCAGGTGAAAACTCAATATGAGTCCTTCCCCTATCCACAATGGCAATCACTCGATGAACAAGTCAGAACCAGTTATGGTAAGGCGCTCTCGTTTGTCTATCCAAATGTAGAGATCCCAGATCGTTATTTCAATAATACGGTTGATGTATTAATCGCAGGCTGTGGTACTGGCCGACATGCGATCAATATTGCCAAGCATTTTGAGAATACCAAGGTTACCGCTCTCGATTTAAGTCAATCTAGCCTCGCCTATGGCCACTTTAAGTCAAAACACTATAGTCTTCATAATATAGAGTTTTATTTAGCTGACTTATTAAAGCTAGATATAAAAAATAAGAAGTTTGATATCGTCGAATGCTCGGGTGTGCTTCACCATATTGAGGATTACAAAACAGCACTCAGTAATCTCACCAATCATTTGAAACCTGGTGGCTTTATTAAAATCAGTCTTTATAGCGAGCATGCGCGTGCGTCTATTCGAAATTTAAGAGAGAAACTTACCAAAAGTCGAGAGCTACTCGATCATGAGCAAATCAAGGTTATTCGTCAGGCATTGCTTAATAGTGATACGAATGGAAGTCTAAAAAACATTATTGATTCTGATGATTTCTATAGCATGAGTGGAATTGTGGACCTGCTTTTTCATCAATATGAACGTCAGTTTAATCTGATGGATATTAAAACACTCTGTGACGAGTTCGATTTATGTTGGCTTGGATTTAGCAACTTAGATAATCAGACCATGGACAAATTTTCCAATTTTTATAATGGTTATGGGAAGGTTGACTCACTACAAGATTGGCATGAATTTGAGCAAGAAAACCCCAATACATTTAGCGCCATGTATCAATTTTATTGTCAATACACGCCGAAGCTGAAATAAAAATTGATACACGATTCATTCGATGGATTTCCGCCTTCGCGGAAATGACGGGGAACTGTATAAAAATAGAAATGGATACCCGATCAAGTCGGGTATGACGTCTTTAATAGTCTCGAGTTATTGATTGGCCGTCATTCTCCGGCGTCGCGAAACGACAGACCGGAGAATCTATAACTAATAAAACGGATTCCCGATCAACGTGCTTGGCGCATCGGGGATTACCCCCTCAATTTTCTATCTAGCTTTTACCTGCCGCAGCCATGGCCTCAAATTGCTGCTTGAGATAGTTCTCTGTTGTTTTTAAAGTAGCGATAATACTATCGTTATACAAAAATTGACTTTTGAGTCGTGCCTCTTGAGCAGAAATACGAGCTTCGAAGCTCTCTCGATCTTCGTCTAATTGTTCTTGCTGTTTATCCAAGGTGTCGAACTTGGTATCTAATAAACCGCCTTCTGGGTCCAAAAAGCCTTGAAGAATATCTTTTAATCGATCAGCGATACCTGTGACATAGGACACTGAGCCTCTTTCACCCAAGGCACCACCAGTCACCTTAATACGCAAGCCACTGGCATCGTCTACATCACCTACTTTGGCCTTACCAGCTTCCCCATCTCCACGTCCTTGAACAAAGCCAAATACAGTACTTGCCGCTGCATTAATGTCATTGATCAGAACCTCTGAACTGGCACCTGTAGACGCTGAAATAATGCCTATCGTGCCAAAGGCGGCAGAATTGGTATCGTCCGTATAGTCGACTTTGACACTAATATCGTCGTCTTCATAGGTTTCGTTAATAGCGTCTTGTACGGCTTTTGCCAAGCTAGCACCTGTTGCATAAGTCCCCTGCGCAACATTAATAACCGCTTCAACACCATCTACTTCTATCGTAAACGTATCGTTCGTTCCATCAATGGTCACAGGGCCGTTTAAAATATCTGATTGGCCTGCTACGTAGTAACCGTTGGTTGCCGCTTGGTTACCATCTTGCGCCCTTAAGAACTGGCCTGAGCCACTTGCTTCAACGCCATTGATAGTGCCTTGTACATCTAAACCGGTTTTAATAGTTGAAGAAGTTGAATCAGCCTCGTACATACCTAAGAATGAAATGGCTGTTGGATCAAGTGATTCAAAACCAACCGTAGTACCTTGACCACCGATATTGAAAATTAGCTGGCCTTTGTCACTGTCTGGATCGTATTCATAGCGGACATCCGCATCAATATCAGAACCAAATTTGATTTCATTGTCCATACCAAGGGCATCATAGCCACCCGTATAGTTGGTATTAACAGCAGGCAACCCTAATAAACTTTGAGCATTCGCGTCGGCATTTTGAATATCAATTTGCGCACTGGAGCCAAATGTATTCGCTGTTTTAACTCCATTTTTAGACACTGTTTCGATAATCAGATTATCCGAGCTATCAAGCTTGGCAACGATGTCGCCTACCGCAAACTGACCACTTGCTAAAATAGAAGCATCGATAGCCTCTTGCACTGCAGATAGCGAATCTGTTTTATCACCGCTACTCGCGTTCCGTTCAACATTAACGTTTAACGTGGTTCCGTCAACGACAAGATCAAAATTTGCATTATTTGTTTCAAAATCGATCCCTGCATTGATTGCCGTGGTACCCGTTGCGAAGGCGCCACGTCCATCGGAGACCACTTGGATATACTGTTCTCGGCCAGCCGTATTAGTCACTAATTCCAGTCCATTGTTACTGCCCAATTGCGCCGTTACCACACCCGCGCCATAAGCTGCATCTAACTTAGCTTGGATATCAGTAATGTTATTACCACTATCAGCATCCATAATGATGGTTTGTTCATTACCATTCACATTTAAAGTAAAGCCAGCATTTTGTGCACTGAAATCAATATTCGTAGAAATATCACGAGTACCTTCGTTCGATGTAGCGCCAAAAATCATACCGCTAAAGCTTGCATCACCCGTTAAATCAGTATTAATTGCAGATTCAATGGCCGTCGCCAAGTCGTTGCCAGTTGCATAGGTCCCCGCTGGTATCGTCACCGTATTTGTGCTCGAAACACCATCAAGCTTTACGTTAAAAGAAACTGGCGCACCAAATGTTAAGCCAGGATCTTTACCATTAATTTGCGGGCCGTCTGTTGCACTCAAGCCTAATAAATTATCGGAGGTATTTGATCCTACCGCGGTGATCTCTATGGAGTCTGTGCCGCTTGCAGAGGTCGATTGGAAATAAAGACGACCATCATCATTAAACTGCGCCTCAACTTGCCCGTTTAACGCAGTCCCATCAATAGCAGTCTGAATGGCCTGCAATATGTCTTTCCTATCACCGAATACACCGTCACTGTTCAAGTCATTACCTGACGCATTCAAGTTAACCGTTACTGCCTCTGCAGGTCCACCGTTCAGGCTTAATGAAAAGCTCGCATTAGAATTGGCAAAGTTAATGCCATCGGTTTCTTGAACGACTACACCACCAGGTACTGTAGTCGGTCCAAAACCATTGAAATAATCTTGATTCAGGGTACTCAGTTCAATCGCTTCGAATTCACCTTCACCTAAACGAGCAAACCCTAGTGTATTAGATGTGTTGTTATCAACCGACGAAAAATATACTTGTGAGCTAGACCCGTAAGCATTACTGGTAATGCTAAATGCTTTGTCTGACGCACTATATTGTACGTCGACGCTATATCCTCGGTCTTGGAAATCTTTGGTGCTGTTAATACGTTGCTCAATCATGCCTGCCAATTCGGCACCTGTGGAATACGAACCTTGAGTCAAAGTTACATCCGCAGTTTTTCCATTCACGTTAATACTAAATTCATCGTTCGCGTCATTGATTTCTATCGGTGATGTAAAGTCTAATAAATCAACCGTACCGCCTTGATATGTACCCTGAGTGGCCAGCTGGGTGATATTGATATCATACGTACCCGGCTTGGTTTTTATTGATTCATTCATAAATTGAATGAACGGGTCATCGGCTGAGGCGGTTTGTGCAAACACACCTGTTACCGCTTCGCTATTTTCCCGAATGCCTTTTAAGAACAATGAAGCATCAAACTTCATTTTGTAACTATCATTTTGATCGGTATAAATACCTAATTCGGAAAACGATCTAAAGTTCGTGCCCGTAATGCCTTCAACCGTACTCGTCATTAATGAACGAATTTGTGTATCAATACTGCGCAAGGTGCTATCGCCAAGAAGAAGGCTGCCCTGTTGGCGATCCGCATTGAAGCTAGTTAAATCGTCATACACCTCTTTATAGGCATTGTAGGTATCAACCATCTTCTGGATTTTTTCTGAAATACCTTCGATGTCCGGTGATACACTCACCGTAACTTGTTTACCAACGTCTTCACCTTTTAAATTCAAAGTAACACCGTCAATTAATTCATCAACTGTGTTGCTAGAGCGAGTGACAGTTAACCCGTTAAGGTTAATCAAAGCATCTTGACCTTGTTGCGTCTGGGTCATGTTGGTACCGGGAGTATCTTGATTTTTGTTGTATGCAAAAGCAGAAAGTCCCGTTGTCGCCAATGCGCCACTAGCATCCTTGGCAACAATTTCCATACTCATGTTCTCGCCTGTTTCCTCACTGCTCATTTGCAATACATAACCAGAGCCATCAAAAATGATGCTGGCCTTAACGCCAAAATCCGCGTTATTAATGGCATCACGTAAACCGCTTAAAGTATTATTGCCTGCATCAATTTCGATTTCTTTGCTAGCCGCTTCGGTATTAAGATCAAAGTCATCGTAACCGCCACCACCTGTATAGGACGTGGTGCCAAATTTAAACTCTAACGTTCCCGTACCTACAGTTGCCGTAGTGCTTGAAAACGATTGGGATACTAGTGAGTGAGCCTTAGCTATACGTTGAACTTCGACACTGTAATTGCCTTCCGGGGCAGATGAAGACGCAGTGGCAGTGAGAATAGAATCATCTGAGCTGGTAGCGGTCGTCGCACCGACATTATCAGCATCTGCCAGAGCAACTATGGATTCACTAAAATCAAACAACTTACTCTGAATTTCGCCATAGGCAGAAATCTCAGCGTCAATAATCTGTTGCTTTGTATCTAGACGTAACTCACCAGCTGCTTTATCAGCATTGATAATGTTTTCTACCAGATCACTGGTTAATAGGTCTGAACCAATACCTAGAGATTCGATGCTGGCCATGCGACCTCCAAATCGACGGGATTAAAAGCCATATAGTCCATAACGGCCATTTGCGCAAAAACTTAACAGAAGATTTATTGCTTTTTGTAACAACACTGAAAGAATAAAGAGTCAATTTTTATGCCAAAAAAAAAGCCCCTTTCGGGGCTTTTTCATACTTGCGCGTTAAATAACATCAGTGGTTCATCTCCGTTTAGGCTTTTGGCCAACTCTAATGCGACTTCATCTGGTATTTGTCGCACTAGTTGTTCGGATTGACGGTCATAAACCCTTATTACCGTTTTACCACTCTCATCATCTAACTGAAAATCCAGGTTTCGTTGAGTACTTTGTACATACTCATTTAACTTGGATACAGCTTCCTTCACCTCAACGCTCTTCGCTTCGGCAGTTTGCTGTGCATCCTGTGGCATACTCTTGCCGCTTTTCTGCACGGTGTTTACCGCTTCGGCTATCACCTGTTTGGCTTTATCCGCTTCAGATGATTGAACCTGAGGTGCTGAAGAAACCGGCTTTGGCTGATTAAAGCCAAATTCACTGCTTTTGATTTCATTCATAGTACACCTCTAATAAAGCTTGAATGTCACGTTAATCGTTAGGAGCCTAAAAGGCCCCTATCGATTGATTGGCTAGGAATTACCCTAGTAGTGACAACACCTGCTGCGGAGCCTGGTTGGCCTGCGCTAAGATAGAGATACCAGCCTGCTGTAGTACCTGAGTACGGGATAGTTCCGCAGTCTCAGCAGCAAAGTCAGCATCGGCGATCCGAGAGTTAGCAGCTGTTAAGTTCTCAGAGGTTACCGCCAAGTTACTCACTGTGGATTCGATACGGTTTTGAATCGCACCCAAGTCAGCACGTTGAGAAGCAATCGCACCAATGGCGTTATCGATTGCAGTCAGTGCGGCAGTAGCACCCTCGAAGGTAGAGATATCGATCTCAGTCAAGAACTGCCCGTTCTCACCGCCACCGAATTTACCCTCTGTTAAGCCCATTGCTGCAAGCTCATCTGCACCATCACTGGCAATGCCTATTTCAATCTGCTTCGCGGATTGAAGGGTTAACGTACCGTATGTGGTTTCGTATGTTGCGCCCTCGGTTGCAATACCGCGAGTACCAGTCGTATTAAGGTTCGTTGCAGAGCCAATATCCGCTTCACCAATACCGTCAACAGATTCCGCGTCAAGACCGAGTAGGCGGCCAAAACCAATACCCGTACCCACGTTATTTGCTTCATCGTTATCGATGGCCACAGAAATATTTCGGCCATCTTCAGCAGTTAGCGTGATAGACGAACCATTGTCTTCCGCCATCACCCCTGTTTGGCCAGTTTTCGCATTGATTGCCTCAATTGCCGCAGCGCGAGACGCATCGCGATCTACGCCACCTGAACCATCATCAACAATGGAAACGATACCGATGTCGACGCCGTTGATGTAAATCTTACCAGAGTCGCCTGCTTGGTAAGAGCTCGTAGCCGTCTCAGTATTTTCATCACCACCAACAACACGAGTTTCATTGATTACAGCTGTTACACCGGTTTCCGCAGCTACCGAGTTAATCGCCTCGGCAACCGAAATGGCAGACGCCAGTTTCGTACTCGTTTGGATGTTAGTGCCATCGCTCGCGACAGTGGCCGAAGCTTTATCATCCAGCGGATCTGCTGCTGAGATATTAACACCGTTGATAGACAGATCACCGTCAGTCAAACCGGTTAGCGATGGTGTAACTGTTTCAGTTAAACCTGAGGTAGTACCAGTAGCGTTACCTGAAGTTTGGTAGCCCGTGGTGGTAAATACCCCTGACACCAAACCCGTAGTAAACGCAGAAGTTGCAGTACCGTCACCCTGAGCTTTGTTGGTTGACAACGAAATACTTGTGATGCTCTCATCTGAGACATTAGTTTCGTTAATGTAACCAACTACCACAACGCCTGTTGAAGAGGAAGTAAACGCTGTGCCAGTTGTACCTGTCTCAGCTACAGCTGCTATATCGACTTCCAGAGTACCACCGGTATCAACCGCTTTCAGTGTACGCCCTTGCGTCTCGGTGATTGTAAGAGTGGCACCCACACTATCGTACTCGGCCACAAGCGAGCCACCACTTGCATTGATTTGCGCGGCAATACTCTCCAAATCACTTGAGGTTGTTAGTGTGATGGAAGAAACCAACTCACCATTTGTTGTACCACCAGCATAGATATCAATCTGAGAGCTACTACCAGCACCCACTGCTGTTGCTATGCTTAGTTCGAACTTAGTCTCGGCACCTGCCTCAATACCATCAATTGATGATAGCGCCTCAGCAAGTACGTCTGCACCAAATCCAGTCGTATTACCCGATGTTCCCAATAGCGATAAATCTGACGCTGTGCCGCCAATATTCACGCTTTGACCGCCCGCTGATACAGTAATGATCTCACTACCGGCAGCAGTACTCATGTTAAAAGATCCCGCAGTGTTTGCAGCAGTATTGGCAAAGCCGAGACCAAGCGTACCTATCCCGCTTGTACCACCAAAAGTGCTAGATAAGTCAACGCCATCTACTTCTGAGAACGAATTGGTAGCCAACTGAGCCTGGGTGGTGGAGTAAGTGCCACCAACTAAGCCTGCGTTTGCTAAGTCACCGTTACCAGTACCATCACCACCTTCGATCTTAATTTCTTTTACATCACCATCTGCCACAAGAGTGAAGCTACCTTCATACGTTCCTGCTGCAGCTAGACCCGTTGAACTTGCAGATAAGGATCCACCGAACGCTAGCTCTACGTTACGGCCGTCTGCAGCAACAAGAGATACACCGCCTGCATCTGTGTCGTTATTGATCGCCACCACACCTGTTTGGTCAGAAACAGCATTGATCGCCTCTACAACACCAGCACGAGTCTGCGAAGTAGAAGAAGTTGTAGTAAGGTCAATGCTGACACCATTCAAGGTAATCGAACCAGTGGTAGCAGAACCTGTCATCTCACTACCAGATACTTGGTTCTCATTCACTACTGCTTTTACACCAGTCTCATCATAAGCACGGTTAATAGCAGCTACTTTCGCTATGGCACTGGCTGCTGCGTTATCAGTTGACGACGTGTCGTCTGAAGCCTGCGAAGGCTGAATCGCAACACCATTCAAAATCAAGTCACCATTAGCCAAGGCGTTGTCGCTACCTTGTGAGCTAATACCCACGGCATCTGACGCACCGAGTTTATCTGCTGTCAATTCAGCGATAGAAACATCTAACGTTTGCCCGGCGTTCGCACCGATTTGGAAAGTAGCTGCAAAGCTACCGTCTAGCAGTTTACGACCGTTAAACGCAGTCTCATCAGCTGTACGAGAAATTTCTGAAACTAACTGAGAAACCTCAGCTTGTAGCGCTTCGCGGTCCACATCTGAGTTCGTGGCGTTAGCAGACTGAACCGCCAGTTCACGAATACGCTGTAGGTTGTCATTCATGGAGCCCAATGCACCTTCAGCAGTCTGAGCCAAAGAGATACCGTCCCCTGCGTTACGCTGAGCGACGTTTAAGCCACGAATTTGAGAGTTGAAACGAGTAGAAATCGCCAAACCCGCTGCATCGTCTTTTGCACTATTGATACGAAGACCAGAAGACAAGCGTTGCAAGGCTGTTTGGTTGGCAGACTGCGACTTATCTAGGTTACGCTGCGCGTTTAACGACGCGATGTTGGTATTAATAATCTGAGGCATAATCGCTCTCCTTACTTGCTATGTCTGAAGGCAAGCCTGCTTTCAGACTGCCAATGTTTCTCACATAAGTGTTAACGGCAATCTCACTATTTTCTGAAGCACAAAGTTTTAGATAAAAAAGCGATAAGTGAATATCTTAATATAACTTATGAAGTGGTAAGTTATTTGCAGAAAACTATTACCAAACTAGAATAGCCAGAATATCGTCGTTATGAGCAAAATCCCAAAGATACTCGAAGAATTATATTTCAAAAATCTAGAATTTTTTAAAGTCCAAAACCCACAGATATACAACGTAATAACGAATACCACTCCTGACCACACAAATATCATCATCTCTGATGAGGGAAAGATTGACCTCAAATATAAGGGGCGTGGGATATATGGTGGGGATGCCATACAATATGTAGAGAATGAAGTAGAGGAATTTAACGATATATATAAATCTGGCGTTCGCACCACACCATTTAGAGCGTTAGTACCAGGATCATACAATTCACCGCGTTTTTTCCACAGCCACATAAACCAGACAGCTATCGAACTATATGAAACGGCTGAAGAGGTCTACCCAAAAATACTTCATACACAAAAGAACAATCATGATTTTCTTGTAATGATGGGAATTGGATTGGGTCTTCAAATAACAGAATTATTGGAACATGTAGAAGTCCAGAACCTATTGATCTTAGAGACGGATTACGAATTGCTCACTTTAAGTTGCTTTTTTACTGACTGGGAAGAAATTTACAAAATCCAAAGCCCTAAAAAGAATAAATCAATCAGCTTGGTACTACTAAATAAGCAAATTGTTGAGAATGAACAAAGCGGGATTTGGAATGAGCTTATAAAAAGGGCGCCTCACTTTCCATATAATACCGTGTTTTATAACCATGGTAGACATGACAAATATGGTGAAATAATCAAAAAAATTAATGAAGATCTTCAGATGTATCTGAGTCTTTGGGGATTTTATGATGATGAAGTAAACCAGCTTAACCACATACTACATAACATCGATGATGGTATGAAGCTTATTCCCAAGTCTCACCAATTTAAATGGACAAAACCCGTCATTGTATGTGGTAGCGGACCATCTCTTGATGACCACTTCGACCAACTAGTTAACATTCGAAATTCCTGTATCCTTATTTCAGCAGGAACATCTATAAAGTCATTATTAAACTATGGATTAGTACCAGATTATCATATAGAGATTGAATCCGATTACGAAGTATATCCGGTTTTAAAAGATATTGGTGAAGATAAAACAAAAAACATTACTCTCATTTCTGCGATCCAATGCAGCCCTTTCTTAAAGAGACTTTTTAAAGAGAGTTATTGCTTTGTAAAAGACTCACTATCCATTGGCAGTATAATTGAGGGAAAAGACAATAAATTAGTAGAACCTACTCCAACTTGTGTGAACGCAGCACTTTCGTTTGCGTTTCATTATAGAGCAGAAAAGATATTCCTCTTTGGTACCGACTTTGGATTCTACGATGCCTCAAATCACCATAGTAAAAAGAGTATCTATTTTGACGACAATATAGAAAGTGAAGAAATTAATACAATAAAAGATATTGCTGAAGCAACAGTGACAGATAACTTCGTTCGAGAAGGCTACAAAGGAGACTGCTTAACTACATCGACTTATTATACGACCAAACGCCGTATAGATATGGCAATTAACTATTTCAAAGCTAGATATAAATTTGAGTTATTCAATTGCTCAGATGGGTTAATAATAAACAACTCCACTCATATTCAGATCGGTGAACCTATCGAAATAAAAATAGAACCAAAAGACGATGACACCAATGAATTTAGAGTACACACCAGAAGTATTCCTCTAACGCTTAAAAAAGATATCAAGGATAACTTATATGAACCAATAAAAGAGGTTTGTTACCTATATGCGAAATTCCTAGATAAAATGGAATATAACCTTAGCAGTTTATCATCAACTTGTTGGGCTATATCAAATCATATCAATACAAGTTTTTACAATGAGCATGGATCACTCATGTATTTCTTTAGAGGTACAATATGGCATTATAGTTTCAGTGGATATTCAATTGCCTATTCGTGCAAACCAGAAAACCAAGCCGAAGTTATAAAGAAATGGAAAGATCGATTTAAATCCTTTCTTTTGGAGTTACCAGAAAATTTACTATCGGTTATTCAAAAAGATAGAACAACCGAAGAGGCGATATCTGACTTGAAAAGAACCATTCGAGAATAGTTTTCGGATCAAGCCATATAGTCCTTTACTTACTTTTTTCAAGTAAAAACCAGGTAATATCATCTTGAGGGAAAAGCAAATCTCTTTTATAACAAAAACCATAAGACAAAAGCTTTAGATCTGAATAGATATCTAAAATCTCTCCAGCAAAATCTCTTTTGAATAACTTATCGCTTTCTCCTCGATAAGGCACAGTGACAGGATTTGGGTTATAGTATTCAGCAACAAGAATATATCTATTGGAGTAGTTATAAAGATTCTCATACACCTTATTTAAATGATCAGGGTTAATATGTATCAAAACACCCTTTGTAAAGGTGAGATCGTAAGTGTCACTTAACTCAAGATCCACAACAGAACCCAATACTGTTTTAGCTTTACCCCAATTTTCTACTCTAGATAAGGCATTTTCGTTGATATCGACGCCAGTCAATCTAACATCAGGCATTAAACGATCTATAGCTAATAAATTGAGTCCGATATTACAGCCAAACTCTACAATTGAATCAATATAATCAATATTCTTAAATACGTTTGAAAAAAGGTGAATGTTGGATGAGATAATCTTCTCACCTTTGTTCCTATCAATGTAGCCAAGGCCAAATTCACCCTTCCAGAAGGATTCTTGATCAGATAAACTCATATCTATGCCCTCTTACCTCTAAGTATCCATTCACCATCTTCATCCTGCTTGAAAATATCATGATTCACAAACGAATCCATGATATCCGTGTATTCTGATAAAGTTATATCAATATACTCGCAAAATGCTTTTACGTTGTCGGGATCAACTTTCCCATCAGTCTCGATCGCTATTTCTAATGCTTCTTGGCGTGTTATTCTTCCATTGCGGATTTCGATATTTAATTGATCTGTCGCTCGACCATAACCGAATTTTAAATATTTAACCCTCTCTCGAATATCAATAAATTTCATGTCGCAGTTTTCGTAGTCGACCCATGACCCTGATGGCGCAGATGGTAAAGGTGACCAACCGAGTTTTTTAACCAGCTCCGTATGAACTGATGCGTCCCACTTAAAAAAGTGACCATAAAACGTTCCCAAAACACCTGCATTGTGCATATCATCGTCACTTGGGTAACACAGCATCTTGAGGTCGGTCATGGATATTTCATCATCAACCATATCCTCTTCTCTCAATCCCCGCATTAGCCCAAATTCTTGACGCCATTTTCTATCCATCACCATATTATCCCTGCTAAGCAAGGGGCCACCGTATTCAAACTGAGGATTCTCGCCAAATATCACCAATGGAATACCAAAGTTGACTGCAAAATGGAATGGGACAGTATAAATTCCAACGTGATTCACCCAGTAGTGATCACCAACAATTTCAAACCCCTTTTTGATTAGAGGCTTCACCACGTTTGGATTTAGAGTGAAGTGAACGTGATCAACACCGATCGATCGCAACACGTCCAAGTTATGACGTCCAGTACTTGTCTGATCGAACTGATCAAACGTTACCGCGAGGGGATTCATGCCATGGATTTTTTTCATTGCATACACTTGCCAAGTACTGTCCTTACCTCCGCTGACAGGTACTAAACAATCATATGGGCCAGTTGCACGCTCTCTAGCAGAATCCAAAATACTATCGAAATCACGCTTGCGTTGTTCCCAATCGATGGCATCTTCAGTACCGTGCTTTCGTTCAGCAGACCGACAGGCATCACATATGCCCTCCTCATCAAAATATAAGTCGGGCTTAGTTTCTGGGAACAAGCAGCGCTTACAATACTGTACGTCACTCATAATAAACGCACCTCCAATCCATTTTTATTCATATAGTCTTTAATCGTTAAAATACTTTCGCCAACCCAATAAAAAATACTGCCTGCAGCAACTGCGTCAGCTCCGCTATTCACCGCAAGTACACAGTCTTCCTTCGTTCCACACCCGCCTGCGATCACAACTGGAACACTAGAAATGTCAGATACTTGCTTACACAGATTTAGGTCAAACCCCTGCATCATTCCATCGCAATCAACAGAATTTAAAATAATCTCTCCTGCACCATACTCAATAGCTCTCTCTACAGTTTCACGGAGAGTCCAGCTTTGTTTTACGCTACCGTTTTTAGAGACGGGAACATATTCATTGCTCTTCTTCATTACATCCAAGGAAAAAACAACTGCTTGACGGCCAAACTTAGAGCTAATATCGGTTAGAATCTCTGGTCTATTATAAAAAGCACTATTAACAAGTACTTTATCCGCACCTACACTAAACAAATCTTCGGCATCTTCCAATGTAGTGACGCCACCACCTATGGTTAGCGGCATAATGCAATGTGATGACAAACGCTTTAATAGAGGGAGATTTATGCGCTTTTTCTCTGTGGCTTCGATATCTACAATAACCATCTCATCAGCCTTTCGGCTAGAAAATACTTTTACATTAGTTATTGCATCCCCAACCATTCGCGGTTCAGAAAATTGAACCGTCTTGACTACTGAGTTTCCCTTTATTAGTAGAATTGGAATAATTCTAATTTTTAACATTGCTAGGTACCGCCATTTATAAACTGCCTTAACAGATATATACCTGCATCTTGGCTCTTTTCGGGATGGAACTGAACGCCTTTAATATTTCCCTTTTCAAAACCCACAACCACATCCATATCACAGTAATTCACGTAAACTTTTTTAATATCTTCAGTAACGTCACAATAATAGCTATGGACAAAATAAAAACAGGTTTTATTATCAATATTTTCAAATTCGTTGGGCACATCAGATTTGTAAAGTACTTCGTTCCATCCCATATGAGGTATTCTGTATCCTTCTAGGGACGGAAAAAGTAAAACCTCACCAGATACCAGATCGAGACCTTTAGTCTCGCCATGTTCATATCCTTTACTGAGGAGTATCTGCATACCAAGGCAAATTCCAAGCAATGGTTTTCCCGAATTGACATGCTCAATGATAAGATCATCAATGCCTAGTGCGCGTAAATTACTCATTGCTTTTGAGAAAGAGCCAACGCCTGGTAATATTATGCGATCGGCACTCTTTAATTTCTCATAGTCAGACGAGATAAAGTAATTTTTTGTGATTTTTTTTATTGCATTTTCGACCGAAAATAGATTCCCACAGCCATAGTCTACGACTCCAATACTATTGTCATTTATCTCCATGACCATCACTCATATCTCGGCATTAAGTTTTTCATGAGCTTTAGAAACCTATCAATTTCGACAACATATTTAGTCAATTTTAATGTCATCCCAACTTAAAGCTGAACCGCGTTCGAGGTCTCTAACCGCTATTTTTCCGATACATTTATCAAGATGCTTTGGCTCTAACCCATAGCCGGGTCTAATGCTACGTATATTGTCTCGTGTAAGCGCCTGCCCTTTCTTAATATCCTTGACTACGTATAGCGAACGACGGAAAACTCTATTCTGACTCTCAGAAGGCGCTTGCTGATAACCACCATTTCCTATTGCTTCCTTAATTGCACTAGTCATAGTTGCCAGTCGTTCTAAATCATGCGGTTCCATTGAGAAACTTGAATCAGGGCCTTTGTCATTACGAGAATGTGTAAAATGTTTCTCGATAAAAACGCTCCCTAAAGCAACGGATGCTAATGCTGCTTCATTGCCCAGGGTATGATCAGACAAGCCAGTAAGTACATTGAAGTCACGAGCCAAGGTATTTACCATCTTTAAATTAGCTTGATCTAATGGGGCTGGGTATGCACTAATACAATGAAGCAAGATTATTTGCTTGTTGCCTTGTGATCGAGCGACCTCTAAGGCCTCTGAAATTTCTTCTTTATTGGCCATTCCAGTAGAAATAATCATGGGCTTTTTAGTACTAGCGACATATTTTATAAGAGGCAAATCAATTGCTTCGAACGAGGCAATTTTGTATGCTGGACAATTTAGATCTTCAAGTAAATCAACGGCACTTTCATCGAATGGTGAGCTAAAGCAAGTGATTTTTTGCGTCCTACTATATTCAAACAATTCTTTGTGCCATTCGAATGGGGTGTGCGCTTCGACATAAAGATCGTAAAGTGTATAGCCTTCCCATAAGCCATCACTAATTTTAAAATCTGGTTTATCACAGTTGATGGTTATTGTGTCCGGTGTATATGTCTGCAATTTAACCGCATTTGCTCCAGATTTTTTTGCCAATGCAATCAAGCGCTTTGCTTCATCGAGACTACCATTATGATTGGCTGATAATTCTGCGACAATATAAGGCTTTTCATCAAGAGCGATACGCCTATTATCAATTTTTATAGCTTTCATTCTGGACTCCATTGATAATAGTTATCACCTTTATATTCAAAACCAGTAGCTAAAAACATACGTAGTGATGCTACATTATTCTTATGAATGAAAGCTTGAATAGGTTTTTCAGTCTTCATTTTCAACTCTTCTAATGCGCCTCTTGCAATACCTAATCCTTGAAAGCAAGAATCAATCAATATGCTAACTTCATAATTATCCACCTTGTCATCTAAGCGGACGTAACCAGCTTCATTTCCGTCTGCCATTATGATCCACATATGTCTACGTTCATCATTTAATGAAAGTCTTATCCATTCATTGTGCTCTTCTAATGATGGTACTGATGAATTTCTACTGTACTCTCTTGCATAAGGCTGATTCTGCCACTCAAACAAAGATTCTGAATCTGAATATTTCAATTCTCTAAGCTGAACACTTGGCATTAAGCCAAAACATTTAATGGCAACTCGGTATGCTCCTAATCCATCTACAGTAGACATTAGATGATTCATTAGGATACGTCTTTCAGATACTTCCTTATTTATATTTTTATTAATTGAATCAACAATATCATCTTCATCGATGACATCTGAAATACCAAAATCAAAAGCTGAAGTGGCATTGTAATTTTGATTTTCAGCAACTTTCAAGCAAATGCTTGGTAAGCCTAAGCAAGATCTTTCGAGGAGACTTATTCCAAGTGCACCAATGCATAAGTCAGCATTAATTATAAGTGAAGGTATATCATCGTGATCAATTAATAATTGGACATCTTTATTTTTATACTCTTCTATAGTTTTTATATTTTTATTATATCGAGTAGTAATCACAGTAACACTTCCATTGAAGCAAGATTCCTTAATAGCCTTCAGTGCTTTTAAACTAAAATTCTTCGGATCAGTCGCTCCAAAAGAGACCAGTATATTATTAACCCCTGAATCGAGTTTTCTTCTATGAATCGCGTCTTTTCTTAACTCTCGATAATATGGTGACAACAGGCAATATTTAATACCAAAGAACTTATTTTTATTGATAGTTGATCTAGCATAACTAGTCTCACATCTCCCTAATGAGCCATCAATAATGTAGTCGCAGTTGTGTGGCCGATCATCTAAATCATCAATAACAACCATATTAATCTTTAACCGATCTGAACAGTAAGACTCCCAAGCTTCATCAAGCCTGTAATCATCCACCACAATATAGGCAACAGAATCATCCAGTTTTTCAATTAAACTACATGTCCTTATAGCATCTTCAAGTGTGTCCTCAGAATAGGAAATAAGCTGAGCTACATAGCCTCTTTTCTCGATTTCGTTCTTAATAGATATTGATTTATCAGAGATCACGAATGTACATTTGTATTCTTTTGACAGCCAATGAGCTAAAGAGAAGGCTCTCATAAGATGTCCAAGACCAATGCTATTATTAGCCTCAATTCTAAATATCACATTCATAATTAGACCGCTCTAGCTATGAAAAGTACGATAAAGGTTTTCGGCCATAATCCAGTCTTCCTCTGTATCAATAATTTTCTGGAAATAACGAAAGCGCTTGCTTCGTTAGATATAATCGGAACTCGGTCTTTCCACGTACTCGCTAATCCCACATAGAATTGCCCCACGTCATGGTAATATGGAATAAGATCTTGCGATCTTGATGCAATCTTGCTCGGTTCCTTAACCTTCACTCTACCTTCGTGTAAAGACACGCTGCGCTGAATCGGAAATTCAAATTCGACGACGGGAAAACAGTATGTTGGATACTGATCATGAAACAATTCATGAGCTGATATCAGTCGTTGATGATTTAAAAAAGGCGCTGTCGCATAAATACAAGTTACAAGATCATCATCATCCAGGTTTAGTTCTTTTACAGCATGACTAATGACATCAACCGTTGCTGTATAATCATCAGCTAACTCATCTGGACGAATAAACGGAACCTCTGCTCCATAATACGATGCAATCTCAGATATCTTGGCGCTATCCGTAGACACTATAATGCGATCAAACAATTTAGATTCTAACGCAGAATTAATTGAATAGGCGATTA
Source organism: Bermanella marisrubri (assembly GCF_012295615.1). Lineage (NCBI taxonomy): Bacteria > Pseudomonadati > Pseudomonadota > Gammaproteobacteria > Oceanospirillales > Oceanospirillaceae > Bermanella > Bermanella marisrubri. Next base: position 2,608,655 of record NZ_CP051183.1, read on the forward strand.
TAGGCTGGCCTAGGAAATTACGAATGTTTTTATCCGCTATGCGTTTACTACCTCCGCGCGCCGGAATAATTGCAACATTCATTGTAATACTTCCTTGAGAACATCAATTATGTATTTTTGGTTTTCTTTAGTTAAGTCTGGATAAAGGGGTAAACTCAAGGCTGACGAATAATAATTCTCAGCATTTGGACAATACCCAGAACTAAATCCTTTGTCTCTATAATACGGTTGAAGATATATTGGAATGTAGTGAACATTTACGCCAATACCTTTTTTCCTCAAGCAATCAAAAATTGAATGCCGGTCATGGCGCTTTAATTGGATAATAAACAAATGCCAAGATGCGGATTGAAGCTGATTGACGTTTGGCAATAAAAGATCCAACTTCGAAAGCTGCTCTATATAATAACTCGCCTTCTCCTGTCTCTTTTTTACAAACTCATCTAATCGTTTTAACTGAGAGAATCCCAAAGCAGCTTGTATATCTGTTAATCGATAATTAAAACCCAATTGTAACTGTTCATAGTACCAGCCTTCATTTCGGTCATGATTATCTCGGGTGATTCCATGAGATCTCAATAATTTGGCAGTATTGGCAATGGTTTCGCAGTTTGTCGTAAGGACCCCGCCTTCACCAGTGGTTATAATTTTTACAGGATGAAAACTAAAGATAGCGGCATCACTAAACTGGCAGCTTCCAACACTTTCATTTAAGTAGCGAGACCCAATAGCATGAGAAGCATCTTCTATAATCCGGAATCCATATTGTTCCGATAGCTGTTTTATTCCCTTCATATCAGCACTATGGCCTGCCATATGCACTACAATCAGTACTTTAGGGAGAGGTAAACTTTGATCTAGACATCGTTGAAGCTTTTGTTCGAGTTCGCTTACCGATATGTTGACCGTTTCTCGTTCTATATCAATAAAGTCAATATCTGCACCACAGTAAAGAGCACAATTTGCACTCGCAACAAATGAAATAGCAGATGTCCAAGCTAAGTCACCCGGACCAAGTTCTAAGGCCTTACAAGCTAAATGCAAAGCGGAAGTTGCACTATTAACAGCGACTGCATATTTAGCGCTAACCTTTTTACAGATCGCGTCCTCGAAAGTATTAACCATTTTACCTTGAGTTAAATAGTCACTTTCTAAGACTTCTATGACGCTATCAATATCTTCTTGATTTACATTCTGACGACCATAGGGAATCATGCGTTCGCTTCTTGCAAGAGTACTTGTGTTTCTTCTACCGTTAGAAACCATGTATTCGTACCTGAATCATAAGAAAACCCTTGTTCGACGGATTTTCCCTGCTCATTTAAGTTATTCATTACATAGTTAACGTTGCCATCATGGAAGTTAATTGATGGTGTGATAACATAGTGATCTTCAAACTCTAGCGTCCGATAGCTATCATCTTTAGGACACATTTTTTCATGAAGTTTCTCGCCAGGACGGATACCTATCTCTTCAAGCGGTATGTCTGGCGCAATCGCTTTTGCCAGGTCCGTCATTTTGACAGACGGTATCTTAGGTACAAAAATCTCGCCGCCCTTCATTCTTGAAAAGTTTTTTATGACAAAGTCCACACCTTGTTGAAGGGTTATCCAAAAGCGTGTCATTCTTAAATCCGTAATTGGAAGTGACTCTGCACCTTCAGACACTAGCTTGCGAAAAAATGGAACGACCGATCCACGGCTACCAACAACATTGCCATACCGCACCACTGCGAACCTCGGTACTTCCCCACCAACCATATTATTTGCAGCAACAAATAACTTATCACTGCATAGTTTGGTTGCTCCATAAAGATTGACCGGATTTGCAGCTTTGTCAGTTGATAACGCGATTACCTTTTTGACCCCATTCTCTATGGATGCTCGAATAACGTTTTCTGCGCCATCGATATTAGTTTTAATGCATTCCATAGGGTTGTATTCAGCGGCAGGCACTTGCTTCATTGCAGCAGCGTGTATGATGTAATCGACACCTTTGCAGGCCTGCATCATACGCTCTCGGTCTCTTACATCACCGATGAAATAGCGCATGCATTCTTGATTATAAACCTGCTGCATTTCGAATTGTTTCAATTCATCGCGAGAGAATATAATGATTTTTTTGGGTTTATATCGGTCTAGCAATGTTTGTGTGTATTGCTTACCAAATGAACCTGTACCGCCAGTGATTAAAATTGTTTGGCCATCAAACATAATTATTGCCCTACCTATTTTTATAGGGTGTCGGTAAAATGTCACAATACTTTAGAAGAGCAAATTACGGGCCAACCAATTCTTATAACTAAAGCTGATTAAACAGTGTCAACCGATTGATTTGAGCAAAGCTCTGTTGAGATGCCTCTAGCAATAGCGATTCGAGTGACAAGCGACTAACCGCTTCAGCAAAGTCCACATCTTGTAGTTGACTAAGTATATCTTGGCTTACTAGGTCTACATCTTTATGTAGGCTCTCGATATTATCTACCGTATTAAGTCTTCCACCCACTTCAGAGCGTACTTCAGACACAGATGTTTGAGCGAAATCGAGGTTATTGAGAGTATTTTCAATCAAAACATCCAATTGAGCACTTTGCTCAGGGTTATCTTCTAGCGTCCGTAACCCCTCCATTAAACTAGCCACCGTATCGGTTAGTGACTGTTTAGGGCTACTCGTAACAAAAAAACTATCGCCTTGTTCTGGTTGTCCCGCAATTTTGAACGCAGCACCTTTCACCACTAGCTCTGTACCTGGCGAATAAGCAACGCCAGCCAAGCCATCTATTGGCCTATTATCGCTTTGGCTAAGCACCGAGAAATTGGGTCCTGGTGGCGTAATAAATCCATCTGGATTAAAACGTATAACAATGTCTTCAGGATAGAATTCATCATAGGCTTCTTGATCCATAACAAATCCATTACTGATAAACCCTGTTCCCAAATTACGTTCATTGTCACGAGTGTAGAATGTATTCTGGGCACTTTGCACATCAACAAAAATGTTCTTCCCAGTATCACTTGTCTGAATCTTGGTACTATTACTAATTTCTAAAAAGCGCTCACCATCATCGCCTTGATAGGTTACGCCCCCACCAGGTCTTTCCTGAAAAGGTACCGTTTCGCCTTTAAAGCCACCAAAAATATATGTGTTACTGGCGTCTTTAGTGTTCATCAAATCAACCAGTGCATCAAGACGTTCCTCTATTTCACTCGCAATATAACCTCGATCTTCCTTTGTCATGGAGCCGTTACCAGCATTCACCGTGAGTTCTCGAATTCGGTCAATATTATCAATGACACCACCTAAGATGGAGTCCTCTAAATTCAATCGGTTTCTCGCTGAGGTTATGTTTTTCTCGTATTGATCACGCAAACTAATATCTTGCTGCAGCTGCAATATTTGGGTTGCGGCGATTGGATCATCCGCTGGTGTCAAAACACGACGACCACTAGAGATCTGTTGTTGTGTACGTTGTGTCGATTCTTGATTGTTTAAAATAGAGCGCAAGCCTGAATTAAACTGCTGCATGGTTGAAATACGCATATCGATTACCTTTAAAAGATACCAATCAAGGTGCTAAATAGATCTCTCGCAACAGAGATTACCTGTGCAGATGCGTTATAGCCCAATTCATATTGAATTAACTTACCGGCTTCTTCATCTAGGTTTACTCCACTTACAGCACTCACATTGTCCTCACTATTTTGAAGCAATACTTTGGAACTCTCCGTGTTGATCTGTGCTCTGGCTGTAATTGAACCCACTTCTTCGACTGTTTTTCCGTAGGATTCGCTGAAGGTCATGTCACCTTCAATAATTTCTTTCTTTTGAATACCGCCCAGAAGCACTCCGTTCCTATTGTCGGTAACTGCGTCATCATTGAAGTCAACATAAAACGCATCTCCCTCTTTTGGAACCCCGTCCATTGACAACTCATAACCAAAGTAGGTAGGTTTTTGCTCTGGATTTTCCTCAAATAAATTACTACCTGGCGGCTGAGTTCTAAACTCTATACCCTCATCTAATTCAACTTTAACCTGGCCACCCATAGTCAGTTTCGCACTGCCATTAACGCCTTTTGGACTGATCTCTAAACGATTTTGAAACAGGATATTCCCTTTCTCATCAATATCGACTTGTAGCTCACCGTTGTAAGAAAAAAGGGTATCGTTAATTTTGTCTTCGATACCTTTTATAAGATCAGGTCCTGTCGTGTATTCTTCATTCAATTCAATATTGAATGTACCTTGTCCGGGTACATCAAACTCAAATGTATAAGGGCCTCCCTCTGTAAAATCAAATCCTTCATACTTAGATAATGGTTCAGAAAAAGCCTGACCTGTTGGTGTCAAATAAGTATCTTGTCCATTACCAACATCGATGCTGTCGCCATTATCACCCTGGAATTCAATCGAAAGATCCTCACCATTGAGGGCGATAATGGTGAGCTTTGATCCATCACTACGAGCAACGATTCCTTGCTCTTGAAAATCAAAGTTGGCATTGATCCGATCTGCTAAAAAGTTTGCATCAATAGGGTTTGGAACCTCATCAGGGTAGCTTTCATCATACTTTATCTGTGTGGGTGGTAAGCTATCTGTTAACTCAACACCATTTAGAAATAGCTTTTGTTCCAAAAATCCAACGGGGTCGTCTGTGAAGTTCGTCAACTCTATCGTAGTACGGGCACTAGCACTCACTCCACGCTGATCTGAAAGAATACTCGCAATTTCGTTAGCCGGAGTGTTCGCCGGAATCGTTAATAATCCTCGGTCTTTCATGTTTCCAGTAACGGGATCTGGATCCGACAACGTGATCCGTGCTGGGAATAAACCATTTCCAGGAGTTTTAAATGCCTCGGTATAGTCTTGATAAAAGAAATCAGGTGGAACATAGCCGCCAATACTCGTCACTGCCGTTTTATTTTCATTAAGCGGCAATAGATCATTTTTAACGCCAGGTACATATGTCTGGTTCATGATTGGTGGAAACAATGGAATAGGATTAGCTGGGTCTGTATTATCCAAAACGTCGTAAGTAGTATCGCTAGTAAATTTAATTACCAAGGGTGGGGTCAGTTCACCGGGTACTTCAAAACTATCCGTATCCATATCGTAAACTTCACCTGGGCTAATTTCCGCTTGCCCTTGATTACCAACATCAAAGTCAGTCATCACTGCCGTAGCGAGTGCGAGTTGCTGAGGCACTTGGATATCAAGATCCAAATCTTTTGCACCATTACGAGTGGGTGTCAGATAAAATTGATCTCCTGCTTTAAAGCTACCAGCTTCAAAGCTAATATCAAAACCGTCGATATTAAAGGTTTCGGGAAACTCCGTACTTAATGCTGTGGTCAGCATTTCTTCGCCGTCTTTTACACGAGTTACACGGAACGTATAGTCATTAGGACCAACAAACTCTATCTTATAATCGCTATCAGTTAATTCATTTGGATCCGTGATATTCACTTTTATATCGCGATCATCTGGCATCTCATTGTCTGCGTCGCCAATAACTCGACTACTTGCTAATAACGGGTCATTAACATCATTGAAAAACAGACCACCGCGTTGACCATCAATATCTATACCCAAGGCATGCTGTTCGTTCATATTAAATTGCAGCGCTATAGCTGCACGTCCAATTTGGCTAATAACTGGATCTAGCACTTCACGACGATATGCGAGCAGCCCTCCCAACTTTCCGCCCTCTACTTCGTTTGTGATATTTTGTACAACACCATCACGTTCGAAATAAAGCGCATTTCTGCTAGGATCTTGTTGACCAGGAGCAACCGATACTCTGTTTACGTCTTTACCCACCACCAAGGGCTGACCATTTCCAATAAAGATATTGACGCTGTCGTTGTCCTGAGTAGCAACAGTGACACTCACTAATTCTGATATCTCTTTGATGGCAAGGTCGCGCTTATCTAACAACTCATTCGGGTAATTACCCTGAGCACTGGCCGTTGCAAATTGTATTTGAGTATTCAGTTCAGAAATGGATTCAGCAAGGGTATTCAATTGCGTTGCTAAGGTTCCCATTTGCCCATTAAGTATATTATTTGAGTCTCGCAAGCGATCATCAATGGAAGCAAAACGATCGACTAGGCCTTGGCTTTCACTCAGTACAACTTGGCGCGCTGGTAAAGAGCTTGGGTCATCGATCGCCGCTTGAAACGCCCCAAACATGTTTTCAATGCCAGGTTGAATACCTGTTCCAGGATCAGCTAGCAGCTTATCAATTTGCTCAGCATTCGTAGAAAGCGTATCGAAATAATTAAATGTGGAAGTATCTTTCTGCAACTGGCCAACTAAAAATTCATCATAAATTCGGCGTACATCATCGACTCGGGCACCACCGCCAATCCAAACACCGCCCTGAAATTGAGGATTTTGACTAACGATAGACGCGTCTTGACGGCTATAGCCTTCAGTATCCACATTAGCAATATTGTTACCCGTAACGGTTAATGCAGTTTGGTGAACACGAAGTCCAGATATACCTATCTCTAAAATACCTGCCATAACTACCTCAATCTATATCCAAGCCAGCAAGTTGAATCGCGCTATTCAATACATCACCGTGGGCAATGCGTTGAATTTTTTGTGCATAAAAAGGATCTGTTGCATACCCACCTTTTTGCAGACCTTCGCTGTAATGCTTGATCGACTGGCCGTTACTCACGGCATCTTGGTAACGCTCACTTTGTGATACAAACTGACTGTAATCTCGCATACTCGATTCATATGAGTCGTAAACTCGAAAACGCGCCATTTCTGTTCTAGGCTGACCTTGACGATATTCCAGCGTACTGACCTCGGCGCTCTCGCCCCCCCAGCGCCTATCAGCTTTGATACCGAATAGGTTAAAACTATTTTGGCCACCGCTATGATGAATAAGATGCTTACCCCAACCGGTTTCCAGTGCTGCTTGAGCAAGAATCGCTTTGGGCTCTACTCCCATATCTTTTCCAACTTTCTGCGCAATGGGCCATAGAGTTTGTACGAATTCTTGCGGAGTACTAAAGCCTGACTGTTTTTGCTGATCTACTCTTAAGCCAGGTGAAGAACTCTTAATATCATCTTTTGTATCAATCGATGGTCTCAGTTTATTTTCTTTCACCGAATCGAGATCTTTTTCAATATCGCTACTCGGTTTTTGTGTCACACCATTAAACTGTCGGATCGCTTCATTAACTTGTCTACGTGTTTCATTTTCCCCAACATTAAACTCTTGCTTCATCTGACGATAAATACTATCTGCTAAACCGACACCTTTCCCTTTACTCATGGACAGTGCCAACTGATCATCATGCATTTGACGATAAAACTTGGATTCATTGGTATTGAGTGGATTGCCTTCCTCAAATACGGCATTCGCATCACGCATACTTTTGAGCATCATTTTGATAAACATCGACTCAAATTGCTTCGCCACTTCCTTCAACGCAGCATCTTGGTTTTCATTACCAAGCTGAGTAATCTTATTTAACGAAGATAAATCGTTATAGTTGTAGGTATTGGTTAATGCGTTCATGGCATCGCCCAGAAATTAGATATTTATCTTGGTAAACTGCAATCACTGGGCCAATATGGATAAATGCGCGATTAATAGGCATTTGGAGAAGATTTGGATAAATTTAAAGGACGTGAAGCGGAAAAAGCGGCAGTGTATGACCGCTTATTTATTTTGGGAAATTCGGGTATATAAACGCATTCTATTAGGAATCTTTTTGTGTTTGATCAGCTCGTTTCCCTTCTTATTGCGCACTTCGTCTATTTCTTTTTCTAAGGCTTGAGTGCTCTCTAGAATTGCACTTAATAACTCAAGGTCTGTGTTGTCTAAATCATTTTGATACTTTGAAAACAGTTCTTCTATGAGTGATTGCCTTTGCTTCAATAAGTGATCAAGTGTTGCAGGGCTGCCACCATGGGACTGCTCAACCACAGCATCATGTTTTTTCTTTAGTTCGCTAATCAGATGTTGTTTTTCCGTCATTTATGACTCTCGATGTCATTCGCCGATTAAATCACGATGAGTTCTGCATTCAATGCGCCGGCTTGTTTAAGGGCTTCTAAAATAGCCATTAAATCTCCTGGGGCTGCGCCAACCTCGTTAACTGCTTTAACGATCTCATCTAAGGACACACCGGGATCAAAAACAAACATGGGGTTGCCTTCTTCATCGATATTGACGTCTGCATTAGGAACTACAGCGGTTTCACCTCCAGCTAGGGCATTGGGTTGATTCACCTCAATATTTTCTTTCACCGTTACTGTAAGGCTGCCATGTGTAACAGCAACCGGATCAATTTTCACATGCTTCCCAATGACAATGGTGCCCGTGCGACTATTGATGATCACTTTTGCTGTCGCTTCACCCGGCGTCACTGTGAGGTTCTCAATGAGAGATAAAAAAGAAACTCGCTGGTTAGGGTCACGAGGTGCACTTACGCGTACCGACGTAGCATCTTGTGCGTAGGCCGTTTCTGGTCCAAGTAAATCGTTAATTGTGTCGGCCATGCGTTTCGCTGTTGTAAAATCTGGTCGGTCTAAGTTCAAGATAAGGCTGTCACCGCGAGCAAACGCATTCGGTACAGGGCGTTCTACTGTGGCACCGTTTGGAATACGCCCAACACTTGGCACATTTACCGTAATACTAGAACCATCATTTCCTTCTGCACCAAAACCGCCTACCACCAAATTACCTTGAGCCACTGCATACACTTGACCATCTGCACCTTTTAAAGGAGAAAACAGTAAAGTACCGCCGCGTAAACTTTTTGCATTGCCGATGCTAGAAACAGTCACGTCAATCGATTGGCCTGGTTTGGCAAATGGCGGCAAACTTGCCGTTAGCGACACTGCCGCGACATTTTTAAGTTTAGGGTCCGTTCCTGGCGGAACAGAAATGCCAAACTCTTTCATCATATTGTTAAAACTTTGATTGGTAAACGGCGCTTTATCACCACTGCCATCCAACCCTACCACCAAACCATAACCAATGAGTTGGTTCGAACGAACGCCAGCAACCGATGTAAGATCCTTGATTCGATCAGCAAGCGTTGTCAGGCTCATAAAGCATGTCAGTAGTAGAATAATGACTTTCATAATGTTTCTCTTGTGTTAAGCGTTTGTATCGCTCCGAAATTAAACCGTAGCTAAAACGGCCACCATTGGCTGGTAAAGAAACGATCAAGCCAGCCAGGCTTGCTAGCATTATGCACGTATCCCGTACCACCATAACTAATGCGTGCATCAGCCAATTTATGAGATAAAACCGTATTATCCGAGCTAATATCTTGAGGGCGAATCAAACCCTTAACACGGATAAATTCATCTCCTTGATTTAAACTAAGCCATTTTTCACCACGTATTTCTAACACACCGTTGGGTAAAATATCACTTATGGTAACGGTAATCTGACCTTGCAAACTGTTGCTTTGATCAGCGTCACCGGACCCATCGAAAGCACGCTCTGCCTCAAAATCATTTTGTAAGAAATCCAATCCTTGTCCAAAAATACTGGTCGGTACGACATCTATTTCACTATCTTTTGTAGTAGACGCTGAGTTTGATTTGGACGCATTAGTTTGCTCTTGCAAAATAATCGTCACGATATCGCCAATCCGTCTTGAGCGCTGGTCTCCATATAACGCCATGGAGTAATTTGCCTGATAAATGGAGCCATTATTTTCTGCAGGTGGTTTAAGCGATTGTGCAGGCACTGGTGCAAAGTTCGGATCATCTGGCTTCTCATCCATAGGAACAATGGTGCTGCACCCTTGCAGTATAGTCATAATCGCAAATAGTGAGATGAATCGATTATTCATAAGACACTCCTTTAATTAGAACCTTGTGCTCCTAATTATGTATTCTGAGCCAAGTATTGAAGCATCTGATCAGCACTGCTGACGACTTTTGAGTTCATTTCATAAGCCCGCTGAACGGTGATCATTTTGACCATTTCTTCGACGACTTTCACATTGGAGTTTTCTAAAAACCCTTGCTCAATTGAGCCAAAACCATCTTCGCTTGCGACACCAATTTCTGGCGCCCCACTTGCTGCAGTTTCAAGAAAGAGATTACCGCCCACAGCTTGTAACCCAGTAGGGTTGATAAAATCTACCACATCGATCTGACCAATTTCTTGCGGCGTAGTATCTCCAAACTGAGTGACAGAAACGATACCATCTCGACTAATGGTCATAGTATTGGTTTGGTCAGGTATCGTAATATTGGGTTCTAATAGATAACCTTGGGAGTTCACGATATTACCTTCTGCGTCCATGTGGAACGTGCCATCACGGGTATAGGCAATTTGTCCATCCGGTAAAGCAATTTGGAAGAAACCGCGACCATTGATCGCTAAATCCAATGGCTGAGAGGTTTCCTCTAAACTACCTGTTGTATGAATTTTTTGTGTACCAGCGACCTTCACACCCGTACCTAACTGCAAACCACTTGGTAAGCGGCTGTCTTGACTTGATAGAGCACCTGGTTGACGTTGAATTTGATAAATTAGATCCTCGAATACGGCACGGTCTTTCTTAAAACCGGTCGTTGATACATTAGCTAAGTTATTTGAAATTGTGGTCAAACCATGATCTTGAGCATTTAAACCGGTTTTACTGACCCAGAGTGCTGAATGCATTGCTGCCTCCCGTTTACACTTTTATGCTAAAAAGCGCGAACTATCTTATTTATTGAATTTCCATTATGGATGCAGTGGTTTGAGCATTTTCATCCGCCGTGCTCATCATTTTCACCTGCATTTCATATTGACGGTGCAATGACATAATCTGAGTCAAAGAATGTACCGCGCTTACATTACTGCCTTCTACGTATCCCGATGCTACCTGTACCGTTGGATCCGCTGGTTGAATCGCACCCGGCTCTGCATCCCGCAGCCGGAACAAACCATCTTCACCTTTTTCCATTTGTGTTAAGTCAGGGTTTACCAATTTGATTTGTTCAATACCCGCAATAACCGCAGGTTCCTCGCCAACACCTTGAATAGAAACGGTGCCATCTGCTGCTATCTGTACTTTTTCATAAGGTGGTAAAACGATGGGACCGCCAGCACCGATAAGTTGTTGATTTTGACCATTCACCAAACGCCCCAAACCATCCACTTGGAAATCACCACGGCGCGTGTACGCTTCATTACCGTTAGCGTCTAGCACCGCAAACCAACCTTGATTATCGATTGCTAAATCAAGGTCGTTCCCAGTTTCAACAAGAGGACCTGGATTAAAGTCACTAGCGGGACGTTCTTCCATGGCGTATGCGCGTGTTGGATAGTAGTCGCCAAATACCGGCATTGAGCGAGCTTGTTCAAAATCACGACGAAAGCCAGTCGTGGATACATTTGCCAAATTATTGGCTTCGGCAGTTTGTCCGAGAGTATTTTGCTTCGCCCCTGACATGGCGATATACAAAGCACGATCCATAATATTCACCCTTTTATTCACCGCAAAGAGCGGCAAACGTTTATGTGTTATTTAGGAAATTGCAAAGGGGATGCCAAGTTCGGAGGTGGGCTTGACTGAGAAACCATCCAACGGGTTTTCACCTGAAAAATGGATTCCCGATCAAGTCGGGAATGACGGGGACTAAAGCGACAATAGTCTTTGCATTACGGGTAATACAGCCACAATGGTGTAGGGCATGACTGATCGTGTCATTCTCAGCTTGACTGAGAATCCATCCAATGGGTTTTCACCTGAAAAATGGATTCCCGATCACGTCGAGAATGACGAATAGAAATCAACATGTAGAAACAAAAGCTAAAAAAGGACGACGGTTGCCGCCCTGTTTCCGCTTTTTTAGAAAAATACCACTCAGCTACTATAACTGAATAATAGTCTGCGTCACGGTATCGGAAGTCTCGATAGTTTTCGCGCTTGCCTGGAAGTTGCGCTGCGCGATAATCAAACCGACGAGTTCCTCGGATAAGTCCACATTACTATCTTCCAATGCTGAAGAACGCAGGTTACCAAAGGTACCCGTACGAGGTGAACCTACGGTTGGTGTGCCTGACTCAAAGCTTTCACCCCACGCCGTATCACCCAAGGGGATGAGGCCCTCTGGATTTTTAAAACTAGCAAGCGCTACTTGCCCTAAGACTTCAGCTTGTCCGTTCGTAAATCGTGCAAAGATAAATCCGTCTGCATCAATCTCTAGTCCGGTTAGTCGACCAGTTGTATAACCGTTTTGACTCACTTCTGAGACACTGAACGGACTACCAAACTGACTAGAGTCCTCAAGCAATATCTCGAAGTTTGAATTTGTTGGGGGATCATTTAGTGGTAATCCTCCCTCCAAAACATTTTGCGATTTAAGAGCACCGGTTGGAGAACCCTCTTCATCCACTGGATCCCAGTTTGTGACAAAAATTGGACCCGTAGATTGTTGGTCAAATGTTCCGTCTGGGTTGAAGAACAACTCTTGGCGGAATTGTGTAGGCTCTAAATTGTCTGGGAATGGCAGTGTTGAGTCAGGATCACCGACATCTTTGCCATCAATTTGTACATACATCGCCCATACGTTTTCTTCATTAGGACGAGTAGGATCCAATGGCTCACGCACAAAGTACTGAGTCATAATATGACTATTACCTAAACTGTCATAGATTGTTGTCGATGTAGCGTGGTTGTATGTATCTTGATCTTGAGCATCAAAAACATTCAAAACATAATCTTCAAATTCATCTTCACTCAGCGCGCCAAATACCCCAGAAACCGAAGGTATTGGATTGGAAATCGTATAGCCTTCATTGAAAATAAATTCGATTGTGCCACCTACCACAGCAGCAGTATCAGCAGTGGCCGTCCCGCCTAAAACAACTGGACCCGCATTTGCCGAACCTTGAATAACGAGACTATCAGTCACAGTTGGCGAATCAATCTCGACTTTAATATCGCGACCAATACTATTTTTGATGATCATGTCGCCGTTTTCGTTCAACTCAGCTGAGAAGCCAGGCAATGTAGTTGTAGTCAAACCATTAATTTCTTCAACCATATCGGCTAAGCTAGTAGATTCCAGCTCTTGGCCATTGAGTGTTACCTTCATATTATTGCCGGGATTATTATAACCAGACAATGGAATGGTTAACTCCGAACTAGCTGAAGCAGTGACACCCGCCTGACGATTAAAAATACTAGCAATTTCATTTGCTTCTGCATTTTCTTCAGTCGTGATTTCAATTTCATCGCCTTCAGGCGTTGTCAACGTCACCGTTTGCGCTGGATATTCATTGTTTACGCCTTCAATACCTTGGGTTAGTAGACTGTTATCGTCTTCATCAATTTGTATAAGGCCATACATTTCGTCTGTTGTGACGTCGTCGCCAGTGGCAATAAAATCAGAAATCGTAATTGTCGAAGCTTCACCTTCTTCTGTCGCGACGAATCTAAGCTTGTATTCAGGTGGTACCACTCGTGGTTCTATCTCAACTGCTTCGGCTCGCACCCCAATGAATGCATCGCTATCGAGACTATTAATTTGTCGATTAATAGATGCCGCAACTTGCTGAACACTTCGATACTCTTCATCCAACGTAATCGTTGTAGTGCCTGAACGATTATCTTCATCGGGCGCTGGAACAGTCAATGTGACTCGGAAAGAATTTGAACGATCAATCTCGTCGGTTCCAAGGAAAACCGATGGATTATCCAATTCCAATGCTTCTAATGCACTTAGACCTTGAGCTGCCGACAAACCAGTACTTGGCGTAAACGTTACACCATAACCAACACCCTCTTCGGTGTTAGTGAAAACTAATTGACCACCAACCGCTTGCACGGTAACACGTCCAGCCAAACCATTTGCACCGGTCCGTAAATCAATTTCGGTTTGTATAGCGGATGCTAAATCATCCAATGTAGCGTAAGTGCCTTGGGGAATAATAATATTATAAGCATTCGAGTCATCGGCAGCTGTAGGGCCCGTTACTTGAATACGAAACTCATTGTTTGGATCAATATCGGCATCACCTGTATCAGTGCGATTAGTTGTAGCGAAACCGATATTGTTTAAGTTGTAGGTGGAGCTAGCAGCATTAGGCACTAAAACAATGGTATCGCCGTTATCCGCTGTATTCGCTGTCAAAGACATAGGATGACCTGGGCTGACATTGAGTAAACCCGCCAACGCACCAGCACCGATTTGACCTTGAATTTCTGCCCGTAATTCTTCCATGGTTACATTGTTGATATCGGCCGGTACAGGCGCCTCAACACCATCCGTTAACTGAGCATTATCTAACGTGATTGTCTGTGTCGTAGTCGTACCGTTAATGTCCGTTACTTCGATGTCAAAAACAACACTGTTAGCACCACCAAAGTCACCAATTACCGTACCGCCATTGGCAATTGTTGACGATAATTGCGCATGATCACCAGCAATAAAACCAGTCATAGCAAGAGGCGGTGTGGCTGTTGTACGCGTTGTTGTAGATGTGCCAGGAATACTTCTAAAGTCAGCTGTCAACGGATTTGAGCCAACAAATAATCGGTTCCCAGCTACACCCGCCGTCACATTTGTATTTGCCGCAGGGTCACCAAACAAACCATTCCATGCACCTGTAGGTGCTGTTACAGAAAAGCTTGTGCCAGTGGTCGCATCGAAACCCGCTCGTTCAATGACTAGGTTCGTACCCGCAACGAGCGGCGCAGTTAATGGTGACTGATTCGTGCTGACTTCAAATTCATTATTACCAAATACTGCATCGATTTCGCTCTGCAATGCGTTCAAAATATTCTGTAAATGCTGAGTAGGAGTTGCACCAATTGTCACGGTACCAGCAGGAATATTGATGACTTGTGCGCCAGTGCCATCAAAAGGATCAATCGTAACACCAAAGGCACCTGGATCCGTTTGCGCAACCACGTTAGCTTGAGCAGAAAGATCAACACCACCATTATCAAATGTTAACGCTGTTCGATTACCAGCGGTTGTTGGTTGCGCCACCGTTGATAAAACAGTGGAAGTGCTGTCGGCAATACCCGCATCAGGCGCAGCTACTGCTAGACCATCGGATGTTAAACGCGATCCCAATTCTTGTTTCACAAGTTCTGATGCGTCCACGTTAATAATGGATGAAACTCGCGAGGTTAGTGATGGTGGTTGATTGCCTATTCGAATTTGAACATCACCTAATACACCATTCACTACGCCATCGCCATTGGCCTCATAACCTTGTAAGCGAGCACCGCTATTCGCAACAACAAAACCGTCTTTGTCTAAACCAAAGATACCAGCTCTGGTATAAGACTCAGTGCCATTATCGTTAAGTATAAAAAATCCATTACCATCAATCGCCATATCCAACGCATTTTCAGTACCACTGATGTTTCCTTGGCTGAATTCTTGTCGAACATTGTCAACCAGCACACCGCTACCAACTGGCTTGCTACCGGTACCTAAAATCGTTGTGGTATATACGTCAGCAAATTCGGCTCGGGACTCTTTAAAGCCCACCGTGCTTGCGTTTGCAACGTTATTACCTGTTACTTCTAAATCTGTGGAAGCAGCTCGGATGCCACTCAAACCGATATTAAAGGCCATGCTGATTTACCTCTACTGTCTCTTAATTCTTTTAGCAGTGAATTCACTGCTACTCTAAAATCTGTTTTACTTCAGAAATGGCTGCTTTGATGCCGCCCGCTAAATTCAAAGTCACTGCGTTATTCGCACCAATACTGACACTATCCACCCGACCGCTCATGGCGGTATCTAAACCTTCTGTTTTGCCGTCGATAGAAGCAGATAACTCAAACTTGTATTCGCCTGGTGGATAAGGCATTGGAATCGGTTTACCGTTATCGTCCAGAACCAAGTTGCCATCCTCGTCTTTAAAATATTCTTGACGGTTGAGTTTGCTACGATCAAGGTCAACAATCTCACCATCCAGCTCAAGATTGGCACCATCCCAACGTAAGCTTGCTGGCCCTTTTTCGTGGAAACCAAGATCAATTGTTTCCAATGTTTGACCCGCTTTATTCTTAATCTGAAGGTTTAAATTCATCGTAGTAGCAGGCACTTCTGCAACACCTGCAACCACATCACCGTTCTGTAAGAAACCATATTCTTGGTTCGGTACAATCACACTTTGACCAACGAGCGAGGATGCCTGAAGAGCTTGGCTGGAGCGTAAACCATCCGACATACTATCTACGGTTGTATTTAGATTTTCTAAACCTTCAACCGAAGAGAACTGAGCTAACTGAGCAACAAATTCTGAGTTCTCTTGAGGTTTTAAAGGGTTTTGGTTATTCATTTGAGTAACCAAGAGCTTTAAAAACTCGTTTCGACCCAGCTCATTATCCTTTGGCTTGTCGTCATCTTTTTGCTTGTATTGATCGAGAACCTGAGAACTGGTCCCACTGTTTGTCACTTCGGTCATGACATTCTCCTCACTAAAACCCTATTCCGTTATTGACCCAGAGTTAGGGTTCGCTGCAGCATTTGTTTTGCTGTTTTCATCATTTCAACATTCATTTGATAGCTTCGTGATGAAGACATCATGTCTGTCATTTCTTCCACAATATTGACGTTGGGATACATGACATAACCTTCCTCATCCGCCATTGGATGGTGTGGTTCAAAGCGACGCTTCAACGGCGCATCACTTTCAACAATGGCAGCCACATGCACGCCATCACCTACCCCTTTGCGTAATTCTAATTTGTCGCTTAAGCCTTCGATGTCGTCCCACTCTTTTTGCAATGCTTGAAACCAGGGCTTACGTGCTCGATAGGTTTCATCAATGCTTGAACTAACCGTTTCTGCGTTGGCGATGTTACTGGCTGTGGTGTTAAGTCGAACCGATTGTGCGTTCATCCCTGTGCCAGCAACGTTAAAAACGTTCGTAAGTGACATGACTTAACCTCCTATTTATTGTGATTTAAGAGCGTTTTTCATGCCCTTAAAACCGCTGTTTAAAAATTCGAAAGAGACGTTGTAGCGCAATGCGTTTTCGGTATAAAACGATTGCTCCATTTGCGTATCAACTGTGTTACCGTCGATGGCAGGCTGATATGGGTTGCGATACTTCAAGCTATCGTCAACGCTCTGATTACCTGAGATATGCGCTTTGTGAGTTTTTTCCATACCAATTGAGCGACTGCTCATGGCACCATCAAGCATGGCGTTGAAATCGATATCGCGCGCTTTGTAGTGAGGTGTATCCGCGTTGGCCAAGTTATTGGCAAGAATCTCCGCACGCGCCGCACGCAGTTGCGTAGTCTTAGGATAAATGTTCAATGCGTTGTCGAAACTGATGGATGACATGCCTTGCCTCTTTCGCTCTTAATTTTCAATTACTTAAGAGATAGCAACGCCTATGCCAAAATTAATTTTCCTTTATTTTCAATGGGTTACGATATTTTTAAATACAAAAAAGCGGCAAGGATTGCCGCTTAGAAAGGAATGGATAAACCCATTGGTCTTTTTGCCACTACCTACTTTTTACGATAGATAATACCAGGACTGCACTGCACCATTTCGTAGAGATCAGGCAGACCACTAAGTGCCTCGCTGGCACCCAAGAATAAGTAACCACCTGGCTTTATGACACTGTGAATTCGACGCAAAATATCTTGCTTTAAATCGCTAGAAAAATAGATCAATACATTGCGGCAAAAAACAATGTCATAGCGCCCAAGCAGTGAATAGTTATTTAAGAGATTAAGCATGCGATATTGGACTCGGGCTTGAATCTTTGGATCAACCTGCCAGCCTTTTTCAGACTGTTTGAAATAGCGATCTAAATACTCTTTTGGCATTCCGCGGCCCAAGGCTAACTGATCATAGACACCTGATCGCGCTATATTTAACGCACTGGGTGATATATCGGTGGCCATTATTTTTTCCGACGTTAGCTTTCCAGGATTGGCCCGTTTAAACTCATCAATCACCATACTGATAGAATAAGGTTCCTGCCCTGTCGAGCTGGCAGCACACCAAATATCAATACTCTTTTGCTTTTGACAAAATTCGGGCAATAAGCGATTTTGTAAAATCTGAAAAGGATGTGCATCACGAAACCAGAGAGTCTCATTGGTCGTCATTGCATCGACCACAGTTTCTCTTAGACGAGAATCTGACTCCATCAATTTAACCAATTCAGCCAACGAATTTAATTCTTTATCTTTCACGATAGTGCGCAACCGACTGGCTACTAGGTACTCTTTATTGTCCCCGAGCAAAATGCCGCACACGCGTTCCAAATAGTCGCGAAAGACACCAAAGTCTGCTTTAGATATTTCCATTTATATCATTCCTGAGGCATGACTCCACCGACGGCCTTAACTTGTTCCGCTACCTTTGAAGCTAAGACATCGGGGTTGAATTTTGCGATAAAATCATTGGCCCCAACTTTCTTCACCATATTCTGGTTGAAGACGCCACTTAACGATGTATGCAAAATAATATGCATTTTATTCAACGCATCGTCTGAACGGATTTTTGTTGTTAGCGTATAACCGTCCATCTCGGGCATTTCAATGTCAGAAACCATTAATGCATAGTGATCGACCGGATTGATGCCATCAGCCAGCATTTGTTTTAAGTGCTCAAATGCTTGCTTTCCGTCATTCATGGCAGTCACTTCCACGCCCAGAGCTTCTAGACAGCGAGTAACCTGCTTACGAGCGATTTTAGAGTCGTCCGCAATGAGAACGCGCGGCGCTTCTTCAGGCTTATACTCCTGCGCAGAAGCCAATATATCTTCACTGATTTCTTCATTAATGGGAGACACTTCAGCGAGAATCTTTTCTACATCGATGATCTCTACCAGTTTTTCATCAACCTCAGTCACAGCAGTAAGATAATGCTCTCGACCAGTACCCATTGGCGGTGGATGAATTTCTTCCCAATTCATATTAATAATGCGTTCGACACCTTTAACCAAAAAACCCTGAGTAGCACCGTTATATTCGGTAATGATGACAAACGCATCTTTAGGATCGCCAACCGATTCATTTCCGGTAGCCAAACCTAAATCCATGATCGTGATCGTGCCTGAGCGGATATGCGCTACCCCAACCACTACGTGATGGCTTTTGGGCAAGATAGTCAAAGGAGGACATTGCAAAACCTCACGCACTTTAAACACATTGATGCCATAAATTTGTGAACCGTTTAAGCGGAACAGTAGCAACTCAAGGCGGTTTTCCCCCACCAATTGCGTTCGCTGATCGACGCTATCGAGAACCCCTGGCATATCCCAACTCCGTGTATCAACCTAATAGGCTTGCATTAAATACGCGGCATAATACTTGCTGTATCTGACTACCACGTGGAAAAAATGCCACTCTGCACAAAAGACAAAAGGCATACATCTATGAGAATAGGACAGATTTTCGGGAAGCACAGATTTTTTCTTGGATTACTCTGCCTTGTTGGAGTCAATTCCGTATCACATGCTACAGGGGATACCGGTGGAACTTCATGGCACCAGCAAATTGAACAAGGATTAAAGGGCCATTTGTCTCACTATTTAAATCAAATGGCACAAGATATGGAGATTTCGGACTACCAGATTGAAGTGGATATTAGCTATCTGGACAAACGGTTGGAATTTGCCGCTTGTCCACAACCGGTGCAAATAGAAACTTTGACAAGTTTAGATTTAGGTAGAAATCACATAAAAGTGGCATGCAAGACAAAGTCGTGGGCGCTCAATGTCCCCGTAGAGTTGAATATCAAAGCTCCTGTAGTCGTACTTAACCAACCCGTTCCTAAAGACATTGAATTACAAGCCCGACACCTAGATCTGGAAATTCATAATCTCGCAGACCTGCGCAGTGGATATTTTCTAAAAAAGGAAAACGTTATAGGAAAACAATCTAAGCGCGGATTAGCTGGGCAAACCGTTCTGAATGGGCGCCTTGTTTTACCGGCTCTACTGGTTAAAAAAGGCGATCGCGTCATTATTTCGGCATCAAAAGGCCCAATGAGTGTCAAAATGCCCGGTGAAGCATTAAATGATGGGCGTGAGGGCCGGCAAATTCGGGTTAAAAACCTACGTTCGGAACGTATAATCCGTGCCACCGTAGAAGAAAGTGGAGTCGTTTCGGTTAATTTTTAAGTTTTTTAAAAAAAATACTAAAGACTGGTGTAAGACGGCCGTTACATATCTACGAGGAAATCTCTAAAGCGTGGAAGGTAAATGAAATGAACATAAATAAACTCACCAATGGCATAGGAGGCGGCGGCCAATCGCGCTCGACTGAGCAAGTCGATAAAGCCAATGCCCAAGTTAAGAAAAGCGATTCAAGTTCGAGCTCATCTTCTGATGAGGTGAAGTTAAGCGCTCAAAGTAAGTCTATTCAGCAAATAGAAGCTGAAGTAGCCAAAATGCCTGATATCGACGATGCCGCAGTTGAACGCATTAAAGGTGCTCTTGCCAATAATGAATACAAGATCGACTACGAGCGCATCGCTGGAAAAATGATTAAGTTCGATAAGCTCTTAAACTAGGATGGAATAATGTCAGACGATATTGCGCAGCAACTTGAATCCTTGCTATTGGCGGAACAGGACGTATTGCTTCAACTTCAGCAAACTCTTGAACAAGAAAGCCGCGCGTTGCTCGATCGAGACATTAAAACCATTGATGAGACCGCGAAAAATAAGCGGCAGTTATTGCTTACGTTCGAAAAACAGGTCGGCTCACGCCAAGACTATCTTTCCACGCACTCAGTTACAGCGGATGAAGACGGCCTGAAATCCCTTATTGATCAGCAAGGCAGTAATAAAAAAGACAATCTTATTACGCTCTGGAATACCATCCGTGCCCTATTCTCGCAAGTCATTACACTTAACGAAGAAAATGGCATCGTTATCCAACATAGCAGACTGCGCACACGTAATTTACTGAATATCTTGCATGCCGACAGAATTCAGCCAAACTTATATAATGAAAAGGGCTCTGCCAAGGACAGCTCAGGCTCGCACAAGCTAGGAAAAGCTTAAGCATGTTTGACTTGGCAGACCAGTGACTCTCTTTTGCATTGGCCAGGCGCATGGATTTAGAACAAGACAATAGCGACAACTATCTACATAGCAAAGAAGAAATCTATCGAGCGATTCAACGTCTGATTCGCTATGCTCCTCGTGTTACCGCCCGTTTTGAAGGGGTAGATGAAGCCTTCGCCACCGCGATTACAAAAGTCGACTTAAAAAGCAAAGCCTTCGCTTTTGATAAACTCATCCCTGACGCTGGTAACGACATATTAAAATCCGGCAAGCAGCTGCAATTATCTGCAGACTTCCGCGGCATCTTGGTACAAATGGATTTAGGTGGTGAATTAAAGTACCGCTCTCAAAATCAAGAATACATTGCTAAATTCCCAGATAAACTTTTGTATTTACAACGTCGCAATGCGTATCGCGCTATGGTTCCTCGTACCTATGAGGTGTATTGCGTATTTCGCTCCAGTGAGGATGAGCGCTTATTCAAAGGACGCTTACAGGACATTTCGGGGTCTGGATTTAAAGCCTATTTCAAAGGTCGCGTTGGTGAGCACTTAAAAGCCATTGGTAACTTTGATGAAAGTACGCTGCACGTGGGTGATGAATCCATGGATTGTGGTTTAGATGCTCGCCATGCTATTTATGACGAGAAAAAGGACATGACCTTCTGTGGCTTTTCATTTCAGCCACTTACTGGCATGAAGCAACGTTACGTTGAACAGTTAGTCAATCAATTACAATACGAAGAGCAACGTAAACAACGGGCAAAGCAAGAGCGCGAAGAAGAAAAGGAACAACAGGAAAGCTCTTGACTCAGTGTTAAGTGTTTCTTCATTCTCCGGCGCCGCGAAGCGACACAGACCGAAGAATCAATATGTATTTAGACCGTAAATGCTTCGTCTTTTTCAATGAGTCGATGATAATCTTCAGGCCGATCAATATCCCAAAGGCTATCTAAAAAGATGGCCTTTTCATTTGCTAAATCCAAGCGTTTCCTCGTTACAGACATCACCTCGCCTGTCCCCCACGGCATATCGCTGAAAATTGCTGGAAAAACCTTGCCTGCACCAATCAAAACATAGCCACCGTCTTCTGCCGGAATAAACACATGATCTGCATATTCTAGGGCCAACATGGCTTCATTAATCGACTGAGTTGTAATGGCTGGGCAATCACTTCCTACGATTAATACAGATTGATAATCCTTTAAGCCTTTTTCAACTGCGCGGCGCATGCGCTCACCTAAATCAGAACCCTGTTGCAATTGAGTCTGTCGATCAGTGTTCGTGAATAAATCATCCACAGCAGGATGAATATCTTCACTATCGAGCGCCACTCGTACATCCACTTGATCGCTTTGCAATGATTGTATCTGCTGCCAAGTATGACGAATAAGTTTGACATGAAGCTTAACCGACTGTTCAGGGCTCAACACCGGTTGCATACGCGTTTTGACGTGGCCTAGTTTAGGCTGCTTTGCGAACTGTAAAACTAAAGCTTTTTTCATGAACGATATTCTTTCGCTAATATTTCAGGGGATTTTCCCAACCAATATAAAAAACGTAATTTCCACATCAGAAAAATGGTTCTAATTATACCTTTTTGTTGCCAACGTCGGGCAGACGTTACGATGGGAGTCTGAATACAAGCAGGTTTGGAGTATCTCTTTAATCGTTTGCTGATGTCGATATCTTCCATAAGCGGGATATCAGAATAACCACCCAAGGTTTTGAAAACAGATTGGCGGATAAATATACATTGATCGCCCGTAGCGATGCCGGTCAATCTGGAGCGCCAGTTCATAAAAAAAGCAATCATAAGAAACGGCCAACGCTTATCATCAAAACGAACATTGAACCGTCCCCATTTGTAGCCGGTCGAATCGGATATGGATTGCTTGATATGCTTGGGCCGTAGATCGGTATCAGCATGTAGAAAGAAAATCCACGCCCCCTTTGCCTCAAGGGCACCTGCGTTCATTTGTTTGGCTCGACCCGCCTGAGATGCGATAACATGGAACTCTTCGCTTAATAGAGCGCGGGTTTTGTCGTGACTACCGCCATCGACAATAATGATGTCTTCGGTAATTTCTGATTGAAGTAAACGCAAACGGTTAATGAGCTGCTGTACTTGCTGTTCTTCATTGAGAACCGGTACAACCACTGATACGTTGTACAAATTGTGGTGAGAATGAGCATCCAATTCCATGGGGGGTGATTCCACTTTAAAACCTTAGCTTAGCGCGCCACCACAAGAACTTCCTGCACCAGCAGTACAACCAAAGCAATGTCCTGCCACTTTAATCTGCTCTCCATCCAAATCATCGTTCACAAGATCAGCAATATGACGTCGTTGCCCCTTATCACTTTCGCAAGGCATATCCAACATTTGGTTAAAATCACAATCGTATAAATTACCTTGATAATCCACACTAATGGTATTGCGACACATAACGGTTTCTAGGTTGGCGTCTTGATGGTTATCTAATAATAGCTGCATGTAATCATTAAACTGACCTTTAGAGATCAACATGCTGCCAAAGCGACTGATGGGCATATTGGTAATGGTATATAAATCATTAAAATCGATATCCCAATCTTGCTTGAGTCGCTCTTGATAATCCGCTTTTAGTTTTTCTTGAGCGGGCGGCAAAAACGCACCACCAGGATTGTAAACTAGATTCAACTCCAAGCCTGAATCAGATTTGCCATAGCCCAAAGCGTTTAATTTATGTAAGCCCGCGATGCTACCATCAAATACACCCTTGCCGCGCTGTGCGTCTACATTCTCTTGTGTGTAGCAAGGAAGCGAGGCGACAACCACCACTTTCTGGTCGGCCAAAAACTGAGCTAGATCCTCGTAACCCGGTTCCATCAAAATTGTGATATTGCAGCGATCAATCACCTCGACATCCAACTTGCGAGCCTCAGTGACCAAATAACGAAAGTGAGGATTCATTTCAGGTGCCCCACCAGTTAGATCAAGTGTCTTTACATCACGCGCTTTGATCACATCCAAAATGATATCAATGGTTTCTTTGTCCATTAATTCGGTACGACGAGGACCCGCGTTCACATGACAATGAGTACAACTTAGATTACACAGATATCCAAGGTTTACTTGTAAGATATCGAGCGGACGACGCTGAATAGCGGGGAATTCTCTGGCAATCAGCAAATCTTTAGTATCAAGCATTAAACTCTCACAATCATAAATTTGGGTGCATTTTTATTATAGTGGACGCTATTGATACGACATTCTTACACAATCGGCTTACATCATCACACCCTAATTGTCTAAAATATCTGCGATTTCCATGGAATAAGCCACTGATTCCATTGAGATTTTTTTTCGAGGCGATAAACTATAGACGCTCTCCCCATAGTTTAACCGGATAAAACTGCCGCCTCCTAAGCGGCTGCTCCAGGTTCGAGTCCTGGTGGGGAGACCACACTTCTAGCAATATCCTTCATGATAAAACTGCGCCCTCTACACAGTGACTAAGCGGCAGCTTTGAGTCCTGGTGGGGAGACCACACTTCTAGCAATATCCTTCATGATAAAACTGCGCCCTCTACACAGTGACTAAGCGGCAGCTTTGAGTCCTGGTGGGGAGACCACACTTCTGGACCCTCCACTAAGTAACTAAGCTGATTGGAGTGGTAAAGTAAGAGACTCTAAGGTACTTGTCGATATGCTCGATTGAAATCCAAAGTAATCGGGCGAGCATAGCATTTTGTTGTCTCTTCAAACTCGCGCACTTGGCCATTTAAAATATCCACATCTAGTGTTGTTATCTCGTAATATTCACCTTCACAGGTTTCAACCAAATTTGCATTGCCAAAATACAATTCATCATCTTTAACATAAACAATATCCAATATCTTTACGATATTGCCGTCAGCATTCTCAAAACTAAAGTCGATTGTTTTAGCGCTCACCCCGCTATTTACAATCACACTCCGCTCGCTTGAATAAGTGCCAATAGTTCGTATAGTCTCGCGTTCACCGCTACCCATCCTGACTTCTTGAGTTTTCACATAATTAGTACCCTTAAATTCCCATGAGTAGCTTACTAATGTGCCATTTTCGACAAACTCGTCTGACTGCCACTCACCTTGAATCCGCTCGTTTTCTATATTTTTAGCGAATGGATTTGGCGTATCCCCACTAGTCGAATCCGCTATACAGCCACTCAAAACAATGGCATTGGTCGCGATTATTAGAAGGATTAATTTTTTCATTTTTATAATATAAATTTCTTTGAATTGTTTTTATGAGAATAGCGAATAATGTCAAAGACGTCCGAGTACTAGTCGAAATTTTGGGTCATCAAGACTAGAGAGTGCACAAGTCGGAAGATGCACCTTTAATCTTAAACCAGTATTCTCTCCATGCTGTAATTGATAAGCGATACACCTTCTCGCTTGATCTCATTTTATGCAATTAGTTGGAACCCTCTTTTCTCGAAAAAGGGTTTGGCTAACATTGATGCTTCAACATAAAGACGCGCCATATTCGATGCCTTGGCGATGCTAAAGATATGATCAAACAATAAACTCGCAACGCCCTGCCCTTGAAAGCGAGGATGTGTGTACAAGCAATCGATATGACCATCAGATTCTAGCTCGATAAAACCTGATAATTGATGATCTATGAAAGCCAAGTAGGGCCGCTTAATATTTAGTCTCTGCTGCCAAAATTTGTAATCGATCGGTTTTGGAGCCCAAGCATGCTTTTGTTGATCTGAATAAGCTTCAGGGTTGATGCTATGAACAGCCACATAAAAGAGCTCCGCAATTTCTCGCGAACTATCTTCAGTGTACGGCTGGATGGTGACGGTATGCTTCATATGACGATATAGAAAGGCTAGAGACCAGACTGCACCATTTCCTTTATCTTGATGGCTTTTTCAAAGTGATCTAACCGGTGAGTTTCTATCCACCATTTAGCGGCTTCCATCAATACTTCGGGTTGATCATTTTTATTCTTAAAAAATGCATAAAACGAGAGACCAACATTGGCCCCCTTTTGTTGTATCTTGCGGTCACAAACCTCAATGATCTTGTCCCTTAATTCTTGTCTCAATGGCCTATCCTTTTGTCTTAATCAACAGCTTATCCAGCATTCTGACTGTATTAACCGCCTATTATAAACACTATTAATAATACTGTATAAGCAATACATTCGCCTATCTGACCTAATCCTTATGGCTTAATGACGATCATTATTCAACCAACCATACTGAGTTAAGCGTTTTGCTTCATGGCTCGTCGTGCAGTTTCTTGATGAAGTAAACATGCACAAATAAATAAAGAATAATAGGAAGGCCCGATATGCAGAAGACACTCCGTTTGATTGCAGTAATGATATTCGCTTGTGGTATGTTCATACCCGCGATGGCCAATGCGGCTCTGGACTATGGCTTGTATTGGTTTGATGGTAACAATAATTCCGTGAAAGCGGTTGAAGCCAACGGCAAAGTTAACAAAGTCCAGCGTTCATTCTACGACCCTAAAAAACCTACCATAGTGCATTTTCACGGTTGGCAGCCTGCCTCTGGAATTCTTGGACGTGAAGACTTCAACTTTAAAGGCATCATTACTTCACGCGCTTGGAAGGAAAAGGGTTGGAACATTGCCTATTTCTACTGGGACCAATTCGCTAATGAATTGGAAGTGAAGCACGCAGAAGCAAAAATGTGGAGCACCAACGGCCCGCGAGGTATGCGCTACAAAAAAAGCGATGGTAGCTATAGCACTCAGAATGCGCCCAATAAATCTATTGGTCAGATTGCTTTTGAGCAAGTAACAGCGGCGCTCGCAGATAACTCATCGAACTATTTACGTTTATCAGGCCACTCGTTAGGTAGCCAGTTGGCGACCATTGTTGCGGGTAAAATTAGCGATGCCGTAACGTCAGGTTCAATCTCTGCCAATGTTATGGTTGATCGTCTAGAGTTGCTGGACCCCTTCTTCTCTAAATATGGCAAAAGCTATTTAGGTGATGCTAATGGGGATGGTTATGACGACTGGACAGGCGAACATGTTCGCTGGACTGTACAGACTCTTATTAATCGCCATGACATCCCAGTAACCGGTTACTATTCGAGTAACATTAATGATCTATGGATCGGCGATAAGAATAATGGCCTACGTTCAATGATCGCAGAAATGTGGCACCGCTATTGGTACCTTGTGGATGAAGTAAACAAACACAATCATGTTGTGCCCAACTACTTCCGTTCAATGGCTTCTGCACCACCAGAAGAAGTGACGATCAACTGGTGGGGACGCCGTTCACAAACAGGCAATGTAGCAGCCAGTGCGTCAACCAGTGACAGTCGTGTAAAAGCCATGATGGGGAATACGTATTACTGGGATCAGGTAGAGGGTCGTTACACATCTGACCCTGCGGATGATCAGTTCGAGATTAAAAGGTACTAATCCCTAAACGTAAAAGCCCGCAGTACATTTTCAACTGCGGGCTTTTTTTATAACTGTTTACTTGAGCACTTCATTCGATGTCAGCATTTTCTTTGCACCATTAAACCTGTCGTAAAAGGTTTGATGTGCATCATATGAGAACGTATCTTTTCGCTCTGTGTATTGAGCAATCCACTCGATGAGCATGCTTAAGTTGTCATCTTGCGCCTGCTTTGATTCATATTTATGGGGCTCCCAAGGTCTTGCTTTCGCATTTTTGATGCAATCCTCGATAGATAAGTTCATAAATACAATTTCAGTGGCTTGAGTTTCAAGTAACGTTAATAGATCAGTATAACAACCTTCTATCACCCACTCTTCGTTGTTATCAGTAAAGTGTTTAATTGCTTCAAAAGAGACATTAATATCTTCTCTTTCTGGTGGCGTTATCGGTTTCCAAGCCAGCGTATCTAAATCTAAGTGCGCTAAATTTTCGCTTTCACTTAGGTACTTAGCAAACGTAGACTTACCTGAACCCGAGTTACCAAAAATTAAAATTCGTTTCATCTATAAACCCGAAATATGTGTATCTATATATTTGACGCTAAGGTATTCGTACCAGCAATAGCTATATATCGAAACATTTTGCTCTGGCATGTAAATCCTGCAAATCATTCTTTTCCGACAAGGTTTCCTTTCCGAGTCTCAAAGTCATATCAACATGTTTTTTAACAGCTTGGCGATGGTGCTTCGAAGAACAAAATTCATAAATGATACATAGCACCTCCATCAATCGAATGATGACAGCAGCGTTATGACTAGAGCATTGCCTGATCTGATTAAAAGAAGCATCTAAAATGCCTTCAAAATCCAACGTATCGGCGACAATTCTTACTTTTTCTTTTTCATCTTTCATATAGGCCGATGGAAACTCAGCACTTGATAAATAACACATGGATGCTGTTAAGTTATTGATACAAGTGATTGCCGTATTAGGATCATTAACACCCGAGGACAGCGCCCTTAATGCAATCTCTACAATTTGATGAATTGAAAACTCCAAGTCTTGTTGAGCATTTTTAACGGCACCCACTACAAATTTCTGTAGAAGAACTCCTATTTCATCCTTTGAAACTTGTTTATCACTGTATAAGGTCGCAAGCTCAACACCTTCAATCACATAGCCGCCAGGCCGATAGTGTAACTCCATTAATTCGTCATCTGCCTCCAGTTCACATAAAAGTGAATCGTATTCAACGTACTGAAGATACCCACTCTTGGCCGCTAAAAGACTAGTTTTATACTTGTAATGCGATTTCATGACATCTAAATCGTACGATTCATTAGATGATGGCTCTGCCTCATCGCTATTAGGAAATAACTTCCTTACTTGATTTGATAGCGCAGTCGATACGTCCGCAATAACCTTATCTGCCTGAATACTCGTCGCTATTCGATGAATAAACACAATTAGCATTAAAATATTAACAACTGTGAAGGCGATCGCCACCAAAATTGAAATTGAAGGTACAAAGGAACCGTCCTGAGTTTGTTCGATACTGTTTAGCACTAGCAATGAATAAAGGAAAGTAGAGACATATAAACCCAGCACAACTTGATTCAAGCGTACGTACATGAACGTCTGAATTAATCTTGGCCCTAATTGATTACTCGCCAACGTCAAAGCAACCAAGGTCACAGAAAAAACCGTCCCCGCAACACTGATCATTGCGCCGGCAATGGTCGACAAAATAGTACGTGCTGAAGCGATATCGTTGACAAAAACAAGCTGTAAAACACCTTTTTCAACAATCATTACTTTTTGGTCAACATAGATCAAAACAAACGCCAAAACCACGGACGTCACAAGAATCATCGAAGGAATAAACCAGAAGGTACCCTTTAATTCATTCCAGAAAAACACATTCTTTTTCATAAATTTCGACCAACTTGTGAGTAAACAAAATAACCGTATAGTACATTACGTCTCGGTAATTAATACCCTAGGTATCTTGCTCGTGTAACCAAGGTGCAAAACTCAATCCGATGAGTACGCCCTCAGGACTGATAAACCGAGCGACTGTTTGCCCCCAAGGTTCGGTTCTAGTTTCATGAACAAATACTTGGTCGTTGGCTTTCATTTCTTCTACGGCAAGCCCTACGGCATCCGCGCTTGCAAGCTCGAACTCAATAGTTGCTGTTGGTTCTGGTATGTGACTTGGCCAATCATCTTGTCCGAAACAAGACTGCGCAGCCATTTTTAGAGGCCAAACACCAAAATGATTGGCTCCAGGAAATTTATCCATAAAGCGATAATCATCTTGATGCTCAAGTGGCAAGCCTAATATTTCCTGATACAAGGAAGCACTCTCATCAGGATGTTTGGTTATTGCGGCAAAACCAGAAATGCATTTAATATCCATTGAAAACTCATTTTCGTGGTCAACAACGAGTAAAGCAAAGTCAGTCCCCGAGGGCAATGCCTTTGGTTTTTTTAGCTGATTACCCGTCAATACTCTCTAATGTAGATACCCCACCTTCAACATTTAAGCAGAAATAATGACCAGCCTTTTTACAAAATAGATTGACACTCCATTTATTTTCGATGTTCCCATTAAGTGGGACCGAAAAACCATCAACAATAAAATGAGATTCCCATTCTTTTGGAAGCTCCTCACGAAACCATTCGAACCAACCTTCTTCAACACCTGAAACCACTATTGGAAACAGACGTTCTAAATTGGTTATGTACTTCTTTGAAAACTCTACTTCTTCAATTGTTGGTTCTGCATCACTCAGTGTTTCATAGTTATCTTCTGCGTGCAGACCAATAGTACCGTTCGAGTATTTTGATATGAGATCATACTCTGCTTCCCATCGAGTATGCTCACCTTTTGGCCAAAGCCACAACCGAGAGAAGAAATCATGATCCGCTACAACAACCTTTT
The DNA here is from genome assembly GCF_012295615.1 of Bermanella marisrubri. Lineage (NCBI taxonomy): Bacteria > Pseudomonadati > Pseudomonadota > Gammaproteobacteria > Oceanospirillales > Oceanospirillaceae > Bermanella > Bermanella marisrubri. The sequence continues at coordinate 2,639,014 of NZ_CP051183.1, forward strand.
CGCGGTTTCTGTTCTGGAACCAATAGAGCGCCCCAACGATAGTAGCGATAATTATTAATATGAGAATGAAGTTCATATGTATTGTTCTGTTAACGCTCATGCTAAGCGGCGCAGTTTACTGCGTCCAAAGCTTGAGCGCCTTGTTAGTTTATTGATTCAATTATTGACTTGATCTTTTTTAGCTGTTCGTTTTGGTAATTTGTATAACTAAAAGACCAAGATGTGCCGTTTTTAAAGTAAAAAACAACCATCGTAATCCCCCTTTCAGCTTGATATTCAGAAAATGTATCCACATCTACAGATTCAATATCTTTAGCACTTCCTTTCCAAATAGCCCTCTTGCCCTTAATAACTTGTAGATAATCATCTTCTATCTTAAAGGCCTCGTAGACCGCTGAGATTCTTGTATAGAAATATAAAAAGACTATCAAAGCACCAAACGTGAGCATAAATCCGGCTGGAAAAGCTATAAACAAGAGTGGAATACCGAACAAAGAAAGTAATGTTACATAGAAGTACATTGGCGCCAAATCATTATGAGTCGGCTTAGGAGCTTCTATGAGGATATCCGTATCTGACAAGTGATTCCCTTACCTTAATAAACTAACGCCCGCAACAACGGATTGGGTGAGATGGCGGAATTTTTGCGGCTTTTTGCAAAAATGGTGACAGATTACCCAAGTCCGATTACTTGCGTTTGTTAGTTTCATTTAAACCTTTTTTTAAGAATATCAATACATTTTGAAAAGTCTGACTCTATGAAAAATGCATTTTTCTTTTTATGGTTACTCTTCCAAACGTCGAAACTAGATTTATCACTTGAAAAGCCCACATACCAAACCTTGGCTTTAGATTTCCCAATAATATCCCATACATGATCATCTACTTCATGGACCTTAACACCAATAATCGCAATTTTTGTTGCTTTAGATGCAGATACTTTCCATTCTGCTAATTGTCTATTTACATACGAAGGACTAACTTTGACTGATTTACCTTCTGCATAAAGGGCAATTGCAGGGGCTAAACCTTTTTCTTTTTCGCACCGATACAGCGTTTCTCTTTGATTTAATGAGCTTACAGGTGCTTCAATTGCAACATTACAGTTTTCAATAGTTACGCCATCCATCTGGCCTACAGGGATTTGAGGCCAGAAATTACAAGAACCGTGAATTTTAAGAAGCGACACATAATTATCTGGTTTTTCCGTACTGTAACAAGTATTAATATTCTCTAAACTTGCACTTAGCTCAAATAACAAATCATAGTTTAGACTTACATATACAGTATTTTTTATTCCAAATTCTTTAATTAAATCGATATAGGTATTACCAGGCAAAGGGGTAAAGCTTGCAAGATAATGAGCTAATTCTCTCTGAAATCCAATAGTATTATCATTAGTGAATTCTGTATAAGCTGCCATACCTTGTTCAAAGTTCTCTCTAAATAGATCCTTAATCTCGCTAGGCATTGTTGCAGCTATTCCTCCACGCTTTTCTAGTTCGTTAAAAAGAGTATTTCCTAACGGCGGAGCATATGGTTCAGTTGGCCCACTGCCATAACTAGCTCCCGCACCTAGTAGAATTAACTTCACGACCTCTCCTTGAAACTAACGCCCGATTAACGGGTAAAAAATTGTGGGCTAAAATTGAGCGAAGCGAATGGCCCGCAAGTTTTTTATCCCTGTTGAATTGCTTGTTAGCCAACTTCTACCGCGGAAGTAATTAACCCATAGTCCATTATGTCCTTATTATTTCCCATTACATACCAAAGCTCATCGAGAACTGAGTTTGCATGCTTAAGAAATTCAATCGTCAAGAGATCATCATAAGGTCGCTTAAACACAGCAAATTCGTCTTCACTGTCACCTAGATCGTATTCATATCTATCAGGCTTTGCATGTGCCAAACTATTCCTTGCACCTTGAAGTGCATCAAGGACTTCATGCAACCCTTCGATATGCTCGACATTTAAAAACGAGAAAACTTTTTTTCGTTTCCAGTGATACGATTTCATTTCCTTGAAGCTTTCCCTGAGTAAGCCAAAACCCGCCATATTTATTAACGCCTCAGCCAGAAATGCATGTGAGATTAAACATGCTTTCATATCCATGCTGATACCATTGGAATGACCAGAGCTACTTTTTGTCTCAAGGCAATCAAGTTGATATTGAGCTAAATTCGCCAAGTCTGAATGTGGATTGTATCTAACTTGAAACTTCAAATTACCTCCAGTTGGCTAACGAGGCTGTAGAAAAACCAACTTTGAGACAGTGATTTCCTGCAGCCTAAATTCTTAATTTAATTAGCCGTTAATTTGCCACATCAATTTTAATTATCAACCTTAAACACCAAAATGTTGTAGATAATCACTATGAGCGCTCTATAACACCCTCTTAATGACTTAATTGCCCGTAATTCGTTAACTTTTCAATATTATGAACCATACAATACAGCTGCCATTGGGATTCGACCTTGTCTTTTCCTCGCAGGCTGAATCGATTTAATCCTTTATTGGTTCCGATATTGGCAAAGACAGGTTCTACTACCGACATTCGGTGGCTGTAAATCTGTTTGCCTTCTTTACTATCGACTCGATGTTTCATCCAATCGGTGTAGGTTGGCCCTCGCTTATGGGATAGCGTGAAAGAGACCTGTCGGCCACTGCCTTTTCTGTGATCGGCGGATGCTGGGTTTTGCATGCACTTGGTTTTTAGCTCGCAGTTTCGACATTGCATGATTCGGCCATTAAAGAAGGCCTTGGGCGCGCCAGAGTCTGAGATGCGGGTATTTTGATAGCTAAGGGTTTCACCTGCTGGACAGACACAGACAAGATTCACTGGATCGAAGTTAAATTCACTGGGTGGAATGACGTTTCGAACTGAACCTTTCTTCTTTTCATTCTGGTGTCGCTTACCGTATTTCTTCTTTTGCTCTGCGAACTTTGGATCTCGGCTTCGAAAATGATTATCTGGCACGTAGGCATTGATACCCGATTCATGTAGGTATTTCATATTGGCTTCATTGGCGAAGCCTGTATCGGCCGTGACGATGGTTTTCTTTTTATAGATGTTGTTGCTGATACCGATTCGCTTATATCTATCCTGTACTTTTTCTAGTATCGGTCTTAAAGTATGGTGCTCTTGACCTTCACCAAAGGCTTGCGCATCAATAATAATCTGGTGTTTTTTATCCACAGTCGCAACACCATTGTAGCCCTGTATCGTCCCTTTGCTGGTGGTCATTTTGGCTGACTGATTATCGGTAATATTACTTTTAACTTCCTGTTTTCTCTTGCCCTGCCCCATGCGTGGGTCAGACGTCTTTAGGAATTCATTAATTTTTTCATGGGCTTTTGAAAGCGTTTCTATCGCCTTTTCAGCTCGCTTAGTCCGTTCTTCATTAAGTGAATCATACTTGTCTATCGCCTTATGCTCTGTCACATGATGATTAATCAGGCGCTTTATCTTTGATCGCTTTTCTTCCAATTCTTTAAACGTACCAGACCATTCTTTCGCGGCATTAGAGGACATCTTACAGCCATCAATGGCAAATAGTTCATTCCCTAAAAGACCCTGCTCATGACAAATCAGAAGTATCTGCTCGAAAAGATGTTCGATCTCGGATGTATGACCACTTACAAATGCAGCAATAGTCGTAAAGTGAGGCACTGTATCGCAGGACAATGCTTTAAATATAATATTGGTTTCGCAGCACCATTGAATTTCACGACTAGAAGTAATGCCTTTTGAATACGCAAACAATATGATCTTTAACAAAATAGCTGGGTCATAGGCAGGACGGCCACTATCATGATTACTGTACTTAGGATAGAAAATAGAAAGATCGAGTTTTTCATTAATCAAGTAATGAACAGCGTACTCAAACGTACCCGGTTGCAATTGATCTTTGAAATTAATTACAACCATTGAGGTTTGATCGTAATTGTAAGGAATGAATTTTGGCATTGTCACACCTCCATATGCGAAGGTGCATTTTATCAAAATTTATAAAGGAAATGGGGTTTTTCTACAGTCTCAACGCCTCAATAACCGGCGCAGCTTTGCTGCGTCCGGCACCGAAGGTGCGAAGTTGATTGATTTGTTATGAATTTTTATCCTCAAGAGATAGAACCCTTTTTTCTAATTTTTTAATTTCAGAAAAGTTCACTCTTAACTTTTCTATTTCTTCGCTTTCTTCATCTTGATCAGGAGTAAAGAAGTCTACTTCGCCTCCTTTTTCCACAAAATCAATTAGGTTTCTAATAGACTTTTCTAATACTTTAACTTTTTCTCCATCACCGTTCTGGTTGATATTGAGATTTATAGATATTTCTTTGGTTATATTTTCTAGGCCTTCTTTTTTCTCTTTTTCAGCCTCTTTTTCTAGATCATTTTCTAGCTTTTGGTTGCTTAGCTTTAAGGCTTTAATTTCTTCAGCTTTCTTTCTTATGGTTAGAACTCGATCTGCAACTTTTAGTGCAGATAAGATGATAGTGCTTGTAGTTGTTGCAATAGCAGCAATTACTGCAAGCTCAATGATTATGGAGCCTTTTTGTGCACCAATAACTTTTATGTCTTCTGGCGAGTGATCGTGAGCCATAGCTATACCACGACCTATTTCCCACCATGTGTTGCCCAACTTTTTGAAGTCTGAAATATTTTCTAAAGACACTTCATTTTGAAAATGTACTCTCATAACCACATTTTCATTGTTCTCAGGTTCTTCCTGACTTTCGTAGTCGGGTATTAGTGGTTTTAAATTTGTTTGGATTTGATCTGATCTTTGGATCGCTATGTTGAATTTTTGTACGATCTCGTTAACTTTGACTGCTGCGGTTGCGATATCTAATGAGTTTTTAAAAAGAATGCCTTCTAATTTATCGACACCGGTTTGGCCAAGGTGATCCAATATTCCAAACGATGAAAGCATCCTTTCTTGCTCGTTTGTTAGGGAACTTGTAGATATATCGATGATTTCGTCAATAACTGCATTTTTTTGGACTTCAAAAGGTTGCTTTGCCTGATTGTTCCTAGCATTAACATTCTGCTGAATTACTGCTTGTAGCTGTTGGTATTTCTGAGTGATCGCAGGTGATTTTATATTTCTATCAATCCAGAACGTGAGTTCTAAAAGCTCTAATATTTGCACGATTCTTCCTTAAAGTTCATAACGAGGCTGTAGAAAAACCAATTTTGAGACAGTGATTTCCTGCAGCCTATATTCTTTATTTAATTAGCTGTTAATTTGCCACATCAATTTTAATTATCAACCTTAAACACTAAAATAATGAAGATAAAACTATGAGGCAGCTATATGTCTATATTAATGACTTAATTGCCCGTAATTCGTTAACTTTTCAATATTATGAACCATACAATACAACTGCCATTGGGATTCAACTTTTGCCTTCCCTCGTAGACTAAAACGATTCAATCCTTTATTGGTTCCGATATTGGCAAAGACAGGTTCTACTACCGACATTCGGTGACTGTAAATCTGCTTGCCTTCTTGGCTATCGACTCTATGCTTCATCCAATCTGTGTATGTTGGCCCACGCTTATGAGATAGCGTAAATGAGACTTGTCGGCCACTGCCTTTTCTGTGATCAGCAGATGCTGGATTTTGCATGCACTTGGTTTTTAACTCACAGTTTCTGCATTGCATGATGCGACCATTAAAGAAGGCTTTTGGTGCTCCGGATTCTGAAGTTCGAGTATTTTGATAACTTAATGTTTCGCCGGCTGGGCAGACACAAATAAGATTAACAGGGTCAAAATGAAACTCGCTGGGTGGAATCACATTTCGAACATGGCTTTTTTTCTTTTCATTCTGATGACGCTTACCGTATTTTCTCTTTTGTCGTGCGAACTTAGGATCTCGGCTTCGAAACTGATTATCCGGCACGTAGGCATTAATACCCGATTCATATAGATATTTCATATTAGCTTCATTGGCGAAGCCCGTGTCGGCAGTCACTATGGTTTTCTTTTTGTAGATATCTTTGCTAATGCCTATTCGCTTATATCTTTCTCGCACTTTTTCTATAATAGGCCTCAACGTATGGTGTTCCTGGCCCTCTCCAAAGGCTTGCGCATCAATAATGATTTGATGCTTTTTATCGACCGTTGCCACACCATTGTAGCCTTGAATGGTTCCTTTACTGGTGGTCATCTTGCCTGACTGATTGTCGGTGATGTTACTTTTAACTTCCTGTTTTCTCTTGCCTTGCCCCATCCTTGGACTAGACGTCTTTAGGAACTTATCAATCTTATCGTAAGCATCAGATAAAGTTTTAATGGCTTGCTGAGCGCACTTGGCTCGTTCCTCACCAAGGGATTCGTTTTTATCGATCTTTTTATGCTCGGTAATATGATGCTTGATCAAGCGCTTTATCTTTGCTCGCTTTTCCTCTAATTCTTTAAAAGTACCTGACCATTCCTTTGCCGCATTGGATGACATCTTACATCCATCAATGGCAAACAGTTCGTTACCTAGCAATCCTTGCTCGTGACAGATTAAAAGGATCTGTTCAAATAGGTTTTCAATTTCAGAGGAATGACCGCTCACGAAGGAGGCAATGGTTGTGAAGTGGGGTACCGTATCGCAGGACAACGCCTTAAAAATGATATTGGTTTCGCAGCACCATTGAATCTCACGGCTAGAAGTAATGCCCTTGGAGTACGCAAACAAAATAATCTTCAACAAAATGGCTGGATCATAAGCAGGACGACCGCTACTGCTATTGTTGTAATTCGGATAGAAAATAGAAAGATCTAGCTTTTCATTAATCAAATAATGAACTGCGTACTCAAACGTTCCGGACTGCAATTGATCTTTGAAATTAATTACAACCATTGAGGTTTGATCGTAATTGTAAGGAATGAATTTTGGCATTGTCACACCTCCCTATGCGAAGGTGCATTTTACCAAAATTTATAAAAGAAATGGGGTTTTTCTACAGCCTCAACGCTTGCAGTTGCGGCAGGTACGAAGCGCAGCGTAGGAACTGTCCGACAACCTGCACTTGTTAGCTATTCTTCAGCCAAACTGGAAATGGACGGCATTCTCTCCTGCTTCAGAAATCTGCCAATCCTCGAATCTGAGCCCGACACCGTGTTCAACTTCCCACTTAGCCCAGAAGCCCATACCGAAGGTGCCAACCTCGCGCCAAGCAGGGATGAACATCGACTGGTATACCAGTAGGGAAGCCAGTTCATCGGGCTTGTCAATGCGGGGAGCGCTTACATCAGGGTTTTCTTTCCATTCTCGAAATGCTTCCCGGGAGATTTCTATGGTCGCCTGATACTCGTTGAAGATACGTTCGACTGCTTTCGCATGATAATCCTCAACTCGTTCGAGGTAGCCCCGCATTGTATTCAATTGATTGTCGGTTACTGCGCTTTGTTGGCCCACAAAACACACCTCGATTGGATCTTCTTGGCTTAAGAAAGGAACACGTATCTCGCCAACAAGCAGATCGTCTTCCTGCCGAAGTGAACGTAACCATTCTTCCAGCTTTTCGAGGTGCACAACTGATCCTCTTTTAGCTAACGCCCGGCCTTTGAGCGCGCGCTTGTTGCGCGTCCCGCCACGTTTTTCAGTGGCCTAAACGGCCGCTTGTTATGAGTTTTCATCAAGGTGCCATCCTACGATGTCACCCACATCGTCATAGACGTTATAGATTACCTCGCAGTCACAGAAACCACCGTGCTCTCCAAGCCAAGGAATAACCACTTCTGGATCAAGCTTCCGCGACTTAATGAATTCAATGGACTCCTTCAGTGAGTGATCACACTCTGGAGCAGAATCCCTGTTTAAGTAGGATAAGAGATCTTTTAGATCATCAATACTCATAGGAATTGATGCTCGAATCTCATCTTGCTCATTCTGCTTAAATTGAGCTTTAAGTTTCTTCTTCTGCTCTTTGTCCATGCTCAATTACTCATAACATCTATGGACACCCCTGTTTTTTGCAAGCAAAATATTTAGTAACAAGAGTAGTTTTGCAGCCATCTATTCGGATTCTATTTAAGGCCTGCAGCCTTGATCCCTGATGAACTCCGCTGACTTGGCTCTAATCATTTTACCGTTTTCAAAGAAACGATGTTAGGCACAGAATCTCCAAGTCACGGTCTTACCTGTCTTGTCATCAACTATTTTACTAAGCAAAACTGGATGATCTTTAATTTAAAAGCTTTAGATTGTAGCGCAATACTGTGATTGCTTTGCAAGTATTGCCCATGCAATACGCACTAACTTGTTTGCCAATGCAACAATCACTTTATTTTTGTGCATTCGTTTGAGCAATGCCATGATCCATTCATGAAATGGCTTACCCTCTTTTGTGTGCCTAATTACTGCCCTAGCTCCATGAATAAACATACGTCTTAAATATGCGTCTCCACGCTTGCTTATACCAAGTAATAATGCCTTACCGCCACTCGAATGCTGACTCGGAACAAGACCTAGCCAAGCAGATAGTTGACGGCCAGATTTAAATTCCTTTGCATCACCAATACTTGCGACCAATGCCGAAGACGTTAACCGCCCTACACCCGGAATTTCTTGAACCTTCTTGCACTGTTCACTTTTACGACTTGCAGAATCAATCTGCCTATCTAATTCCTCTAAGTAAGCTTCGATATCAACCAAACGCGTGTGCATAAGCTTGATATGATTCAACAGCATGCTTGGTATCTTGCTTTCTAATACCCCAAAATCTTCTCGGAACCACTTTCTAAGTCGAAATCTTCCTGCCGGTATTGATATACCAAACTCATGGAGACTAGCTCTTATTCGATTTATTAGGGAAGTGCGATCCCGAACAACACCGTCACGTTCCCGATGCAATAAAAGCAGTGCTTGCTGCTCTTCACTCTTAACTGTCACAAATCGCATCGTGGGGCGACTAACAGCTTCACATATAGCCTCAGCATCAGCACTATCATTCTTGTTTGTCTTAACATAAGGCTTTACGTATTGTGGCGGCATCAGCCTCACCTTATGACCGAGCTTTTTTATCTCTCGAGCCCAGTAGTGAGCGCTGCCGCAGGCTTCCATCCCTACGAGACAAGGCTCTATGTTTGCCAAAAACTTTAATACTTGGTTTCTACGCAGCGCTTTATTTAGGAGCTTCTTTCCATACTCATCAAAAGCACATACTTGAAAAACAGACTTAGCTAAATCAATACCTATTGCATGAATCTGGTTCATAACAACCTCCTATTTAACTGACCAACTCAGTATAGAAGGGGTGTCCATTTCATTATTTTAATAATGCGCGTGCGCGTTTTTCCGGTTGAGGAGATAAGGCGTAATCGCAGCTAAGTATTTGAAAGAAATGGATTTTTTGATGAATTCCCTTTCTTGCTCAGCGGCAAAAACGCGCATGCTCGTTTTTCCAGAATCACGAGGTCCTCTATGCACTGCGCTTGATTTTATAGTCCTTTGATTTTGCATGGTTTTGTCTCTGATCGCCAGTATAAACGCGCATTTTCTGTGCGCGTTATTCTTGGATTGGCCGTTGATTTTCGCCACTTTATAAATATACTGTATATAAATACAGCTTCAATGATTTATTGATTTATCTTGAAAGAACTACCTGAGAAGTACTATCTCACTCATTTCTGTGAGTTTTTGAGCTATCTATCTGATACTTGCCGTCATTTATTGGATGAGGGTGATTGGGCACATTTAAACGCGTTTAAAGCACTGCCAGAAGAGGCTCAATGTGTATTTGTGCGAATGCTTAATCGCAAAGGTGATGTCATTAAAACTGGCGATTTTCGCTACGCGGAAGTGTCCGATATCCCATCGGCTCTGGCTGATTTAGAGCACGCGGGGTTTATTCAAGGTGTTACTGAACCTTTCTTCAATGATTGGCTATTAGCTTTAAATAAAGAGGAATTAATAGCCCTTGCGCATTATCGGCTTGAACATCATGAACATAGTTCTGCACTTAATGATTTCGATACACAGCCCCTCCCCAAAAAAAGCCATACAAAAAGTCGTTGGTTAAGCTGGGTACAGCACCATGTATCGCCATGCAGCCTCATGAATGCACCTTTTGCTCTAATGCAGCAATATCACGTGATTGCCAAAGCGGATGTCGTTCAATATTGGTTATTTTTATATTTTGGTCACTTGCGTGGTCGCTTAAATCAATTTTCGCTTCGCGACATGGGCATTATGCATACTCATCAGGAGCAACACATTAATGGTGCCCGCTTTGATGATCTCGATCAGGCCAAGTCAGCTTTTTTCTTCAGTTTACAAAACCAAAATCTTAAGCTAACCAGTGACGATGATTTAGCCGACTTTGCTCGGAAAGCTAAGGCGTTTAATGAAGCGGACGGTCAGCAGGCCGAAAGCCATAGAGACAAGTTATTTTACCGCCTCGGAAAGCGCTTATTATCGTTGCCACTATCAGACACATTCTCAGCCACAGATAGAGATCACTTAGCGATGAGTGTGCTGGAGCTTAGTCATGACCCTGCAGCAATCGAAAAAAGCATTCGTTTACTGTATCAAAAGGGGGAGCATGATGAAGTGCAAACACGCTTACAAGATATTATTGATGATCCTAGTTCAGAACACTTATTGATTTTTGCGCAAGACTTTTTACAGCGTAAGTTTCATAAAAAACGGACAAGTTTACTGACAGATTTGTTGCGGGCTTGTGAGTCACCTATTTCTTTAGATGAAGCCTACCGCGGTTATGCTGAAGGTGGCGTGATTGATCATTATCAACGTTCAGGTGTACGCGCTTTTCATAGTGAAAACAATATTTGGCGCGCCCTTTTCACTTTATTCTTTTGGCATGAACTGTATGAGCATGAAGCGTCTGGCTTTCATTCTGAGTTCGACTTTAAACCTAAATTAATCAAACAGCGGCAGTTTTATGCTGTTTTATCCTCTGCAATCGAATCACGTTTACAATCCATTCGCAGTAAAACGGATCTACTAAAATGCATTCAGAGTAATTGGGCACGTCATTACGGGCAACGTAACGGCTTGTTCCATTGGCATGCAAGTTTGCTAGAGCCGTTAACCTTGTTGATTCAGTACGGCTCTTTACCGGGATTAATAGAACATTTACGCAATATGGCTAAACAGTTTCATGAACTTTGTGATGGCTATCCGGATTTAATGATCATTGACGATAATGGTATTCGCTTTGAAGAAATAAAAGCACCGGGAGATCAGCTGAGGCGTAACCAATTAATCAGTTTGCAAAGCTTAAAGCGCAACGGTTTTGATGTGCGAGTGCAAACGACGGATTGGAAAATTAATCCTGAACAACCTTATGTGATTGTGGATGTGGAAACCACGGGTGGGCGAAAGGAACAACATAGAGTAACCGAAGTGGGTATGGTCAAGGTATTGAATGGCGAAATTGTTGATGAATGGCAGAGCTTAATCAACCCCATGCGTCATATTCCGCAAAGTATTACGCGCTTAACGGGCATCAGTAATGAAATGGTATCCAACGCCCCTGTTTTCGATGATGTGGCTGATGAAATTGCTGAGTTTTGCGCTGGTTCAGTATTTGTCGCTCATAACGTTAATTTTGATTATGGTTTTTTCAGAAGTGAGTTTGAGCGTTTAGGTCGGCGTTTTCATGCACCTAAACTTTGCACCGTACAGATGTCTCGTAAATATTTACCAGGCCATAGCTCTTATTCACTGGGTAAACTCTGCGCCGCCCTAGACATTGATTTAGAGAACCATCACCGCGCTCTTGACGATGCAAAGGCCGCTGCCCATGTATTTCGTTTGATTCAGGAAAAAAGACAAACCTCCTGACGCTTTAAGACACCAACTCAGTCTTTTTCGGCCAACATACTCCCATCTGCGCCAGCACCGATGATTTTGTCTTAATTTGATTGTTTTTTGGCCACATAACACATGGGGCAATATGACCTCCTCCTCTTTACTGTAAAAAGGAGAAAGCACTCTCCATTCCGATCCTATAAAAACGATAAAGAGAAATAGTCATGAAATGTACATTTAGAATGACTTGTGCAGCGGTTAAGGTGAGTACCTTAGCTTTTGCAACATGCTTGTCAGCAGGGGTGCTGGGCTTTTCATCGGCACCGGAGCCACAATCTCAACCACAAGCCCCAGGCTACAACGGTGATGCTCACAGTATTGCGCAGCAATGCTATGCAATACAGTCGCCGGAAAATGGGAATTATCTTCAGAAATTCAATAACGGGAGTCCTGTAGACAATGGTCTATCTTATCGCTTTGCGAATATCAGCAAAGATAGCGCCACCCGTTTCTTTGTGAAGCCAACCGGTTTAGGTCGCTTTATGCTGACTGATCGCGATGGCCGCTATTTTGCAACACACTTACCGGGTCAAATAGGCGCTGGCCGTTACGCCGGAAAATTTGCCGAGTGGACGATTGAAAAGCAAGGTTCCGAGCGCTTTAGTTTTCATGGCACTGGCTTAAACATGAAGCTACGACACAACTACAATGATGGTGGTTTGTATTTCTTCGATTTGTTAAATCCTTTTAACTTTAACAGTGAAGACAGTTTCAAACTCGTAGCACAAACAAACTGTAAGCCTTACCCCGAAGTGACCACGAACGTGACCGGCGATGTGAATAACTTGAAAGGTAATGTGAATCAGCCCATACGCGGTTATGTAGACCCGCATACACATATTACTTCATATGAATTCATGGGTGGCAAAATGATGGCGGGTAAACCGTTTCATCGCTGGGGCGTAGAAGAAGCCTTAAAAGACAGTAAGGATATTCATGGTCCGAATGGCTCGCTGGATTTAATCGGTAATCTTTATACCTTTGAAGATCCTAACATGCGGTACGATACTCGTGGTTGGCCAGACTTCCCATGGTGGCCGAACCACAAGCAAATGAGCCACAGTGGTTATTACTACAAATGGATTGAGCGTGCTTATCTTTCCGGCTTACGTTTAATGGTCACAGACCTCGTTGAAAACGAAGTTTTATGTAACGTGCAAAAAACCATTAACCCAGCGAGTTGGATTAATCCGAATAGCTGTAACACGATGGATAGCATTCGCTTACAAGCTAAACGCCTACATGAAATGCAAGACTACATTGATGCACAAAGCGGCGGGCCAGGTGAAGGTTTCTTCCGCTTAGTAACGTCACCAGAACAAGCTCGTCAAGTTATCGCGGATGGTAAAATGGCTGTGCTAATGGGTGTTGAGGCTTCAGAAACATTTAACTGTGGACTAAAAGACTCATGCTCTAAAGACAGTATTGAAGCTCAACTGAACGAACTTTACGACATGGGTATTCGAACCATTTACCCAACTCATAAATTCGATAATCAGTTGGCTGGTTCCGCTGTTGAAGATGGCTTCATCAACTTAGGTCAGTGGCTTTCGGGCGGACGCTTCTTTGAAACCAAAGAATGTGATGACCATACCAAGGGACGCTACTTTAAATCTGGCTTCCCGTTAATTGGCGATGTGCCTGTAATTCGCGACATCTTAAACGGTGTCGGTCTTAACCCTGTGTACGACGAAAGCATTCAACATTGTAACGAGCACGGTATTACAGAGTTAGGGGTGTATCTAGTTAATCGTATGATCGACAAGAAAATGCTGGTTGAGCTAGACCATATGAGTAACGATACTGCGACGGCTGTTATGGACATCGTTGAAGCGCGTAACTATAGCGGTGTGATTACCTCTCATAGCTGGATGCGTGATGGCAAAAATGGCGAAGTACACAGCAATACCGAGCGCTTAATTCGCTCTGGCGGTTTCAGCGCGCCATACAACTCCGATGCTCACAATGTCGTCGGTAGCATTAGCCGTTATTTAGATGTGGTGGAAGATACACCATACTTAAATGGAGTAGGCTTTGGTACCGATATGAGTGGCTTGGGAGGACAGGCCGGTCCGCGTTATGACACCGACATCAATCCGCTTGAGTATCCATTTACGACAGAATTTGGTTTGACCTTCGAGCAACAAAAATCAGGTAACCGGGTTTTCGACCTCAATACAGACGGTATTGCTCATTACGGAATGGTTGCCGATCATGTTCAGGACATTCGTGAGCAAGCACCTCAGCGCATTTACGAGTCGGTTATGAATTCTGCTGAAGCCTATATCCAGATGTGGGAACGTGCAGAAGCATCTCCAGACACGCCTCACTACGATCCCTTAGCGGATTAATATTATGACGCCCGATCATTTTGATTGGGCGTTTTTATAACCTTTATGCAATCTCATCCGAAGTGGCCTCCAAAAAGTTGATGCATTTCACATTTCCTGATTTACTAAAAGTAAAGCAGCCGTCAGGTCACCGCTATGAAATACCTACCTGTCTTTCTTCCTCTTTGTGTTTCCTTTTGCAGCATGAGTCTCACTAGCCATGCATTAGACAAGCAACTCGTGACTTACAAGCAAACTCAATATACCCCTATCTTTGATAACGATGGCGTATTTCCAAAGGACAGTATTGATTTTAACAGCTCTACTTTTACGGAGTTAACCTACTCTAGTCCATCAGAAAAAGAGTTTTCTGTTGAAGTATCAGCACTCTTGAACGCGGACAATGAAGTTGATCAATTGAAAGCCTTATTCAATTGGGGAGGTACCGTTATTGTCGCTAGCCAAGGGACTATTGAAGGCAGCTTTGAACAAACCGATGAAGCTCGCTTTCCCGGAAACCAAGACCCTGATGAATTATTCCAAACCTTGTTGCCCAATGAAGCATCGTTTGAGGGAGAATCTTCATTTTTAGGTTTAGGTTGGGAAATGTATGGCGATCGCATTGTCGGGCTAGGCTATCAAAAAACGGTGTCCCCAGTTTTACTATCAATTGATACTTTCCAAAGCTATGAGTTTGGATTCAATAATCGCACAGGTGAATTTGAGAACTATCACCCTGAAGGCACTTACCCTTACAAAGCAGTCGATGCAGAGGGCACTATTGAAACATATGGCCTTTGGGTGCGACTGGATCCGCTTAGTAAAGCATTTGAAAAAGTCGAGCGCACCGGTCAATCCGAGTCGGGTTTCTTTTTCTCAGCAGACGTAATGACCGGCATCGCCGTATACACGCCAGGAGAACAAGTTGAAACCGATTATGCAGAGGCAACAGAGGCCGTTGCAGCCAGTGTTGGCCGCCCAGGGGAAGGCACCACACTAGAAGTTGCAGAAGCCACCTCGCTGCTTACTTCACGCTTAGTTTATGGCACCGGCTATCAAGTGGTATTCCCAGTTTCTAGCGCGATTGTAGGTGCAAGCATCGGCGTAGAAGGATCTCTGCATGTTAATTTATTTGAAAGTGATTACGCGAGTGGCTCGGGAGCCGAAGGTGAGATATTTACCGAATCTAGTAACTTTGGTTATGGATTTTTTTTCCGATTGGCTGTGGCTTACTAGACTCACCAAGCAGAAGCGGCATCACGCCACTTCAATCTGTATCTGTCGCTTCATTTTTATTGAGTAAGCGGCCAGCCAATTAATAACACCGAAATGGTCATGACACCGATGAACACATTCATGGGTAGACCCACTTTCAAGAAGTCCGTAAAGCGATAATTACCTGGGCCGTATACCATCAAGTTAGTTTGATAACCTAGTGGTGTAGCAAAGCTGGCAGAGGCTGCCATCATGACTGCAAATACAAACGGCTCGTGATTTAAACTCGCCTTCTCGGTAATCTCTAACACAATGGGCAACATTAAAACGGCTGCCGCGTTGTTGGTGATGCTCTCAGTCAGCATGGATACAGTGATATAAGTTAGGATCAGCATTAACCAAGGAATACCAAAACTTAGATCAATAATACCTCCAGCAATAGCTTGCCCTGCTCCGGTTTTTTGCAGTGCCGCTCCTAAGGCAAATGATGCTCCTATAGTTACGATCACTGTTAGGTCCAAACTTTTTTCTGCACGGCTAATAGAACAGCAACCAGAAACGATCATTAAGCCTGCCCCTAATAATGATGCATTCAACATCGATGTCACACCAAATGCGGCAAGCAATACCACGAGCGCCAAGATACCCCATGATAAATAAGCCCGTTCATGGCGGGGGGGCTCACTGTCTAAATCATTAACCAACAAAAAGTCTTTGTTAAAACGCTGACGACTCACAAATGCAGGACGAGCTTCAAGCAACAATGTATCACCTGCTTCTAAACGGATACTGCCCAAATTACCCTGTACACGTTCACCATTGCGCGCTACTGCTAAAACCACTGCGCCATAGCGATTACGGAATTTCGAATCACGAATGGTATTACCCAAAGCATCGCAGTGAGGCGAAACCACAACTTCTACCAAACGACGTTCTGCACGCTCGATGGCAATACTTTCTGAATAATCACCATCCGTTGAAGGTTCGATACCATTAATGCGTAACAAATCGGATATGGCTTCCGTTTCTCCCGCAAAAACCAAACGGTCGCCTCCTTGGAGTTTTTCTTCTGATGATACTGCCGTTACAACGGTATCATTACGCTCAATCTCGACCAAGTACACTTGGCTTAGATCACGCAAACCAGCTTCTTGAACAGACTTACCCACTAATGGACCATGATGAGCTACCGCCACCTCGAGCGTGAATTCACGTAAATTGGCAAAGCCACTTTTATCACTGCGATCTGGCAGCCATTTTGGAAAGAAATACCACATAAATACCAAGCCCATTAGGGCCACGGGCAAACCCACTGCGGTAATAGAAAATATAGAGAGCTGAGATTCACCTGTGATCTCATTGTACATGCCTGCAACGAGCAGATTCGTACTGGTGCCGATCAACGTCAAGGTACCGCCTAAAATGGCACAATAACTCAGCGGGATCATGAGTTTGGAACTCGGGATATTAATTTTGCGCGACCATGCGTGAATCGCTGGAATCATGGTGGCGACGACAGGGGTGTTATTGAGGAAACCACTGAGCCCAAATACGGGTGCGAAAATACGTAATAATGCACCACGCAGGCCTTTAGGTTGACCTAAGGCCTTGTTTACCAGCAAATCGATACCACCGGAGGCGTGAATTCCTGCAGCGACGACAAACATTGCCGCAACGGTAACAAGACCTGCATTACTGAAGCCAGCCAAGGCTTCATTGGCGTCTAGGATACCAGTGATGCTCAACACCACCATGACCGCCATCATCACCATATGCGGTGCTAGACGGGTGAAAATAAGAACGCCGAGAGCCAACACCATTAGGCCCAAGGTTAAGCTTGCTTGCCAATCCAAAACAAATACTCGATGAAACTATAGTAACAGCGCACTTTACACCGGGGATCATATAATTAAAAAGAACTTATTTTAATCTATATATATCTGAAATGAATATAGCTATTGAGTGTTGAAAAATATCATCATTCTCAGCTCGACTGAGAATCTATCCACTTGATTTCAAATCGGGCATGGATTCCCGATCGAGTCGGGAATGACGAACTTTGCTGTCATTCTCAGCTCGACTGAGAATCTATCCAGTTGATTTCATACCGATACATGGATTCCCGATCGAGTCGGGAATGACAGACTGTGGCCCCCGCCTTCGCGGGGATAACGTGCAAACTCAACACTGACCACTAACCACCATCCACGAAACATCAGCACCATTAAAATAGGTCTTTCAGTGCTTTTTTCGCTTTTTCTTCTAGCTCTTTCTTTTTACGATCTGCCTCTGCTTTGGCTTTGGCCTTTTCTTTCTCGGCTTTTGCTTTCGCTTCGGCTTTCAATTGGTCTTGATAACTCGATATCTCAGCCTTTGCTAAGTTTTCCAACGCTTCTTGCTTATCGCTTAAACGGCCTTCAGCCAGGTTCAAGTCTTTCAGTTGTGCTTGATAATCACCAGAATAGCTCAGCAATTTTTCATTAAGTTTATCTTTTAGTTTTTGCTCGAACTCTGCTTGTTTTTGATCAATGCGCTCATCAAAAGCATTCTCCAACTGACGATCCAAGTCACTGGCAATACGGAGATCAGGGTCATTAAATTCACCCTTCGCACTGGCCTCTAAATTAAACTGATCGATTGTTCGCAAAGCCGCCAGCATTTCCTTTGCCAATACCGTACGGTCGGACGAGGAAAACGCAGATTTGCTAAACGTCATAACACCTTGTGCATTCAAATCTCTTCCAACCAATACTGCATTAGCGCTCACTTGTGTATTAGTTTCTTCAATCGAGAGACCAGCAAGGCCTAGCTTCATTTCATAAAGCCGCCAGTTTTCAATGGTGAGATTTAGCTTGTCTTCACCGCGACCGTCATTTACAGCACGACGATGGTCAAAACGTCCCTTTAAAGTTAGGGCATCCATGGTGGTTAAATCAGTGCCGGTCGCCAGCAGTGTCATCGGTTTGTTAATAACATCAGGCTGATGCGTTATGTCTTGAATACGCACTTTCACATTCCCCATGCTACGTAACTGTCCGCTCTTATCCGTTGCTTCAGGAAGCTTTACACTAAAACGTGTTTGCTTAATCCAAAAATCCGGAACCGGTCTATCGGTTTCGAAATGAACAAAACGCCCCTCTAAACGTGCTGCTTTCGCTTCCGTCTTGGTTGCTTTCAACTCTTCATTCACTAAATATGGACGAGCCATTTCATAATACTTAAGCGCCGTTGCAGCATAGCCACCCATATCATCACCAAATAACAGAGCGGTTAGATTGGCTGTGCCCTGCGCATCAAGGGTGTATTTATTTTTAATATTATTAATGTCTTCTTTAGGAGCACGCTTCAATGCTGACCATTTTTGCTTCAAATCCGACTTGGCCGTCTCAATGGTTTGCTTGGCATTGCGAATAGCTTGTTTATCTTGCTTGAACTGCTGTTTCAGATCCTCAAACTGACGCTTACGCTGTTTAAAGTCCTCAACGCTTTTGAAGCGACCAGAGAGAATTTGATCTAGACGCTGCTCATAATCTTTTAATGAATCTTCGGTTGGTAGATTATCCTCCGCTTGATTAATAGCCATTTCATGATCTTTCACGGCTTGCTCTAACGCTTTACCACGTTGCTCTGTCAGCAGGTTTTCACGGGTAACGATCTCGTCAACACTGGGTAATTTATCTTTGGTTGTCGGGTCGTACGTGAAAGCCTTATCTTCGGTATTGTCGTCACTTTCTTGCGACGTTTTCGCTTGTTGCTGGGATTCAGTCGATTTCTCAATTAAGGCTCCCGAACGTGAACGCTCTGTACCAGTTGCTACGCCATCTAACACCAATTCAGGAATCACCGCCTTGCCCACCAATAACGGTAGCGGTTCGATGGTCGCTACCGCTTTATCAAAACTGAATAAATTTGTCATAGGTGCGTCTTTATCAGCCACTTGAACACCTGTTATTTCGATCGCTAAGGGATTAAATGCAAAGCTTACATCCTCAACATTAACTTCGGCCTCTGCAGTGCGTGATCCAAAATATTCAATAGTCATTTTCACTAATGGGCCAGCAGCGAATAACCAGAAACTTGCAATTAACGCCATGACCACTAAAAAGCCTGCGATGCCTGACCAGCGGATCCATTTCAACATATTAGGCCCCCATCTCTTCATAGACTTTGTAGAACTTACTGGCTTTTAACCATTTTGTGATTTTTAGTTTCTCAACCCATGCCATAAATTTATGACGGTAAAAAACAACAAATACATAGCTCAGAATCAAAACAGGAATAAACGCAATAACTGAAATAGCCAAGCTGCCCATCAGCAACGTATGGTTAAACTTAAAAGCACGCCAGAAATCACTTTGATACAAGCTGGTCCAAACAGTTTGTAAGTCCGGTAGCGTTAGCAAATACTCGCCCAGCGAAATAGACCAAGGATCAATCAAATAAGCGATTAGGGTAAAAATTGCACTTGCTAGGAAGAAAGCCCCAAGATTGACGCGAGTGACAAAGGCGATAAATAAGATGACTAAATTATGCAGACTAAAGAATGGGGTTAATCCAATAAACAAAGCCAAAGCAAAGCCAAATGCAATTTGCAATGGTGATGCATCACTACCAAGTATCTTTAGAAATTTTGCGAGCATAGTAAGCATAAGCGTATTTCCAATTGTTCGATGTTAATGTTTTGTTGTTCTGAGTGTATCACTGATCATGGTGTATACGGGGTTCAACCAACGCAAACCATAACATAACGCGCCGACCAAATGACGATGATTGACCTCCTCAATCATAATGCAATCGTGCTTTACGTGTAATTGCTCTAAACGACGTGAAAAACGTTCACTATGGTAAGGACCCACTGTTACATCATCAGATCCGTGTATTAATAGACATGGTGGCATGTTTTCATGAGCCCAGTTTATTGGATTCGCCTCGTGAGCATTGTGCTCATGACCATAGTCTTCACGTATTTCACTTACGTCGTAAACTCTTACACCATCAAACTTACCCACTACTAGTGGATCGTCTAAAGGCAGGTCATAAGGCCCAGCTAAACCAATAAACTGATTAATAGAAGTATCGCTTTCTTGCAGATATTGCTCGTGTGTCGCGAGCATTGCGCCAGTATGTGCTCCTGCACTGTGACCCATCATAACAAAACCGTTTTGCCGAAGCCCTTGGCTGTCAATACTTTTCGCGTCGATCAATGAGGGAAGCCGCCTAACGGCTTCAGCTATGTCCTCAATGAAGTGAGGATATTTAACAGCTGGATACAATCGGTAAGTCGGCACCGCGCAGGCAAACCCAAGCTCAGCTAAAGCTCTACCAGCAAACGCATATTCATCTTTGTGCCCAGTATCCCAAGCTCCGCCATGGACAAACATCACCCAAGGAGTATCCGCACTGTATTCGATAGGTAGATAAACATCCATGCTTTGGCGAGCATCTTGACCATATTGTAGGTTTTTAATCCTCTTGACCCCTGCAAATGTGGCTCCTACTGGAGACAATAAATAGTTCATTAGCCATAAAGGCTTAAACAAAATAACGACAACAAGTAGAACCCAAAGCGCAATCAGTACTGCCCAAATCAAAGTATATTCCCCTTTTTTAAGTATCCCATACGCTGACAATACTGACGCATTGCGTGAGCTAGTATTTCAATTTGTTCATTATTCAACTGGCGATAATCAAAATATGGGCACACCCATAACGGCCGTTGACGATGCTGAAAAATGCGGGTTGATAATGGCGTGAAGTCATGGCTATTTTCATATTGTAAACCGCAGTCTTCGGCATGTTGCTTACCCATTATCAAATGTAAACCCGCATCCCATTGAAATTGATTACTCATATCATGGCAGCCAAACAATAATCGTGTTCCGCTTCGTGCCTGCAATAAGCAGTGCTCTCGATAGGTCTGCCACTTGTCATAAAACGGAAAAGCGCTATGCATAAGCTTGGCGTAAACATTAAAGATCTTACGCCAATGATTACCTGTCATTTGTGCGATATAAGAGATATCGGCGTCCGCCAGCGGCACAACGCCATTTGGATGTTCGAAGGGCTGTATCGGCGGACGATTAGCCGTATACACAGTTATGGGTAAGGGCTGGGCGTCTTCATAGTGCAAGATATGGTCACCCAAACCCTGCCATGGATAGCTATTGCTTATGCTCACGATAAAAATGTTTTTATTACTTGGGTTACGGACCTCTCTATAATCCGCCTTTTACACTAGGGCTGGATCATGGATTTAACGCAAGAGAGAGACCCCTCGGTATCTGAAATCTATCAGAAAATCTGCGATGACATCTATGCACAAGGATACAGCATTATCGATAATGCTCTACCTCAAGCTTTATTACAGTCCTTGATGAACCATATTGCTACCCTCTCTAGCCAAGAATTCAAAGTCGCAGGTACTGGCCGTCAAGATGAACACCAAGTAAATCAATTCGTGCGCCGCGACGAGATCCATTGGTTGTCGGAAGAACGCGAGTGTGAGAGAGAATGGTTCCATTGGGCGCAAGGCCTACAAACAGAAATCAATAAGCGCCTGATGCTGGGTCTCTTCAGCTATGAGGCCCATATGGCACACTATGAGCCAGGCGCTTTCTATAAGAAACATCTAGATGCTTTCAAGGGCAGTCGCAGCCGTGTATTGAGTACCGTGCTCTACCTTAACCCTCAATGGCAAAGCAACTATGGTGGCGAGTTGGTGATTTATGATGAACATAATCACGACAGCGAACTTACCCGTGTGAGTCCAATGCCAGGCACCTTGGTTGTATTTTTAAGTGAGGATTTCCCTCATGAAGTGTTACCTGCTAGAGAGCATCGACACAGTATTGCAGGCTGGTTCCGAGTCAACGAAAGCGTTGGGAATCAAATCGCCCCACCGCAATAATGATCGTCATACATTCTATCCATAGGGTAGACTTAGCCTATGGATAAACATACTTTACTAGATCAGCTCGTTCAGCAACTGCTTGCCGATATCGATGAACATATCAAAGCTGCCGAACAAGCCCACAATGCCGCCACCCACGAACAAAGCAAGGCCGAGACCCAATACGATACGCTAGGTTTAGAACAAGCGTATCTTGCACATGGTCAAAGCGAACGCATTGACAACCTTCAGCAACAAATCGCTCGACTAAACCACTTTGATCTGCGTACTTTTGATGAAGATGACGAAATACATTTAGGTGCTTTTGTACAGCTAATAAACAGCCAGACCAATAAAAACCTCGATGTATTTATATTACCCTGTGCCGGTGGCTATACCCTCGAGAAAAGCATTCATACACTCACGCCAGATACGCCTATTGCAAAAGCCATAATGGGATTGGGTATCGATGATGAATTCAAATTAGGAAATGGGCAGCGTTATCGCATCACTAAGGTCTCTTAGTTGAATTGTGAGTTGTGAGTTGTGAATTGTGAGTTGTGAGTTGTGAGTTGTGAGTTGTGAGTTGTGAGTTGTGAGTTGTGAGTTGTGAGTTGTGAGTTGTGAGTTGTGAGTTGTGAGTTGTGAGTTGTGAGTTGTGAGTTGTGAGTTGTGAGTTGTGAGTTGTGAGTTGTGAGTTGTGAGTATCCAATGATTGATTTATCGATACTCATGTCAAGCAAAATCGTCGTTTTCCGGCGTCGCGGAGCGACAGACCGGAGAATCCATCATTCATAACTCAACATTCATAACTCATAACTCCTTAAATAAGCCTACCTTATAGACATCAACAGCCGGTACTTATATTGCGTATATAAAGCCAGCAAATACTTTTGTTCCCTTCTGACACTTGTTAAAGTCTATCGATTACATGTTCATTGAATAATAAAAACAGAGGGCGAAATGGCTGATTCTCAATACGACATTATTATTTTTGGTGCCACTAGTTTCGTTGGCGATATATTAACGGGCTATATGCACAAAACCTATGGCACCAATGGTGAAATCAAATGGGCCATGGCTGGGCGTAGCGAGTCAAAACTACAAGCCATTAAAAGTAAACACGGTGCGCAAGATGTTCCTCATTTTATCGCTGATGCGAGTAACGAAGAGCAGCTCAAAACATTGGCAGATAAAGCTCGTGTCATTGTCAGCACAGTCGGTCCTTATGCACTGTACGGTGAACCCCTGGTTAAAGTCTGTGTTGAATCAGGCACCGATTACTGCGATTTAACTGGTGAAGTTCAATGGTACAAACGCATGGTGGACAAGTACGAAGCGAAAGCAAAAGAAACGGGCGCACGCATTGTTCATTGCAGTGGTTTTGACTCGATTCCATCCGATTTAGGCGTTTACTTCACTCAGCAGCAAGCACAAAAAACCTTTGGCGAAATGTGTCACCAAATTGATATGCGTGTGGCCAAACTCAAAGGAGGTGCCAGCGGTGGTACCGTGGCAAGTATGATGAACATCGCAAAAGAAGCGGCAAAAGACCCTAAACTGCGCAAAGAATTACAAAATCCGTACAGTATTTGCCCAAGCGATCATGGCTTCAAAACTCGCCAACACAATGTGGGCGGCGCAGAGTTTGATGAAAATGTTGATGGTTGGATTGGGCCTTTTGTTATGGCTGCGGTAAACACTCGAGTTGTGCATCGTTCAAACGTATTGCAAGACAAAGCCTATGGCCAAGACTTCAAATACAGTGAGGCCATGATGATGGGTAAAGGGAAAAAAGGTGAAAAACGCGCCAAGAGCATGGGGCGCATGTTGAAATGGTTTATGATTTTTGCCGCTATTGCCCCAACGCGCTGGTTATTAGAGAAATTTGTACCTAAGCCTGGCGAAGGTCCAAGTCCGAAAGAACAAGAAGAAGGTATGTTTGACATGCGCTTCTATGGACAGACCCCGTCTGGCAAAAAAATTATCGCAAAGGTAGTCGGCGATCGCGATCCTGGATATGGCAGCACGGCTAAAATGCTTGGCCAAGCTGCAGTTTGTCTTGCAAACATTAATAAAGACGAAAAAGCCGGCGGCTTTTGGACGCCTGCTAGTATTTATCAAGACGATCTCATCGAACGCTTGCAAGCCAAAAGCGGCTTAACCTTCGAGGTTTTGGGCTCTTAAACGTCAGTACTCGACATTCGGTGCGACTAATGTCCACCGAATGTCATAGCCTATCAGTAACAGAGTGTCTCACGCACTAACGAAGCACCTTCTGACATGATTCGATATACTGGCGCTAACATTTATTAACCAGTGCTATCATGCGTTTCTATCCTCTTATAATTCTTGCTCTCAGCATAGTCATTATTCCCTCATGGGCAGATGACAAATCTGACCTAGTGCCCAGACCCATGGCAATGGGTATTCAATACTCTCAGTTAGATTCAGCACAATTAGCAGATTCAGATTTGCACTTAGCCATTCACAGGTCCAGACTAAAACTTCCGATTAATCGATACGCCCTACTCGGACATACTTTTATTCCGCATTTATCCTATGAGGAAAGCGTATTTCAAGTTCCAAACCCCGCGTCTGCGTCAAGCCTTACACTTCATACTATTAAAACGCCGTTAATGTTCATTAAAAAGCAGGACAATGGCTGGTTAAGAATCTTAAATATTACACCTAGTTGGCATACCGATCTCAAAGCGAAAGATGAAAAATCCTACTCTTTGATGGGGCTACTTCTATGGCGATTCAGAGACGAATCTAGCCCACATAGCTATACATTTGGTTTGGGCATGAATCGGTTGTTCGGTGAATACAAACCTGTTCCCATGGTGGCATATAGCTATCAAACCTCTACACACACACGATATGATTTCGGCTTCCCAGTAACGAAAGCTGAGCATAGGTTTAACAATTCCTGGGCTGCATTTTCTGCCATTGCCCCCTCGGGAGGCAATTGGCGCTATCAAACTAGAAATGAAGAGCAGCGTCTAAATCTATCCTATAAAGGCTGGAATGCAACGCTTGGACTTCGGCGTCATTTGTGGAAAAAGGTTTGGCTTACATTAGAGGTAGGAAAAAGTATTGATCGTAGCCTAGATTTTAGCAATGACAGTATTGATAGTCAGGAAGTTAAAATTGAAGATACGACGATTTATAAGATAAGTATTGGTTTGCATCCTTAGGCTGTAAATTTAAATTAGAGATAAAGCATGGTATCGTAACTCCATTGCCACAAAAAAAGATTAGTCATGTCCGATAGTGTATTACATCAACGTATTGAAGATGCCTTGAAAGCAATTATCCCTTTTGCGCAACAAGCAGACGAAATAATTGAAGCGCTAAAAGCAGAAAACAAAGCAAAGTTCACTGCTATTTTTCCTCAGGATAGTATTTTTCAAACGACCGCCAATCGTTTTTTACCCTACATCGAAGAATTGGATAAGGATTATCAGGCGTTGCCTGAAGATGTAAACGACCCAGCGTTTGAGCCATTACTAAAAGACTTGGTAAAGAAGATGGAGTTAATCCAGCTTATCTTGCAAGAGTTTCACAATGCACGTGATTATGATGATGAGGAAGAATCAAGTCCCACCATTGAGCCAGATTCTGACGAAAAACCTACATTGCATTAACGGTTATTGATTAATAACAGGATAGTAAATATCGCCCCAGTCTTCTTCTGGGGTGTCTAACATAATTTCTAAAACAGTAGGCACTAACGCCCCGAGCAGCTTCACACCGTCACTCACTTGGGTTCGATTAATTTGGCTTTGATAGGTTGCACCGCCATGAATGACTTGGTTGCGAAGTACAAACAACCTATCCAGCACAATGCCAAGTAGCCCTTCTACATTTTGACGGCTTAAAAAATTCAACGCTTCAACACTAGAACGATCAAATTGTTCCGACCAAGATTCGTCTTCAATATCGCGGCGCTTTGCTAACCAAAACCCGTGATACACATAAGGATTTTTAATCAGCGCTTTCACTGGGCCGGAATAGGTTTGCCAAAGGCAGGCATAAATAGCTTGCGACTGGTCATGCCTGACTAGCTTTGAAACAAACCGCTGAAACGCAAATTGTTCTGCTAGGGATTCGCTGCCGCCTTCATCGACGGCGTAGCACGCATTAAATGCTATCCACAAACTTATGAGCTGGAGGTCTGGGTTTTCTGATTGCTCTTCAGCACATTTTAGCCAGCTAATGGCGCGATGTAGGCGCGTGGCATGGGTCTCTGATAATTCTCCTCGCTTTTCTTTCAACGAGGACTTTAACGTTTCAAAATTCAAATCAGCATACTCCATTACCACACCCTTCCATCCTTCATTAACTGCTAGTGCTGATGACCACCAACGCCGTGGACATGACCATGGCTTAACTCTTCTGCTTCAGCAGCACGCACTTCTTCAATACTGATATCGAAGGTCAGTGTTTTACCCGCCAATGGATGGTTGGTATCCACATCCACATTGAATTTGCCCACTTTAACAATGGTCACGTCACGCAAGCCTTTATCGGTATTCACTTTGACCGCCATGCCCTTTTGCAGCTTGCCTTTTGTCGCCAAGTGCTTAATGGGAATGCGCTGAACACCCTCTTCATTGCGCATGCCATAGGCTTTTTC
Organism: Bermanella marisrubri; assembly: GCF_012295615.1. Taxonomy (NCBI): domain Bacteria; kingdom Pseudomonadati; phylum Pseudomonadota; class Gammaproteobacteria; order Oceanospirillales; family Oceanospirillaceae; genus Bermanella; species Bermanella marisrubri. The sequence goes on from NZ_CP051183.1 coordinate 2,665,924, forward strand.
GGGAGGCAACGTCACTTGGAACTGATCACCTTCGTTTTTGCCTACGAACTCGGCTTCAAGGGCGGGAAGAATATTATTGTGACCATGTAGGTACGTCATGGGATGACTACCGGTACTGGTCTCAAAGGTCTGGCCATCTTCACCGCTTAGCGTGTAGTGAAAATACACAACTTTATCTTTTTCGATACTCATTACTGCTTCCTAATAAAACATAAGCTCAGAGATCACTCTTGGCTTACCAAGGGAGTGTTTGGCCGTTGCTATGCCAAAAACCACCGGTATTTTCTAAGGTTAATTCTTCAATACGCTGCAACAAACCTGATGCCGCTTGCTCAGGAGTCAGGTCACCGTTGAATCCAACCATGCGAGTTTGTACAAAGCCTGGGTGCAATTGGGCAACAGCTATCCCTTTAGGCTTAAGATCCATGGCAAGAGATTTACCAAACGCATTCAGCGCGGCTTTACTAGCCCGATAACCATAATAGCCACCGCTGGTATTATCTTCGATACTACCCATACGGCTGGTTATGTTGGCAATTTTACCACCTTCGCCCATCAATGGCAGAACCGCTTCTGCGAGCTTTAAAGGTGCCAAGGCATTGATTTCAAACTGTGCGCGAATCGTATCAAGATTTAATTCGTCTAGACTTTCCGATTCCAAAAGACCTGCATTATTAATCAGGCAATCTACCTTCTCACCGTCCGCAAGGCTTAGTTGAATAACCTGTGTTAATTGGGCAACCGCTTCATCATTGGTAATATCGATACCACTGATGATTTGATCGGCAATGGCCTCAAGCTCTTCTGATTCTTCTCGACAAACAGCAATCAGCTCGTGACCTTGTTCATGAAGTTGCTGCGCCATGGCCAAGCCGATACCGCGGTTTGCACCTGTGATGACAACACGCATTGCATACCTCCTATAATTCTCTTTAAATAGTCATTCATTCTCAGCTGTGTATTGTGACATGGATAAACCGGTTTGCCAGCCTTGTTTGCGTAATCAAGAACCTATTTGCAATTGTCTCGCGGAACACTTTGTTGAAAAAGGTAAGGTGCTAGAGCTGGCCAGCGGCACAGGGCAACATTGCGTGTATTTTGCCCAACACCTACCGCACTTGATTTGGCAAAGCAGCGAATTGGCGGACAATTTGGGTGGTATACGTGCTTGGATTAGCGAGGCTGGTCTAGACAATACCCCTAGCCCGATCGCACTGAATATCAATCAAGATCATTGGCCAAACGAACGCTATGACTACGCGTTCTGTGCCAATCTTCTGCATTTTGTCACCGCTGACACGGTACAAACCCTATTCACTCAAGTCGCTAAGGTTCTAAAACAAGACGGTCTATTGGCTTGCTATGGTCCCATCAATGAACATGGCTATACCAGTGAGGGGAATCGACAATTGGATACTTGGCTTAAGCAAGATATTCACCCTGATGCCGGTATTAAAGAAATTGATTCTCTATGTTCATGGGCAACTGAGGCGGGCTTAAACTTCTTCAAGATTGAGCGTCTTCCTGCCAACAATGTGATTGTATTATTTCACAAGAAATAAAAAAGGACTTAACAGCCTTCAAGTGTGAAGCTTTGCCTAGCCACTTCTTGACCATTGACCAAGATGGCTAACTCATGGTGCCCGTTATAATAGCGTCGTGTTGTTACAGGCTTAATAGCATGGCTGCGCTCGCCGTTAAATTCTCCAGTATTACTTAGCTGAGTATTTTTCCACTTGAATACCTTAGGCGCCAAACTGCCATTGGCTTTCTGAAAATCAATTAAGTAATCGATAATGACAGGGCTTTTGGGTGTGGATTGAAAGCAAAAAGAAAATGCTAACTTATCACCATACTGGACAACCGGTGTAAGAATACTTAACTCACCATCTGCTACCACTAATGGCTTATAGCCAAGCATATTAAGAGTGCCTGCATGGCCCTGCTTAATCAGTGTACGGCAGGCATGGCGAATGACTTTTTCTCGATGTTTATTTTGTGGCTCGACCCAATTTTGCAACTGGTTTTGCAACCAATCCGGATGGTCTTTTGCGATGTCGTTTAAATGATTAGCAACACTTAGGCGAACATAATCGCTAGAATCATCTTTTAGCCTTTCCAATAGCGGCCATGTCTTTTCTGGACGCTTAATAAAACTGGTCAGCTGAAATCCCCAAGGTAGTCGAGGACGTGTACCTTCAGAAACCAATCTGCGCACATGATGATTATCATGTTCACACCAGTTTTCTAAATGCTTTAAAACCTGATCTTCATCTGCCAATAGTAAATGACGAATAGCGAACTCCGCACTGAATAGTGCAGTAATATCCGCAAGCGCTTGCAGCGCGATAGGAATGTCTTCAACTCCGTACTTTCCTATGTATTCTTTTATCGGAAGACTCTGCCAGCTACGCAAGCCTGAGCGTTTTACTTGCTCACTTAGTGGATCAAACTCTTCACACGCGGCTACTAGGTCTTGGCAGTTTTGCTCAAAATTAGAGGAAAGTGTTTGCTGTAATACTTCTGCTATTTGGCGATTGCGCTGCATCAAGGATAATTCATCCAAGTCTTCACTGGCCAATTCGATGAAGCGTTGCTTATCAAATGCTGTATTTTGACTTTTGATCGCATCAGCGATAGCAACAATGGCACTACGACCAAGGTTCTCTTTAAAAGCTTCAGCCATTACCGTGCACTTCTATTTGGGTTTGCAGCCAATCTAAGTCCAGGTTTTCCATCCAAGCTAAGCTGTCTTCGGTCTTCCCAGTAGGTTTGTATTCAGCTGCTACATACCCCTTATAATGGCTATGCTGGATATCATTAAATAAGCTTTTAAAATTTAAATTACCACTGAGCGGTTCACCTCGCCCTGGATAATCCGCAAACTGAATATGCCCTATAAGGTGCCCATGGTTGCGAATTTGTTCATCCACATTACCGTCCATAATATGCATATGATAGACATCAAATTGCATTTTAATATTCGGATGATCAAGCTCCGTTAATACATCTAGCATTTGCTGAGTATTGTGGATAAGGAATCCCGGCATATCCTTGGTATTGATTGCCTCAAAGACGACTAAGATATGATGCTTTGCTAATGCGCTTGCAGCTTTAACTAAATTCTTTTTAAAGACTTCGGTATATACTTCTGCCTCGCCTGCATGATCGCATCGACCTGGCAGTACATTAACGCATTTTACCCCTAACGCTTTCGCGTATTGAAAGCCAAGCTTGATAGCCTCTTCGAATTCTTTTTCTTTACCTGGAACGCACGCTAAACCTTCCCCGCCTTGCATTAAGTCCCCTGCCGGTAAATTTATGAGGCACACATCGACGTTGGCCGCCTCCTTGGCCTTGACTAAGTCTTCAATTTTTTCTTCGTAGGGAAATTGAATCTCTACCGTTTTAAAACCAGCGTCTTTGGCTTTTTGAAAACGCTGTAATAAAGGGACTTCGGTAAACATCAATGATAAATTCGCTGCTAAACGCATGGGGTTGTCCTCTTTATTTTTCTAGCAAGGCTTCATACAGCATAACAAGGGTTGACGGATCTTGCTCGGCGAAGCCTCTCGCGGCATGCTGTCGCATAAGCTCGGCGCCTAAGCCAGCCATAGGCACACTGCTAGTCATATCATGAGCTAGTGTATTGGCCATATCTAAATCTTTGAGCAGGGTTTTGACTTTCCATTTAACTTCATCAAAATCCTGCTCTGCCATTCTTGGACCCGTGAGTTGCAATGGAAGACTATCGGCAAATCCACCCTTCAAGGCTTCTGGTAAACGCGCTGCATCCACTCCAGACTTTTTAGCCAATGCCATGACTTCTGCCATCACTAATACATTGCAACTTACCAGCATTTGATTACAGATTTTACTAGTTTGCCCTGCCCCATTAGGACCCATATGAGTAATGCGTTGTCCTAGGTTTTGCAAAATAGGCTCTATCGTTTTCAAGATATGAGTATCGCCACCCACCATAATCGCCAAACTACCAGCCTCTGCGCCAGCTACACCGCCAGACACGGGACTATCGATCCATGCACATTGCTTGGCCTCAACTGACGTTGCAAGCTGTCGAGTGGCTGCAGGACTAATAGAACTGAAATCAACAATGATTTGCTTCGGTTTTAGATAAGGTAAAGCCTCAGCCATGACACTCTCTACTGCTAGCGTATCGCTTACACAAAGCATAATGATGTCGACGCTGGAAACCAGAGATTCGATACTGTCCACCGCTTTTGCCCCCTGCTCTTGTAGAGCCTGGGTTTTACTTGGCGTACGGTTATAAACCGTTAAATCACAATGGGCCGCCAACAAGCGCTGACACATTGGCAACCCCATAAGACCTATACCAATAAAGCCGATCTTTTCCATACTGTTATCCCGTTGGCAATTTGTCGCCAGTTTATCAGGTAATCTAGAAGCAACAAAAATTAGCGATTCCAAGTGCCTTGGCCTAGGCTTATTGGAGGACAATTCGAGCACTTCGATAAAGGACGATAGGAGCCTAAGTGATGGATTTCGATGCGATTTTTGCGAAATCACCCCCTTTACCCAGCATTCCTAAGGTGGTTCAGGATCTCATTGAGACCTTTAATCATGATGATTTTGATATGGATGACATTGCCACCAAAATCAGCATGGACCCAGTATTAACCGCTAAAGTTCTACGCTTAGCCAACAGCGCACACTATGGTGTCAGCCGCACAATAGGCAGCACATCAGAAGCATCCGTACTGCTTGGGTTTTCAACTTTGCGCACATTAGTCTTGGCGTCTGGCATCTCTGGTGCGATTAAAACACCACCTGAATTTGATCGAGAGGGCTATTGGAATGATAACTTTGCCGTTGCTGCAATTGCACGATGGCTGGCTCCTTATTGTGGAATTAATGGCGAGACAGCCTTTACCGCAGGTATGCTCCATTCTATTGGCGAGCTTATTTTACAATTGGTGCTTCCTGATGAAGCGAAGAAAGTTGAAAAAGCCATGCAGTTTGGCGGTAAAAGATTGGATCTTGAGAACGCTATGCTGGGATATAACTATGCGGAAATCGGTGCAGAACTCGCCAAACGTTGGAAGTTTCCAAACGATATTGTAAATGGTATCTGTCAGCACCCGAATCCTTTGAATTTTGATCCTATCTCACCGCTGGCAGGGCTACTGCATATTTCATGTTATATACATGAGAGTCACAAACAAAAACTCAGTGATGATGAAATTTTAGAAGACTTCCCAACAACTGTCGCCCATGCCATTGATATGGATTCAGTCAATGCCAAGGCTGATATCGAGCAACTGCATGACGTAGAATCTGGAATGGATTTGTTGTTTACGACGTAGTCGCACTTCGAGAAGAGAAATACCAGCGCCCAATGAAAAATAAAGCAACTAAAAGCATTGGCACAGAGACTAGGTTTAGTGCAAACCAACCAAAACCGAATACGATACTACCTGCGGCAATAGACGCTATCGCTTGAGTACCAAAAACCATCAGCTCGTTGACGCCTTGAATGCGAAAGCGCTCAGAAGGAGCATAGCTTTGCGCCAACAATCCCGTTCCGCCCACAAATAAAAAATTCCAGCCAACACCCAAAAACACAAGTGCAAACCAGTAGCCCCAGTAGCTTTGATCCAATATAGCCATGGTTATAGCAAGTACCATGGCCAGTAGGCCCAAGAACAGAAGTGTATGAGTCCGAATATATTTCAATAAAAAAGGCGCAAACAAAGAAGGTAAAAACATAGCCATTATGTGGCTTTGCAAAACTGTTTTGGTATCTTGCAACGCAAAGTTTTGAATCTCACTCATACTAACCGGAGTCGCCGTCATGATTAAACTCATTACAGCGTAGGCAACGGCAGCACTTGCGATAGCCGCGGCTATCGCCGGTGTTTTTAGTAGCTGTGAAAGTGGTCGACCTTCTGTTTTAGAAAAATTTTCTTGTACATCAGCGAATGCCATAACACTCAAGAGCAGCAGTAAAATCATGTGACATAAAGCCAATAAAACAAAGCTACCGCTGTAATCTACCTCTAAAAGGTCTTTGCCCCACAGCGCAATTTCTGGACCGAACCAAGCAGCAAACAAACCACCAATCATAATAATACTGGCGGTAATAGAGGCGAGCTCCGCTGTAACGAACTCTAACGCTGCAAAGCGAAACTGCTGAACAAACGCTAGGTGCATGCCCAATAAAACAATGCTGAGGCAGACTCCCCAGAACAATTCATGACGAATACTGAATATGGCAAGAATGGAGCCTAGAATTGCTACTAAGGTGGCGTAAATAAAACCTTGGCGGCGGCCTATACGCTGCATAATAAATGCCGCAGGCATACTGGCTAGAGCAGTACCAATTACTAAAGCAGCCACAGGCAGTGTGGCCAACGCTGGGGTTGGCGCTATTTGAACTCCTATAAAGCCGCCAACAAAAATCACCATAGGTGCAGTAAGCATGCCTAAGGCTTGTGCTGCGATAAAGAAGTATACGGGGCCAGGTATCTGCTTTAGTACTTTCACATATTATCCAAGTTTTTGTTGATTCCCTTCATGTATCGTTTTTGCTTGATTTAAAACGCGATCCACGATTTCTTGCACACTGGGCTGATCTTCTATCAACCCTTGCGTTTGCCCAATGAACTGTACACCTTTTTGTAAGTCACCATCCACTGTTGCTGCCTGAATCTTTTCTGTGGCCGCACCAAACAAACTCAATAGTTTTACTTTATCAAACTGGACAATCAGACCCGCTAAAATGGTACGTACTGGCATTTTCGCGATTTTTGCCGCTTTAACACTTAATAACGCCGCTTTAATGAAGCCCACAGGTTTTTTCATGGCTTTCTTAGCTGTTGGCGTTTTCATTACTCGGGCATACAAGCCATCAAAGTTATTGCCATATATCGTTTGATTTTCATCACGTTCGACCACGGCATCTTTTGTATTCTGATGCAACGGACTTTCTTTACTGGTCGCAAAACGAGATCCCATAGCGATAGCATCTGCACCCAAAGATAGAGCTGCCATTAAACCGCGACCATCTGCAAAACCACCGGTAGCAATAACAGGAATCGAAACTTTGCTAGCGATCGCTGGCACCAATACTAGTGACGTCACATCGCCGCCATGTGCAGCCGCCTCATGACCGGTTACGAGCAAGGCATCTGCTCCCATCTTCTCTGCACTTTTTGCATGCTTTTCGGTAACCACTGTGGCAATGACTTTACCACCATATTCGTGAGCCGCTTTTACTATCCAATCCCCTTTGCCTAAAGAGAAGTTGATAACAGGCACTTGCTCTTCTAATGCCACTTTAGCGTTATCAACGGCGCCCGGCATCATTAACGTTGCCCCAATACCAAATGGCTTATTGGTTAATGTACGTATTTTCTGAATCGCAGCTCGAGTTTCTTCTTTATTGAGTGGCCCCGTGGCTAGGATACCCAAACCGCCTGCGTTACTAACCGCTGCCACAAGCTCTGGTGTGCTAATCCAGCTCATACCAGGCAATAGAATAGGATGCTCAATGCCTAACAATTCAGTAATACGTGTTTTCATACTTTACCCCTAATTCATCATTGCTTGGATTATAGCGCTTGAAAGTCAAATAGAAACTCGCTTAAATGAACAACTTATTAGCTTTTTCTAATTAATTTGAGCTTTATGGCGTCTACCACTTCAGTTCGTACCTATTTTTTCACCATGCTTAGCTGGCTGCTGCTCGTCGCACTCAGCTAGGTTCAATCATGCCTGGCTGTTTGGCAGTCAGGTTACTCTCTCGCCACACTCAACCTTTTTGCCAATCAGCCTGCATATAAATACACAAAGGAGTTTCTTGTGAATATTACGTTTAGACAGGGATTGGCACTGGCCTTAATGGCTAGCTTCATGTTTTCGCTAAAACCCATATTAATCAAACAAGCCTACGAGCTCGGTGCCAACAGCGAAGGTTTTATGGTGCTGCGTATGTGGTTTGCCTTTCCTTTTTATGCAGTGCTCATGCTGCTTTATATCAAGCCTTATAAAGGTGGCTTACGCTTAATTGCTTTAAGCGCGGCGGCTGGATTCATTGGCTACTTTTTATCAAGCTACTTAGATTTATTAGCACTTGAAACCATCAGTGCTCAAGCTGAGCGTATCATTCTCTATGCCTATCCAAGCCTAGTAGTGTTATTGAAAGCACTATGGGACAAGCGACTTCCAAGTGTGCGAGTCGTTGTGGCCGTTGGCGTTGTCTATGCGGGCTTGCTTACATTGCTACCCGGTGAGTTCAATCTTACGGGTTCACCATTGGGTTTGTTTCTCATGATTGCCTGTGCATTCAGTTTTGCTACCTATGTATTGGTCAGCAAACCTTTGATTGAAAAAATGGGTGCCACATTATTTACTTCTGTTGCTATGGTGGCTTCTTGCTTGTTCACTCAAGTCAATCTGTTGCACACGCCAATAGCAACTATTATCGACTACCCTTGGGAAGTTTTTGCCTATGGCTTTGCGCTGGCATTTTTCTGCACGGTTATTCCAAGCTATGCCATGAGCAGTGCGATTAGTGTGATTGGCACAGAGAGAACCGCCATTACCGGCACAACGGGTCCCTTATTCACCACGATTTTGGCGGCCTTAATTTTAGGAGAAAGCATTACCCTTTTCCATATAACGGGTCTATTGCTCGTAATACTCGGCGTGTACTTGCTGAGTAAAAAAAGTTAGCTGTCTTTGCTCGCAATAAAAAACCCTCGGCTCTCTAAAGCGGAGGGTTCATATTTAGCGAAGTTCGCAGAATACGTTACAAGCTTAAGGTCTTCTCTCCACGAGAAATACCAGATACACCTGTGCGAACGGTTTCTAATATACAGTTTTCACCGATAGCATCGATGAAAGCTTCTAGCTTATCAGTCGAACCTGTTAACTGAATGGTATAAACGTTTGACGTAACATCCACGATTTGTCCGCGGAAAATATCGGCAGTACGTTTAATTTCAGCGCGCTGGGCACCGGATGCTTTGACTTTAATCAGCATCAGTTCACGCTCAATATGCGCACCTTCTGTTAAATCCACCAGCTTAACAACCGCAATCAATTTATTTAATTGCTTGGTGATTTGCTCGATAACACGATCCGGACCTGTGGTCGTGATCGTCATACGTGACAAACTTTCATCTTCGGTTGGTGCAACGGTTAGGGTTTCAATGTTGTATGAACGCTGTGCGAACAAACCAACAACGCGAGCCAATGCACCCGGTTCATTTTCCAACAGGATAGATATGATACGTCTCATCTTAGGTGCGCTCCGTTTTGCTTAACCACATATCACGCATGGCTCCCATTGGAACCTGCATTGGGTATACATGTTCTTCTGGATCAACCGCTACATTGACAAATACCAAGCGATCTTTGTATTTGTTAAAGCAATCATCCAGTGCACCTTTAAGTTGATCCTTGGTTTCTACATTGATACCAACGTGACCATAAGATTCAACCAGTTTCGTCCAATCCGGCAGTGACTCCATATAAGAGCTAGAGTGACGACCTTCATAGTTCATATCCTGCCATTGACGAACCATACCAAGATAGCCGTTATTCAAGCAGAAGATTTTTACCGGAATACCATACTGCAAACAGGTAGAAAGCTCTTGAATATTCATCTGAATAGAGCCTTCGCCAGTTACACAAACCACCATATCGTCTTGATAGTTCAGTTTAATACCCATAGCGGCTGGCAAACCGAAACCCATGGTGCCAAGACCACCGGAATTGATCCATTTGTTAGGCTCATCAAACTTATAATATTGAGCAGCAAACATTTGGTGCTGGCCTACATCAGAAGTGATGTACGCTTGACCATTTGTAGCTTCCCAAAGGCCTTCAATAGCTTCTTGTGGTTTAAGTAAGCCGTTGTCATTTTTATCGTAATGACCACCATGACGCTTGCGCCACTCTTCGATTTGTTTCCACCAAGACGCCAATGCATCCGCGTCTGGCCTCTCTTTCATTTTGCTCAAGATATCCAGCATATCATTCAATACTGAATCCACTGGGCCAACGATTGGTACATCAACCTCTACCGTTTTCGAGATAGAAGATGGATCGATGTCGATATGAACGATAGTGGCATCTGGACAGAACTTAGCAGTTGAATTAGTTACACGATCGTCAAAACGTGCGCCAACCGCCAAAATTACATCCGCATGATGCATCGCCATGTTTGCTTCATAGCTACCATGCATACCCAACATACCAAGAGACTGCCTGTCAGTTGCTGGATAAGCGCCTAGTCCCATCAATGTTTGCGTAATAGGCGCATTTAATTCACGAGTCAGTTTACGTAGTTGCTCATGGGCACCACCTAAAATAACGCCACCACCGGAATAAATGATCGGACGTTTGGCATTCACCATTAGTTCAACTGCTTTACGAATCTGACCGGCGTGACCTTTCGTTGGTGGTGTGTAAGAACGAATTTTTACTTTCTTAGGGTATTCGTATTCAAAGCGTTCGTTCGGCATAGTCATATCTTTCGGTACGTCTATTACTACCGGACCAGGGCGACCAGAAGTCGCTATATAAAACGCTTTTTTGACAATCTCTGGGATATCACGAGGATCCGTTACGCTAAAACTATGTTTAACGATTGGACGAGAGATACCCATCATATCGGTCTCTTGGAATGCATCATCACCAATCAAGTGACTCATTACCTGTCCAGAGATAACGATCATTGGAATTGAGTCTGTAAAGGCTGTTGCAATACCTGTAATAGTATTTGTTGCGCCGGGACCCGAGGTCACCATGACGACGCCAGGTTTGCCAGATGCACGTGCGTAACCGTCAGCCATATGGGCTGCCGCTTGTTCATGACGGACCAGGACGTGCTTGACCGCGCTTTGCTGATAAATAGCATCATACACGTGTAACAAGCTACCACCTGGGTAACCATAAATATATTCAACTCCTTCCTCATGCAAGGAGCGAACTAACATTTCTCCACCGGAAAGCATTTCCACCGCTTTTTTCCTCTTTTTCAACAACTCCCCCCATTGGGAGCTTGAAATTCAATAGGTTGGCTTTTCATACACAACTCAAATGGGGTTAAAGATTCCCATGAGCCATACCATTTATGTCGAGTGGATGAAGCACGGATAGCACTGCACCATAATGTTGCTGCATCTTAGGCAACAACTGAAAACTGGCTGGAGCGAGGTTGTCGTCTCCAGAACCCGCAAAAAAGCCTGATCAGGGGTATCTGCGTCGGCAAATTTTGGGGCCCGATATTCTGACACTCGTACCTATTAAGTCAAGCTAGAATGGCTATTTCAGCCCTGTTTTCATCCGTAAATTGGGAGTAAAACAAAATAAATATCGAAAAACACGGAAAGCCCACACGGACACTGGGCTCTTAAGACTTCGACAAATTAAGTATATTTTTTAGAGCGGAGCATGCAAATGGTTCACTAATCACTTTGCATGATTGTAGACCCCTCTATGGTTTAGCCTGCGCGCATTTGATAATCTATCGCCAAAAATACTAAAAGAGATATCAGCATGAGAATCAGCATTCTTATTTCAGTGTTGCTTTTCGCAATGCCCAGTTTAGCCCAAGTATATAAATGGGTAGATGATAATGGACAAACTCATTTCTCTCAGTTTCCTCCAAACGAATCCAAAGAGGCTGAACAGATAAACATTACTGTAGGAACTTCAGGTTCGGCGGAAGAAGCGAAAAAACGATTGCGGGAGCAACGGGAAAGCCTACTTAAAGATTCGATTGAGCGTGGCCTAGATGAAGAAGAAAAAATGCGCGCAAGGGCGGAAGCTGAGGATCAACAAAAACGCTGTGAACAAGCACGAGAACAACTTACAACATTGCAAACAGGAGGTCGTGTATTCACGACGAACGAGGCTGGAGAGCGCGAATATCTTGACGATCAGAAACGCCAAGATATGATTAAAAAGACTCAAGCACGTGTAAACGAAGCCTGTAATTAACTATTACTGATTTTCTATCCAAATACAGGACGCCATGCGTCCTGTCATACCATCTCGGCGATAACTAAAATATTTGTCCTCTTGTGTAAACGTACATTCCATTCCACCGTAGATTCGTTTGACACCCTGAGCCAATAAACGAATGCGCGCAAGGGCGTACATATCACCCAACCATTTACCCTTATTTGAGCTTGCTCTAAAACAGCTCTCTGCATCAGCATTGCGCTCAATAAAACCGTCTCGTACTTCAGGCCCCACTTCAAATGCATTCGGTCCGATGGCAGGGCCCAAATAGGCGATTATTACGTCATCACCAGAAAACTTGCTAAGTGTTGCCTCTAATACACCCTCCATTAAGCCTTTCCAGCCTGCATGGGCTGCAGCCACCTTTGTACCTTGCACATTGGTAAATAAGACGGGTAGGCAATCAGCTGTCATGACAGCGCAGACTGCTGCTGGTGAATCGCTGAACACAGCATCGGCTTCAATACCTGATTGAGCTGTATTTGCATCAACCACGACTGTGCCATGAACCTGCTGTAGCCACGCAGGCTCACCAGGCAAATGTTGATACAGGCGAGAACGATTTTCCTTGACCGCTTGCGGATCATCTTCGACATGATGACCAAGGTTCAAACTATCGTAGGGTGCGCTACTCACGCCGCCATCGCGCGTTGTAATCAACGTTTTAATATGTTTTGGAACCGGCCAATCTGCGCTGTACATGGTTTTAAATTCCGTCGTGATATTGTTCGGCGTCGTAATTCAATTCTTCCAGAAGCTCTTCAAAGTCATCGGGCAAAGACACCTGCCAAGACATTAATTCATTGGTAGCAGGATGATGCAACTCCAGTTTCACCGCATGCAGTGCTTGGCGTGGAAACTCACGCAATACTTCTCGCAATTCCTGACTAAGGCCTTTAGGGAAACGCACCTTACCGCCATAGGTTGCGTCTCCAACCAAAGGATGCTGCATATGAGCCATATGTACACGAATTTGATGCGTTCGACCGGTTTCTAACTTGACTCGGATATGTGTATGGGCTGGATATTGCTTTACTACTCGATAATGGGTAATCGCCTCTTTGCCTGTCGGATGGACAGCCATCTTTGTGCGATCTTTACTGTGGCGAGCGATAGGTTCACTGATTTTTCCGCCACCCGTCATTTTACCCTGTATCACTGCCTCGTATTCGCGTCCCATTTGACGGCTTTGTAGCTGTTCTACAAGATGATTCTGTGCTTGCAACGTCTTAGCCACCACCATTAACCCAGTTGTGTCTTTATCCAAACGGTGCACAATGCCCGCTCTGGGGATTGTTTCCAACGATGGGCAATGATGCAACAAGCCATTGAGCAAAGTACCAGTTAGATTACCCGCCGCTGGATGCACCACCAGATCCGCGGGTTTATCAATAACAATGATATGCTCGTCTTCATAAACAATTGGAAAGTCGATATCTTCAGCTATCCATTCACCCTCCGCTTGCAGCGTCACATCCAGCGTAAGCGTTTCTCCCCCTATCAGCTTGTCTTTGGGCTTGCGCACAGCGCCATCGATTTTTAGCTCGCCATCTTTAATCCAAGACTGGAGACGAGCGCGACTGTAGTCAGGGAACAATTGCGCGGCTATTTGATCCAAGCGCCTATTGCCGAGTTCATTCGGGACAACAACGGTTTCGTTAATATGCTCTGGCATGGTTTTTCAATAAACCTTATCAAATTGGGGCTGCTTGCACCTTGGTCATCCAAGATGCATGTGGTTAAATGCCCCACTTATTTCAAATATCGAGATTATATCAGATACGATTATGCGATTCCTGATTCTACTAATAACAATTGCCAGCTTGGCCGCCTGTTCCTCTTCCGGTAAACGTCCTGATCAAGAATTAAGCGAGCGTGGTATATACGATAAGGCGATGGAAGCCATTGGGAACGAAAACTTCTTTTTGGCTATCGAAACCCTAGAGCGCCTAGAAAACCGTTACCCATTTGGTAAATACAGCGAGCAAGCGCAGCTCGAAATGATTCATGCGCAATACCAAGCACAAGATTTAGAAAATGCTCGTGCGACAGCGGAACGCTTTATTCGCTTGCACCCACAGCACCCAAAAGTGGATTACGCCTATTACATGAAGGCGCTTACAACCTATGAACTTGGGCTAAGTCTAGTAGAGCGTTACTTTGCTGATGAAGAATCACAGCGCGATCCAAGCCCGGCGCAAGAGTCTTTCAATGAACTAGCGGAACTCATAAAACGCTTTCCCAATAGCGAATATGCCGCTGACGCTCGTCAACGCATGATCTATTTGCGCGACCGCATCGCCCTACATGAGATCCATGTGGCTCGCTATTACCTAAAACGCCACGCTTACGTGGCGGCGGCAAATCGTGGCCGAAACGTAGTAGAGAACTTTCAAGGCACAAAACAGGTGGATGACGGCCTAGCAATGATGGTAGAAGCCTACACCTTGTTAGGTCAAAAAGACTTGGCGGACAAAAGCCTTAAAGTACTGAAAGCCAATTATCCAGAGCACGAACAACTAGTAGACGGAAAGTTTCAACTCAGCGGCTGGCACAAAAAGGACCATCGCAGTATATGGAATGTCATGACCTTTGGGTTGGTGGATTAATCCAAAGAGATCACCTAGAAACATAGAAAGTGATCAATAAAAATCAAAAAAGGCGCTGCAATCAAAATTACAGCGCCTTTTTTATTACTTGGCAATTATAAGTGGTGACGCGAGGCAATAGCTGCTAAGCCAGCTGAGTCATACCTATTTAAATGGAAAACCTCCACCTGGGCCGCCCATACCAGGAGGCATACCGCCCCCCGGACCACCTTGGCCACCCATGCCTTTCATAGCGCCAAGCATTTTCTTCATGCCGCCTTTGCCCTTCATCTTCTTCATCATTTTTTGCATCTGCTTATGCTGCTTTAGGACGCGATTGATGGCTTGGATATCGGTGCCAGAACCAGAGGCAATACGTTTTTTGCGACTTCCGTTGATTTTATCTGGGAAGGCTCGCTCCATTGGCGTCATAGAGTTTATGATGGCTTCGGTCTGTCCCATTTGTTTTTCAGCAGCGCCCATCTGATCCGCCGCTGCGCCCATATTACCCATACCAGGCAGCTTATCCATCATGCCCATTAAGCCGCCCATGTTTTTCATTTGCAGCAATTGGTCTCGGAAATCTTCCAAATCAAAACCTTTGCCTTTTTGCAGTTTTTTCGCAAGTTTGTCGGCTTTACTTTTGTCAATCTTGCGTTCGGCTTCCTCAATGAGCGACATGACATCACCCATATCCAAAATACGGGACGCTACACGATCAGGGTGGAACGGCTCAAGCGCATCAGTCTTCTCACCCATACCCATAAATTTGATCGGTTTGCCTGTCACGTGGCGCACAGAAAGAGCTGCACCACCACGAGCATCACCGTCAGCTTTCGTCAATACCACACCCGTTAGCGGTAATGCTTCGCTAAACGCTTTTGCAGTATTTGCAGCATCCTGACCCGTCATAGCATCGACTACGAATAGTGTCTCAACTGGGTCTATGGCTTTGTGTAAACTCTGAATCTCGGCCATCATATCTTCATCAACAGCCAAACGACCGGCCGTGTCGACAATTAACACATCGGCAAATTGTGTTTTTGCTTCCTTGATTGCATTGTTGGCGATATCTACAGGCTTTTGCTTTTCATCTGATGGGAAGAACTGTGCACCCACTTCACTGGCCAGCGTTTCAAGTTGCTTAATAGCCGCAGGACGATAAACATCCGCACTCACCACCATGACCTTTTTCTTTTCACGTTCTTTTAGGTAACGCGCAAGCTTGCCCACTGTGGTGGTTTTACCCGCACCCTGTAGGCCTGCCATCAAAATGACCGCAGGGGGCTTTGCAGCGAGATCCAAACTTTCATTAGCCTCGCCCATGACGCTTTGCAGCTCTTCCTGAACGATCTTTAAGAATGCTTGACCTGGACTCAGACTTTTTAGAACTTCACTACCAACGGCACGCTCTTTTACTTGGTTAGTAAACGCTTTCACCACTGGTAAAGCGACATCTGCTTCTAACAAGGCCATGCGAACTTCTCGCAACGTTCCCTTGATGTTGTCTTCTGTGATCTTTGATTTTCCACTGATGGCGCGCAGCGCGCCATTTAAGCGGTCTTGTAAATTCTCAAACATGTTTAATTTCTCAAATCTTAGGTCTTAGCCACGTGGTTTGGACTTTAATCTAGCGTAAATTCTCGGCCTAAACGCGTGAGAGCCGCTTTTTGGCTCTATACTTCCGACCCATCTGTGTGCACAATTAGTCCAATTATAAAGATAACTGCAACGCATGAACACAGGGGATTAGCTTCTGTGTTAGGTATGAGGAAAAACACTAGGAATGGCCACTTCATTCGCTGTCATCGCCATCGTTCTTTATAGCGCTAGCGCCATACGCCAATACATAACTATCGGAAACCCGCAAAAGGTTAATCGCCAACTGGTTTTAGGACTTGGCACATCAGCCGTCGCGAGCCATGTTTTACATTGGGTTTTTGTTGTCTCTGAAGGCCAGTTTTCGTTTGGTTTTTTTATGGTGGGCTCACTCATCGCCTTGGTAGTCAGCTTCTTGTTTGTGCTCAGTGCCTTGAAAAAACCATTGGAGCCGCTTTTGCTCGGCGTATTCCCCATGAGCGCGGTCATTCTTATTATTAATATACTAGCTCCTAACCAACCAGAGAGCCTCGAGCATAGCATTGGTTCAGGTATTCTAAGTCATATAATATTGTCCATTGTGGCCTACAGTGTACTCATCATTGCAGCGTTTCAGGCTATTTTACTAATGGTTCAAGATCATCATCTCAAGCATAAGCAACTGGACGGCATCATGCGGGTACTGCCACCACTGCAAACCATGGAACGCTTGCTTTTCGAGATGCTAACAGTGGGCACTGTGCTGCTTTCCCTCTCCATATTGTCTGGCTTTGTGTTCATTGAGGACTTCTTCGCTCAACACTTGGTCCACAAAACTGCATTCACAATTTTAGCGTGGGCCACCTTTAGCTTTTTATTGTTCGCCCACTGGAAATTCGGCTGGCGTGGCAATCAAGCCTCTCGCTGGACTTTGGCAGGCACCAGTTTCTTGATACTGGCCTACTTTGGCAGCAAATTTGTGTTGGAGATCCTTTTGGGGCGGCCCTAAGTAAGCGCAGCCCCTTTGGTTCAGCATAAAATCTGTTAAACTCCTCCCTTCTTTAGCCAATTGGAAACCTGAGTGAACGACATCCCATTAAGCGTCCTTTTCATATCGCTTTTCGTTTTATTAGTGTGTTCTGCTTTCTTCTCTAGCTCAGAAACGGGCATGATGTCTTTAAATCGCTATCGCATGCGGCACTTGGCTAAACAAGGCCATGGCGGTGCTAAACGTGCATCTCAATTACTGGCTCGTACTGATCGCTTAATTGGCGTCATTCTAATTGGCAATAATTTTGTAAATATCGCTGCAGCATCCATTGCTACGTTAATTGCTCAACGCATTTGGGTAGACAACCCTGAACTGGGGGTGTCAATAGCTACTGTGTTGCTTACTCTAGTCGTTTTAATATTCGCCGAAGTAACACCAAAAACCATTGCAGCCAACCATCCAGAAAAGGTCGCCTACCCGTTCAGCTACTTATTGCGACCTCTATTATTTCTACTAATGCCGTTTGTGTATGTGGTCAATACCATTGCCAATTTCTTGATTCGCTTAACGGGTATAAAGCTCGATCAAGACAGTAAAGATCTATTGAGCACCGAAGAATTCCGCACATTGATTCATGAAGCAGGTGCAATGATCCCGCCAAAACGCCAGCAAATGCTTCTCTCTATTTTGGATCTCGAAACAGTGCGAGTAAATGACATCATGGTGCCGCGCAATGAAATTGTGGGCATAGATTTAGATGACGATATTCGTGAGATTGAAAATACTCTACGCAACAGCCAGCACACTCGACTGCCGGTGTGGAAAGGCAATATCAATAATATTTTGGGCATGCTGCACATGCGCAATGCTGCCAAAGTTTTAGCACAACCAGAGTTCACCAAAGCTGAGCTATTGCAGGCAACCCGAGAACCCTACTTTGTTCCCGAAACGGCTCAGTTACACAATCAGCTGTTTAACTTCCAAAGTGAGCAACGTCGAATTGCTATCGTGGTAGACGAGTACGGGAATGTACAAGGTATAGCAACACTAGAAGATATACTCGAAGAAATTGTAGGTGATTTCACCACTGATATGTCAGCCACAAGTTTAGATGTCATGCCGCAAGACGATGGTAGTTTTATTATCGATGGCACGATTACCATTCGCGAATTAAACAAAGCCTTAAATTATGAGTTATCTATGGATGGACCTAAAACATTCAGTGGCTTGATTATTGAACATCTAGAATCGATCCCCGATAGCAACATATGCTTAAAGATAGACGATTACCCTATCGAAATATTAAAAGTAAAAGCCAATACTATTGCCTCAGCTAAGATTTATCCGATTCCTAAATAAACTGCTAATTTCTTAGCAACTCTATACACAGTGTTTCAGCGGTAAGGCTCGTCATGAGCCTTGTCTTGAACTAACCTTACAGTTTTCTCAGTTGTCAGATGCATTCTGACTTCACAGTTTATTCGAGTAACGAATGCCTCAATTGATTCACCGCCCTTACGCCATTTTAATTCTTGTGGTAACCGCTACGCTTTTTGCTGGCAATCATATTTCTGCTCGCATTGCATTTGAACATGATACGGGACTTTTACTGGCGATCTTATTGCGCGGGCTCACAGCATTAAGCCTGATGCTAATCATTGCTTATCGTCAGAGAGCTTCATTTGCCATTCCCGCCGGACAACGATTCTGGGTGTTTAGCTTAGGCATTCTGATTGCTTTACAGAGCCTTTGTTTGTATTCCTCTATCGTGCGTATCCCAGTTGCTATGTCCCTATTGTTGGTAAATACATGGCCGATGATGTTCATTCTAGCCAGTTGGATAATGGGTAAACGTCAACCCGATGCACTCACCTTTGGTTTATTGTTTTTTATTCTTGTTGGCCTGGCATTAGTTCTCGATGTAACAAGCTTGGGAAACATGACTGCTGAAAAACAAATAGGAATAATTCTTGGTCTACTCGCCGCTCTTTTCTTAGCGATTACTATGTGGCTGACTCAGTACCACTTGCACGCCTTGCCTGGTTCCGTTCGAAGTGCTTATACGATGATGACTGTGGTTGCTGTAATGATCATTGCTGGGGCCATGGACTGGGTACCCGGAGGATTAAAGGTACCGCAAGCTACAGAGGGCTGGTTTGGCTTACTCGGTTTATCAATACTCTACGGCATTGCATTTACTTTGCTCTTCGTTTTGGCACCGCGACTCGATATGGGTCGAAATTCTCCAGTGCTCAACTTTGAACCTGTTGCGTCTTTATTTTTAGGATTTGTTTTCCTTGGTCAATTTCTTCTACCGATGCAGCTCGTTGGTGGAGCAATTGTCATTGCCGGCATATTGGCCATTGGGTTCAAGGGCCAATAAGCCGACGAATGAATTAGCTATGTGCCGTAGCTAAAGTTCTACTTTAACCGCTGCAGAGCTCTGGCGCGCGTTTTCTCGCGCTTGATCAATGGTTTCTGCCCTAGCTAAAGCGACACCCATACGGCGCTGACCCTGCACTTCTGGTTTTCCAAATAAACGCAAGTCCGTATTTGCAATCGCAAGCGCTTTTTCCAAATCGAGAAAACGTACTTGGTCACTTTCGCCATTAACTAAAATGACGCTAGATGCACTAGCGCCATATTGCTGAATATTCGGAATTGGTAAATCTAATATAGCTCGCGCGTGTAAAGCAAACTCGCTTAAATTTTGTGAAATCAACGTGACCAAGCCAGTATCATGTGGACGTGGAGATACTTCACTAAAAATCACTTCATCCCCTTTTACAAAAAGCTCTACACCAAATAACCCCTTACCACCCAATGCACTTGTGACTTTTTCTGCAATATCTTGGGCACTATTCAATGCAGTTTCCGACATAGCTTGTGGCTGCCAAGATTCTTGGTAATCACCATTTTCTTGTCGATGACCTATGGGTGCGCAAAAAGAAGTGCCATCCCTATGGCGCACCGTGAGTAGCGTGATTTCAAAATCAAAATCGACAAAGCCTTCAATAATGACTTTACCTTTGCCTGCACGTCCACCTTCTTGCGCATAGTCCCAAGCCTTTTGAATGTCGCTCTCTCGTTTTACTAGGGACTGGCCTTTGCCAGAACTACTCATGATAGGTTTAACAACACAAGGTAAGCCAATATTTTTTATGGCATTTTGATACTCATCAAACGTCGCCGCAAATTCATATGGACTGGTTTTAATACTCAACTCTTCTGCCGCCAGACGGCGAATCCCCTCTCGATTCATAGTAAGCTGCGTCGCTTTGGCCGTAGGCACCACATTAAAGCCTTCACTCTCCAGTTCTGCCAATGTATCCGTAGCGATAGCTTCTATTTCCGGCACAATCAAATGCGGCTGCTCCAATTCTATTACTCGGCGCAACGCTCTCCCGTTTAACATGTCCACAGTATGGTGACGATGTGCAACCTGCATAGCTGGGGCATCCGCATAGCGATCCACCGCAATGACCTCACATCCCAAACGCTGTAATTCAATGGCAACTTCTTTACCTAATTCACCTGAACCACATAATAAAACGCGTATTGCATGTTTACGCATGGGTGTGCCGATAGAAACACTCATGGTTTTCCCCCAAATGACGTGATATAAATTTCTTCATGACCAAAAAAATGGGCCTGTTAGGCCCATTTTACTCTATTAATATGACAGTATGTTTCCCGAGGCGACTTCTCGCTCTGCCACTTTTTTCAACACCACTTCTTTTTCCGCGTTGTTCATTTCTCCCCACTGAGTGATTTCTTCTCCGGTACGGTAACAACCAATACAGACATCATTTTCATCCAATGCACAAACAGCAACGCAGGGACTCTTTACCATACCTAAAATATTTTTCTCACTCATAAGCGATAACCTACAACCAACCAACGTTTATTCACTATTTCTGACGCGCAAAATCCTGCTGTGCTTTCAGCTTGGCTTTATAGCGTTTAAAGTTTTGTACATAAAAGCCAGCACTCATTTCAAGTTGTTTTTTCTGTGCGTCGTTTAATTCACGTTTAATTTTACCGGGACTACCTAACACCATCGACCCATCTGGAATTTCCATGCCCTCAGGAATTAATGTATTCGCGCCGATTAAACAGTGCTTGCCAATTTTAGCGCCATTAAGAATCACACTATTGATACCTACTAGGGTGTAATCACCGATGTCGCAACCATGCAGCATCGCTTTATGACCTACAGTGACACCTTTACCCAGGGTTAACTTAAAACCTGGATCCGTATGTAAAACACTACCATCTTGTACATTACTATCTTCGCCGATAATAATCAGATCATTATCAGCTCGCACAACGACGTTGAACCAGATAGAGGCATTATTGTGAAGCTCAACACTGCCAATCAAGTCGGCACTATCCGCAATGAAATATTCTTCTCCATGGACTTGGATTTGGCGATCATCTAATGCGTAAACCATCTTCGCTACCCTTCTTTATTATTTTTAATTAATTGGTCCATGTGGTCTTGTATATGACCGATGGCTAGTTCTAATTGGGTACCACAAAACTCATTGAGCATTTCTGCTAGCATCACAGCCGTTAACCCCCAAATGGTAAAGCTCTGAAACTGCCAGCGAGGACCTTTAAACGATCCAAACTTATCAATATTATCCGGTTCACCATCAATGAAGAACGAAAGTGGTACTCTAAAATACGCTTCAATTTCGTCACTATCATTGCTCAGAACCACATCATGGGGAACTACTGCAAGCACTGGAGTAACCAGAAATCCGTAGCGTGATATCACCTGACTCATGGGTCCCACCACATTTACCGTCTCTGGGTTGAGGCCAATTTCTTCCTCTGCTTCTCGCAAGGCCGTTTCAATGACATCGCGATCTGTGGCCTCACATTTACCGCCGGGGAACGCCACTTCACCTTGATGAGTGGGCATTTCACTGGAGCGCAAAGTCAGTATCACTTCTGGTTCAGGCGCGTCGGTAACTGCGACCAATACAGCCGCTTGTGCCAACTCACTGATTTCTAGGGTCCTCGGTTGATGATTTTGAACGCCATTAATCAGTGTGGTTAATATCATATTTGGACTTTTCCCTTAGTTTTACAGCATTCTAGCGAATTGAACTATCAATTTCAGTACCTTACTTCACCATAATGTAAGGCTGTGTATCCAATCATTGATCATTCAACTGACATACCTAGAATTACGATAAAAACTCGTATTCAGCCTGCACTAGGTCACAATATTTCACAAAGACATATAAAATTTTGCTTTAGTAATCCAGGTCTTTTATTACCAAAGTACCAAAAAACTTAGCATGGCTGACGCTCGTAATACTATAACTTATTGTTTTTATTAAGTTTATTTAGAGCTCGTATTGAATTGGCATAAAACCGATGCGCTGGTTATTTGACGGCCTGCCCCAAATCTTAAGAGTTTTCAAGCTTATGGCGACGTGAAAAGCTCGGTAGACTATGAAACATAAAATTACAAATTTTAAAATGAATTTTTTGGGGATGTTGTATGCAGAAGCCTTTGCCAAGTTTCGAGCAGCTAAAGGAAATGGCTAAGGCCAATCCAGACGCATTAGAGAGGTTGCGCCAAGAGCACGTTCAAGCAGCCATTAATGCTGCACCAGAGCAGTACCGAAAACGCCTTGAGGGACTTCAATTTCAAATCGATGGTCAGCGTCGGATTGCTAAAAATCCCATGTCTTCTTGCATCACGATCAGTAAAATGATGCATGATTCGCTTCACAAACTAAAAACCTGCATTCAAGGCTCCGAGGACGAGCAACCTGCCGAGAGTAACAAACGATCGACAGCTAAAATCATTAGCTTGCACATCTAGCCTCTCTATAGTGATTTCCCTTATCACCATGGTTATACTGGGAAAAACTTAGGGCTAAAGGTGGCTATGAAATACTGCAGCGAATGCGCTCATCCCGTTGAGTACATCGTTCCGGATGGCGATAACCGCGAACGAGCAACCTGCACTCAGTGCGGCACGATCCATTATACAAACCCTCGTATTATTGCCGGCACACTGCCGTTATTCGAAGACAAAGTCATGCTTTGCAGACGCGCTATAGAGCCAAGGAAAGGTTATTGGACATTGCCCGCAGGCTTCATGGAAAACGGTGAAACATTAGAAGAAGGCGCGCAGCGGGAAACGCTAGAGGAAACCGGCGTAGAAGTGGCCATCGGACAACTACTAGCCAGTATCAGCGTACCTCACATTTCTCAAGTTCATATATTTTTCGAAGCGCAAATGCAAAGCGCTGAACATGCAGCCAGTACTAGCGAAAGCTTAGAAGTAAAACTCTTTAGTTGGAACGAGATTCCATGGGAAGAAATCGCGTTTCCCACGGTGAAGAAAACTCTGCGCTTTTATCAAGAAGACATGCTAGCGGGTCACATCCAAACTCGTATATTAGATATTCAGCCTCAAGAAAGACTGAAGGTTGGGGATTAAAAAGCTCGATGTAAGTTACTACTAACTTACTATGGCAATGGGTAAATCAACGGGTTTATACACATCATAGGCAGGCTCTTCAAAGGGATGGGCCTGCTGCATGGCAGCAATCACCGCGTTCACATGCTCATCCGCCACCACCATTTCGACCTTATATTCTTCCACCAGCTCTAACTGCCCAGTCTCACCAATAAACGCATTATT
Organism: Bermanella marisrubri; assembly: GCF_012295615.1. NCBI lineage: Bacteria > Pseudomonadati > Pseudomonadota > Gammaproteobacteria > Oceanospirillales > Oceanospirillaceae > Bermanella > Bermanella marisrubri. The sequence continues at coordinate 2,689,769 of NZ_CP051183.1, forward strand.
GCCCTCTAAGGGGCGGAACTGCCCTTGGCCTGCAATCTGCCAACAGCATCGATCATAATTACCAATGCGTCCAGCGCCAGCTTCAAACATAGCGAGCTTTACTTGTTCTAGGTGAGTTGCAGGAATATATACATTAATACGATGCATAAATCAGAAACCTTTATATTATTGGGCAATAGTCATCACTGTAACAATGTAATGTCTTCCAACTGGATAAGGGTCTGCAGAGCCTCGTCACGAGTATCTCCACAAATATCATATTCCGCTGTAAAAGAATCACAGACTTTAGGGCGCTCAGACTGACCAAAGATTTTACATAAATTTTGATCATCTAATTGAATACAGCGAACCCCTGCTGGCTTGCCGTTGGGCATCCCGGGAATGGGACTAGTGATAGATGGCGCGATACAACATGCACCGCAACCCAAACGACATTCCATAATGATCCTGTGTGTGAAATCCTTTAATGACCCAATTCTGCTATCAGGGTTCGATTGAACCTAGTGCAATAACGCTCCAAAAGCACTTTTTCTGATTTGGGCATGGGACTTTGACTGTATAAACGACCTTCGTTCATGATGCTGATATTATACTGATTTTCAACCACTTGCCTCTGCTGACGAGATAAGCCCGGGACTCTTGGTTTCTTTTGTGTATCTAAAATAAAGGCACAAAACCGTGGATAAGGCTTTTGTGCGGTTTGCCGCGCATCCATCACAGGGTACTGAAAATCCCGCATATCAAGGCCCCAAGCTTGGCTACACATCATTGCAACCAGCACCGCTGCCCCAAAATATCGCTTTGCCAACACCTTAGATCTCCTTTAGTCGCTTTTTATTCAGTGTAGACCTCAGGTGGTTTTGCTACCATTGAGCCCATACGAAATCATTGATCCCCCTCTAAGATAAGGACAAGGCAATGGGACTATTTGCCGAAGAGTTTGAAGACGCTATTTTCTTTTCTCGCTTAGATGAAGAGGAGATGCTGGGTAGCCGTATTCATCAGCCATTCCTTTTGGACGACTACAATTGGCCAACAGCAGAACACTATACTCAGGCCTTGCTCTTTAAAGACGCCAAGATCCAGCAACAAATCCGTGAAAGCGAAGAACCTGTAGAAGCCGCCAAGCAATACAAATGGCGTTTTTGGTTGAAACATAAAGACTGGAAAAAACGTGGTCCGATTTTAATGACCCGTGCCATTTACACGCAATGTAAAACGTATCCAGTAAAAGCACAGGCCTTATTGGATACAGAAGATCGCCTCTTGATGGAAAATAGTCTTTACGATTATTTCTGGGGGTGCGGACGGGATCGTCGCGGTGACAATCGCTATGGCAAAGTCATGATGAGCGTTCGTGGTCGATTAAGAAAAGAAGCCGCGCAATCGCAATAATCCAATGAATCGATGACGAAAAAAATGGCTACTCTCAAAAGAAAGTAGCCATTATTGATCACGCCTAGCTAGCGAATAAAAACAGGCTTAGGCAAACTCTTCCATAAAATCCAACTCCGCTTGCTGGCGAACCACTTTGCGATGTTGCGCCCACAATGCTTGAATTTTCTCTTTATTGCATTGCTGTCGATCCACCAATACTCGCGTATTCAATTCACCGCGTTTACCGGCTCCAGCCAACGGCACTTTACTGAATACGTATTGGTTGCTGATTAAATCCATGAACGGGCCAGACTTACTGGTTGGCATAATGAATAGCAACTGCAAGCCAAGGCTTTCCGTTAAATAGTTAATCACTTCTTTAGATCGCGTTTCATCCATTTTACTAAAGGCTTCATCCACCAAGACCATACGTAAATGGGTATCGCCATGATTGAAACGGAACGCAGACGTAATCGCCGCACTTCGAATAATATAAGCCGGCGTTTCTAGTTGACCACCAGAGCCCGTACCATATTGCGATAATGCAATGGGTTCTTTACCTTCAGGCTGCTTATAAATCTCATAATTACGGTAGTTACGATAGTCGGAAATACGTTCCAACTCACGCATGGCTTTTTGCTCATCATCATCCAGTAACATGGACATTAGCTGTTCACGCACTTTGGTTGATTTCGCGCTCAATTCAACATCGAATAAAGTCTGACCTTCACCTATGGCTGGGTTTTTAATGACTTCCTCAAAGAAGTTCCAGTAATCGCGATACTCAGGCACCCATTCCCAATCGAACCAATAGTTTTCTTTATCAGTACCGAAGCGATGATGCTCAAGCTCTTTGTTCATCTCTTCTAGCGTACGCTTGCCTTCACTAATCGCTTGGTAGATCGCGTGACACAAGTTGGTAACAAATGCGTTATCAAAGCTTTCTTTAAGTCCCACTAATTTGTCTTGTTTTTCCACCAAGATATTATTTTTAAGACGGTTATGAATACGTTCGATTTCGCGCTGTACATCACAAATACCTTGGAAGAAATCAGCACTATGTTCATTGCTATAATCTGGGTTATAGACAATCGCATCCAGGGTTTGGCAACGTTGATTATGATCTGCCAACGCTCGATCCAAACATTGTGCGCGACTATTGAGTTCACTCAATATAGCCTGCTGCTGGTTTTGCGCAATTTCGGCTGTGGTGCGTTCAGCTTCTGCATCTGCGTCTTCTAAGCATTTTTCCACATCAAAATCTGGCCACAACTTAGCGATCGAACGAAGGTTATCCTCATTCTCATCGGCTTTTTCAGAAGTAAATTCCTGTTGGTCACTTAACACCGCACAACGTTTTTCGCATTCTTTGAGTTGCTGTGCTGTTTGACCCAATTCGCTATCTAAGATCTGAATAGACGCATCCAACTCTTGCGCTTGTTCGGCAAGTTGCTCGTATTCTACTTCTAGTTCAGAGAAATCAGATAAATCAATTTGCTCTAAGTTCTTTTCAGCGTTTTGCCAGCTACGATTCACACTTACCATTTGCTGAAGTTGGTCAGCATAGGTCAGATGACGCAATTGATTTACGGCCAACAATAGATCTTGCGCTTCACGCAGGCTCTGCTGAGCCTGACTTGCTTGATCGGCCAATTGTTGCAGTTCTCGCTGCTTTGCTTGCTCGGCACGCTCGCGAGCACCTTGACCAAAGACAAGTTCCGTATCGCTCATATCACAGCGATACATAGAATAAGAACCAGAACCCATGCCTTGCTTGGTAATACCGCGACGGGTGCGACGCAAAGTATCCGCATCAGGCACTTGCTCAACTGAACCATAACTGGCTGTCAGATAATGACGCGCCGTTGCATGCTCAAATGACATCAAATGAATGATCGAGTTATGCGGAGTATTACCGCGTTCGGCGTCCTGTTTAGCTTTACTGCCTTGAATCACGCGAGCTCGATTGCCGCCCTGCATATTACGCACGATACTAATGGCTTGAGATTCGTAATCGCTTTCAACAATGATGCTAAAGCGAGCACCACCGATATACCCCTCAATAGCGTTTTGCCAATCTGGGTCTTTTACTTCGACATAGTCACATAGCACTTTCGGGTCGGCTTGTGGACATTCGCGACGAATGGCATCCAATGCCGCCTCAACAAAATAAGGATAACTCACCTGGGATGCATTCAAACGATCCAAGTCCATTTGTATTTGCTGCATTTTCTTTTGTTGGGACTGCAGCTTTTGCTCGCGGCGATCAGCCAATCGCGCAAGTTGATCTCGAAGACTCACACCATCTGTGGTTAATTCAGGGTTGAACCAACGATCACGCCATTCATTAATTTGTTGCTGGCGCTTAATCCCCTCATCGAGATGACTTTCTAACGGTGCCATATCGATCATGTCTTTATTTAGAATCGCCGCAAAGTCCAATTGATCTTCATCGGCTAACGCAACCACATCTTTGGCTTGCTTTAAAAAATTACGTTCATTGAGCGCACTGATTTCTGCGCCAATGCTGGTATTTTGCAAGGTTTTGAAAATGCTTTTACTGGCATCAAGGGTAAACTTAAGCTGTTTATCTTGTTCAAGCAGCATGACCGCTTGTTGTTGCAATTGCTTTTTAAAGCCCTCAATTTCTTGCTCGAGATGATCTTTATCTTTGAGCGCCGGAATACCTTGGCGACGGGCTTCCAAGCTTACTAATTGTTCACGGGCTTGTTTGCGTCGCGCATCTGCTGTTTCACGCTCACTTTGCTTGTTGCTAAGTTCGCTGCGTAAATGTTGTTGCTGGTTCTTGGCGTCGCGATAGGCTTTTTGGTCTTCTACATAGCGACTTTTTGCCGCTACATAATGCGCCACTTGGTAATCGATCCATTGATCGATATACGTCTGGCTATTGCTTTTTGCATCCAGTAGAACATCGATATTTTCAATCAATCGATTGGCATCGCTTTCCATGGCGTGAATGGTTTTCATCAAATCACTCACGGTGCGAATCGCTTCACCCAAATCCTTTTTCTCAAGAATTTCGTTGGCGACAAAACCATTGATACTTTTTACTGGCTTATAAGCCATGAAGCGACTGAAGGCTCGAGCGGCGTTAATGGCTTCACGTTCACTGATGGCATCTTCACGACCACGTAATGCGCCATACAAGCGACGTAAATATTGCTTTTTGGTATCGTATTTTTCTACCGCACGCTGACCACAACGTTTTTGTAAACGCTTATAAATTTTATCAACACCAACGACTTGCTTACCTTCTTCTTCGTCCAGTAAGAAATCGCTTTGCGTCAATTCATGGCCAGACACAATCATCAGCAGCATATCGCTTTGACGCGCTACCGCTTGATTGCCCGCTTTATCAATATAAGCGCTGACACCCATCACCGCCGTAAACGGCTGACCACTTTCTCCCTGAGTAGGATGAAATACCGCCGCTAAATAACCGTTGGCGCCACCAGGTCGGGCATAAGAACCGTCGTCACAACCCAATACGTAAGAAGCCAAAGTACGCACCTGCTTACCACGGCCACGCTGTGTGGATTCATCCTGACCCGGGTTATAACTAAACAAAGTATCGTGGGCTGCGGTCATGATGGTTTGAATCGCATCCGCTGCCGTGGTTTTACCACTACCGTTACCACCACTTAATAAATTGATCGGACCAAATTCAAATTCAGTGGCTGGGATATTTCCCCAGTTTACATATACAAACTTTTTCAAAAACATTAGTTTGTCTCCTGTGCGAAGACGCTCGGTCCATCTTCGACATCAATTGCGGTCAATGATGGTTCTTGTGGTTCTTCTGGCTGATCATCGCTTTCGTTTACTTGCGCTTCTTCTTCAGTCGATGCTTCAGCTTGTGATTGGTTTTCTTCATCTGTGGCTTCGTTTTCAACCTTTGATTCGGATTCTTCGTCACCGACTTCCACCGGAGATTCATCTTCCGCTAGAAGCGTACTCAAGACATCATCACTCACATAGCTCATGATCATTGGACGAATCTTTAACCAGAACTCGGCACTTTCAAGCGCATCTTCACTGGATAATTGAATCAAACGTAATTGACGCAAGCGACGGAATAGCGATTTACGCTCTGTCATTTGTTCAGGCAAAGAACGACCTAATAAGTTTTTAAGTGCAATGCTTAACGACTCAAGAGAAACCAATACACAGCCTTGCTCATCTACTTGACCTTCACGCAGTGCTTTGTCGTATTGGCTGCGCAATACTAACACCAAAGCAACTTCATTCTGGCTAAGCCGCACACGTAAACCGCCGTTAAACGGTTGATCGTCTTCATCCATACCCGGTACTTGTGCACCCGGTGGAAAGCAGCGAATAAATTGAAAACGCTTATCATGCTGAACGCGAATTCCCATGATAGATAGGTAGTCTTGAACCAAATGCTCTAGTCGTAGATAACGATCGTAAAGCGTTTGCTCAACCTGTGATTCGTCACGGCAAATAACACCATAATCCATTAAACGGATAATCAACTCACTGAATTCTTTGAGTTGTATCCCTTCTTTTTCTAATTGCTGTTCAATGCTATTTAACATAAGACTCTAATTCTTAATCGATTAAGCTGCTGCGCTATCGTTTTTAACTAAGCGAATAGAAAACACATCTTTTTGCTCAAAATATTCGTGCTCACTACGCTCAATCCAATTTAATTCGAAGTGATATTCACTGGATAAATTATCCACTGCCCCCACACTGACTACATGGGCAAGTGCTAACAAATCGTTGGCGTTATCAATGGGTATTTCATGACTAATGACTTCATCTCGATGCTTAAACTGATCAATCATGAAGCTGCGAACTTTATTGTTATTAACAAAGAAAGCTTGATCTAGAGCTTGCTGTACATAAAGCTCTTTACGACTATCTTCATCAACACTTTCTAGACCTTCATCCACTTGTGTATCGATCACCGTACGGCGACGTGGAGGTGCAAGTCGAACATGTTGCGGATCAATAAACCCAACCTGAGGAACCGACATGAGATCTGCGACCCGTTCCAATTGCTCTGCTTGCTGTTCTTCATTCATCGACGCCAATTGCTTGCACACGGATACAACATCATTGTGCTTTTGGCTGGCGAGATAACTCATTTGACGAATAATAATATCGGCACGCTTAGTAAAGTTTTGCAATGCTTTGCGCACCAACGGCAAGATATGTTCACAAGCGCTTTTTAAACGATGCTCGATATCATCTAACACAGTCCATAAAACAGATTGATTTTCATGTACTAAATCTGGCAATAATTCTCTTAGGCGTTTTTCCGCTTTGGCTTTAAACGCTTTTGGACTTTGTCGAATATCATCCACCAGCTCACTGATCTGATCACGATATTTCTCAACGTTATCGGCACTTAAACGCACCGATAAATCGGGCTGGAAGCGCTTTTCCATGAAATCAAAGAACTGATCACTGGCTTTTTGTACCAGCATTTGTCCTTCCATCTCACGCACTAAATCACGCTTACGCTCATCCAGCTCACTAATTACATCGGTAAAATCACTGATGATGCGCTCACTGTATTCGTAGGCGTCTAACAAGTCATAGACTTCACCATGTTCTAAAAAGCTTTCCAGCATATTGCGCACGTTGCGCGTATTGCGATGGCGTGCCACTTGATTGGTTAGGCGATCCTCTAAGAAAGGCTCAACAAACTGACGGCCATGGCGTGTGAAGCTAAAACTTGACTGCAAAGTGGCTTGATCCACTTGTTTTTCAATCCAGCCGTGCTCGAGTAAGACATTAAGAATAAAGCCCGCTAGTTCCCGATGGCTTTTGAAGCGGCTTTCATCTTCTTCATCATCCTGAATAATTGGAGCACGTACTAATGCTTCGCTGAAAATATTAAGAATGGCATCACGACTCAGGGCTTGGCCATATTCGGCACTACCCGCATGAGAACTGGAGTAAAGCTGACGATACAGTTCTCGCAGACACTCCACCAACTGCTCACGGTACTTACTCGTAAGGGGGCGAAAAAACTGTAAACGTTCCTGAACAAAAAACATACAGACGAATTAATCCAGCTAATAGATAAAGGGCCTAACTTTACCTAAATAGGGGGTAATCGAAAAGGCTAAAACCGACGTAATGACATATAAATCTAAGGTCTATCAAAGCGGCCACCAACAATGGCTTCAAGACTGTTATGATTGTCGCAAAACACAGCTTATGTGGTTGCTTTTTAGCCATCAGCCAAGGTCTTTAGCGACACTTTCATTCATGATTTACAAGCAAGGAAACCCATGAAGGCTCTATTACTTATCGCCCACGGTTCTCGCAAAGCCAGCTCAAATCAAGAAGTGGCCGACTTGGCTGCCAAGTTGAAGCAGAAAGACCACGGCTTCGACCTAATTGAACATGCCTTCCTTGAACTCACTGATCCCAAAGTGCCGCATACGATCGACTCCTTAGTGAACTCAGGCGCTAGCCACATTACCTTGATGCCATACTTCTTGGCCGCTGGTATGCATGTCACCGAGGACTTGCCGGAGCTATTGGATGATGCCAAAACGCAATACCCTAACGTCAGCTTTAAACTACTGACACATTTGGGCGCAGCTCAGCAAATGCCAGAGTGGATTTTGGGCTTTGCACAAGATAAAGCGTAAATAGTATGGGCTCAGAGGAAGCAATACGCTTTCATGATCATCACTAAGGATGCCAAGGCACAGAAGCTTTGCTAAAATCCGCCTTTATTTTCAGTGAGTGTGAACATGACTCAAACGCCCTCGACTCAGGCCAATCGCGTTCTAGCGGTGAATGACGACTTACCTATCCGTACCCACAAACCCGTTCACAGTGGCAAGGTACGCAGCGTTTATTGGCTCACCCCAGAAGACAGCGCTCGCTTGATCAAAGAAAAAGGCTATGACGTGGCGGCCGATGCGCCTCTGGCTATTATGGTTATTTCAGACAGAATCAGTGCGTTTGATTGTATCTGGCATGGCGAAGGCGGCTTACAAGGCATTCCTGGTAAAGGCGCAGCGCTTAATGCCATCAGTAATCACTGGTTTGAGCTGTTTAAGCAAAATGGCCTAGCCGACAGTCACATTCTAGACATTCCTCATCCACTGGTCTGGATCGTACAAAAAGCTCAACCGGTGATGATCGAAGCCATCTGTCGTGGCTATATCACGGGCTCCATGTGGCGTGCTTATGAAAAGGGGGAACGTGAATTCTGTGGTATTACCCTGCCTGAAGGTTTGCAGAAAGACCAAGCGCTGCCTGAATTATTGATGACACCGTCGACGAAAGGAGTGCTACGCGGCATTCCGGGTGTGCCAGAACAAGACGATGTCAATGTCAGCCGTGAAGATATTCGCCAACACTATGAAGCCTTCAACTTGCACTGTGAAGCGGACATTGATCTCTACGAAAAGTTACTGCGCGAGGGTTTCAACGTCATCAGTGATGCACTAGAAAAAGTCGATCAAATCTTTGTCGATACTAAGTTTGAGTTTGGCTATGTCACGGATGCAAGCGGCCAAGAAAAGCTCATTTATATGGATGAAGTGGGCACGCCTGACAGTTCTCGAATTTGGGATGCTGAGCAATATCGTCAAGGCAAAGTTGTGGAAAACAGCAAAGAGGGTTTCCGCCAACTATTGCTTAACCATTTTCCTGATCCAGATATCTTATTAAATAAAAACCGTATGGAAGAGCGCGAAGCACTTGCTAGAGACAATGCGTTACCTGCTAAGGTTTTCGAGCAAGTCAGTCAAACCTATGTAGGCATCGCGGAAAAGATCACGGGTGGTAAGATTCACCTATGTGATGATCCTAAAGCAGAAATCATCGATATTCTTCGCAATGAATATGCATTAATCGATTGAGGCTAATCTTTGCAGCAAGCAACTATATTAAATTGATAAAATGAAAAGGCCCGCTTCAGTTTTGAATCGGGCCTTTTTTATTCAGACTAAAATAAAATATAAACTAGTGGGAGCTTGGAACCAGTTTAAGTGTCCATTGGGTTTCGCCAGGCAAAAAGGCTGACGCGCTCCCTTCTACCCAATCTCTATGGCCCTTGTCATAATACGGAGACAGTGGATGGCCACTTTGCCCCGTCGCCATGTGAAAAATCCCCTGTTCTTCGTACCCCGGAGCAACCGCCATTCTTTGAGACGCACCTGAGCTTGGCTTTTGCACAAGCGGCATGTAAGTATCGCCGTTCATTGATTCAGCAGGCATATCCAACAACCAACCCAAACCTGGAATAGCTTTGCTTAGAGGGTGCTGTATTGCCAATGTATTTGCATCGCCCCAAGTTACTTCATCAAGTGCCCTACCATTTTCTGTTAGCTTGGCGACTGTCGTATCCAAGGTTGTCATTAAGAAATCTTGCCAAGAATCTGCACCTCTTGGTATATGCTGTTCAGGTTTTTCTGTCACCATTTGCCATACTGGGTATTCAATAAAGTTATCCACTGCAGAAACCCAAAACTCATTGCTGTTACCGTCGATATATCGATATATTGAACCCACAGTTTGATCTACTACGGCTTCACGGAAACGTTTGACTAAAAGATACCCTGTACTATCGGCGCAGGCACAGGCGCCCCAGTTTTTTAACACGCTTTGTACTTCATTATAATTGGGATCGTCTTTTATAAGACTAAATAAAAGTTCATGCCAGCGTTCTAAAAATACTGCACGATGATCCATTTGAATATCCAAAAAGTCCTGCTCGGTAAAAGATTCCAGTGCATACATATCGCCGCGAATTTGTTGTTGGCGAGCCCCCAAGGCATAGTTTCGCGTGCCAACTTTTTCCAATAACTCATCGCTCACGATGCGCGCATTAGCGGTCCAAATACGACCGTCTTGAGGATTCACGACTTTCGGATAATCTTCAGGTTCCAAATAGCCAGCCCAACCTTTGTCACCTTTACTCCAATCTTGTGGTAATTGGCTACCATCGAACTTTTCACCCATACCAGTAGAAAAACCAAAGCGTTTAGGTAAACGCCCCATGATGGTCCAAGCTTGATTGCCTTCACTATCGACCACATTTAAATTCTGCCCTGGTACGCCGGCCTCTGCAGCGATCAACAATGCATCTTCAACAGTCTGGGCATTTTCCATATCCATTAAACGAAAGTTAATACCTTCTACATCATGAACAACCCAGCGCTGTGCCAGTAACTCTCCTTTTTGGTTTTCACCAATAACAGGCCCCCATTGTGTCAACTTTACCGCTACGGTTTGTGATTCCTGACCCTTGATTTCAACGACTTCACTTTCCACTGAAAAACTTTTATATCCCTCAGCGGTTAGGTACTGGCTTTGATCTTCATTAGTTTTTAAAACAATAACATCATGATAATCACCTTGGCTGTTGGTGAAGCCCCACGCTACTTTTTCGTTACTACCTACCACGATAGCAGGAGTACCTGGCAAAGAAGCACCCGTAATACGGCGACCATCTTCTAAATACCAAGAGGCCCTATACCAAATATTCGGCGCACGAAGTTTTAAATGCATGTCGTCAGCGACCATGCCAGCACCGTGCTCAGTTAAAGCGCCAGAAACAGACCAATTGTTGGATCCGTAATGGATCTGGTCAAAAAATTGATAATTACTTATCTGCTCTGATTTATTTGCCTGCTCTTCAAACCATGACAAAGGTTGTTGGGGTATCACTCTGTTTTCAGTCAGCGCTTGCCCATGAAGTGGCGCGTCCCAATAACCGCCTTGACTGGTCAAAAACTTAAACCAATCGGTAGGTAGTAAATCTCGCATCACTGCTAATGAGCGTTCACTTTGACTCCATTCCGGTTGTAAATCGATATACATGCTAATCAATACAAGTGCACTGTCTGCATGAAGCCAAGGCTCAGCTTCTGCACTTACTAGATGATATTCAAATGGCAAACTCTCTAAAGAGGTTAAGCCTTTGTTAACGCCTTTTGTATAAGCCTCAAGTACACGTTTATGAGCATCAGGCAAAGCATCAACCGCTTTCTGGGCCCGTTTACGAAACTGATGCAATCGCATTTTTTTATCAAACTCTGTTGTAACTTCGCCAAATAGCTCACTGAGTTCGCCCGCACTATTGCGTCGAAGTAGGTCCATCTGGAAGAAACGTTCTTGTGCATGCAAGAAACCTAAACCATAAGCTACATCTATACGCCGCTCACCTTTCAAAGTAGGAATACCTTGGGCATCTCGATCAATAATAACTTGAGACTGCACTTCTGTTTGTAACTCGCCCTCTAATAAAGCTTGGCTATCAGACAAGACTTGATATGCCACAAAGGCCAATAAAAGTATTATGATGGGAAAAATGAAGGCACTAGCCTTCAATACTCTGGCAAGACTCATCAGGTAGTCTCCATATTATTATTTTGGCCACAGTGTCCCACAGTGGCGGAGAAAAATGTAAGGTAATTTCGGCCATGACCCAGCACTTGTTTATCTATGGTACTCTAGCGCCCGGTAAAGAAAATCATCATCAGTTAAAAGGAATAGACGGTCAGTGGCAATCTGCCAAGGTTAAGGGAGAAAAACGAATGCATGATCCATATCCAAATTGCGTTGGAGTGGATATTCGCAAAACTAGACGGTGGGTAGACGGCTTACTCTTTAGCTCAACTGAACTTGTCGATATTTGGCAACATTTAGACAACTTTGAAGGTCCTGGATACAAGCGATCACTGCACAAGGTTGAGCTGGCTACAGGAGAAACAGTGCAAGCCTATATATACGCGATTAACCACAAGTATAAAAAGCGCATCTAGAATTCAAAATACAATTAATTATTCAAATATTGATTGAGGTAATCGAACAAACTGAATTCTTTCAAAACCTTTTCATTATGAGCTTGATGTCGCTGCCGATACACATCAAAGCCTTTGTAATCTAATTTATGCAAACAATACTGGCACGCGCTGTGATTGTTGATCTGATCGGCAGAACTGGTAATAGATATACTGGAAAGCTGACCTTTTGTACTAAGTTTTTTCAAATGATCACAATAACTAAAATGTACGGTTTGGCTATCTAGCGCCACCACTTTGAGATTTTTATATAAGAGCTGGTTTTGCTGTTCTTTCAAATAATGAGCATCCGCTTGTAGCATGCCTTGATTAAGACCTTGCTTTTCTTGCCATGAAGCATGGCGATCAGGATCAAACAATTCATAGTGACCAAACTCGCTGGCCCCCATTTTTTCACGCAGACGGTTTAGTAGCTCGTATTTTTTAAAATCAATGAGTTCCATACTTAAACATCCTCAAGTATGGTGGCAATTTTTCCTTCTGCGTCTGTACGAACTTTAAATTCTACACGACGCGAACGCTCGCCACTTTCAATGCCAGTCTCGTCTCGAATAACTTTGGCGCTTGAAAGACCGTTGGCTGTTAAATATGTCTTTAGCCAAGTCTTTTCATCTTGCACTCGAGGTAGATTTAATAAATAGGCCAAAGTACTGCGTGTACGCGCCTGCGATAGCGCCATATTATTAATATAAGCTTCATCTTTATCCTTGGCACCTAACCAACCACTTGAGGTGTGGCCTTCAATACGCACTTCAAGAATATCATCACGATATTGGGGTTGCGTGATAATGGCTAAATAGCGAGGAAAAAAGTCAGACAAGATGGCCTGAAATTCAGGATTTAAACTGGATTCGCCTTTCGCAAACAGTAAGTCGGTTTTATTGAAACGAAAGGTAAGATCTTCATCAATCTCCGCTCCCCATTGTGGCAAATCGGGTGCAAATTCTTTCTGAAGATCTTCGTAGAGTTGAGTTCTTAAAGTGTCATACAAAATAGCAACATCAGCAATTTTTTTTCTTTGCCACTCCACATGAATCATGAACACGACAGAGATTAAAAGAAAAACCATCATCAAGCCTGCCATTAAGTCGCTTACTGCAACCCAATGGCCTTCCTGCTCTTTTATACCGCCAAGCTTCTGATCATCAGACAGCATATTTACTGTCCTCTTTTCTGTGATTCAGCAATAGCGACCACATCACGCAACCGTTCTGTTAACGGTGAATAATCTTGCACAAACTTTTCACTCAATGCTCCTAACTGCTCACCCAGCGTTTGCAAGGAATGCTTCAATGCCTGTTCCATACCGGCATCCAATTTTGCCATCTGTTTATCTGTTTGTGCCAAGGCTTGTAGTAGTTTTTTCTCTAATTCGTTAAACGCTTGACCATAGCCTTGCTGTAAATTTTGCGTGAGTTGCTCTGTTGTGTTCTGCATGCTTTGTGTTGTGGTTTGCAGCATACTTTCCATGCGCGAATTATATTCTTCTAATGTACTGGCTAGGCCCGATGTTAAGAAAGTCATACGTTCTTCTAATTTGGGTAAACCCGCACCGGCCTCAGTCACTAACTGAGCTAATCCTGTCAAGTGTTTATCCAGTACGTCACGCTGGGTATTTAAACCTTGCAACATACTACCAAGGCTTTCGCTAATACCGTTAAAGCTCTCAGCGTGTTCAACCATATTGCTGAACGCTTGAGACGCGTTCTGCATGGAGGCACCAATTTTTTCTTGGTTGTCCGCAAGTTCAATAAGTTGCTGCTTGTATTGCTGTTGCCATTCCAACATTTGACCGACGCTTTCATTCAAGCGCTTAAAGTTGTCACCATATTGCTCATCGATCTTAGTATTAAAGTCACGCATGACCACACCTAATGCATCAATTAATGCTTGTGTATTGGCCTCCACCATTCGCTCTTGATAGTGAGCAATAGCATTAAGCATGTCGTCACTTTGACGTTGTTGCTCGACACGTAGCAGGCTAAGTTCACTCAATAAAGGCTGCTTATCTTGATCGATTAATACATCGTGGATTTTATTGAGAGAATCATGTAAGTCATCAATACTGGCTGTGCGTTGGTGATGGTGTTCACCATGGGTGACATCCATAACTGCGCGAAACTTGATGGTGAGTGCACCAAATAGACCAGCAATGGATGACCAGAAAGCCGTTTTTAAGCCGGCCAATAGCTCAGGAACACTGTCTTGGAGATTGGCTGTATCAAACTGGGTTAAACCTAACGCCACACCTAAAAACGTACCAAAGATACCAATACTGGTGAGAATGGTTGGCGCCGACTCCGCTGTCCGCGTGCTATAGCGAAAGATTTGAAAATATAGGGTCAATAGTGCAATTACGCTGATTAACCCGAGGGTCCACCAAGAAAATTCTGTTTCAAACAAGGACATAGCCGCATCCGCAAATGAGGGTCATACATCTAAGGGACCGCATACCCTTAGACTCTTTTATTCTTCCATGTATCAAGCTTAGACCAGAGTCTTAGGACCCGCTGTGATTGCCCCTAATGTGGCTAACTTTGTCTATCAAAACTGCCTCTCTGGGGCCTTCTCCCATACAGTATCTTGTACATCAGGTACTAACAGCCAATCGAGTGCTTTGACTTGTGTCGCAAATAGTCTGACTTCGACGCCTTGCTCCGCAAGTGACTGCGTTATTTTGCGGCGATGAGGATTGTCATCACGCTTACTGATAAAAGCACACTGACGCACCTGCCGATAAACCTTTGTATTCTCGAGAGATTGAATGATTAGGTTGGGCGCACCGTCTATGGCGTAGCGCACCTGAGTCAAATCCCATAACCAATGGTCAATACCCATTTGTTGGGTACACTGTAAAACATAGTCCATCACGCATTGCACGTAATACACTTCATTTATAGAGCCTTGCCAAATGACGGTAATCAGTCCTTGATTGCTTTCAAGTAGGACAGTTGCGACATGTTCGCCATCGTGATCATAAAAATGTTTGATTGGTTGCATGACAGTGCCCCTCTTGCACATCATGTGTGATCGCCGTCACACTTACTGTTTATATTTCATACATTAGCAAGGTTTTGCGAGAGAAAACGTAAAATGCGTGAGAGGTTTGGTGAACATCTGTAAACCATGCTTTACCAAGGTTTACAAACATGAGTTGTTTGTCGGAAAGTTAACTTTTTACACAGCGATTCTGCCCATCCCTGGGCATATGCGTACCAGCGTCCTGCCTCCTTACGCGATACCGCCCATCCCTGGGCATAAAAAAAGCGCCCGAAGGCGCTTTGTTTAACTGGAAGTTATAACCCTTGTTTAACCAAAATAAGACAACATTACACCAGCAGCGACCGCAGAACCGATTACACCGGCTACGTTTGGTCCCATGGCGTGCATCAATAAGAAGTTTTGAGGGTTGTACTCTAAACCAACTTTATTAGATACGCGCGCTGCCATCGGCACAGCAGATACACCCGCTGAACCAATCAATGGGTTAATCGGCGTTTTCAAGAATAGGTTCATGGCTTTTGCCATTAGCACACCCGCGGCAGTACCTACGCAGAATGCAACAAGACCCAGTACGATGATGGCGATGGTTTCCCAGTTCAAGAACGCATCTGAACTCATCTTGTAACCCACAGATAGACCCAAGAAAATCGTCACAACGTTGATCAACGCGTTCTGCGCTGTATCGCTTAAACGCTCAACCACGCCGGATTCTTTCATTAAGTTACCAAAGCAGAACATACCGAGTAGTGGCGCTGCTGACGGTAGAATGAAAGCCACTAACACCAGTACCGCTAATGGGAACAAGATCTTTTCAAGCTTGGATACAGTACGTAGCTGTTCCATCTTGATCTTACGTTCTTCTGCAGTGGTGAATAGCTTCATGATCGGCGGCTGAATCATAGGCACCAAAGCCATGTATGAATAGGCCGCTACTGCTATCGCACCCAGTAGTTCAGGAGCTAGTTTAGAAGCAATAAAAATTGACGTTGGGCCATCCGCACCACCAATGATACCAATTGCCGCAGCTTGCATAGCGCTGAAATCAGTAATGCCGTAATGGGTCATCAATACCGCGCCGATAACCGTACCAAAAATACCAAACTGTGCCGCAGCTCCCAGTAGTAAGGTTTTCGGGTTGGCCAGTAGTGGGCCAAAGTCAGTCATCGCACCCACACCCATGAAAATCAATAGCGGTGCAACACCACTAGCAATGGTCATAGAATAGAAGGTATACAGCATGCCGTTTTCAAAACCTAGGGTTTTACCCAACATCACTGCTTGCTTATAAATCGGTGTTTCTGCGTGGTGATAAGCGTCTAGCATAGTCGCTATATCCGCATTAGCCGCAAGACCCAACAGAGTACGGAACTGTTCTAACACGTCAGCACCGCCCGTACGGATTGCTTGCTCAGCTGCAGACCAGCCAAGACCTGCACCAGGAATATTTACCATCAGTGTACCGACAGCAATTGGTAGCAATAATAATGGCTCAAAGCCTTTCTTGATGGCTAGATATAGCATCCCGAAGGCAACGATCATCATGGCAAATTGACCGGGTTCTAACTGGTAGATCCCCGAGTCGTGCCAGAAATTAAGTAAAGTTTCCATTGATCATATCCCCTTAAGCGATTGTTAGCAGAGTATCGCCAACGGCAACAGAGTCGCCCTCTTTCACACTCACACTACCAATGGTGCCGGACTTAGCCGCACGCACTTCGGTTTCCATCTTCATCGCTTCAAGGATCATCACAAGATCCCCTTCTTCAACGTGGTCACCGGGAGATACTTCAACTTTCCAAATATTACCCGCCAACGGTGCGCCCATTGGCTCGCCGCCGCTTGGTGCAGCGCCAGCCGCTGAAGCAGAAATTGCGCCTGTGTTACCACCTAATGATGTTGGCGCACCATTTAATGCACCCAACTGAGTAACGTCACCGCCTTCATCTACTTTAACAACGTATTCGTTACCATCCACAGTAATGGTAAACGTATCCTCTGCTTCACCTTTTGGAGCGGGTTCAAAGGCATCTGGGTTACCACGGTTCTCTAGGAACTTAGGCGCAATCTGCGGGAACAACGCGTACGTCAACGCATCGTCAATTTTGTCTTTGGCCAAATCAAAGCCTTTGTCTTTGGCTAGCGCTTCAACGTCGGCAACGATGCTATCTAATTCGTTATCTAGTAAGTCACCCGGGCGACATGTCACAGGTTCTGCACCATCAAGTACTCGCTCCTGTAGCTCTTTGTTGTATGGAGCTGGAGCAGCGCCATATTCACCTTTTAGGATGCCTTGCGTCTCTTTAGAGATAGACTTGTAGCGCTCGCCAGTCAGTACATTAAGCACCGCTTGTGTGCCTACGATTTGTGACGTTGGCGTTACCAACGGAATGTAACCTAGGTCTTCACGTACTTTTGGAATTTCTTTTAGTACATCATCAAATTTGTCTGACGCGCCTTGCTCACGCAATTGGTTTTCCATGTTGGTTAACATGCCACCAGGAACCTGTGCTACAAGAATACGGGAGTCCGTGCCGCGTAAGGCACCCTCGAACTTCGAGTATTTTTTACGAATACCGCGGAAGTAAGCTGCAATTTCTTCAAGCAATAGTAGATCGATACCAGTATCGCGCTCAGTACCGCGCATAGCCGCAACAATGCTTTCTGTTGCCGTGTGACCATAAGTCATAGACATAGAAGAGATAGCCGTATCAACACGGTCAATACCCGCTTCGATGGCTTTCAAGATCGACATATCCGACATACCAGCAGTGGCATGGCAGTGCAGTTGAACCTCAAGATCGGTTTCGGCTTTTAGGCGAGAAACTAGCTCGTAGCTATCATAAGGAGTAATGATGCCCGCCATGTCTTTAATGGCGATAGAGTCCGCACCCAAATCTTCAATTTGTTTCGCAAGGCTTAGCCAAGCATCTAGGTTATGTACAGGAGATGTGGTGTACGACAAAGTACCTTGTGCATGTTTGCCATTATTTTTTACTGCTTTAATTGCACGCTCAAGGTTGCGCGGATCATTCATGGCGTCAAAAACACGGAATACATCAACACCGTTAGTAGCAGCACGCTCAACAAATTTGTCCACCACATCATCAGCGTAATGACGATAACCCAATAGGTTTTGACCACGCAAAAGCATTTGCTGTTTGGTGTTTGGCATGGCCTTTTTGAATTCACGGATACGATCCCATGGATCTTCACCC
Source organism: Bermanella marisrubri (assembly GCF_012295615.1). Classification (NCBI taxonomy): domain Bacteria; kingdom Pseudomonadati; phylum Pseudomonadota; class Gammaproteobacteria; order Oceanospirillales; family Oceanospirillaceae; genus Bermanella; species Bermanella marisrubri. Next base: position 2,708,187 of record NZ_CP051183.1, read on the forward strand.
AAATAACGGATGCAGGAATCGAATGTAGCGCCACCCCAGGATTCAAGAGACCAGTAGCCTACCTGATCCAACTTTTCCGCAATCGGCAACATATCGTCGATGCGCATACGGGTCGCTAGAAGAGATTGGTGTGCGTCGCGGAGTACGACGTCCGTAATGCCTAATGGTTTTTTAGTATCGGTCATTTGTAATGGCCTATGTTAATTATCGTTATAAGTTCCGTGGCTCACTTTTGGCGAGCTTTGTGTTCCTTTACCGCCGCTGCTAGCACTTTCAGCAATTGCGGGTCGGCCCCTTGACTCGGTTGTGAACGTTTCTTCGCTGGCACAGGTGCTGCCTCAGGGAAGTACTTGTTCACTATTGTCGACATGATGGAAGTGGCAAAGATCAATAAAATCAGGAATACGAAAACCGTACCCATGCCAAATCCCAACAAGCCTAGGCCGTCAGCTACGATTGGGGACATAACATCCTCTCCTTATTGGCTAAACGGACTGCTTTTTATTGCCTTTACTTGGGTTCACCAAGTGGCAAAGCAGTGTATTGATTGCAGTAAATCAATTCTGGCCTTTTGACTAAAACTTCATCAGCTTAGACAAAAAATATCGCCGTAATGTACTTGAAATCTATAGCTTAGGCAAATAAGGGCGTAAGCTTGACGACTTGGTCAAATCCGTATTTTTTCATTTAATTCAGGACATTAAACGAATAATAATTTGCTAAAATGGCGCTTTGATTAAATAAAGTAGGCAGTACCGTGCAGTTAAGCTTAGCGCCAATGGAAGGGTTGGTTGATGTCCATATGCGGACCCTTCTCACCCGCGGTGGATATTTTGATTATTGCGTGACGGAATTTTTGCGAGTCACCACGCAACTTCTGCCTGAGCGTTCATTTAGACGTATTTGCCCAGAATCCGACCATCAGTGGAAAACACCAGCGGGCACACCTGTTCACTTACAATTATTAGGCAGCGACCCTGTGGCCATGGCAGAGAATGCATGCCGTGCCGCCGAGCTGGGTGCTCCCGTGGTGAATATTAATTTTGGCTGTCCATCACGTTTTGTAAACGGCCGCTGTGGCGGCGCATACTTACTACAATTCCCAGATCAGATTCATACCATTTTGGAGAGCGTTCGCAAAGCGCTGCCCGAGCATGTGCCGCTCACAGCCAAGATGCGCTTGGGCTTTAAGGACGATGCACTAGCCTTAGCCAACGCCCAAGCCATGGAAAGCGCTGGTGTGCGTGATATCTGTATTCATGCCCGCACTAAGGTGCAAGGTTACCGTCCACCCGCTCATTGGCATCAAATCAAAAACATTAAACAACAGGTAAAAGTCCCGATCATTGCTAATGGTGAAATTTGGAACCGCCGCGATTACGAAGCGTGTAAAGCCGCCAGCCATTGCGAGCATGTCATGCTGGGACGCGGCGCAGTGGCTGACCCTGAGTTAGCGGCCACCATTAAAGGTTGTGAATCTTCCGATACATGGATACATCGACTGCATGATTTGATTTGGATGCTGGATGAACTAGTAGAGTTTGGTGGGCAAAGCTATGCTCATGGTCGTATCAAACAATGGTTTAGCTTTTTGAAGATGTCATATGAACAAGCGGTGCCTTTGTTCGAGTCGTTGAAGACCATGAAGGAAGCATCCGCTATTCGTCGCTTCCTACTGGATGAAATCAGTCGCCTTGAGAATCAATCGGCAAACGTACTCTGAACAAAGTGCCTTTGCCCTCCTCTGATTCACACTCGATACGGCCATGATGTTTTTCAATAATGCCAAACGTAATAGATAGGCCAAGACCCGTACCTTCATTTACACCTTTAGTCGTAAAGAATGGGTCGAAGATTTTGTCTCTAACCTCTTGGCTCATGCCCGATCCGGTATCCTGAATTTCAAACTGAACATCTTTCCCCAAATTCTTTGTTCGGATGAATATCTCACCTTCCGTTTCCATGGCTTGAGCGGCGTTTACGAGCATATTCATGATTACCTGTGAAATCTGACCTTCGTTACCCAAAATTTCAGGCAATGTACTATCAAGATCCTGATGCAAAGTAACTTTATATTTCAACTCATTCCATACGACCTTTAAAGTATTTTCGATAGTTTTATTAAGATCGAAGCGATGTTCCTCGGTATCATCAGCTCGGGCGAAGGACTTTAGATTACTTACAATATCTTTAATACGTTTCAAACCATCGACACAGTCATTAATAATGGACTGCATATCACCAGATATAAATTCGATATCTTGCTCTTCATCAATTTCTATCATTTGCTTAGCCAATGGCGAGTTCACACCAACAACCATTTGTTGAGATAGATCAATATATGATTTGAGGACATCAGCGTATTCTTTTAGGGTGGTGATGTTACTCATCACGAATCCCACTGGATTATTAATCTCATGAGCAACACCCGCCGATAATTGACCCAATGATGCCATTTTCTCTGACTGTACCAATTGAGCTTGGGCTTGCTTTAATTGATCATGGCTACGCTTAATTTCCACCAGAGTACGTTCTACTTTCTTTTTATTGTAACTTTTCTCTAACATTCCCCCGATTTGATAGCTTGCTACTTGGCATTGCTCTAGAACATCTGACTTATGGTTACTGGCTGAGTCCATAAAGAACTCACATACCGTTGTCACTTTACCAAATCGCTTAATAGGCAAATATAAAACTCGAGTAACCCCCACTTCATCACAAGCTTCACGAAAGCGATCACACTTGACTTCATTAGTGGTCATTGAAAAAGTTTGCTCCTGATCAAAGAGATAGCGGTATTCATCTGCTTTAAATTGAGGAAGCGTTATGCCTTCCACCATTACTTGGGCCTCTTTTATTTCGCCACCAGAAATAAAAAAATAACGTGCAAAGTTCACAATAAGATAGCCTGATGTCGCGATAATATACTGCTGTATCACTGAACTTAAACCCAACTCATTTTGAGTCAGTCTCGCTACCGCTAACAAGTAATCAGCCTCTTTCTTTTGATTCATTAAGTCATTAAATTGATGCTGAATCATGTCCATACTGGACTGCACTTCTCGAGTCTTTTCATCCAGCATTTTTTCGGCAGTCAATCGAGCTTGCTTCTCTCGCTCATACGCAACTTGATATTCATCAGCCATCGTTTCAATCTCCAAGTCGTTTTATATGCCAACGACAACGAGCAGCCCCATCGTGCATGCATTCAACATGCTCCAAATGGATTGGCGAGTTAAAGTGATCCGCGCAGCCCTGTATTAAACCGGACGCCAAGGAACATAGCTTTCGATTACTGCGATAATCTAGATAGCCAGTATTTGTATCCAAGTACTCAAACTGGAAGAACGGTAAATACGCATCTGGATGTAAGCGCTTTACATTGACATGAACCGTGTTATCAAGATTCTCCAAAGTATCAAATAAATCTTTTCGCCCCTCTAACACAGATGCCATTCTGGTTTGTAAGAAGCCGAAAAGAAATTTTCCGAATACCTCTAACCCTGTTGCTTGATCAACGCCCAGTTTTTCACAGACTGCCTGAGCCAACGCCATCATCTCACTATCATCATAGCGACCCCCCGCAGTATAAATACCACCACTGGGTAAGTCAGTCTCACTCAAAATAGTATTCCATGTAGATAGATCTGCGTTTTTGATGACAAATTCTTCAAGCGCATTAAAGATCAAACCTTGCATGTGGATCTCCAGATTAGAGCTAATTAACCAAATCGTGAATACGATCCAATAAAGCATCGTTATCAAAGGGTTTTTCTAAATAATCATCGGCTCCTTCGGTGACTGCTTGCTGTAACTTGGCTTTGTCTAGACCACTCACTACCAATATTTTAGGTTGGTTTGCAACCTTGTTCTGGCGCAACGATCGGATCACATCGAGACCATCAAGCTTTGGCATACTTAAATCTAACGTCATTATCGCTGGTTCAAATGTAGACAGCTTTATTCCCGCATCAAATCCATTGTGCGCTATTTCGACCTGCCAATGATCTCGTTTCAATACTCGCTCAATAGCTGCTGCCATGGCTTGATCATCATCCACCACCAAAATACGTTTTGACTGCTTCAACTCTGATGGCACTGGAATACCGTTTTCATGCATAAACGTCAGCAGATCACTCTGGATTACTCTGTGATCCCCTCTACCCGGAAGCTTGTATCCCTTTAGTTCACCTCGTTGAATCCAACGAATCACGGTGCGGAAATTTACCCCTACCAGCTTTGCCACGTCGCCTGTCGTATAGGTGGTTTCGCTCATACTGCATATCCTCAACAACCACTCAATAATTTAGACCCAGACATGAATAAAAAATAGTCAGTTTTTATACTATTTTAATCTTAGACAGCTTAGACAGGTTAAATTATAGTCAATTTATATCGGGAGGATTTGACCATGTCAGATTGTATTCGCATACTTTTTGTCGACGACGAAGCCCAGATGCTAACAGCCTTAGGCCGTGTTTTTCGTGGTAAGCGCTATGAAACCCATACAGCCAATAGCGGCGCAGAAGGTATTGATCTCATTAAATCGCACAAGTTTGATGTGATTATTTCTGATATGCGTATGCCCGAGATGGATGGCGCTGCTTTTCTCGCACAAACTATCACCTTAACTCCTGACAGCCGCCGTATATTACTCACTGGCTATAGTGATCAAGAAAGTACAATACGTGCCATTAATGAAGGCCAAGTCCATCAGTACATGACCAAGCCTTGGGACAACGAGGAACTCAAGCAAACGGTAGAAAAAGAATTTGCGGCCAAGCAGGAACTCAGTAAATCCGATCCGAATAGCGAAGACCAATCGATACTCAAGCAGCAAGTGGAATCCGTCGCCTCTGAACTGGCCAATACTCGCGTGTTCGCGGATTTAGCAAAAGACGAACTTCTCAAACAATATAACACCACCATTAAAATGATTAGCAACATGCTGAGCCAACGCATTTCCACCCCCTGGGAGATGGACAACAATGTAGTTAATCACAGTGTGGCCATGGCGAAGCTCATAAAGCTGGACAATAAAAACATTACAGAAATTAGAAATGCAGCGCGCTTATATCAGATTGGAAAGATGCTTTTTCCTGATGCTATTTTGGGAAAAACACTCAACGAAATGAATTCAGATGAGCGAGCGATGTATGACAACTTCCCGTCTACCGGCGCGGATATGCTCGCACCGCTGAGCACGCTTGATTTTGCTGCCAATATTATTCGTTACCAAAACGAAAATATGGATGGATCCGGCATGCCAGATGGTTTAAAAGGCAAGGAGATTCCTTTAGGGTCTCGCATATTGAGAATTGTTGTCGATTTCCAGCAACTAATACACGGCCAACAATTTACACAATCATTAAGTTTCATGGATGCCCTAGAGTACATGGGAAAATACATTTCTATAAAGTATGACCCAGTACTGCTACAACTTTACACTCGCTTTATACAGCGCTTAATTAAACGAGATAATGTGCCACAAGATAAGCTTAAACATGTGGAAGAACTAGAGGCAGGATTAATCACAACACGAGATGTTATCACTGAAACCGGAATTCTGTTGGTAGCTAAAGGGACAACTCTAACAGAAACACTTATCTCTAAACTCAACCTATATCAACAAAGGAGCGCTGCGCAAATTGCCGTCTTTGTAAAGCCGCAAGAAGAACCAGAAGAAGAATCCGAAACAAATTAGTTTGCGCTAGTGAAAATAAAGGGGCTATGACATGATAATGGCTTTACTTATTTATTAGCCGAATATCATGCCTAGTATAATGATTCAAGGGACAACCTCCGATGCAGGGAAAAGCGTTATGGTGGCCGCCCTTTGTCGAATCCTAAAAAACCATGGGTACTCAGTCGCTCCTTTTAAACCACAAAATATGGCACTCAACAGTGCCGTTACTAAAGACGGCGGAGAGATAGGACGCGCCCAAGCAGTGCAAGCACAAGCAGCAGGTATTGCCCCACACACAGATATGAACCCCGTATTACTAAAACCCAATAGTGATACCGGAGCGCAAGTGATCGTCCACGGCAAAGCCATCGCCAACATGGAAGCAAACTATTATCACCAACATAAACCTAAACTATTAGAGGCGGTATTGGAATCGCATCAGCGTTTACTAACGCAATACGATTGGGTGGTTGTAGAAGGCGCCGGCAGCCCGGCAGAGATCAATCTACGTGATCGTGACATTGCCAATATGGGGTTTGCGGAAGCAGCTGACTGTCCTGTCATCATTGTTGCCGATATTGATCGTGGTGGAGTATTTGCGCATCTGCTCGGCACCATGCAATGCTTAAGTGACTCTGAACAAAATCGCGTAATCGGTTTTATCATCAACCGTTTTCGTGGCGATCCCAGTTTACTAACCTCTGGACTTGAATGGCTGGAAGAGAAGACCGGCAAACCCGTATTAGGTGTAGTCCCCTACATTGAAAACCTGCATATTGAAGCCGAAGACAGCATTCAGACTAGCGTACAAAACAAAGCCGCCACACAAATTAAGATAGCCATCATTGCTGTTCCTAGAATCAGTAATCACACAGACTTTGATGCTTTGCGTTTGCATCCAAATGTTCATGTTCAATACGTAAAATATCCCAATGATTTAGACGATTGCGATGTCTTAATCTTGCCTGGTAGTAAAAGTGTGCGTCGAGATTTTCAATGGCTAGAAGAAAAGCAATGGATACCACTTATTCACCAGCACCTGCGCTACGGAGGCAAAGTCGTTGGAATTTGCGGTGGCTTACAAATGCTGGGAAGCTGGATTCACGATCCAAAAGGCATCGAAAGCGAAGCAGGTTCAAGCAAGACTCTCGGTTTTCTCGACTTTGAAACCACGCTTCACCCCGATAAACAATTGCGCAATGTATCCGGTATTTGGCATTACGAAAATGTAAATTTTAGTGGCTATGAAATACATAGTGGTGAATCGACAGGGCCGGCTTTTGCAAAAGCGCAATTTGAATTGCAATGTGGCAATGAGTCCATACAAGATGGACTGTTCAGTGATGACGATAAAATAATGGGCAGCTATGTACATGGCATCTTTGACAGCCCAGAGTTTATAAAAGCATTTTTGAAATGGAGCGGTCAGTCCGCTACAGTAGATTTCAATTATTACGATTTCCAAGAATCAGAAATTGATCGACTTGCGCATACGGTAGAAGAACATCTTGATTGGCAGAGTGTGATCAAATCAAAAGGATAGGCACAAGCACGAATATGAAGTGGTTCAAACGACTGTTCATTGTTTTCTTACTATTAATCCTTGCCACTGGAGCCAGCTTGCAGCTGGCGCCAATGTTCGCCATTCAATGGCTAGAAGACTTTTACGCACAACAAGGGCCCAATCACAAGCTACAAATACAAAACTGGTCGCTCAACCTGATTGATGGTGAATTAGCACTTTCCAATATACATGCTAAATGGAGCACTGATCAGCAAGCCACTATTGATGACATCAGTGTGGATATCCGCTGGTTACCACTATTCAACAAGCAGCTGGTCATGAATGAGATCCAGCTAAACGGCGTTCGCATTCCTATCACTGAGGATGATAGCAATCTGTCTATCGCTGGTATTCAAATTCCATTAAATGGGCCGAAAAGTAGCAATACAAATCAAACCAGTGACAATAAAGACGATAACATTGATGCGGTAGAAAGTGGAAATCCATGGGCTATCGAAATCAATTCCATCAATATTCAGCAGCACACCTATCAATTAAACATGAAGGCGCTTTCGTCCAAAGTGATGATTGAAAAGCTATCGCTAAGCAATTTTCATAGTTTAGAGAATCGAGAAACTTCGATTAACTTAGAAGGTAAAATAGCGAATCTACTTATGTCTAATCTTGCGCAAGCCGATACAGAATTAAGTATCAATGTGCAGGGTTCACTGTTCAGCCTAATGAAATCACCAAAGTTTTCCGGGAGTGTCTTGATTGAAGACCTCGTATTACAAAATCCCATCGCGCAATTAGCTTCCCTCCGCATTGATGGTTTAAATATTGAAGAACAAAAGCTGGTAAGTAATGATCTGATACTTTCAGGATTAGCCTTAGGCGAGCAGACGGATAAGCAATTTTGGCTAACACTTGATAAATACTGGCTGAACCAACTCACACTGACCTCTTTTGGTTTAACGACAGGCATACACTATGTTTCTGGATTGAAAGTAAATAATTATCGTGACCAGAATGGCGAGATTGAATACTCAATTGCTGGTTCAGGTAACACAGAAAAGCCTGAAGAACATCAAAACTCAATTGAGAAAGATAACAGTGCCAATAGTGCAGATGACGCTTTCGACGATAAAGGCTCTAGGGAACAAATCAAAGAGGCGTCATCATTTGCTATTAATATTGAAGGGATCACACTGCAAGATTCTAAAGATACTATTTCCACAATCTGGTTTCGAGACCAGAGCATTGATCCGAATTATGTGGTCCCAATGGCGCTAAAGTCTTTTTCTGTGAGCGCGCTATCCATGAAGGATATCGATGCTCCCTTCGAGCCCGACGTTAACATAAAACTCATGGCCTCTGTGGATAACTATAGCGAAATTAACTTTAATGCCCAGTTGAATCGCAAAGAAGGATGGCCCATGGGCAAGGCAAGCCTAGAGCTAGAACAATTCAATATCATTCCACTTAATGGCTATATGACTAAAGCCATTGGCTATAGAGCACAAAAGGGCATGCTCAATGTAAACACACAGGTCACGCTGAATGATGAAACATTAAATGGTGAAACTAGAATCTTCTTGCGCAACTCAAAATTAGAACCGAAGAATCGAAATACCATCAGCCGAGTCAGCAAGCAAATTTCCATGCCCGTCGATACCGCTTTGGATTTGTTGAGAGACGATAATGGCAATTTGCAATTGAGTATTCCTATGTCGGGAAAAATTAGCGATCCAGACTTTGCTTATGATGATGTGATGAATCAATTAGGCACACTCGCCCTAAAAACAGCATCCATGCATTATCTACAGCAGAGCTTACAACCCTATGGGGCACTTATATCACTATTATCGTTTGCCACTGATAGCATCATGGCGATTCGTCTCAATCAATTAGACTTTAAAGAAGAGCAAACTGAGTTAAGCCAATCGCATAAAGATTATTTAGATAAAGTTGTTAAAATCCTGACTGAAAAAACCGAGTTGGAATTACAGGTTTGCCCTTACGTCTCAAAGCAAGAAACCCAGCAAGAGACTTGGGCACAGCTAGGACAAGCACGTGCAGAATCGGTGAAGACCTACTTGGCACAATATAACGACAAAAACAGCGAGAACCTAGCAAAGCGCACAACGCTTTGCGTAACAGAAGTAGCAGATACGCCTCATGTGGATTTAGGCGTATAACGGACAACTATTCAGTGGCGATGTTTGCAAAGTCAGCATTAAGCAGCTTAGCTAAAGCAGTGGCTGGCAGCTCAATCTCTAAACCACGCTTTCCGGCGCTTACATAAATGGTATCGAATAAGCTTGTCGTTTCATCAATAACCGTTCGCAAACGCTTCTTTTGACCTAATGGGCTGACACCACCCAATACATACCCTGTACTGCGCTCAACCTTTTTAGTGTCTGCCATGTTCGCTTTTTTAACTTTCAGTGCTTTGGCTAAAGACTTTAAGTTTAACTGACGATTAACCGGAACAATTGCTACTGCTAATTCCTTGTTATCCGTTTCGACCACCAAGGTCTTAAATACACGAGAAGCATCAACATTTAACTTGTCAGCAGCTTCCAATCCAAAAGATTCAGCCCGAGCATCATGGTTATACTCATGAATTGTGTGCCCTACATTTTGCTTAATGAGTAAATTAATCGCTGGTGTCATATCTAAGACGTCTCATTACCAAATCAAACGGAAAAGTTTTTATTGAAAGCTCTACAAGTAGTTCTAAATTGTGCGTTGGAAACACTGCTCAATCAAGCACTACGCAATAACTCAAAACGACAAATAAACTTCGCGTACACATGGGTCGCCACGTTACACTGAATATCATTAATGATGAAAATGATTGAGAGGATTATCATACACCAATTTAGCAAAGCCAAGTCGCCTCAAGATTCCGGCATGAGAATTAGGCTGGTGTGGTAGCTCATTAATTGTTTTAACTATCTCTTGATTGAACCCACTGCGTGGATAGGATTTATGTATGCTTGCAAGATTTTTGCTCTCAATATAATGAGCAAAACTTCCGATTACATCCATATGGGCTCCTATTTTTAAAAGATAGGATTCAGGCTCTGAATTACGCAAGTTAGTCCCTAGATGCAAGTGTCGCTCTATGGCCTCTGTGACTAAGCGAACGCGATCCCTCTCCACCCCACGGCCATTAAGAAACCGAGCGCTTTCTTCTGCTCCAAGTACGTGAAAACCCTTGTCGGTAACATTGTGACAACAAGGTTCGGTTAAGCCAAGATCATGCATAAGGCATGCAATATAAAAAGCCTCTTCATCAAAATGAATATCGAATGCTCTGGCTACAACCCAAGCAAATTGCCAGGTACGTTGACAGTGAGCATACATGACTGGCGTATAGCGATCGCCTACCAATTGCTCTGTTTGCTTAACTAAGTGTGTATCAGGAGTGCGCAGCGCCTCTAGATCAACCGTCTTGCGACTGGCTCCTGTCAGCTTGAAGCGCCATATCCAACGACTCAATTGCTCATGACACTGTGATTGAATGAGTTTTGCGATAAAACCGAATTGCTCCAGTTTATTTAGTGTCCCTACTTTCATGCGTTTATGCCCTAATTAGTAACTTTCATTTTGAAAGTTACTATGCACATATAACTTTTAAATTGCAAGTTACTAAAGTATTTCGTAATCTAAGAGCATGAATAAGAATATTGATAACAATGCAAAGCCTTGTCCTTTAGCAACCTCATTATCCATACTGGGGGATAAATGGACGTTATTGATCATACGCGACTTGATTCAAGGAAAACGTCGCTACGGCGATTTTGCTAGCAGCGATGAAAACATTCCCACAAACATTCTAGCCAACCGATTGAAGCGCTTACTGGAACATGAACTTATTGCAAAGCAAGCCTACCAAACACGACCGACGCGTTACGAATATGTATTAACAGAAAGTGGTTGTGAGCTTCTTCCTAGTATTCAAGCATTGGCCAAATGGGGGAATGATCACTTTGATTGCAAGCAACCACCGAAATGGTTTTTTGGTTTAACAATCAAAGAACTGAAAAATAAAGAATAGATATTGGAGGCATAAAAAAACCCTGCGTTTTGGTGCAGGGTTTTTGGAATGATGGCGCGCTCGGGAGGATTCGAACCTCCGACCGCCTGGTTCGTAGCCAGGTACTCTATCCAGCTGAGCTACGAGCGCGTAATCTTTAAAACTGTTTTCCCAATAACTATTTCAAATAAAATCTATTCGAAAATGGCGCGCTCGGGAGGATTCGAACCTCCGACCGCCTGGTTCGTAGCCAGGTACTCTATCCAGCTGAGCTACGAGCGCACTAATTGGGTTGGCGTATTATAGGCAGCCAATTAAATTAGTCAACCTACGCCAAAGTTTATTTATCTCTAGGAAATAAAAAGAACTTTAAATGTGGCGGAGAGAGAGGGATTCGAACCCTCGATAAGATTTCTCCTATACGCCCTTAGCAGGGGCGCGCCTTCAGCCACTCGGCCATCTCTCCACAACGGGGCGATATACTACCAGCTTAGAGAGAAATTTAAAGTAAAAATTTCAATAAAATTAACGAATTAGCGCCATTTCGCCGAAATTTTTACTTTTCTTCTGGTGAGCCTTTTTCGTTCTGAATGCGTTGGTAGATTTCCTCACGATGCACGGCCACTTCTTTAGGGGCGTTTACACCAATGCGAACTTGATTGCCTTTTACACCTAATACGGTAACGGTTACTTCGTCACCAACCATTAAGGTTTCACCAACACGACGCGTTAAAATTAGCATTCTATTCTCCTGAATACGGTAGCCAAGCGATGGACTACTTAATCCCTATCGGGCATCCATACGTTTAATTATTGACCAGCTTGAGCAAATTAAAAGCCGCCTTAACATTGTTTCCATAATATTTAGTTATGGATGACGACCGATTTGAACATTACTGATCTTGACCTAGGGTGCGCTGGCTTTCCAACGCGGTTTTTTATGTAATAGCGACCGATCTTTGACGCTATTACAATGCGATAAAGATCGACTTAATCCACAGTCATCTTTATCGCGGGTGCTCGTTAAGACGAAACGTTTATTTTTCGTCATCTAGATCAAAGCCTGTATGCAATGCGCGTACAGCGAGTTCTAGATATTTCTCTTCTATGACCACGGATATTTTGATTTCCGAAGTACTAATAATTTGGATATTGATGTTTTCGTTTGCAAGAATCTCGAACATTTTGCTCGCCACTCCAGCGTGACTGCGCATACCTACACCCACTAAAGACACTTTGGCGATGTCATCCGTGGCCGCAACCTCTCTTGCACCAAGCTCTTGAGCAACTTCATTAAGAACACCTTGCGCTTTAGCAAAATCGTTGCGATGAACAGTAAACGTAAAGTCTGTTGTGCGGTCAGCAGCTACGTTTTGTACGATCATATCTACTTCGATGTTAGCTGCGCCCACAGGACCCAAAATTTTTGAAGCTACACCTGGGATATCAGGTACGCCCATGACGGTCAATTTGGCTTCGTCGCGGTTAAATGCAATGCCAGAAATAACAGGTTTTTCCACGGCGTTATCATCCTCTATGGTAATCAGTGTGCCATTGCCTTCTTTGCTACTGTGCAATACGCGCAACGGAACTTGGTATTTTCCTGCAAATTCCACAGAGCGAATTTGCAACACTTTTGAACCTAAGCTGGCCATTTCCAGCATTTCTTCAAAGGTAATCTTTTCCATACGACGGGCTTTTTCTACCACTCGAGGGTCGGTAGTGTATACGCCATCAACATCTGTATAGATCTGACATTCATCAGCTTTTAGGGCAGCTGCTAACGCAACCCCAGTTGTATCTGAACCACCTCGTCCGAGTGTCGTGATATTACCTTGCGCATCAACACCTTGGAAGCCAGCTACGACAACCACTTTACCTTCGTCCAAATCACTGCGGATAGAATCCGTATCAATGTGTTCGATTCGCGCCTTACCGAATGCGCTATCGGTTAACATACGAATTTGACTGCCCGTATAGGACTTAGCCGGCACACCAATCTTTTCCAACGCCATGCTTAGCAGCGCAATCGTCACCTGCTCACCAGTACTAACTAATACATCCATCTCACGGGCAGACGGTGTATCAGTAATCTCTTTGGCCAATCCAATCAGGCGATTGGTTTCTCCGCTCATGGCACTCACCGCCACGACAACATCGTGACCATCTTCTTTAAAGTGCTTTATCTTTTGCGCGACGCCCTCAATGCGTTCAATAGAACCCACTGATGTACCGCCATATTTATGTACATACAATGCCATGGAAAGGCTCTCAAATGTTGTTAAAAAGCGGGCAAAAATTTTGGGCGCTAATTAGACAATAAATTAGCGCCATTGAAAATACCCGAGGGCCCCGAAATACAGGGCTTTATAGATTTTATTGCAGCGAAACACAGGAAACCTGTGTTTAAGCTGCGATCAACAAGAAGAGTTATAGGTTTTGCTGAGCCCACGCATCAAATGCGTTCAATGCATCCTGAATCCCTTCTGGCTTTTTACCACCAGCTTGTGCCATATCTGGCTTACCGCCGCCGCGGCCATCGACATAAGGCGCAAGCTCTTTAACAAGGTCACCCGCTTTTACTTTACCCAGCAAGTCTTTGGTCACACCTGCGATTAGGGTTACTTTTTCGCCATCGTGACTCGCCAACAAGATAATACCGCTGCCCAGTTTATTTTTAAGCTGGTCCATAGCGCTACGCATGGCTGGAACATCTGCACCGTCTAGCTGCGCCGCCAAGACTTTTACACCGTTAATATCTTTAGCACCGGCCGCTAAATCCGTACCTGCACCAGAAGCCAATTTGGCTTTCAATTGCTGCACGTCTTTTTCTAGCTGTCGGTTTTTCTGTACTAACTGTGTCACCTTATCTTCCAAGCTATCACGGGTGGTTTTTACTTGGCTGGCGATGAGGTTCAAGCTCGCGTCCATAGACTGGATATATTTGATAGCAGCTTCGCCTACAACCGCTTCAACACGACGTACACCGGCTGCTATACCACCTTCGCTAACAATTTTAAGTAGGCCAATATCGCCCGTACGTTTAGCGTGTGTACCACCGCACAGTTCTACCGAGAAACCATCGGTACCCATACTCAAAACGCGTACTTCGTCATCGTATTTTTCGCCAAACAGAGCCATAGCGCCCTTTTCTTTCGCCGCATCAATCGCCATCAATTCTGTTTGCACTGGCGTATTGGCCGCAATTTGTTGATTCACTCGACGTTCTACCGCTGCCAGTTCATCCGCCGTCATGGCTTCAAAGTGAGCAAAGTCAAAGCGCAAGCGATCATAGGTACATAGAGACCCTTTTTGCTGCACATGTTCCCCAAGAATTTCACGCAAAGCCGCATGCAATAAGTGGGTTGCACTGTGGTGAATAGCAGTCTGCTGACGCTTATGCTCATCAACTAATGCACTTAAAGTATCACCCGCTTTGATGATGCCCGCTTTTACTTCACCGTGATGCAAGTGATTGTTTTGCTGCTTGGTTGTATCCGTAACGATAAACTCATAACCGTCCGCCGTGCGCAGTACGCCTGTGTCGCCCACTTGGCCACCTGACTCACCGTAAAATGGTGTACTATCCAGAACAATCATGCCGGCTTCGCCTGCGTTCAAGCTTTCCACCGCATTACCGTCTTTATAAAGGCTAACGACTTTTGCTTGATCACTTAGATGATCGTAACCCGTAAAGTCGGTTTCACCTTCGATGTTAAGCGTATCTGTGTAGTCCACTTTGAAATTGCTTGCCGCACGAGCCTTATTCTTTTGCTCTTCCATGCACGATTCAAAGCCCGCTTCATCTACTTTCAGGTCTTTTTCGCGCGCAATATCGGCGGTTAAATCCACTGGGAAGCCGTAAGTATCATAAAGCTTAAACACGGTTTCACCGGGAATGGTATCGCCTTTCAATTCAGCAATGGCTTCTTCTAAAAGCTTCATGCCGTTATCGAGCGTCTTAGCGAATTGCTCTTCTTCCAGTTTTAGAATTTTTTCCAACTGAGCTTGGTTTTGCTTCAGTTCAGGATAAGCATCCCCCATTTCGTCTACCAGCGCCGCGACTAACTTGAAGAAGAATAAGTCTGTGGCACCTAATAAATGACCGTGACGGAGTGCACGACGAATGATACGACGTAGCACATAACCACGACCTTCATTGCTTGGCATCACGCCATCACTGATCAAGAAGCCACAAGAGCGAATATGGTCGGCGATTACTAGCAGAGATTTATTGCTTAAGTCTTGTGTACCGGTTGCCTTGGCCGCTGCGGCAATCAAGTTTTGGAATAAATCGATTTCGTAGTTGGAGTGAACGCCCTGCATAATGGCAGAGATACGCTCTAGGCCCATTCCCGTATCAATAGACGGCTTAGGTAAAGGTTCCATTTTACCGTCGGCATAACGGTTGTACTGCATGAATACGATGTTCCAGATTTCGATGAAGCGATCACCATCTTCTTCTGGTGTGCCAGGCTTGCCACCCCAAATGTGATCACCGTGATCAAAGAAGATTTCACTGCAAGGGCCACATGGTCCGGTATCACCCATTTGCCAGAAGTTGTCAGACGCGTACTTTTCGCCTTTGTTATCACCGATGCGGATGATCTTGTCTTCCGGCAAACCCATTTCTTGATGCCAGATGTCATAGGCTTCTTGGTCATCGGCATAAACCGTTACTAGCAATTTTTCTACAGGCAAGTTCAACCAGTCTTTGCCGGTTAGAAAACCCCAAGCAAACTTGATCGCTTCACGCTTAAAGTAATCACCAAAACTGAAGTTACCCAACATTTCAAAAAAAGTATGGTGACGGGCGGTATAACCTACATTCTCTAGGTCGTTGTGTTTTCCGCCTGCACGCACACAGCGCTGAGACGAGGCTGCACGAGTATAATTACGGGTTTCTTGTCCCAAAAAGGTATCTTTGAACTGGTTCATCCCAGCGTTAGTAAACATTAACGTCGGGTCGTTCGCAGGAATCAACGAACTGGAAGCAACCACGGTATGCCCGTTTTCTTCGAAATATCTTAAAAATGCCTGTCTAATTTCTGCGGTTTTCATAATTTTCCGTCTTATCGGCCCCATTTGGCGACAGGGCTCTGGTTGTGATCACAAAGCGGCAAGTATATCGAGAATAAGCCGTTTCGACGAGAGGTCTAGCACAAACTCACTGGTGATGGGGGGATTTTGCATCAGTGTTTATCATCCAATAGACAAACATCTCTTGCTTTTTATTTAAGATTTATCTAATTTAGAATAACCTAATGTAATATTTGAGGAGTTGCCCCATGTCGATCGATCGCGTTGTATTCTCATTCGCAGGTTTATTCATCTTACTCAGCTTAGGCTTGAGCCAAATTCATCATGTGAATTGGTTATGGTTTACTGCATTTGTGGGACTTAATATGTTTCAAGCTGCGTTCACAGGCTTTTGTCCATTGGCAAAAATATTGAAAACCATGGGTATCAAGCCAGGTCAAGCTTTTAACTAAATCCTGCCAACCGTAACACACTGCAACAGTAAACGGTTGAAACCCCGCCATTAGAGCCTGATAATGATGGCATAAAGCCATTGTTATCAGGTTTCTTATGAAACAAACATTTGCACTAATTTTTTTGATGGGGGTTATTGGTTTCATCGTTTTGATGCCCCACCAGCAAAATTCGACTTCAGACTGGTCAGATTGGATTGAAAAAACGACTACCCTCTTTGAAGACTCAGGCAAACTCTTCAAGGATATTGGACAGGATGCTCAAGACGAGATGGAACCATCTCCTAGTATCACACCTGCGAAAGATGATGTGGATGAGCAGCTACAAGCACTGCTACCCCCAGAAAGATTAGATCTGAAAGTTGACCCGATGACGCTTGACGATTCTGCTATCCCGCTGGAAACAGCCGCGGAACAACACCAATTCTCTAACCTATTCGAGCCCCGTGTTAAAGATCAAAAGCCTGCTTTTAAAGGCAAATTGCATACAGATGAAAATAACGAAATCATCGGTGCAGAAATGCATCTAGCCATTCCTACCAATTAACTGAGTTTTAATAACCGAAGGATTTACTTATGTACGCCTTGGCTTGCGTTTTACTCGCCATCAGTGGAGTGGTTTTGATGGCAGTTACCGGAGTGGGTCCATTTTCAAGAGATCCTTGGGAACGCTATTACTTTTCTCTACGGAAAAAACCAAAATGGCTTACTCAAGTATTGCTTATTACGGCATCCGCCTTGTCCATCGCCTGCACACTTGTTTTGGTGGGTGTGATTCGTGATTGATATCCAGCAAGGCCATCTGGGAGAGGGGCAATGGCAAATAAAACATCAAGACTCCGTTCCTTTTCTTTCTCATCGCTTGGCTTTTAGCCCACGTAATGAATTTCGCATTGGTTGCGATGAAATAATCAATGTACAGGTGCAAGCTATTGAGCAAGACCAACATCAGGTGAAAATAGATTTAACTGACGATCGATACTGTATCGGATGGACGTCTAACTCAGAATTAAAGTCTTTATTAAATATGATGCAACGCACTGAACCCGCACCAGAACAACAGCATCATCAACACCTTTGGGTTACCGGTGTGATTTTCTTCTTTGTTGCCTGCCTTTTATTAAGTTTGGCTAAATAAAGCTTTCATCATTTTCATTATCGTCATTTGCGAACTACTCTGTTTCTAACTTGTTACAAAAAGTTAGTTCGTTATAATGAAAATACCTCTTCTCCATAAAAGATATTTCTAGAATGCATCGTGGCGCGGTCCATTCTAGAACTATTTTATTGGAATCCATCATGAACAAAATCGTAATTGTAGGCGGCGGAGCCGGTGGCTTAGAACTCGCCACAAAATTAGGAGATCACTTTGGCAAACGGAATTTAGCCGAAATCCATTTAGTCGATGCAAACAATACTCACCTTTGGAAGCCTTTATTGCACGAAGTGGCAACTGGTTCTCTAGATGGTGGTATAGATGAATTAAGTTATCGAGCACAGGCTCACAATCATCACTTTACCTTTCATATAGGTCGCATGAATGATCTAGATCGGGAACGCAATGAAATTGTGCTCTCATCCATTCATGATGAAAAACACGAAGAAATTTTACCAGAGCGTCGCCTATCCTATGACTATTTAGTTCTAGCCGTTGGTAGTCAAACCAATGATTTTGGAACACCTGGCGCGCAAGCTTTCTGCTCATTTTTAGATAGCCGCGAACAAGCAGATCGTTTTCACAAAGTGTTACTCAATACGTATCTAAAGGCCAACAACCAAGCTCAAAAAGAAGATCAATATAATCTGAATATAGCCATCGTTGGTGCTGGTGCAACTGGAGTTGAACTCGCAGCAGAATTGCATAACACGGCCGCGCAACTGCGTGCGTATGGATTAGATTACTTAAAGAAAGAGCAATTAAATGTCAGCATTATTGAAGCTGGCGAACGCATTTTACCAGCGCTGCCACCGCGTATCAGTGCTGCCGCACATCGAGAACTAAACAAACTTGGTGTGGAAGTACAAACACAGACTTTCATCAAAGAAGTAACCGAAGAAGGCTATTGGACCAGCGAAGGCAAACTAATACCCGCACAGTTAAAAGTCTGGGCCGCTGGTGTCAAAGCGCCAGAATGGATGGAAAACCTAGGTGGACTGGAAACAACCAAGACCAACCAAATAAAAGTGAAGCCCAGCTTACAAACGACGCTGGATGATCGTATTTTTGCCATTGGTGACTGTTCTTTTATGCTGCAACCTGACGGCACGCCAGTACCGCCGAGAGCTCAGGCTGCGCACCAACAAGCCAGCCATGTTTATAAAAATTTATTACGTCTAGTTGAGAGCAGAGAACTTAAAGACTTCGTGTTTAAAGACAAAGGATCTTTAGTAAATCTAAGTCGCTATAGCACCGTCGGCAGTCTGATGGGCAATTTATCAGGGGGAAGTATGATGATTGAAGGCCGACTCGCGCGCATTGTATATGTGAGTTTATATCGCTTACATCAGATTGCATTACACGGTTATTTTAAAACTCTGTTAATGAGTTTGTCCGGTCGCATCAATAAAGTAATTCGTCCTCGATTAAAACTTCACTAATTACCCTATTTTGAATATATGCGCTCTTTGACGTCCCGTCGCCGCACTATTTCGTTCGTCCTGAACATAAAAAAGCCACGGTAAATACCGTGGCTTTTTTCAATCCACTTGATGCTAAATTAGGCGGTAATGTCTAAGAGATTTACTCTAGAGTTTACCTTGTCATCAATCTGACCCGCTTCAACAAGTTGAGATTGAACACGAGCTAACCGCTCGTTTAGTTCTCGCAAGCTCTCAGCCGCTTGATTAGCACGTTCTTGTTGCTGCTGATCTGCTTGCTGCGTCTCTTGTTCTTTATCTAGACGCGACTCATCACTTTCTTCTTTTACTTGCTTCTCTTCTCTCGACTCGGACTGCTGTCGCAGTTCCTCAGTGCGCGCTTGCTGAAGCTCGCTACGCGCTTCTAATGCTAACTGGACTGCTTGCGCAGCTACCTGTCGGTCCTGCGCGGATGGCTCGGCTGGTGCCAACGCTGCTCGGCGCACAGTTTGAGCTTTTTCTAATGTCGCTTGCGGGTCGTTTGGGACTTTCCCCACACTGATGGGTACTTCACCTGCTACAGCATAGCGTTTGCCATCGGGGCCAGTTTTATAAGATAAACTGATGGCACCCGCGTATTGGCCACCTACAGCTTGGTGAGCTTGCTCATGAGCCCTAACCTGCCTATCTCGCTCGGCTAGCGCACGAATTTCTTTTAGTTCTTGCTCTAGGCGGCGCTGCTCCTGCTGGCCGTCCTCCCTTCTTGCTTCCGTTTGAGCATCAGTAAGTGTACGATCTTGCTGCAGGTCCTCTTGCGAACGATCGTCGTTTCGGAGATCTGTCTGTTGATCTCTAGCTTGCGCATTTGCTCTTGCCTGCTCTTGGCGAGCTCGATCACTGCTGGCTCTTTGCTGCTCTTGCTTTTCTTCCGTAGCTTGACGACGATCCTTATCCTTGGCGCGAGCACTCTCATCGTTCTGCGTTACCGGATTAAACGAATTGGTCGCTTGATTTTCAGCATCCGTGGGCACAGCAAGGTTCGCACGACCGTCTGTATTGGCCGTTGGCGTGATCTGCGGTGAACTGGCTGCACTGCCCACTTGAATATTCATAACATGATTCGCAAGCTAACTCTTACGAAACCTCCTAGGATCTAAGCTCTGACGTCAAGCAAGCTGCCAACACTCTTATCGGCAGCTTCAACTACCTTCGCACTGGCTTCTACTTGGCGTACGCCTTCTGTTTGTTGAACCAAGGATTTCGACAGCTGCGTAGTGGCATCACTGCCCTGTGCTGTCTGCGTTCCCGCCGACGCAATGTTTTGCGCAGCTTCGGTCACCTGCTCTTGGCCTTTTTGTAACCCTGACAAACCTGCTGCTAGGGCGTTACCCGCTCCACCTACTTGCATTATCGACTCCTCAGTTGGTTTTACCTGTATATAATTTAACCAAACTTTTAAAAGCGGCACAAACTTGCCGCTTATTACTTTAATACTGTTTCAGACTAAGAAATCAGTATCACCTTGTAGAAATGAATATGAAGGGAACATGCAGCAGTTTTTCAGTTATTTAGAGTTATTTATTTTAAATAATCTCAGGCATATAACTAAAAGTTCAAGAAATATACGGTGCGACTATTTGTAGCATGGTTTGGACGCCTAAAAACGGTAGACTTAATAGGCAAGTTAAAAATGCCCCAACAAGGATGCTGGGGTAATACGAAGTTAACCTTCCATTGATGGTAGCGTTAAATACTCTGCCGCAGCTTCTGCTGTATTGTTATCAATGTGCGGCACCACACCAAGGCACGGCGCTGGAATCATCGCTCGTAACGTTTCAATATTTTCATCGTATGCGCTCATGGCTGGGTCAATTTGGTTGGCAACCCAACCCGCAATGTGCAAACCATCACGTTTAATAGCCTCGACCGTTAGCAAAGCGTGATTTAAACAACCCAATTTCATCCCTACAACCAGAACAACTGGTGTTCTTAGCTCTTTAATACAGTCTGCCAGTGTTTCTCTTGGATTAAGCGGTACACGATATCCACCAGCGCCTTCTATCAGAGTAAATTCTGCTTTATTCGTCATGAGTACACCGCGTAACAACCCAACTATGCGCTCGGCACTTAACGGCTTGCGAATTCGCTGCGCCGCAATATGAGGTGCAATTGCTGGTTGTAACGCAATTGGGTTTACCTGCTCATATGATAACTGCACTGTACTTTGCGTCATCAGCTTCATGGCATCGTCGTTACGTAAACCTTGATCTGTTTCGCTACAGCCAGCGGCTACCGGTTTCAAACCTAATGTACTCAATTGTGCTTGTTTGGCCTTGGCTAATAAGCCACTGGCAATGAACGTCTTGCCTGCATCTGTATCTGTGCCCGCTATAAAGAAGATTTGTTTTGCCATGACTGCCTCTGTCATTCAATGTCGTTAATTCGGTTTTCTTAAGACAATACTTGCAACGTGATAGCGAGCTGGTAAGCCCTCTTCTTGACGATATTCTTCGAATGCTTGCATGAATGCCTTCAATTGCTTGGGCGTGGTTAAACTGCGATTGCGCCCTTGTGTTACATTGTGAGCACCGATACGTTTTAACGAATCAGTTAAACTCCTTATATCCGGGTAAAACTCCACCTCATCACGAAAGGTGACGTCAATCTCTTCAAAACACGATTCAGATATTGCCTGCTCCACATTTTGTTGAGTCTCAAAGCTATTTACATGTTGCCTCTGATCCACTTTTGACCATGCCTGCTTCAATTCACGCAACGTACCTTCAACCAATGTACTCAACACTAAATGACCGCCGGGTTTCAGTACTCGATACTGTTCATTTAACACTTGTGAAAAAGAATCACACCATTGCACAGCAAAGTTAGAAAATATAAGCGATATAGACTCGTGTTCAAATGGCAAGGCTTCAGCATCTGCAATGGAGTATTCAAACATTGGATAAGTTTGCTTTGCATACGCTAGCATACCCTCTGAAAGATCCGCTCCTTTGATAGTACTAGACTTGAAACACTGGCGAAGTTTAGGCAAGCAATAACCAGTTCCACAACCCAAATCAAGGACAGTGTGATGATTACATAGGTCACTGTTTGATTCGTCAGGAGCGAGTGGTTCACACTTTTTTAATAAAGCGTCAGCAATACGATGTTGAATACGTGCATACTCATCGTATTCATGCGCTGCCTTACCAAAACTTTTTGCTACCGCCTGCTTGTCAAGCATTCAACCCCTCCAGAAAGGTCAAAATGCCATTGGCAACGGATTGTGGTTGGGCCACCAAGCTTGCGTGAGAACCGTTGGGAACAAAACTCACAGGGTGCATTGGATTTAATTTATTAAGTTCTTGGCTGACGCCGTTGGGCACAATTGCATCATCCGTTGAAAGCAAATGCAGTGTGGGTAGCGTTAATTGCTTTAACGTAGCTCGATTATCCAATTGTGCTAATAGCTTTAAGCTGGCATTTAGAACGTCAGAGGTGGGCGCAGGAACTTGGGTATTCTGCTGCAACCATTTTAAGCTTTGCAGCATGTCTTTTTGCTCACCTACAACGGTCAAAGCAGCGAAACGGCGTAATGTGGTTTTCACATCAGCAATCGATTCCATAAAACCATCAAATAATGGTTGAGGTACACCGCTTTTCCATGATTTGTGCGCTATGAACTTTGCATTAGCATTCATAGAGACTAACGCCTCAATTCGATCAGACTTTTCAAGTTGTAATTTCGCAGCCGCTTGCACAGCCAACATGCCGCCT
The DNA here is from genome assembly GCF_012295615.1 of Bermanella marisrubri. NCBI lineage: Bacteria > Pseudomonadati > Pseudomonadota > Gammaproteobacteria > Oceanospirillales > Oceanospirillaceae > Bermanella > Bermanella marisrubri. Next base: position 2,731,265 of record NZ_CP051183.1, read on the forward strand.
AAAGACCAGCCAAGCCAAGCTGACTTTTCAGGTGCAACGGATAAAAGCCCTTCGATCAAATAAGGCAGCTGATAACTTTGTTGTGCATCCTCACATTTGGATTCACCAAACCCTGGTAGATCAACACAAACAAAATGAAAATGATCCTTGAACAATTTCGCAAGAGGTTCAAACACATGACTATTGCTAGCCCAGCCGTGAATACAAAATAAACTCGGGTTATCCGGATTACCAAATTCGCGAATATGAAATTCGTCGTGTTGAATCTGCATAAAATTTTGCTCTTATTGATTCAAGTACTGAATGTCTTCCAGTGCTTGCAGTAATTGATTAACGTGAGCTTCACTATGAGATGCACTCAACGTAACTCTTAATCGAGATGTGCCTTCAGGTACAGTAGGCGGCCTAATTGCAGCAACGTGTATGCCTTTTTTATTGAGTGCTTCGGTCATTAGTAGCGCCTGATCTGCTTCACCCACTATTATCGGTTGGATCGGAGTAGAAGAGTTCATTAATTCAAAACCCAACTGCCGAGCGCCTTGACGAAATTGCGAAATCAATGACTGAAGATGGATTCTTCTTTCGGCGTCTTCTTTAACAATTTGCAAACTGGTCAGCGTGGCTGCAGCCACTGCAGCGGGCATAGCAGTTGTATAAATATACGGGCGTGCAAAATTAGTAAGATACTCTATCAATGCTTCGCTACCAGCAACGAAAGCGCCTGCGGTTCCCAAGCCTTTACCTAGCGTCGCCATCAAGATGGGCACATCATCGCCAGACACATTTTGCGCTTCACATAAACCTGCACCATTATCACCCAATACACCAAAGCCATGGGCATCATCCACCATTAGCCATGCGTTATGTTTTTTTGCAGTATTCGCTAGTCGGGGCAAGTCAGCGCAATCGCCATCCATGCTAAAAACACCATCCGTAACAATCATTTTTTGATTGGCTTGCGTTTTTAGTAGGCGCTGATTGAGATTTTCAAGATCCTTATGCAGGTATCGCTGAAAACGCGCGCCACTTAACAACCCACCATCTATCAAAGATGCGTGATTCCATTTGTCTTCAAACACGGCATCTTGCTTATTGAGTACTGAAGCAATCACGCCCATGTTAGCCATATAGCCGGTGCTAAAAAGCAAAGCGCGAGGGCGGTTGGTGAATTCGGCTAATGCTTCTTCCAACGCTTGATGATAATAATTATGACCATTCACTAAATGGGCCGCACCACTGCCGACTCCCATCTCATCCGCTGCGTCCTTAAAACGCTGAATGATTCGAGCATCATTTGCTAGGCCTAAATAATCGTTGGAACAGAAACTCAACATAGTACGACCATTGATTTCGACCTGGGGTCCTTGCGGCGAACTCAATACTCGACATTGGCGATACAAATTGCGCTCACGACGCTCATTGAGCGCCTGATACAATACATGATCTAACGTGGAAGACATGCGCTTTTTATCTATACGGATGCGTCGTAGAAAGGTTGGTTTTGATCGTTCTTTTGCACCTGTTTGCTAAGCACTTCAGCTTGCTCATCGTCATTGTGATCAACAATGGCTTGCTCTGGACGTAGGCCTAAACGCTTAAACAATTGCATGTCCTTGTGGGCTTCAGGATTCGGTGTGGTTAAAAGGCATTCGCCATAGAAAATAGAATTAGCACCGGCCATGAAGCACATTGCTTGCATCTCGTCACTCATATCTTCGCGGCCTGCACTGAGACGCACATGGGATTTGGGCATGAGAATACGCGCCACAGCGATGCAGCGCACAAAATCGATAGGATCTAAATCTTCTACATCCTCGAGTGGTGTGCCTTTCACTTTCACCAACATGTTGATCGGCACACTCTCTGGATGCACAGGTAAGTTCGCTAATTGTGCCAGCAACCCAATGCGATCTTTCTTGCGTTCACCCATACCGATGATGCCACCGGAACAGATTTTCATACCACTATCACGAACGTGCTGCAGTGTATCTAATCGATCGCTGTACGTGCGCGTCGTAATAATTTGATCATAATAATCTGGACTCGTATCCAAATTGTGGTTGTAATAATCCAATCCGGCTTCAGCCAACTCACCCGCCTGTTCTTCATTTAGCATCCCCAAGGTCATGCAGGTTTCTAACCCCATCGCCTTTACGCCTTTTACCATTTCTAGAACGTAGGGCATATCGCGTTTATTTGGGTTTTTCCACGCTGCGCCCATGCAAAAACGCGTTGATCCCTTGGCTTTGGCTTCTTTGGCTTTGTTTAATACGGCTTCTACTTCCATCAAGCGCTGTTTTTCTAGGCCTGTATTGTAGTGAGCCGACTGCGGGCAATATTTACAGTCTTCTGGGCAAGCACCGGTTTTAATGCTTAATAGAGTACTGACTTGTACTTCATTGGGATCGAAATAAGTGCGATGGATGCTCTGTGCACGGAATAGCAGATCATTAAACGGCAAATCGAACAAAGCTTGTACTTCTTGCTCATTCCAGTCATGGCGAATCTGAGGGTCTAGTTGCGCATTCATATTATTATCCTTTTTAGGTGCATTGCCTGATATACCAATACAAGCGCTATGACTAGGCTAGAGCGCTCCATCAAGGCCATGAAAACAAGTAATAACGCTATGTTATCCAGAATATTCAAACAGTCAACCATTGCAATAAATAGGGTTTACAGATGTATAAATAAAGAACTATGCAGCCTATGCCTAAACCCAACATCCTTAACACAAGGAATTTGCTCCGATTGTGCCTCAGATCTACCTCGTATAACACAAGCCTGCCCTCGCTGCAGTGAGCCCAATCTATTTGGTCATATCTGCGGACATTGCCTCGCTTCACCCCCCGCCTTCTCCAAAGTAATTGCACCGTTTCAGTATGTTGCCCCCATCAAGCAATTGCTGGTTCAATTCAAACGGGGGCGTAATACGGCACGTCCATTTCTGGTCAATGCACTGATAGAGCAGCTCAGCGACCACGAATTCGAGTTAATTGTACCTATACCTTATCACTGGAAACGCTTAATTCAGCGCGGTTATCATCCTACCTTGCACCTAGCCCAGCTAATTGCTCGTCATTTCTCCTTGCCTGTTTCAGAATGTCTTGTGCGCCCTCGACCGAGCGTTAGTCAGCGTGGCCTCTCTCGCGAACAACGTAAAACGAACGTAAAAAACGCATTTGAGGTGAACTCTGCGCAATATATTGAAGGTAAGAATGTCTTATTGATTGATGATGTCATGACAACAGGAGCCACAGCCCATGAAGCGTCTCTAACACTGATTAAATCTGGCGCCAAAAGTGTTTGTGTCGCTTGTCTAGCGCGCACGCCGCCACAGACAATTTAGGAAAAGATCAGGTACAATCCTGCTCTTTGTCTTTGAGATTTGCCATGAATGATCACGAACAAGAGCTTAGTCACGAATACGCTCAGCTTAATCCAGATCGAATTCTGAATATTCTCGATGAAATATTGGCACCGCTCAATTGGTTGTGCTCAGGTCATGTCCTCGCTCTGAATAGCTATGAAAACCGTGTGTACCAAATTGGTGTCGAAGAGCATCCAGATGTGATCGCAAAGTTTTATCGCCCCAATCGCTGGAGTCGAGAAGCGATTTTAGAGGAACACACATTTGCCTTAGAGGCCGTCGAATCTGAATTGCCAGTTGTTCCTCCACTGGAAATAGATGGCGAAACGCTATTCGAAAAAGATGGTTTTATGATTGCTCTTTTTCGCAAACAAGGCGGCTACAGTGGACAACTCGAACGTCTAGACGATTTCGAACAAATGGGTCGCTTATTGGGTCGGTTGCATCAACTCGCCAATAGCATTGAAATACAGCACCGTCCACAAATGACGCCGCAAACCTTTATTAAAGATAGCCTGAACTACCTATACGAACAGGATTGGATTGATCCCAATGTAAGCCATGCTTACAAAAGTCTGGCCACAGATTTAGAAGGCCTAGTAGACGAGCGTTGGCAAAGTATTCAACCCAACTTACAGCTCTGCCATGGGGATTTGCATGCCAGCAATTTACTCTGGGTGGACCACACCCCCTACATGCTAGACCTAGATGACTGTCGTTTAGCCCCTCGAATTCAAGATATGTGGATGCTGCTCTATGGTGAGCGCGACGAAATGCTTAGCCAACTTGATGCCATTGCAAGAGGCTATGATATGTTTTTGCCGTTTCCTAGCCAGCAATTAGGCCTAATAGAAGTGTTAAGAACCATGCGACTGATCCATTATAGCGCGTGGCTAGCCCGTCGCTGGGATGATCCAGCATTTAAGCAAGCCTTTCCTTGGTTTGAATCACCTCGCTACTGGTCTGATCAAGTTCTCACTTTACGCGAACAGTTTGCCAATATGCAGGAACCTGCTTTGCAGCTCGCATTCTAAGCCAATAGAATGCTGAATTTTTTAAGGATGACTCTAATGCAAATAATGAAAACATTGACTACGGGTTTAGTTTGCTTGGCTTCACTAGGTACCAACGTTGCACTTTCACAAGAAAGCACTACAAAAGCGGCGGATACAGACAAAAAAATTACCATCAACTTAGATAAACTCAGAGTCGGCGTTGGCTTCAATTATAATCGCATCGATAACTCCTCGCTTAGTTCAGCAAAAGACGGTAAAGCCTCTGGTTCACAAGTCTTTTTCGGTTACGCCCTTGGTAATCGCTATGGTACAGAAACCTCTATAGAAGCGGGATACATAAAAAGTGGTGAGCTATACGATAATAGCGATATTGATGTAAACGGTTTTTGGGGCAGCGCCGTTGTGCGTAAGCCTTTACCGGAAATCCGTGAAGACTTGAGTGCCATTGCTCGTATTGGTGTGGGCTTAAAAGGTGACGACGGCTTATTTGTTGGCATTGGTGCCCAATATGATATTCACCCCAACGTCTTTGTGCGTTTGGAATATCTAAACAAAGACCTAACACAAAGCTACCAAGCTAACTTAGGTTTTTCATTCTAGTCATTGAGTCCACTGAACATCTGACAGCGGTTTTTCAACTATAATTGCTTAGGACAGAACTGCTGTTGGATTTCGATCATGCCACCATATCGATTCGCTTACACCATTTTACTGATACTACTCTCTGTAAAGTGCAATGCCCTTGAAATGGGTGTTGCATCCTCCCAAGTAGCACCTGTGGCATCTATTTATTACGATTCGAACGGCCCCAAGCTTCGGCCTGAGGGTATATTGTATGAGTTGGGCCAATATGCAGAAAACTATACCTCAGAAAAGATTCGCTACAAGGTTATACCGAGAGGAGACGTGGACACCCTACTCTCCAATGGTCAATTACAATCTGTTTGCTACACCAGAGCAGAATGGCACCCAAACCTTGACAACATACTGCTCACAGATGCCTTCATGCAAGATAAGGAAATCTTGGTTTCGATCAAACCTCATATACCTAAAATACAAAAATATAACGATCTGAATGGCATGGCAATCGGGCTCATGGAGCACTACCAATATCCTAGATTCCGCCATCTCATTGATAGTAAAGCCGTTATTCCGGTTTATCATAAGCGAGAGATATACAATATTATCGGCTTGTTCCGTGATAAAAAGGTCGATGTGATTTTAATTAAGGAACGAACTCTGAAACACCTGCTTGAAGTTATTCCTGATATTGTGGGCAAGGAAAGATTATACAGCCACCCACTCTCCACAAATTTATTGATCCACTGCGCTGTAAGCAAACATCATAAAAAGCAACTACCGGTTCTAAATAAAGCTATACAGGCCTACACCCAAGACCATCCACTTTAATACTGGTATTATACCCACCATAATTAATGCGCGTTTCAATGGATATCTATGCCTTTAGCTCCTCCTAGTCAGTTACTACTGCAACAAGATTTACCTGAGCATGCTTTGCTGGTCAATCCTCCCCATGATGACCTAGCCCAATCTATACCTAGTGGATGGCATGCTGCCTGTTTTAGCCATAGCACCAATACTGTATTTGAAACTCAAGGGTTTGAGACCGTATCTGTATTGGCGCCAAAACAACATGCTTATCAAAGCATCATTGTCTATTTACCAAAATCCAAAAATCGATTGCAATATGTCATCGACTACTGTTGTTCGAGCCTTGCAGACGATGGCGAGATTTGGTTTGTTGGTGAAAACAAAGGCGGAATAAAAAGCCTTGCCAAGCAAACCAAAAAACTCTTTGAGCAAAGTGATAAGTTTGCCACAGGTAAACACAGCGCCATTGTAAGTGCCAGCAAGCCATTAACTGCAAAGGACTTTGAACTACAAACCTATTACCAGAATCAAGTAAACGAACTTGATATGCATGTACAGGCTCTGCCGGGTGTGTTTAGCCAAGAAAAGCTAGATAAAGGCACTGAAGTATTACTGAAAAATCTACCTCGTAAAATTAAAGGTAGAGTGTTAGATTTCGGCTGCGGCGCTGGGGTCATTGGATGCTATGTTCAACAACATCGCGAAGTCGACGAGATTGATATGCTCGACGACGATTTACTTGCTGTCAAAAGTGCGCAACGCACGATTGAAAAGAATAGCATTCCCTACGCTGAGGCTTTTGCCAGCAATGGCTTTGATGAGGTAGAGGATCGCTACAACTGGATCATAAGCAACCCTCCTTTTCATCAAGGAGTAAAAACCCATTACGAAGTGACGGAGCAGTTTTTAGCAAAGGCTAAAGACCACTTAAAGCTTAGCGGCAAGCTTCTTATCGTAGCCAATGAATTTTTAAGTTATGAAGTCATTCTCAAATACCACTTTAAGATGGTCAAAGAGGTGGCCAGAGAAAACGGCTTTAAAGTGCTGCAGTGTGAAGGCATCATGAGAAAATAGAAGGTCCTGCCCTACTTCCAACAAAGCAGCCTAGCTACAACGACTAGTCTGCTTTGTTCGTGCTTTCAAATATCTTATCTGCGGATGCTTCAACAAATCCGCTATATAGCTTTCCGTCTGGCTTCTTGTAGCGAAGCGCAAATTCGTAGAAACAACTTGGAATCGTCAGCTGTCCATCACTGAAGTCCAACGTTTTCGTATCTGCCATGGTAGAGCTTTGCTCTAGTAGTACCTCCGGTGAACCCTTTATCTCACCGCCTGCACTATTGAGCGTATAACCAGAATCCTTCAGCTTTTGATTGACCGCTTCAATCGTATCGTATTGCTCAAGCTCATTAATGCTCACCGTGAAATGATTTGCTCGAAAGCCCCAAGCCGACATCCATGCCGCGTATTCACTTTCAGCGGCCAAGGTTTCATAAACTTGGCGCTCTACTGACCAATGAATACCACTATATAAAAAGTCATCGGCCAAATAGGCTTGTTCATCCACACTATCAACTAGTTGATTAATTAAGTGTTGCGCCTGTTCAGACAATTGCTCGCACAATAGTTGAGAAATGAACACTTTAGGTAGCGTTGGGTCTTCATGCTCAAAATGCTTTGCGTATAGCTTCTTTGCCTTAAAGTGATACTCTCCGCCCTCTTTATAGCCTAGACGAATAAAATGCTCAGCCAGTTTATCGAGGTTCACTTTGTCGTGATTAAATGTGCGCAAAGCAATATGATCATTGATAATAGGTTTATCTTGAGTAGCACCTAGCAGTTCATGAATACTCATCGCTGACGGCGTATGGTTTACATAATCTTGCCACAAGCCTGCAAACAAGGATTCAGTATGGTTGTGCATGTCAGTCTCCCTATTAAAGTACGAAAAAGCGCACTTCGTCTTGATTAAATACGTTAAGTTGTTCCGCTACTTCTGGCGAGATGTTTACGATTCCAGACTCTTCGTCAAAGGACATATTGTTCGTAAACGTGGCGCGAAAACCTTCAGTATGTTGATTGCAAATGGCATAGACGATTGCCGAAGGCTCAGTGGATTGAATGCTCACTTTAGCCGTTTTAGATTGCTTTACACCATCTATCTGATCAAACTTGCATTCCACCGTTGGACCCGCATCGAATAGATCCACATAGCCACGATTTTCAAAGCCTTCCTTTTCTAAAAGCTTGAGCGCAGGCAAAGTATCCTTGTGGACTTTCCCTATCACTTCCTGAGCATCTGAGCTTAATAAATTGGCGTAGATGGGATATTTAGGCATTAATTCAGAAATAAATTCTTTATTGCCGAGACCAACTAGGCGATCCGCATGGGGAAACTCAATACTAAAGAAGTGCTCTTGTAGCCATTGCCAAAACGGCGAATTACCTTCTTCGTCTTGATGGCCACGCATCTCCGCAATAACACGCTCAGAAAACCGCTGAGGATGCTGCGCCATAAATAAAAATCGCGCACGAGATAAAAACCGACCTAACTGACTTCTTCGATACTCAGGACGCAAATACAGAGTGCAAATTTCACTACTACCTGTGTAGTCGTTGCACATACTCAATACCTCAACGGCATTGTATACATCCAATGTGCGAGAGTAGTGAACGGTTTTACCTATGTGATAATGATAGATGGGTATATGAGTTCCGACGGCTGCTTCAATTCCTGAGGTCCCTACAATACGATTCGTATCCGTATCCTCTAATACAAACAAGTAGGTTTCATCAAAGGCCTGCTGAATGTCGCGAGCCACGCTTTGTTCGGTTCTTGTTATTTTATTACACAACACATTGTCATCAACCGGCAGTGACGTAAAACCATGACCAGAAGCAATAGCAATGTCTTTTAACTCAGAGAAATCACGCTGGGTAATTGGACGCAGTACAAACATACCTTCTACCTACACCGAGACCATACACTTAACTGCTGCATCCAAGCGCGTTAACCCCTCATCGATATCTTTATCGGGGATAATCAATGAGGGCGTTAAACGTAAAATATTTGGACCTGCCACCAAACACATAACACCCTGCTGCAAGCCATGGTTTAAAAGCTCACGAGCTTTACCATGAAATTCTGGTTTTAATTCGGCACCAATTAATAGGCCTTTACCACGCACATCGGAAAACACATCGTAACGCTCACCAATGGTTTTCAAGCCTTCTTTAAGGCGTTCACTTTTGACTGTCACTTGTTCCAGTAGCTTTGGATCACTAACGATATCCAGTACCTTCAAACCCACAGCACAAGCCAAAGGATTACCACCATAAGTTGAGCCATGCACACCCGCTTTAAAACAAGCGGCAATATGTTCTTTGGTTAGCATGGCAGCAATAGGAAAGCCTGCGCCCAAGGCTTTAGCTGTGGTGAGCACATCCGGCTCAACACCTAAGCTTTCGTACGCGTAAAGACTGCCTGTGCGGCCCACACCGGTTTGTACTTCATCGAAAACCAAAAGCGCTTTATGCTGATCGCAAAGCTTACGAACTTCGTGGGCAAAGTGTGGGTCGGCTTCAATGATACCGCCTTCACCTTGTATCGGCTCCATAATGACGGCACAGGTATCATCATCAATCAGTGCTTTAAACTGTTCGATATCGTTAAAATCACAATGCACGATATTGCCAGGTCGAGGTCCAAATCCTGCGGAGTAAGCTTCTTGACCACCTACGGTTACGGCAAAGAAGGTTCGGCCATGGAACGCTCGCGTAAAACTAATAATTTTCGTTTTATCTTCACCATGTTGCTCAATGGCATATCGACGCACGAGCTTAAACGCGGCTTCATTGGCCTCGGCCCCGGAGTTTGCAAAATAAACTCGATCAGCAAAGGTTTTTTCCGTTAAGGATTTGGCCAAATTCAAGGCTGGCTCGTTTGTCATGACATTGGATAAATGCCAGAGTTTTTGGCTTTGTTCCTGCAGGGCTTCAACCACATCAGGATGACAATGACCGAGGCAGTTCACAGCGATACCACCGGCAAAATCGATATACTCACGACCTTCTTGATCCCATACCCTAGACCCCTTACCAGAAACAGGAATGATCTCAGGTGGGTTGTAGGTAGGTACCATGACCTCATCAAATAATGAGCGTTGAACTGACATAAGCAACCTCTTTACTTTTTAATCAGTATGGAAGAAGAAAAAACTATTTTGCAGCTATAAATTGATTGTATTGACTATAATTATTTGACAAATTAACCACTCAATTGTGAAAAATGATTAATGATAAAGATCAAACATTACTAGAGATACTGCAAAAGAACGCAAGAATTAGTATTTCTGAATTGGCTCGTACGCTTGGCATATCCCGCACAACAGCTCAACATCGCTTAGAGAGACTAGAACATTCTGGGATTATCGAGGGCTATCGAGTCAATTTAGGATCGACCTACCTCAAGGCACTTGTTGCTGCCCATGTGTCGATTAAAGTAAAACAAAAATTGACCATGGAAACCTGCGAACAATTGCACAAACTGAGTGCCGTACATGCATTGCATGCAATAAGCGGAGAGTTTGATTTGATTGCAGAACTGCAAGCAGCGAGCCTAGAACAGCTCAATGGAATACTGGATGAAATTGGGGACTTACCAGGGGTAGAGCGCACCGCCTCATCGGTTATTTTAGAAACCAAGTTTCGGCGGTGAGTTAGTTTTTACTCTGCACCTTGCTCATCATAATAACCCGGAGCGAGGTTTTCAAAACGAGTATATTTACCAATAAAGGCCAAACGATCAGTTCCAATCTCACCATTACGATGCTTACCAATAATGATTTCACCAATGCCTTTGTCAGGGGAGTCTTCGTTATATACCTCGTCCCGGTAGATGAAAGCGATGATATCTGCGTCCTGCTCAATGGCGCCCGATTCACGCAAGTCTGACATAACTGGTCGCTTATTAGGGCGCTGCTCTAGTGAGCGGTTAAGCTGAGAAAGCGCAATGACAGGACAGCCAAATTCTTTCGCGATAGCTTTTAGCGAGCGAGAAATTTCCGAGATTTCTTGTGTACGCCCTTCACTCTTGCCGGCAACCTGCATCAACTGAAGGTAATCCACCATAACAAGTGCAAGGTCGTTATTATTTTCACGATAAACACGACGACAACGGGCACGCATTTCTTGTGGCGTTAACGCAGGTGTATCATCGATATAAAGAGGTTTATCCTTCAGCATATTGAATGCTGAGGTTAACTTTGGCCAATCCTCTTCATCCAATTTACCTGAACGCAATTTATTGGAAGGGATGCGTCCGACAGATGAATACATCCGCATTAATATCGCTTCTTTGGGCATCTCCATACTAAATACTAATACTGGACGATTAGTATTCAATAGAGCATTTTCACAGAGGTTCATGGCGAAGGTCGTTTTACCCATGGAAGGACGACCGGCGACGATAATTAAATCCGCCTCTTGGAAACCATTAGTGCGCTTGTCCAGATCAGTAAAGCCTGTGGTTAAACCGGTTAAGCCATCCTCCATTTGGAAAAGCTCTTCAATCTTTTCCAAGGTTCGCGACATAATAGGGTTGACGTGCTCTGGGCCCGAGTCTTTTTTACCGCCGCCTTCTGCTACTTCCGCAATGCGTTTTTCAGCGTCACTAATAAGGTCTAAAGGATCGTTGCCTTGCGTATGATAAGCGGACTCGGCGATATCAGTAGCCGCTTCTGCGAGACGACGCAACAGCGATTTCTCTTTTACGATATCTGCATAGGCTGCAATATTAGCTGCTGATGGTGTACTTTCGACCAGTTCAGACAAATACTCTAAGCCGCCCACTTCCGCCAAAGCATCAATTTCTTGCAGCTCATCACTAAGTGTTAATACATCGAATGGTTTTTCTTCTTCAGCTAGCTTGCCGATGATGGTATAGATCTGGCGGTGTTGTGTTCGGAAAAAATCAGCAGGTATTAAGCGCTCACTCACCGTTTCAAACGCACGATTATCAAGCATTAAACCACCCAAGACTGAGCGCTCTGCATCCACCGAATTGGGTGGCATCTTGATAGTGTCCGTTTCGTGTTCCATGAATTGCTTAACTCTATTGTTATTCTGCTACGACAAAGGAGAGTTAGTTTGCCCAGTCTTACAAGCGAAGACAAGAGCAAGCCAATGGTTATACTAAAACCAAGTTATCTCGGTGAATCAACTCGGGTTCATCCATGTAACCAAGAATATCGAGGATTTCTTTACTTTCTTTACCCATGATTTTCTGCGTTTCAAGGGCGTTATAATTGATCAAACCTTTCGCAATGATTTGACCTTGCTCATTAATACAAGCAACTACTTCACCGCGCCCAAAATTTCCGTCCACATGAACCACGCCCACTGATAGCAAGCTTCTACCCTGTTCAATCACGGCTCTAACTGCTCCTGGGTCCAATGTAATTTGACCTCGGGTTTGTAAGTGACCGGCAAGCCACTGCTTGCGCGCCGCCATGGGCTCTTGATCACTACACAAAAGCGTACCCAAAACTTCATCTTTATTTAAGCGCGTAATGACGTTTTCAATACGACCACCCACTATCACAGTAAAACAACCAGAACGAGCCGCCAATTTTGCAGCGCGCACTTTTGTCGTCATACCGCCACGCCCCAACTTGCCGCCACCGCCAGCTACGGCTTCAATATCTGGATCTTCAGCGCGAGCTTGCTCAATGAGCTTGGCGTTTTTATCTTTGCGAGGATCCGCGGTATAGAGTCCGTCCTGGTCTGTCAAAATGATCAGCGCATCAGCCTCTATCAAATTGGCGACTAAAGCCCCGAGCGTATCATTATCGCCAAAACGAATCTCATCGGTGATTACCGTATCGTTTTCATTAATGATAGGCACAACTCCAAACGATAACAGCGACGTAATGGCAGAACGCGCATTAAGATAGCGTGTTCGGTTGCTGAGGTCAGCGTGAGTCAATAGTACTTGTGCGGTGACATACTGATGGCGAGAGAAATTACTTTCATAACATTGAACCAAACCCATTTGGCCAACAGCTGCAGCGGCTTGTAATTCATGTAAGGCGGTAGGCCGTTCAGACCATCCCAAGCGTGTCATACCTTCTGCCACAGAGCCAGAAGATACAAGGATTATTTCTTTTCCCTGGGCCTTGAGTTCAGCAATTTGGTCCACCCAGTTGGCGATGCCTGCTTTATTTAAGCCGGCGCCGTCATTGGTTAAAAGCGCACTACCAATTTTAATAACAATGCGCTTTGCGTTCGCAACAGATTGACGGCTCATAGGTGTCGATATTTCCTAATCTTTTGTTATTCGTAGGTATAAATAAACTCTGGACCATCGTCGTTGTCATCATCATTCTGCTTCGCCGCTTTACGGGCTGCTCGTTGTGATTTACGACGGTCCGCCAATTCTTCCATTCTGTCGCGTGCTTCTTTCTCGACCAAATTACGATGAGCTTCTTCTGCTTCTTTGAGACTAGGATCCTCAGCCATGGCTTGCGCTTTTTCATCCAAGAAACTCATGATGTCAAAAACAATTTGCTGAGTGCCTTGTTTTGAGATGGCAGCAATCTTATAAACGGGGCCTTGCCAACCTAACTCATCAATCACTGCTTGGCAGCGCTCTTCACGCTCTTCTTCTGGAACCAAGTCTAATTTATTCAAAACTAACCAGCGCTCACGCTCGGCCAGCTCAGGACTGAATTTATCCAATTCATTAATAATGGCTTTCGCATTGTCTGCTGGGGTCGAGCCATCATAAGGATTCATATCAACAATATGCAGCAATATTCGCGTGCGAACTAAGTGCTTAAGGAAGCGAATTCCTAAGCCTGCGCCTTCCGAAGCACCCTCAATCAAACCAGGGATATCTGCAACCACAAAGCTTTTATGCTTGGCTACGCTGACAACGCCTAAATTAGGTACCAAGGTGGTAAAAGGATAATCCGCGACTTTTGGCTTGGCTGCTGATACAGCGCGTATAAAGGTAGACTTACCTGCATTGGGTAAACCTAAAAGTCCTACATCAGCAATCACCTTCATCTCAAGCTTGAGATTACGGCTTTCACCCATGGTGCCTTTTGTTGTTTGGCGAGGTGCGCGGTTAACAGAGGATTTAAAATGGATATTACCCAGGCCACGGGTACCGCCTTGCGCGACTTTCAACTCTTGGCCTTGCTCGGTCAAATCCCCTAAGGTCTCCATGGTGTCTTCATCAATAACCGTGGTGCCCACAGGAACTCTTAAGTAGGTATCTTCACCTTTTTTACCGCTCATTTCACGGCCCATGCCGTCTTGACCGGTTTCCGCTTTGTAGCGACGTACATAGCGATAATCTACAAGTGTATTAACAGCATCATCGGCTACGAGAATAACGCTACCGCCGTGACCACCATCACCACCATCTGGACCGCCCTTCGGGACATATTTTTCCCGTCGAAAGCTCATGCAACCGTTTCCGCCTTTACCGGCTTCGACAACAATGCTGGCTTCATCAACAAACTTCATTTTATAAACCTCATTATGCTGTCTGGCTACATTGAGTTTCTTAAACGTTCATCCTGAACATAAAAAAGCTCTGGTGCTAGGCACTCAGAGCTTTTTGCACTAACACTTAACGTATTAGTTGGATCAAAGGGTATTAGTTAGCAGCAGGTACGATACTTACTTGCTTACGAACAATACGACCTTTCTCTTCAAATTTCACATAGCCATCCGCTTTTGCGAATAGAGTATGATCTTTGCCTAGGCCTACGTTGTCACCAGCGTGAACACGAGTGCCACGTTGACGAACAATGATTGAACCTGCAGTTACAAATTGACCACCGAAAGCTTTGACACCTAAGCGTTTACTTTCACTATCGCGACCGTTACGAGTACTACCAGCAGCTTTTTTGTGAGCCATTTGGTCATCTCCTTGTTAAAGTCTCGGGCCTTTGGATATTTTACCCAACACTTTTTAGTTAATAGATAAGGTTACGTCTCGCTTAAAATTAAGCAGAGATACCAGTAATTTTTAGTTCAGTGAACCACTGACGGTGGCCCATTTGCTTCATGTGGTGCTTACGACGCTTGAACTTGATGATCTTCACTTTCTTGTGACGACCGTGAGCAACAACTTCAGCTGTCACTTTAGCACCTTCAACTACTGGCTGACCGATTTTTACGTCGTCGCCATTACCCACAAGAAGAACTTTCTCAAGCTCAACTGTTTCACCAGTAGCGGTTTCGATTTTTTCTACTTTAAGGGTTTGACCCTCTTCAACACGGTATTGCTTACCGCCAGTTACAACAACTGCGTACATGTTTTGTCTCCAAAGACTGATGTTTCGCTTGCGATGTTTCTATCTGGACGGCTACTTTGCTCTTCATTCGAAGACCTACTTCTATGAACGCCGCTCTGGACGCTCTATGGTAGGGAGCCAACACCCATGCCCGCCAAGATTGTAAGACAATCAATGATTTAGCGGTACCACAAGTCGGGCGCGGGATTATATAGCAATATCACGGCTAACGCAAAGCTTATGCTCTACCCACTCCTTGACGGTACTTTCTAGCGCAAAAGCACCAATAATGCGAGCTTGAGACTTGCCTAGGTGGCCACAGCTCTTTAGGATACGGCCTTCCTGAAGGAAGTGATGATCCATGCAATTTAATGACATTTATCAGGTTGTAGAAACCGAATTCGCTCGCACCAACGAAATCATACTTGAGCAGCTCTCTAGCAACGTACCCATGGTTGAAAAAATCGGCCATCACATCATTGAAAGTGGTGGCAAGCGCATGCGTCCACTACTAGTGCTACTTGCCGCTAAGGCACTGGAAAGTAATGAGCAAAATCATCCTCTTTTAGCCAGTATTATTGAATTTCTCCACACCGCCACATTGTTACATGATGATGTCGTCGATACCTCTGACATGCGTCGCGGTAAAGCCACTGCGAACGCTGCCTTTGGCAATGCCCCTAGTGTGCTTGTGGGCGATTTCCTTTATAGCCGCGCGTTCGAAATGATGGTGCAATTGGGTTCCATGGAAGTCATGGCCATTTTATCCAACGCCACTTGCGTCATCGCTGAGGGCGAAGTGATGCAGCTCATGAATGTTAAAAACCCAAATGTGGGTGAAGACAAATATATGGATGTGATTCAGGGCAAAACCGCCATGTTGTTCGAGGCGAGCTCCCATTCTGGTGCCAAGCTGGCCAACGCATCACCAGAGCAAGCTGAAGCATTGCGCCTATTCGGACATCACTTGGGCATGGCATTCCAGCTGGTTGATGACGTACTTGACTACATCGGAAATGCGGATGAATTAGGTAAAAACGTGGGCGACGACTTGGCAGAAGGTAAGCCTACACTGCCGCTGATTTTCGCCATGCAAAACGCCTCACAAGAACAAGCCGATGTCATTCGACAGGCCATTCGTAAAGGTGGCACTGAGGATCTACCCAAGATCATTGAGATTGTTCAGAGCTGTGGAGCCATTGATTACACCCAGCAAAAAGCACAAGAACATGTGAATCAGGCATGCGAAGCCATCGCTATCCTTGCAGATACGCCCGCCAAACAAGCACTGCAAACTCTGGCCGATATGGCTATTAACCGCAACAAATAGACTCTATAGAGATAGCAGGCTGATTCCACACAAGAATCAGCCTACTCGCACTCGCCCAATTGGCCAACGCAACTAGGCCAATACCATCACACTTAGCCCAAACGACCATAGGCAATTGGGAACAAAGTCGCTACATTAGACTCCTATTGCGTATCTATTAAATAAGCCGTTATTTATGAAGCCGATGTTAAATCTATTATTGCGCCCAGTGTTACTGTTTAGCCTTATGCTAATGACGCTGAATTCTTACGCCAATCTCTTTGGTTCAAGCGCCCTGCCTGCCAATGAAGCCATTCAATTCAGCACTGAGCAACGAGATAGCCAACTCGCGGTTCAGTTCGAATTGGCTGATAACATTTATCTTTACCAAGACAAAATTAAATTAAGCTTTGCAGATAAAACCACATACTCCCATTTCGGATTTGAAGAATCCCCTGTTGTTATTGAAGACCCTGCGTTTGGTAAAGTAGCCGTGTTTTATGAGCAGGCAACATTGCTGATTGACCGCAGCAAACTACCTGCAGGTACAGAATCCCTTACCATGAAATACCAAGGCTGCGATGAAGCCATTGGTTTATGTTATCCACCACAAAAAGCTCAATTGGATATCACCCCAGCAAGCAAAGCATCGAAACAAGCTTCAGTTGAATCAGCATCAAATCAACAAGACCTGAACAGTGCAAAAGGTATTTCCGGTTTTCTTGAAAACGCTAGCGCTACTTGGGTGATTCTCACCTTTTTATTATTAGGCATTGGCCTGACCTTTACGCCATGCGTTTTACCCATGGTGCCCATTCTTTCTAGTGTTATTGCGGGTCAGAATAATCTCACGCCCAGCAAAGGCTTCGTACTTTCCACAACCTATGTATTAGGCATGGCCATCACTTTCGCCATTGCCGGTGTCATTGTTGGCATGCTTGGCGCCCGATTTAATATTCAAGCTTATATGCAGCAATCTTGGGTACTCGCCATTTTTGCCGGGTTATTCGTCTTACTCGCGTTGTCGATGTTTGGCTTTTACGAGCTTCGCCTGCCACGCTTTATTCAGGACCCGCTCAATCGCCTCAATGAAAAACAAGAAGGCGGCAGCCTTGTCGGTGTTTTCTTCATGGGTGTGTTAAGCGCCATTGTTGTCAGCCCATGCGTGACCGCTCCCTTAGCAGGAGCCTTGGTTTATATCAGCACTACAGGCGATGCTGTACTTGGCGGCTCGGCATTATTAGCGCTTGGACTGGGAATGGGTGTTCCGCTCATCATCATCGGAACCACTGGGGCGTCTCTACTACCTAAAGCAGGTATGTGGATGGAGCAAGTCAAACACTTCTTTGGCGTATTACTGCTTGCCGTTGCTTGGTGGGTATTGGGACGTGTACTTCCTGAATGGATTTACCTAAGTGGCTGGGTAATACTTGCAGGGATATATGGTGTGGTTTTGGGAGCTTTCGAACCGGCCCACAGTCAAAGCCAGCGCGTAATCAAAGGCTTTGGTCTTCTTCTGGTCGGCATTGCCTTAAGCTTAATGATCAAACTGATTGTATTCCCAGCAGGCATCCCTAGTGCGATGGCTGTACAGAATTCAGGAGTAGTCGTAGGCCAAGCGGCGATTCAGCAAAAGCAAAGTGATCGCTTCTTCCAAACCATTTATAGTCAGGCCGAACTTAGCACCGCAGTAGAAAAAGCACAGCAGAACAATCAGCTTGTTTTTGTGGATATGTATGCGGACTGGTGTATTGAGTGCAAGATTATGGCGAAAACGTTATTTACAGACCCTGAAGTACAAGCCAAATTAGACCCATTCGTGCGCATCAAATTTGATATCACCGACTATAACGATGACCACAAAGCCTATTTGGAATCACAAATTGTATTCGGCCCACCAGCATTAATCTTTTATGGCTTCAATGGACAGGCCATTGATGAAGCAAAAATATTAGGGGAAATCAGTAAGAAAGACTTTCTCAACCACTTGGACCAGTTTGACCCCTAAGCGGCAAATATGTTTTTACTCATGCAGCAGACTAAGTGCAATATAAAACATAATTGCGCCGACCAAACCATCGAGTAGCTTCCATGAGAGAGGACGCTCAAATAAAGGCGCAAGCTTTTTTGCTGCAAACCCAAGACTAAAAAAGAAAACAAATGACGCCGAGATAGCCCCCAATCCAAACATTAGCGGTTCGATATATTGTGTCGAAATACTCCCTAAAAGCACTACAGTGTCGAGATAAACATGAGGGTTCAACCACGTAAACGCTAAACAAATAGCAATCGCCTTGAAAGGTGTCTGCGCTCCTAATTCACTCGCTTTTAATATATGATCTTTGGCAAATGCTGAGTAAAGACTCACCCCCCCATATCCAATAAGGAATGCCGATCCTACATAGCGTGCCACTACTAAAACATCTGGATACGCTTTTACAATCGAACCAAAGCCTGCAACACCTGATGCTATAAGCAACGCATCTGACAAAGCACACACTAAACATACCCAGAATACATGTTCGCCCTTAATCCCTTGACGCAAAACAAAAGCATTTTGCGAACCAATGGCTAGGATCAATGAGAACCCCAATGAAAAACCAGAAATAAAAGTACTCAAATAAACCTCTGTGGCTAACAGAATATGTCTAGCAACGAAAAAGTATAAGTTTAGGCTTCTCTAAAAAAACAAAAAAACCCGCCGAAGCGGGTTTTTTCACAATTAGAAGATTCTAAAAGTGATTACTCTTCAGGTACAACGTGTACAGTTAGAGAAGTAGTCACGTCAGCGTGTAGCTGAAGTGTAATCTCGAATGTACCAGTTGTACGTAGAGGACCGTTTGGAAGACGGATTTCAGATTTGTTTGCTTCTAGACCAGTAGAAGCAATCAAGTCAGCCAGGTCGCGAGTACCAATAGAACCAAATAGCTTACCTTCGTCACCAGCTTTAACAGCCAATGTTAGTTCTAGCTCTTTTAGTTCTTCAGCACGTTTTTCAGCGGCTGCTAGTTTCTCAGCTGCTTGCTTTTCTAGTTCAGCGCGACGAGCTTCGAATTCTTTAACGTTTACATCTGTAGCTGGAACTGCCTTGCCTTGTGGGATAAGGAAGTTACGACCGTAACCTGCTTTTACAGTTACCTGATCGCCTAGGCCACCTAGTTTTGCTACTTTTTCTAGAAGAATAACGTTCATAATAGTTTTCTCTCATTACAGGGCATTTGAGCCATTAAATCCAATGAACTCAAATAGTTAATATTTATGCCGTGTCTTTTAGTCTACTGCGTATATCGACCAAACAGTCAATCAACGCAACTAAAATTAGTAACGCGTACATGTAAGGTAAAAAGAACACAAGGCCAACGTAAAACATAAACAGCCATTGCGAACTCATTTGTTTCTTTTTAACAACGGAGTGAATCAAGCTGATACCCGCCAAGAAAAACGGTACCAAAACCACAGGTAACCATGAAACAAAATTCACAGATGAGGTGCCAATTAAGGACACTCCTATAGCCAGTGCAGCAAACCAAACAGGAAAGCGCAGCTCATGAAACTCCTCTGCAAACCCACCAGGGTTATACAGTTTTGCCTGCCAAAAGCGAGCAAGCAGCAATGAACCCATTGCAAATAGCTGCATCAGTGCCGATACCGCACCCAGCAAACTGGGCAGAATCCAAGGCTCTATTTGGGCCGCTGATTCTGGCATTTGCTCTTTAAATGCTTCTAGGTAAATTTGGCTGCCCTGCTTTAACATGGCATACCATTCTTCACTGATGATCGGTAATAAGATCACGGTTGCAGCCCCTGTTACCAAGCTACTTATAAGTGCTTTAGGTAAAGAAACTGAAAGCCTTAATACCGAGGCCATTATCGCCGCACCTAAGATCACGACGATAACGGTTAATTCGTGCTGGGCTGCATACCAAGCAATGCCTGGTAACAACGCGGCCAACAGCACATTGATTCCTTGAGTGCTACCTTGGCGTAAAATCACCAAAGCAACAATCGCTGCGCTCAACCAGTACATCACAGGTAACGCAGCGAATAGCACCGCCAGAATCATCGCCTGACGAGGGCCTTGCATGACAAAGCGTGCAATGCCGGTCATACAGACTTACCGATTACTTATGAGCATCAGTGTATGGCAATAGCGCAACATAACGAGCACGCTTAATTGCTGAAGAAAGCTGACGCTGATACTTAGCTTTCGTACCTGTAATACGGCTAGGAACGATTTTGCCAGTTTCAGTGATATAGCCTTTTAGAGTATCTAGATCTTTATAATCGATCTGATCCACACCTTCTGCAGTGAAACGGCAGAACTTACGACGACGGAAAAAACGAGACATGATAGATACTCCTATTATTCTTCAGCGTCAGCAGCTTGCTCAGCAGCTTCTTCTGATTTAGTTTCTGCTTTTGGCTCGGCCTTAGGCTCGTCACGACGATCTTGACGGCTTTCAGCAGCTTTAATTGGAGAAGCTTCAGTCACAGCATCCTTCATGCGAATAACCATGCTACGGATTACTGCATCGTTAAAACGGAAGGTGTTGTTCAGCTCAGCCAGAGTATCGTTATCACACTCGATGTTCATCAGAACGTAGTGTGCTTTGTGGATTTTCTGGATTGGGTAAGCAAGGTGACGACGACCCCAGTCTTCTAGACGGTGAATCTGACCACCAGCTTCTTTGATTGAGCCAGTGTAACGCTCGATCATAGAAGGTACTTGTTCGCTTTGATCTGGATGAACCAGAAATACGATTTCGTAATGACGCATATAAATGCTCCTTATGGGTTAATAGCCTAAAGTCGGTGCTCTTCACACAGCAATAGGCAAGGAGGCCTGATCTGCCGTTGCAAATCAGGGCAGCGAAGTATGCATAAAAACTAGGCACATATCAATAGTTTCGGGCCTTGTAGAGCAATTCAGACCTGTATTTTAAATAACATTTGGATATAAAACGTCTTTTTCCAAGAAGGCAGGAACTCTTCTTAAACCCCATCGTCTGAGTATTCAGCTGGGGCGAACATGGGTTTGGCCGCCCTTAGCCAGCGCCTTTCCCCAAGGGCGCTATCATTGTGTTCCTTAAGCAAGCATTTGCCCCTCCGCGAGAGGGGCTTTTTTTTAACTTTTTTTCAGAGGGCTTACACTGGGCCCGAGCGCTAAACACCTTCTATTGTCACTTTTAACCACCCGAAATACCGGATAGGCCATTTCCCAAAACACATTCCTTAAGTATGCTAAGTCAAAAAATAATAAGGAATAGCATGTTGAAACTTTTCAAGTGGGCTGGAATCAGCCTTTTAATCATGGGTCTGTTCATTGGTATAGGCTTTTATACCGAACTGCGCCAGCTCTACCACACGGTTCGTCTTTTTGATGCCGATGTCATCGTACATAATTTTTCCCATTTACCGGAAATAGCCCCTACCAAAACCATAGAGAAGCAAGGTCCCGTCTTCAATCTAGGCTCATCAGCGAAGGATCTTCCCAACACCTTTCAATACAAGGGTGAGGCCCGAAACATCCAAGAGTTCATAGAAAACAGCAGCACAACCGCCTTAGTGGTTCTGAAAGGTGAAGACATCACATTTGAACAATATTACCAGGGCACCGATCAGTGGGATCAACGCATATCTTGGTCCGTGGCAAAGAGTTATCTCAGCGCGCTTTTTGGCATAGCCGTAAATGAAGGACATATTCCGGACCTCGACGTCCCTGTGACCGATTATGTGCCCAACTTAAAAGGCAGTGGATATGACGGTGTAAGCATTAAGAATGTCTTGCAGATGAGCAGTGGTGTTTATTTCAACGAGGATTATGGCGATTTCAACAGCGACATTAATCGCTTTGGTCGCATTATGGCTTTAGGTGGTAGTTTTGATGATTTTGCAGCATCGCTCACTAAAGATGAAACTCGTCCTCAAGGTACCTTCATGCACTACGTGAGCATCGATACTCATGTTTTAGGCATGGTATTGCGCGCTGCTACAGGTGAGCGTATCGAAGATTATTTTACCGAAAAACTTTGGAGCAAATTAGGTACAGAGCGCGACGCGATTTATATCACCGACAGCACCGGAGAGCCCATGGTGCTAGGTGGCCTGAACATCATTAGTCGAGACTACGCGCGTATGGGGATTCTCTACCGTGACAATGGCTTCTATCGCGGCGAGCAAATTGTTCCTGAATCTTGGATTGAAGATAGTATCACGCCGGATGCTCCGCATTTAATGCCAGGCAAGCGCGACAACGCCACAACCAATTTCGGTTATGGCTACCAATGGTGGCTACCAGAGAATCCTGATCAAGAATTTTTGGCCATCGGCATATACGGTCAATACATCTATATCAATCGCAAACATGATGTGGTTATTGTTAAAAATAGCGCCCACAGAGACTTCATGGCAAATGACTACGAGAGCAAAGATATTGCAGTAGCTGCGTTCCGCTCTATTGCACGTTCATTAACTGAGCCGGAAGCAACGCGAGATACGGCGCTCATGAGATAAAACATTACCTTCGCTTCACTAATTAAAAAGCCTAGCATTTGCTAGGCTTTTTAATTTAGTAAACGCTTATTTCTCACATGATGGCACACACTATTGGTGTGCCTGTTTATGCACGGGTTTAAAGTGCTCTTTCGGCAGAGAAAACGTTAAGGCCTGCGCCAGCATCACCCAGTCAGAAACAAAACTGTATAGCGGGTACTTAAAAGTCGCTGGTCTATTGTGTTCAAAAAAGAAATGTCCTATCCAAGCAAAGCCATACCCTATGACGGGCAAAGCCCACAAGTAAATGTATTGAGCCGTAATGATACTAAACGTAAGCACCGCCAAGACCAGTAAACTGCCCACGTAATGGAGTACGCGACACACCGGGTCGCTGTGCTCTGCCAAATAAAATGGATAAAACTCTTTAAAGCTTTCTATACGTTTTTCTTCAGCCACTTTGACGACCCTCTCTCAAAAATTCTTATTGTTTTGAACGTTTTTTGAATCCTTCAGTCCATTATGCCGCCACCTTTTGCTTAACCCATTGGCTTTAAGAGACAGGGAGTTTACTTGTGAAGTCAACGTTATTGATATGGCATCTAGACTGATCGAATTAACTAATTAAATACTGCAATTAATTAAGGTTTATTATCGATTTAATTGCATTAAGATTATCTGAATCGAATAAACTAAGTGCTTACTATGGAAAAGTATTCAAAAACCAGCCGATTTTTACATTGGACGACTGGACTCGTTATCCTTGGCTTATTCGCTGTGGGCGTGTGGATGAGAACACTGGATTACTATCATCCTTGGTACCAGCCAGCCCCTGAGTACCACAAGGCTGTGGGTATATTACTAGTTGGTCTTATTGTGCTGCGTCTCACGTGGCGTTTTCTTAGCAATACTCCCAAACCACTGTCCAGCCATAGAAAGTGGGAAATCAAGTTAGCCCATATTACTCATGCAATGATGTACCTAGCTATTATTACTATCTTAGTCAGCGGATACATGATTGCGACTGCAGACGATCGTGGCATCGATGTATTTGGCTGGTTTACTTTTCCAGCCTTATTTGAAGCATTTGAAAATCAAGAAGACGTCGCGGGCTTCATCCACGAATGGGTAGCCTACATTTTAATGGCATTAGTGGTGCTACACGCATCAGGCGCCATCAAACACCATTTCATCGATAAAGATTCAACCCTAAAGCGTATGCTATAGGTATATAACACTACACAAAAGAAACGATACAAAAGGAGACAACATGAAGAATACATTAAAAGCCATCACAGCTGGTCTAGCCCTTAGCTTAAGTGCTCAAGCGTTTAGCGCAGAAAATTACCAATTCGACATAAAGGGCATGCATGCCTTCATCGAATTTAAAATTAAGCACCTTGGCTACAGCTGGCTGAAAGGCCGCTTCAATGACTTTGATGGTCAATTTGTTTATGACGGTGACAATGTAGAAAACTCTAGCGTTAATGTCACGATCAAAACCGCAAGCGTAGATTCAAACCATGCAGAGCGTGATAAGCACCTACGTAGCGACGACTTCTTAAACGTTAAAAAGCATCCAACGGCCACCTTTAAAAGTACTAAAGTTGTCAGCAAAGGCGAAGGCATGGCTGATATTCATGGTGACCTAACACTTAACGGAGTAACTAAAAAAGTAGTTATCGATGCCAAAGAAATCGGCGCAGGCGAAGATCCTTGGGGCGGTTTCCGTCGTGGTTTTGAGGGCACTACCGAAATTGCGTTAAAAGACTATGGTATCGATTTCAACCTTGGCCCAGCCTCTGAAACCGTACAACTGATTTTGAACATCGAAGGTGTACGCCAGTAATCGAGCAAAAAGAATTACCTAAGCACCCCTAGGTAATGAAAGCGGTAAGCCCTAGGCTTACCGCTTTTTTTATACTCTAAGATACCTTATCCCAGGTGCGAGAGTTGGCCGGTCCCATATCCGGTGTTATCGGTTCATCGGGCTCATCATCTTGCCACTGCTCATGAATATAAACTTGTATTGCTTCATCCACTTTTTTTTGCAATCCATTAATCCCTTGGTTTCCAAACAGGCGATTGAATTCAAATACATAGGGGTAATGTCCAATCATTGCAATATCAAAACCGCCATGATCAATACCTAAGCCCGTTGCTAGAGTCTCCACAAGGTCACAGGCTTCTTTAGGGATAATGCCTTCTTCAGCCTGACCTCCTCGAGCCACATTATTGTAAAAGCCCTGCTGCGATTGCATACGCCAGTATCCCG
This sequence comes from Bermanella marisrubri, assembly GCF_012295615.1. Lineage (NCBI taxonomy): Bacteria > Pseudomonadati > Pseudomonadota > Gammaproteobacteria > Oceanospirillales > Oceanospirillaceae > Bermanella > Bermanella marisrubri. Next base: position 2,756,427 of record NZ_CP051183.1, read on the forward strand.
CTATTATCTTGTTACCCACCCATATAATGCGCAGATCACGGTCGATTGGCAGGTATTCTTGCACATAAAGAACCGGCGTTAGAGAAAGATAATGCTGCCACTGCTGAAGCGTATCAATTAAAAAAACGCCCTCCCCCATGCTGCTCTTAGGTATTTTTGCAACAAAGGGCAAAGGCATTGTTTGCCAAATACGCTCGGCTTCGAAAGGAGAGTTGGCAACAATCAAAGTCCAAGGCACATGTCGAGGTGCAAGGGCTTGGAAACAGCGAGTCATTTCTATTTTATTATGGCCAATATGGTAGCTAGCCGGGCTGGGGAAAATGCGCTTCTTTAAGGCGTAGTGCAGCGAATTAACCTGCCAATATTCAGGAAAAAGTATGCCCTCAGCATCGATCAACTGATCGATGCTTTGCTGCATAAGCTCGGGTTTGATATAGCGTACATCGGCAAAGCCCAAGGTTCTCAGGGCATCAAAGGTAATCAGTTTCATCGCAGGATGCGTCGTCTATAAAGCGCTGTATTTTATGAATATCAGCGCTTATGCAAAGCAACACTTTTTAATCTTTACGATAAGCCAAGTTCGAGTTTCTATCCTTGGCTACAGGATTATGCATCCACTTCCACTGGAACCTGAGTTTTGCGATGTAAAACCCACGCAAACAAACCGCCCGTTGCAAACATGATGAGGCTATAGGTGGTTGCCGCGATGGCCATTTGGTCGTTTTCCAGTAACGTTAAGGCGATGAGAATGGCCAAGGTACCGTTTTGAAAACCCACTTCAATGCCGATAGCCTTACTCTGTGCTTCATTTAGTTGGGCAAGCTTAGCAATTCCGTAACCCATCATCATGCAAGCGACATTCAATATCAATGTCACCAAACCCGCCTGAGCCACATAGTCACCGATATGAGCACGGTTTTTGAAAACGATGGCGGCAATAATGACAAACAAGACAACTATCGAAAACAACTTAACTGGTTTCTCTAACTTCTGTGATAATTCAGGTTTATAGCGCCGTATTAGCATGCCAAGACTAATAGGAATAATAGTAATGACCACAAGTTGCAAAATAGTTTTAAGAACAGGCAGTTTGATGTATTCCTCCTGACCCATGAGCAGCTCCATGAAGAAAACAATCAACAAAGGCACAGTAAAAGGTGCTATCAAGCTCACGACGGAAGTTAATGTGACACTCAAAGCAATGTCGCCTTTTGCAAGATAGGTATACAAATTTGAGGTGGTACCTCCGGGACATAAAGCTAAAATCATCACACCCACCGCAAGGCCACCTGTCATACCAAACCCTATCACAACTAAATAGGCCAACATGGGCAATAAAATCATTTGCGCAATTAGACCTAACACCACAGCTTTTGGCTTCACTATTACTAGTTTGAAGTCGATAGGCCTCAGACTTAGGCCCATTCCCAACATGATGATGAACAAGGATACAGGTAGAAATACCTTGGTAAGAAACTGAGCTTCCATCTAACCCTCTGATTTCAATTTATTTTTATTCTGAATAGAGCTTACGATGTTTGTCTTCGTAGGCCAAGAAGGAATGTACCTACCAGCCTTTGCTGTCCTAAATTGCCATTAGATTGGCACAGGGCAGTATCAAATGCTAGGCATAAAAAAAGGGCCATTCGGCCCTTTCTTCATCATTCAAACATTGTTTGAATTAATGCTCGTGACCACCTGGTCCATGAACATGACCATGCTCTAATTCTTCAGCTGTCGCATCGCGAACGTCTTTTACTTCGCCTTCAAAAGCAAGAGTTACGCTTGCTAGTGGGTGATTTGCATCAACCGTAACGACTTTGTCGTCAACGCTTTTCACTTCAACAACAACAGGGCCTTGCGGGCCATCGGCCGTGAATTCCATACCGACTTGGATATTTTCAACACCTTGAAACATTTCACGAGGTACTTCTTGAATTAGGCTGTCATCATGTACACCGTAGCCCTCTTCAGGAGCAACTTGGACAGAGTAATTGTCGCCCACTGCCTTGCCTGTCAGCGCATTTTCTAATCCAGGAACCAGATTATTATGGCCGTGTAGGTACAATAATGGCTCGGCACCAACAGAGCTCTCGATTACTTCGTTCGTATCGGCATTTTTGACAGTAAATTCAATAGTGACAACTTTGTCTTTTTCGATGGTCATGGGATACCCCCGTTTTTTGACCTGAATTTCATGCTTGCTCGTTGCACTGCCAGTGCAACTAAAAAAATACCACCTAACGTCAGTGGTAAATAGGACCCTTAGAGACATAGCACTGATATTGTGACAGTCACACAGAGTCTAGGCTCAGGGCTCTCCATGAGCCCTGATGAAACCTAATTAGGCTTCAATTCCTTTCATGGTTAGTTTGATGCGACCTTTGTTGTCCACATCTAGAACTTTAACCTTGATCACTGCACCTTCTTGGATGTAGTCAGCAACATTTTCAACACGCTCATCTGAGATCTGTGAAATATGTACTAAACCATCTTTACCAGGAAGAATGTTTACGAATGCACCAAAGTCAACAATCTTGTTCACTTTACCTTCGTAGATAGTGCCAACTTCTGCTTCCGCAGTAACCGCTTCAAACATACCTTTGGCTTTTTCTGCTGCGTCTTTAGTCAAGGCGAAGATACTGATAACACCTTCTTCGCTAATGTCCACATCCGCACCTGTTTCTTCAGTAATGCCACGAATAGTCGCACCACCTTTACCGATAGCTTCTGCGATTTTGTCTGCAGGGATCTTAACGGTTAGGTAGGTTGGAGCATTGCTTGGCATTTCAGAGCGAGGTTCTGCAATAACTTCATTCATTTGCTTAAGAATGGTCATACGTGCATCAAGTGCTTGTTCAAGCGCGATTTCCATAATCTGCTCAGTGATACCTTGGATTTTGATATCCATTTGCAGTGCAGTAATACCTGCTTCAGAGCCGGCTACTTTAAAGTCCATATCACCTAGGTGATCTTCATCACCCAAGATATCAGTAAGAACAGAGAAGCGTTCGCCTTCTTTCACAAGACCCATAGCGATACCCGCAACAGGTGCTTTAATCGGTACACCCGCATCCATTAGTGCTAGAGATGCAGAACATACAGACGCCATAGAAGAAGAGCCATTTGATTCTGTAATTTCAGAAACCACACGCACTGTGTATGGGAAGTCTTCTAGGCTTGGCATCATGGCTTGAACACCACGACGAGCTAGACGACCGTGACCGACTTCACGACGGCCAGGTGCACCCATACGACCACACTCACCTACAGAGTAAGGAGGGAAGTTGTAGTGGAACAAGAAGTTGTCTTTTTGTACTTCGTGCAGGAATTCAACCACTTGCGCGTCGCGAGTAGAGCCTAAAGTAACTGTACCGATTGACTGAGTTTCACCACGAGTGAATAGCGCAGAACCATGAGTGCCTTTCAGCACATCTGTTTGGATGTTTAAGTCACGAACCGTCTTGTTATCACGACCATCGATACGAGGTTCGTTAGATAAGATACGCTCACGTACTACTTCTTTCTGAAGCTTCTTGAACAGTTTAGATAACTCTTCAGCGTTGCTTTCTTCTTCAGTATCAACCAAAAGCGCTTCTTTGAGTTTAGTGTTCGCTGCATCAACGGCATCTTGACGTGCTAGCTTATCTTTAATTTGATAAGCCGCTGTAAGATCAGCAAACGCTACTTCTTTCATCTTGCCATACAATTCAGTATCAATTTCTGGCGCTTGCCAATCCCAACGCTCAGTACCTACCGCCGCTGCGAATTCTTTAACGGCATTCACAGCTACTTGGAATTCTTGGTGAGCGAACAATACGCCACCTAGCATTTGGTCTTCGCTAAGTTCTTTCGCTTCAGACTCAACCATCAGTACGGCGTCTTCAGTACCCGCAACCACCATGTCTAGTAAAGAGGTTTCTAGCTGCGCATACGTTGGGTTTAGAACATAGCCGTTTTCCGCATCATAACCCACACGGGCAGCGCCGATAGGACCATCGAATGGGATACCAGAAATCGCAAGTGCGGCAGAAGCACCAATCATAGCTGCAATATCAGGATCATTTTCTTTATCAGCCGATACCACAGTCAAAACCACTTGCACTTCGTTCATGTAACCTTCAGGGAACAGTGGACGAATTGGACGGTCGATTAGACGGCTAGTTAGAGTTTCTTTTTCGCTTGGACGGTTTTCGCGCTTAATGAAGCCACCTGGGATTTTACCCGCAGCATAATACTTTTCTTGATAGTTAACCGTTAGTGGAAAGAAGTCTTGACCAGGCTTAGTTTCTTTTTTACCAACCACAGTGGCCAATACTTGGATTTCGCCCATGGTAACAAGCACCGCACCAGAAGCTTGGCGCGCAATGCGTTGGGTTTCTAAAGTAACTTCTTGATTACCAAACTGAAACGTTTTCGTTACAGGTGTTAGATTTAGCATAGCTTTCCTTTTAAATCACTTGAACGCCATTAATGCCTTACCTGACTTACTGTACTTCCAAGCATTAGCCCTTTCTCTACCGCATGCTGCTGCAAAGGTGAAAAGGCGAATGGGTAGAAACACAGTTAAGTTGGATCAAGGTTATCTGACGTTATCTTAGTTATTTCAATATTTGTGAGGATTTTGACAGCATATAAAAAGCCCCCTTTCGGGGGCTTTCAGCGTATTAGCGACGTAGGCCAAGACGCTTGATAAGAGAAGCATAACGAGCAACATCTTTACGCTTAACGTAATCCAGCAACTTACGACGCTGGTTTACCATGCGAATCAAACCACGACGAGAGTGGTGATCTTGCTTGTTCGCTTTGAAGTGAGGTTGTAGGTTGTTGATGTTATGAGTCAACAATGCAACCTGAACTTCAGGAGAACCGGTATCACCTTCAGCCGTTTGATATTCTTTAATGATGGCTGCTTTAGTTTGTGCATCTAATGCCATTTTATATTCCTCTTTGTTATATGCGAAACAAATTTAAAGGGTCTCCACCGTGCATATAAACAGTGGGACTACCTACTGCCAATTCCCAATTAAGCTAGCTCTTTTAAAAGCTCGTCTAATTGAGGAACCTTGAGTAAGCGCTTCGGTGCAATCACACCTTGAGCACTTAGCTCACCTATGCCCAAGAGTAGATCCCACTGGGCATAGCGCAAGCGCAATTGTACCTGAGCTATAGCTGGCTCACCAGCCTTGAATTGCTGCGAATTCAACTCAATGGCGCGACCAAATTGCAGGTCGTGGGCCTGCTTTAATGTCAGCTCGACCAAGGGCACGTCCGGTAACGCCGTTTGCGTTGGCATTAGGAGCTGGTCAAGATTAGAAAAATCCTCGGATTTATCTTTAATTTCAACAAGTTGCTCTAGTTCATGCATCATATCGGCATGATAGGGACCCGCGCCTAGGCGTCTCAATACCGCTACAAAACCTAGCGTCCCCAGTGCCTTGGCAACGTCTTCTGCAAGCGATCGAATATAGGTGCCTTTTGTACAGGTAACATCCAGTTCTAGCCAATCATCGCCAAAATCGAGTAATTCCAGTTTCAGAATTGAAACTTGCCGTGCTTTGCTTTGGATATCAAAGTCTTCCCCTGCCCGTGCCAGCTCATAAAGCTTTTTGCCTTGGTGCTTAAGCGCGCTGTACATCGGCGGTACTTGCGTGATTTCGCCGCGGAATTGCGTCAGAGCGGATTCTATTTTGTCCTGAGTAAGATCGGGAACATCTGCCCTATCCAAGATCTCGCCTTCAATATCGGCAGTATCGCGGGACTCACCCAGCTGAACCTTTGTGATATAGCGCTTATCACTCTCAAGTAATCGCTGGCTGAACTTGGTTGCCTCACCCAAGCATATGGGCAGAACACCAGTAGCAATCGGATCAAGGGCACCGGTATGACCGGCTTTGGCGGCACCATAAAGGCGTTTTACTTGCTGTAATACGCCATTACTGGTCATGCCTGAAGGTTTATCTATAACAATAATACCGCTGATATCGCGGCCTTTGCGTCGGCGGCCCAAACTACTACTCCGCTATTGATCGTCTTCGCGTTTATCGGATTTAACCGCTTGATTGATAAGGTTCGTCAGTTTATGACCACGCTCTAGCGCAACATCATAATGGAACCTAGGTTGGGGGGTGATACGCGTACGTAATATCTGAGAGAGTTCGGTACGTAAAAAACCAGACATATCATTTAGGATTTGCTCAGTTTCAGCCACGGTCTCATCGTCCGCTTCGACCATGCCAGACTTCATTACGGTGAAATAAATATCTGCATAACCCAAATCAGATGCGACCTTAACTGCATTAAGCGTTACGATCCCTAAACGAGGGTCTTTCACGTCAAATTGCAGCATGTGAGCCAGCTCGCGCTTAATTTGCTCACCCAGTCTTTGTGTTCGACTGTAATCTTTTGCCATGTTTATTTCTCAAAAAGAATCGCTCTCACTCCCTATCTATGGGAAAAGCCATTCGTATGCATAAGGTATTACTTAAAAGTAGCGCAAAACACAAAAACCCCAAACGGGGCTTTTGTATTTTGCATTGACGATTAAATCGACATTATAGATTTAGATCGTACGAGCGAACTCTTTAACGTCAAAGACTTCGATTTGATCGCCTTCTTTCACGTCGTTATAGCTCTTCACGCCGATACCACACTCCATACCTTGGCGCACTTCCTGAACGTCATCTTTAAAGCGACGTAAGGATTCAAGTTCACCTTCGAAGACCACCACATTATCACGTAGAACACGGATCTTCTTATTGCGGTATACAGTGCCTTCGGTAACCATACAGCCCGCAATCGCACCCAACTTCGGAGAGCGGAATACGTCACGTACTTCGGCGATACCCACGATTTCTTCACGCAGTTCAGGTGCCAATAGACCGGACATGGCTTTCTTAACATCATCGATTAGATCGTAAATGATGCTGTAATAACGCATGTCTAAACCATTGGTTTCCACAACACGCTTGGCTGATGCATCAGCACGTACGTTGAAACCAAAGATCACCGCATTGGACGCAAATGCTAGGTTGGCGTCGGTTTCGGTAATACCACCTACACCACTTGAAACAACCGTTACTTTTACTTCGTCTGTGGATAGTTGCTCTAGCGCACTAATCAGTGCTTCAAGAGAACCACGCACATCCGCTTTAACAACGATGTTCAAGCTAGATGCATCAGCATCACCGCTCAAATTAAACAAGGCATCCAACTTGGCTGCTTGTTGTTTAGCTTGATGCTGCTCTTTTTCTTTCGCATGACGTAGCTCGGCTACTTCACGAGCACGCTTTTCACTTTCCGCAACAAGGAAGTGATCACCTGCTCCAGGCGGCGTATCCAGACCAAGAATCTCTACAGGGATTGATGGACCTGCTTGTTCAATTGGCTGACCGTTTTCATCAAGCAGCGCACGAACACGACCGATAGATGTACCAGCCAATACGATATCACCTTTCTTAAGCTGACCGTTTTGCACGAGTAAGGTCGCTACTGGGCCACGGCCTTTATCAAGACGAGATTCAACAACCGTACCCGTCGCTGGGCCATCTTGAATCGCTTTTAGCTCAAGAATTTCAGACTGAAGCAATACAGCTTCTAATAACGAATCGATGCCCTGACCGGTATGCGCTGATACTGGAACAAACTGGATATCACCACCCCAGTCTTCTGGGATAACGTCTTTAGCTGCCAGTTCGTTTTTGACGCGATCAGGATCAGCACTTTCTTTATCCATTTTGTTGATCGCGACAACGATAGGTACACCCGCTGATTTAGCGTGCTGAATCGCTTCTTCAGTTTGCGGCATAACGCCATCGTCTGCTGCAACTACTAGGATAACAACGTCTGTCGATTGTGCTCCACGAGCACGCATAGCAGTGAAGGCGGCGTGACCTGGTGTATCCAAGAAGGTCACCATGCCATTATCCGTTTCCACATGGTATGCACCTATGTGCTGTGTAATACCACCGGCTTCGCCACTGGTAACACGTGTTTTACGAATGTAATCAAGTAGCGAGGTTTTACCATGGTCAACGTGCCCCATTACGGTTACCACTGGAGCACGAGGGCCTTCTTCACCTTCGTATTTAACTTCTTCTAGGAAGCTATCTTCCACCTGGTTATCGCTAACAATCTTGTACTTGTGACCCATCTCTTCGATCACAAGAATCGCAGTATCCGTATCCAAAGCTTGGTTGATGGTTGCCATGACGCCAAGCTTCATCAGTTCTTTGATGACTTCACCGGCTTTAACCGCCATACCTTGGGCCAACTCACCTACAGTGATTGTTTCACCCTTCAGCTCTACTTCGCGAATAATAGGAGCTGTAGGCTGCTGGAAGCTATGCTCTGCATCATCGCGACCACGACGCAATGGCTTACCACCGCGGGTTTTGCCACCAAACTCATCGTCAAATTTACTCTTGCGACCACGACCTTTACGATCGTTGCCTTTTTGTTTTTCTTTATCTTTTTTACGGAACTCTTTTTTCTTAGCTCGCTCTTCCTTTTCAGGAGAAGCAGGCGGCGCCGCTTGCTCAGGATTATGAGTAGGAGCACCGGCTTTTTTCTCAGGCTTGCGCTTAGCTTTTGGCTTACCATCCGCTTTGGCTTCAACCGCTGCTTTTTCTTTAGCTGCCTGCTCTTGCTCTTCTTGAACAATGGTGCGCTTTTTACGAACCTCAATGTTCACTGCTTTCTTGCCAGAACCAGTGCTCAAAGTCGTTGTCGTTTTACGCTTTAAGGTAATTTTTTTCGGAGATGCAGACTCTGCATTCTCACCATGACTTTTCTTCAGGTACTTCAGTAGTACTTGCTTTTGTTCGTCATTGACTTTTTCGTCACCGTCTGTGTGCGGTAAACCTGCATCGTTCATTTGCGCCAACAAGCGCTCTACCGGTGAACCTACCGCTTGGGCTAACTGCTTTACTGTAACTTCTGCCATATATTCATTCTCCTCCCGCCTAGGCCCAATTACTCAGACTCTTCAAACCAAGGCTTTCTTGCGGTCATGATCAACTGTGCAGCCTTTTCTTCATCAAGACCCTCAAGGCTGGAGATGTCATCAACCCCCTGTTCCGCCAGGTCTTCCATGGTAACAATGCCATGGCTTGCCAGTACTAAGGCTAAGTGCTGGTCCATCCCTTCCATATTAAGCAGGTCTTCTGCTGGTTGGGCGTCTTCGAGTTTTTCCTCGCTGGCGATGGCTTGCGTTAACAGTACATCTTTTGCTCGAGCTTGTAGCTCATCGACCACTTCTTCATCGAAGCCATCAATTTCCAACATCTCTTCACGAGGGACGTAGGCAACTTCATCTAGACCAGTAAAGCCTTCGCCTACTAGTACCGCTGCCATATCTTCATCAATGTCTAATGCATCCATTAGCTTTTGTACAAGACTGCCTTGCTCTTGTTGCTGTTTTTCACCAGCTTCTTCTTCGGTCATTACATTGATGACCCAGCCAGTTAATTCACTAGCCAGTTTAACGTTTTGCCCACCGCGACCGATTGCAATGGCCAATTGATCTTCTGCTACGGCAACATCCATAGAATTGGTTTCTTCATCCATTACGATGGATTCCACTTCTGCAGGGGCCAAAGCATTAATCACTAACTGTGCTGGGTTATCATCCCAAAGCACAATATCTACGCGTTCGTTTCCTAATTCATTTGATACTGCTTGTACACGAGCACCACGCATACCTACGCATGCGCCAACAGGATCAATACGCTGATCGTTGGACTTCACTGCGATTTTTGCTCGACTGCCAGGATCACGAGCAGCCGCTTTGATTTCGATAACTTCTTCACCGATCTCAGGAACTTCGATACGGAACAATTCAATTAACATTGAACCCGCTGCACGACTTAAAATAAGCTGTGGACCACGGTTTTCTGGATTTACCGATGTTAAAACCGCTCGCAAACGATCGCCGATACGGAATACCTCACGCGCCACAAGTTGTTCACGCGGGAGCAAACCTTCTGCGTTATTGCCTAGGTCAACAATAATATTATCGCGGGTTACTTTCTTCACTGTGCCATGGACAAGTTCGCCGATGCGATCTTCATAAGCTGCAGTAATTTTAGCTCGCTCTGCTTCGCGCACCTTCTGCATAATAATTTGCTTAGCGGCTTGTGCTGCGATACGACCAAACTCTGGGTTTTCAATCTGCTCTTCGTAAGAATCACCTTCTTTCAGATTCGTATCGATATCCGCTGCTTCCTGCATGTTCAATTCAGAACCCAGTGCAGGCACTACTTCATTGCTTACAATAGTCCAATGACGGTATGTCTCGTATTCACCTGAGCGACGATCAATGGCAACTCGGATATCAGGCTCTTCGTCTTCGTAGCGTTTTTTCGCAGCAGCCGCTAAAGCCAACTCAATAGCTTCAAAAATGACTTCTTTCTCGACGCCTTTTTCATTAGAGACGGCTTCGGCAACCAGCAGTATTTCTTTGCTCATATTTCTGCCCTCGGTGGTCCTATTTATCCTTGTTATCTCGGTATATTAAGTTGGCCTTATCAATGGAATCGATCGGCAAGAGATACTCGTGGTTATCCACATGTACAACTATATCTTCACCATCTTCGATACCAACCAGCTTGCCTTTAAATTTGCGGCGTCCTTCAAACGCATAACGCAGCTTTATATCAACAAACTCACCAACATAACGTTCAAAATGTTCTAGTGTGAATAGCGGTCGATCCAACCCTGGAGAGGATACTTCTAAGTTGTATTCACTGGTAATGGGGTCTTCTACGTCCATTACACCGCTTACTTGACGACTTACTGCCGCGCAGTCATCAACATTGACGCCGTTTTCACCGTCAATAAAAATACGAAGTAGGGAGTCTTTACCCTTAGCGATATATTCTAGACCCCAAAACTCATACCCCATGGCTTCAACCACAGGCTGTAGCAATTCAACTAACTGCTGATCTTTACTGGCCACATTTACTCCAACAGATACAAAAAATGGGCTAAAGGATAAACTGAACCGTACAGCCATCCGAGCCCAATTTTTAAGCGTATTCTTTTTGTCGCCTAAAACTCGCTTATCAACGAATTTTACGCCAACAAAAAACCCCTTATGGAAACCACCTTAGTCCATCACTAAAGCAGTCCCGTGAGGGGTTCCGTGATCCTAGGTTTACGCCTTGGCTTACCAAAACGACCTAAAATGGTTGCGGAGGCCGACTTAAGTAGTGACCTTCCCTTGGTTAAAGAGTCGAGCCCGTGGGCTTTTTCTCTAACAATCACACCATCAATATGGTTGCGGAGGCCGGATTTGAACCGACGACCTTCGGGTTATGAGCCCGACGAGCTACCAGACTGCTCCACCCCGCGTCAAAACTGCGCTCATTATAGATTTTTTCGTTCCAATGAGCAAGGAACGATATAGTTTGGTGCGGATGGAGGGACTTGAACCCTCACGTGCATAGCACACAACGACCTCAACGTTGCCTGTCTACCAATTCCAGCACATCCGCTAAAACTATTAATCGACTATCGGTGCATCCGTTTCAGGAGCAGACTCTTCAACGACAGGAACTTCACTCTCCTGCACAGCGTCTTCAATTTGCTGAACTTCTTGCACACTTGGCAAACCAGCATCAACCAAACCATCGGCTTTCTGCTTAGCCACATACGCCAACGCAAAGCTTGTTGCAAAAAACACAACAGCTAAAACCGAAGTCGAACGAGTTAAAAAGTTACCCGAGCCGGCGCTACCAAATACCGTCTGAGAGGCACCACCACCAAAGCTCGCGCCTGCTTCAGCACCCTTGCCCTGCTGAATCAATACCAAGCCGATAATGGCAATGGCAACAATAATATGAAAGATAAGAATGATACTTTCCATGGGTCCTGCCTAAGCTGCTGCATCGCAGATTGCTATAAAATCTTCCGCTTTAAGGGACGCTCCGCCCACTAAAGCCCCGTCTACATCTTGTTGAGCAAATATTGCAGCAGCGTTTTCTGGTTTTACGCTACCGCCGTAGAGGATCTGCATGGCTTCAGCCATTGCTATATTCGCTTCTGCTAATTGCGCTCTTATCGCAGAATGCACCTCTTGCGCCTGCTCGGGAGACGCTGTTTTACCTGTGCCTATTGCCCACACAGGTTCATACGCGACCACACCATTTGCAAACACATCAGAACCGACTAACGACAATACCGCTTCGATCTGCTCTGAAATAATTCTTTGAGTTTCACCAGCTTCACGTTGTTCTAGTGTTTCACCCACACACAAAACAGGCACCAACTCAGAATCAACCGCGGCCTTGAACTTCTCTGCCACTTGCTGATTAGATTCAGCGAATAATTCACGACGTTCACTATGACCAACCAATACATAGCGGCATTCAAAATCTCTCAGCATCTGAGATGAAGTCTCACCGGTGAAAGCTCCACCAGTATGTTCACTGACGTTCTGAGCACCCCAAGCAACCGTACTACCACCTAGGATTTGCTGACACTGCGCCACGTAAGGCATGCTCGGAAATACCGCCATATCGATGTCTTGACGTTGCCCAAGCGCTGCGACCAAAGCCTCTAAACGACTTTGATTCTCGGCCTTTGAGCCGTTCATTTTCCAATTTCCTGCCACAAATGTGCGACGCATGATTTATTCCCCAACTTCAGGAAGGTGGCGATACTACCTAAGAAGCCCATTAAGAGCAAGCCAGTTCTCGCCTTACACCTTGATTTGCCAGCCTTTTTTATTGCGCCGCTTGACTCACAATTTGAACTAGGCGATCGACTAACAGGTTTACTAAAGTTTTATCTTGTCCCTCTACCATGACACGTACGACAGGCTCAGTACCTGATGGGCGCAACAATACGCGGCCTTTACCTGCCATTTCTGTTTCCGCCTGCTCTACTGCCTTTAACACCTCGGCACTATCTACAATAGACTTATCTACCACCTTAACGTTTTTCATCACTTGCGGGAATTTCGACATACCTTGCTTATATTCATGCAAGTTTTTGCCATGACTTTGCAAAGACTTTAAAGCTTGCAATGCAGCCACAATACCATCGCCTGTAGTCGTAGAATTTAAGCACAAAATATGACCCGAGCTTTCTCCACCCAAAGACCAGTTGTGCTCCGCAAGCTGCTGCAGAACGTAACGATCACCGACTTTCGCGCGAACGAAAGGAATACCCATATCTTTTAACGCCAACTCCATCCCCATATTCGACATAAGTGTTCCGACAACACCACCTTGCAGGGTATCGGTTTCATACTGTTGACGAGCAATCATATAAATAATCTCATCGCCATCAACCACTTCACCTTTGTGATCGACCATAACTACGCGGTCACCATCACCATCAAAGGCAACACCCAAATCAGCTCTCAATTCGACAACCTTCTGCTGAAGGGATTTAGGAGATGTAGAGCCCACCTGATTATTAATATTAAGGCCATCTGGCTCATTACCAATAACAAATACATCGGCCCCTAACTCAGTAAAAACCGCGGGCGCTATTTGGTAAGTAGCACCATGGGCACAATCTAATACCACTCGCATGCCTTTGAGTGATAAACCAAAAACAGTACTTTTACAGAATTCGATATAGCGACCCGCTGCATCTTCGATTCGCTTAGCCTTGCCCAATCGATCTGAGTTCATAACTTCCATTGGTTGATCAAGCAACTCTTCGATTTGCTGCTCAGTAGCATCGTCTAACTTACTGCCATCTGCAGAGAAAAACTTAATACCATTATCGTAATACGGATTATGAGAGGCGCTGATGACAATACCTGCATCGGCATGGAAGGTACGCGTTAGATAGGCAATACCAGGCGTCGGCATTGGACCTAAAATACCAATATCCACCCCCGCTGCAGACAAGCCTGCCTCTAAAGCTGACTCAAACATATAACCAGAAATTCGGGTATCTTTTCCGATTAAAATCTTCCTTTTGCCTTGGCTAGCAAATACGCGTCCCGCTGCCCAACCAAGCTTCATGACAAATTCCGGGGTAATTGGTGATTCACCAACGCGTCCACGGATACCATCTGTACCAAAATATTTACGGGACATGTTTTTCCTTAACTCTTAACCATTCTATTTCTATGCAAACTGTTTTGCTGCTTGCCACACTTTTAAGGCATCAGATGTTTCTTGAACATCGTGGACGCGCACTATTTGTGCGCCATTCATAACAGCTATTAACGCTCCAGCGACACTGCCGGATACTCGCTCATGAGGAGGCCGATTATCCAAAACCCCTCCAATCATGGATTTTCGAGATAAACCTATCAGTAACGGCAATTTCAACTCTAAGAATCGATCTAACTGAGCAAGCAGCTGGTAATTATGCTCTAGGGTCTTGCCAAAGCCAAATCCGGGATCTATTAATAATTGATCAAGAGCAATACCAAACTGCAAACAGGCTTCAATTCTTTCTGACAAATAGTCATAAACATCATTCACCACTTGTGCATATTCAGGATTGTTTTGCATCGACTTGGGATCACCCTGCATATGCATCAAACAGATCGGTAGACCTGTATCTTTTGCCGCCTGCATGGCACCTTCTCGAGTGAGAGCTCTGACATCATTAATGAAATGAGCTCCTGCCTGTGCTGCTTCACGCATGACTTGCGGTGTACTGGTATCAACACTGATGCAGACATCCATATTGTTTGCCAACTTGGTCACCACAGGAATGACTCGATCTAATTCTTCTTGGACTGAAACAGGCTCTGCTCCAGGGCGGGTAGATTCTCCACCCACATCAATAATAGAAGCGCCCTGCTGCTGCATCTGCTGTGCATGGGCTAATGCTGAATCCAGTTGATTAAATTGACCACCATCACTGAACGAATCTGGGGTTACGTTAAGCACCCCCATGATGTGAGGATGGCTCAGATCAAGGATTTGATGTCCATATTGAAGCTTCATGTCGTTTGTCTTAAATATCTAAAGGTCGTTTTTTACAGAGTACATAAAAGAAAAGGCAACCTATGGTTGCCTTTTCTTTAGACAGTTGAGAAGACCATTTAGTGCTCGCTGGCCGGCTTGCCTTGGTTGTCTTCGCTAGAATCTTCGTCGAGCTTACTTTCCGTCTCTTCAGTGGCATCTGCACCTGCACCGCCTTTGTCACCATCATCGTCACTCCAAGACTTTGGTGGGCGAGGCTTCTGGCCGTTCATAATGTCATCGATTTGGTCGGTATCAATGGTCTCATATTCCATTAAAGCGTCTTTCATTAGCTCCAGCTTATCGCGATTCTCTTCCAACAACTGATAAGCGGTCTTGTAACAACGATCTAACAAGTCCCTAACTTCAGCATCAATGGTTCTCGCTGTTTCATCTGATAAATGAGACAGCTGACCGCCACCGGAACTACCAAGGTAGGCGTTTTGATCTTCTTCAGCATAAAGCTGCGCGCCCAGCTTCTCCGATAAACCCCACTTAGTCACATAATTTCGAGCATATTGCGTAGCTCGCTCAATATCATTTGAAGCGCCAGTGGTCACACCGTCCTTGCCGAGCGTCATCTCTTCGGCTATGCGACCGCCATATAAAGAACAGATATTACTCTCGATGCCACGCTTGCTAATGGAGTGGCGGTCTTCTTCAGGTAAGAACATAGTGACACCCAGAGCGCGACCGCGAGGAATAATCGACACTTTGTAAACAGGGTCGTGCTCTGGAACCAAGCGACCAACGATCGCGTGACCCGCTTCGTGATACGCCGTATTTTCTTTTTCTTTATCGCTCATGACCATAGACTTGCGCTCGGCGCCCATCATGATCTTGTCTTTCGCTTTTTCAAACTCTTCCATGGTCACAGTTGTGCGGTTAGCACGTGCCGCGAATAGAGCCGCCTCGTTTACGAGGTTTGCTAAGTCTGCGCCACTGAAACCTGGAGTGCCTCGGGCAATAACTTTTGCATCGATATCGTCTGTCACAGGTACTTTGCGCATGTGGACTTTTAGGATCTGTTCGCGACCACGAATATCGGGCAAACCAACCACGACTTGGCGGTCGAAACGACCCGGACGCATTAGCGCTGGATCCAATACATCCGGACGGTTGGTAGCCGCTATTACAATTATACCGTCATTGCCTTCAAAACCGTCCATTTCAACTAGAAGCTGGTTAAGCGTCTGCTCACGCTCGTCATTGCCACCGCCAATACCAACACCGCGACTGCGACCCACTGCGTCTATCTCGTCGATGAAAATGATACATGGGGCTTGTTTCTTAGCTTGATCGAACATATCACGTACGCGGCTAGCACCAACACCGACGAACATTTCAACGAAATCCGAACCCGAAATTGAGAAAAACGGAACCTTAGCCTCGCCAGCGATGGCTTTAGCCAACAAGGTTTTACCTGTACCAGGTTGACCCACCATAAGAACGCCACGAGGAATTTGGCCTCCCAAGCGCTGATATTTGGCAGGGTCCCGCAAGAACTCCACAAGCTCTTGGACATCTTCTTTAGCTTCATCACAACCAGCCACATCGGTGAATGTCGTTTTGATCTGATCTTCACCTAAAAGCTTGGCTTTCGATTTCCCGAATGACATTGGGCCACTCTTGCCACCGCCACCACCTTGCATTTGACGCATGAAAAACATGAAAACGGCAATAATCACAAGGATCGGGAATGATGCTACTAATAGTTGTGTCCAGATGCTTTGCTGCTCAGGTTTTTTACCTTGTACCTCAACATTATGTTCAAGTAGATCGTCCATCATTTTGGGATCGTGCCCTGGACGAATGGTTTCAAAGCGCTGGCCATTGTTGTATTCGCCTGTAATTGAGGCTCCAGCGATGGTGACTTTTTTCACCTGACCACTTTGCACACGTTCGATAAATTGGCTGTAAGCGATTTCTTGATTTGAAACCGGGCTATCAAGTTTTTGAAAGACGGTGAGCAATACCGCTGCGATAATTACCCATAAAATCAGATTTTTTGCCATTTTACTTTAGGTCCAACCCCAATAGTTTTCGTTCATATCCGCCAAGGTTACTACACTTGCAGACGATTCGTCGAATAATCTTAGTTTGGCAATAAAAAGCTTATTGCGCGAGCGTATGTAGCCGTTATACGCGTTTAAATGAGCTTTGGCTCTTCACTTGTTGCAATTACAGTGATAGCGCTGAACTATTGAGCTTACTGTGCCGATAGTTAGCCTAGTATCTAATCCAAGATACCAGTTGATTGCAATATTCAACATCTGACTCAAAACCTTCGCCTTGAGTTCCTGCCACATGTGTATAAATGGGGCTGTATATTGAAAAAACAAGCTTAGAGTACAAACCAGCCACTGACGCTATAATATTTATGAAACCTTCATTTCTTAGCCCGCCAGTGGCTGCTATAATCCCTCGACAACTCACATAACTGATTCTTACTGAGATTGAAAATTAATGCAGCTAACACAAGAGCGCAAAAAAGCCCTTAAAGCCATTGGTCACAAGCTGAACCCTGTTGTCACTGTAGCTGGCAATGGACTATCAGAAAGCGTCATTCTTGAAATTGATCGCGCCCTGGAAGACCACGAACTCATCAAAGTAAAGTTCGCGGTGGGCGATAGAGACTTGAAAAAAGATTTATTGGTAGAAACTGAAAAAGTAACCCGTTCCACGTTGGTTCAGAGCATCGGCAATATCGGCTTGTTCTATCGCCCCGCTAAAGAGCCTCAACTTCGCAAATCAAACCTGCTTAAAGACTAAAAAAGAAATTAGCCAGATAGAGCGTTTTTGAACCGTTAAACCTGAAAACGCTCTAGTTTTTCCAATAGGGAATCCGTTAGCCCCACAACCTCCCTAATAGCAGCCACGGTTTCCGCTGCATCATCCACAGTCGCACGACCAAGATCACTTATACTCACCACATTTTGATCAATCGTTCGAGCAACATCTGTTTGTTCTGCCGCTGAAGCTGCAATCTGATTATTGGCTTGAGAAATGTCTTGTACAACATTCATTATCTCACTCAAAGCTTCTCTTACTTTACCAGAGGACTCAACCGTATCCTGTGCCATCATATGGCTATTGCCCATTACCTCCACAGCATTGCTGATGCCTTCGTGAATAGTTGTCATCACCTCATCAATTTCTTGAGCACTTGATTGTGTTCGACTCGCAAGGGTTCTCACTTCATCGGCGACCACTGCAAACCCGCGTCCCTGTTCGCCTGCACGCGCAGCTTCAATAGCTGCATTAAGGGCCAGTAGATTGGTCTGCTCTGCAATCCCTTTAATTACAGCCAACATATTCGCTATATTTTCGCTATTTTCAGAAAGCGTATTAATGACATTAGTACTACGCATGATTTCGTCAGCAAGTTGATTTATTTGACCCAAAGTATCACCGACTACCGAGTTCGCCTTGTTGGCTTGGTCAGTAGCTTTTGCGGCAGAACTCGAAGCATCAGAGCTTTGACGATTCACTTCTTCTGCCGATGCAGACATTTGTGTCACTGCTGATGCAACTTGCTCAGTTTGACGCAACTGCTCCTCGGCTGCCGTGCTGCTTTTTTCGGCGTTGCTACCAACTTGCGTCATAGCACTGCCTACGTCTCGAGCCGTTTTGTGTACTGCTTGTAAAAGGCTATGGATTTTATCCACCATGTCATTGAATTCACCTGACAATTCACCCATTTCATCTCGGCTATCTACCTTGACGCGTATGCGCATGTCACCTCGACTGATTTTCTTAGCAGCGCCATGGAACTCCCCTACAGTCGAGCGAACAGACCAGAAAAAAGCAGCATAGAGGTAGACGATTAACAATATAACGAGCGCGATCGCAACGACAACAGTCATCAACTTCTGCATCAATGCATCAACACGAACCTGCAAAATATCGTTAAGTATGCTCAAAGATTGATTTCGCACCGTCGTAAACGGTTTTAGCCTCTCAGAATAATGGTCACTATAGGCTTGCCATGTGGTCTCCACAGAAACTGCAGCGATCAACTCTTCATCAAGTTTAAACTTTATGTCTTCAGCATTTTTTTCTACTTTGGAGAATAACTCTGAAAACTGATCCTTAAACAGCGAGTTTTCCTCAAGTAAGGCATTATGATTTTGCTGCATGGCTTTAAAGCTTAAATCTAAGGCATCATAGGTATCATTCAAAAAATTATATGTCATCGTGCCAATATATTTTTCGATGATTGCATACACACCAACCGCATGTGCAAAACCTAACTTCGCTTTATAGTTTGGGTAGTCGTTAGTAATCAGTTTTAATAATAGCTGCACACGATCATCAGTATCTTGAGCGACACCAGAATGCTGCGCAACCGAATAAGACAAAAACAAGATATCCTGAACAATACGATTATAAGCTTTATATTGATCCTGAACTGTTGGCTGCTTGTTTTCACCGGTGCGAGCAAAACCTTTTTTCCAACCAGCAATGCGTTGATCTAAATCTTCGACCACTTCTTGAAATTCAGGATTTTGCTCCATTTCAGTTAACTGAGCTTTTAACTGTGCTTCATATTTTTCGGTTTCTTGAGTTAATTCCGGACGAGGGAAAAAGGTCTCAGCTGTAGCCAAGTCGCGATATTTTGATGCAATATCAACCGTAACAAGAACCTTCTCAATAAGCTGCAATGATTCGCGAGCTAAGTCCGTATTATGCTTCTCTTGATAAGTTTCATTGACGATGACGCTACTCAGAAAAAGCAACGGCACAAAAAAAGTAAGACTGATCACGCCAAATTTTTGGGCGTAACTCAGTCTATTCATTAGGGCGATGGCCGGGGCTAACAATCCATGCACGGTACTACCTCATTTTTACGTCCTATTTTTTAGTGTAGACGTAAAAATGAAATTTTCTCAAAGTAAAAGATGACGTACATCAGTCAAGAGTTCACATAGATAGCGTGTAAATCGCGCCGCTTCCGCCCCATCAATCACTCGGTGATCGTAGGATAGACTCAGTGGCAACATCAGACGCGGCTCAAACTCTTCGCCATTCCAGACCGGTTCCATTTTTGCCTTGCTCACCCCCAAAATAGCCACTTGAGGTGCGGTGACGATCGGCGTAAAGCTGGTACCGCCAATCCCGCCTAGACTGGAAATAGTGAAGCAACCACCTTGCATGGCATCCATGGGCAGTTTTTTATCCCGAGCCTTTTTCGCTAACTCGCTGCTATCTTGTGCGAGTTCAACAATGCCTTTTTTATCAGCATCCTTAATCACTGGAACCAGCAGGCCTTCAGGCGTATCCACCGCGATACCAATGTTGTAGTACTGTTTCAGAACCAGAGACTCACCCTGTCCCTTCAAAGAACTATTAAAGGTCGGATAAGCTTGTAGTGCTTTAACACATGCACGCGCAATAAAGGCCAGTGGTGATACTCGCACGCCTTCAGGAAGCATGCTTTGCATTTTCCCTTTGCGATAAGCTTCAAGCTCAGTGATATCCGCTTGATCAAACTGGGTGACCTGAGGAATTTCACTCCAGCTTTTCACCATATTGCGGGCGGTCGCTTGCTTGATCTTATTGAGTGGCTGCTCGGTGATAGGACCAAATTTAGAGAAATCCTCATTGGATCCGACCACACCCATAGGACCGCCGGAGGCGACGGCTGGCTGTTTCACGCGCTGCTTAACAAATGCTTGGACATCTTCTTTTAGGATGCGTCCTTTGGGACCCGTGGCTGATACATCGGTTAAATCGACACCGAATTCTCGGGCCAATTTACGTACCGCAGGCCCGGCATGAACTTTTCCACTGGTAGTTTGCGTTTGCTGTGGTTCCGGTGAAGCTTTAGCCGGTGCTGACTTTTGAGTTGCTTGCGACGGTGACGACGTTTTTTCTGCTGGCTCTTGAGTCTTGGCTTTTGATGAGGAATCTGTCGGTGATCCTGAAGACCCTACCACCTTCATTTTTGCAACCAAAGTATCTTGGGAGACTTTATCTCCCACTTTCACTTCGATGCTCACAAGCTCACCTTCTTGAGGCGCCGGTACTTCCATGGTTGCTTTATCGCTCTCAAGCACCAGAATACTGTCGTCCTGCTGCAATTGATCGCCTTTTGAAACGGGTATTTCTATGACTTCGACTTCATCAATACCGCCCAAATCAGGCACGCGAACCTCTATCTCCTGAGGTTCTGCAGATGAGCTGGATGATTCTTGCTTACTTTCCGTTTGTGCTTGCTGATCTACTTGTTGCGGCTTAGGTTCGTCTGCGTCTTTTTGCTCCGGCGACGGGTTTTTCTCTCCAGCATCGGCTGAGTCTGAGTCCATTACCGCAACTTGTGAGCCAGTTGAAACCTTATCTCCAACGGAAACACTAATCTCAGCAATGGTCCCAGCACTGGGTGCCGGCACTTCCATGGTCGCTTTATCACTTTCCAATACGACAATGGAATCATCGGCGTCGACACTATCACCCTTGCCCACACTGATTTCGATTACTTCAACTTCTTCGATACCGCCTAAATCCGGCACCGTTACATTCACTTGCGCCATGTTCATTCCTTAATGATATAGGGGATCGAGTTTGTCTGATGAAATATTAAACTTCTTCATTGCCTCTGCAATCACATCGGCTTTGACTTTACCCTCTTTCATCAAACCATAGAGCGCGGCCACTACAACGAAGTGACGGTCAACCTCAAAGAACTCACGGAGTTTTTCTCGACTATCACTGCGGCCGAAGCCATCGGTCCCAAGCGTAACGAAGCTCTTATCGCTGGGAAGATAAGGGCGAATCTGTTCGCTATATTGCTTAATGTAATCCGTTGCACAGATCACAGGGCCTTGCGTATCTTTCAAACATTGCTCGACGAAAGAGGTGCGCGCCACACTGTCAGGGTTAAGCATATTGTGTCGCTCACACTGACGGCCCTCACGAGCCAACTCATTAATGCTGGTAGCACTCCAAATATCCGCTGAGATGTCATATTCCGATTGCAGAATATCCGCTGCCGCAATGACCTCACGCAGAATCGTACCACTGCCCATGAGCTGAACTTTCAAATCACTGTCGGCGGTTTCTTTGAATCGGTAAAGACCTTTAATAATGCCTTCTTCGGCGCCTTTTGGCATCGCCGGGTGGGCATAGTTTTCGTTCATGACAGTAATGTAATAGAACACTCTCTCATGCTCTTGATACATACGACGTAAACCATCTTGCATGATAACCGCCAGCTCATAAGCAAACGTCGGGTCATAGGTAATACAATTTGGTATGGTATTCGCCAGGATATGACTATGGCCGTCTTGGTGCTGTAAACCCTCGCCATTCAACGTGGTTCGACCTGCGGTAGCGCCAATGAGGAAACCTTGTGCTTGGCAATCACCGGCGGCCCACGATAAATCGCCAACCCGCTGGAAACCAAACATGGAATAGAAGATATAGAACGGCACCATGGCTTTATCATAAGTACTGTATGATGTAGCCGCCGCTAACCAAGCGCTAAAAGCGCCAGATTCGTTAATGCCTTCTTCAAGGATGCGACCCTTTTTATCTTCTTTGTAATACATCATTTGACCGAAATCCACTGGCTCATAAAGTTGCCCTTCAGAGCTGTAGATACCCAACTGTCTAAATAAACCTTCCATACCAAACGTACGTGCCTCGTCTGGCACAATGGGCACGACTCGATCACCCATGGCTTTATCTTTTACGAGCGACGTTAGCATTCGAACAAACGCCATAGTAGTAGAAATTTCCCGATCACCCGTACCTTCTAATTGTGCTTTAAATGCATCTAACTTAGGCACAGGTAAAGGTTCTTTGTTTTCTGTGCGCACTGGCATATAACCGCCCAAAGATTCACGGCGCTTACGCATGTACTGCATTTCGGGACTGTCTTCCGGCGGACGATAATAAGGGACTTGCTCTAGATCCTTATCGCTAATTGGGATATCAAAACGATCTCGGAATGCTTTGAGATTGTCGATATCCAATTTTTTAACACCGTGGGCTTCGTTTTTGCCTTCAGCGGCATCACCCATACCATAACCTTTAATGGTATGCGCCAAAATCACGGTAGGCTGGCCCTTATGGTTCATGGCAGAATGATAGGCAGCGTAAACCTTGTAGGGATCATGACCACCGCGGTTTAAGCGATAAATTTCTTCATCGCTCATATCTGCCACCATTTCTTTTAACTCTGGATATTTTTCGAAGAAATGTTCTTTGGTATAAGCGCCGCCTTTGGCTTTGTAATTTTGGAACTCACCATCAACCACTTCATCCATGCGTTTTTGCATCAAACCTTTATGATCTTTTGCGAACAATGGATCCCAATGACGACCCCAAACCACCTTAACGACATTCCAGCCTGCACCACGGAATTGACCTTCAAGCTCCTGAATAATTTTACCGTTACCGCGCACCGGTCCATCTAAGCGCTGTAAGTTACAGTTGACCACAAAAATTAGGTTTTCTAATTTCTCACGGCCAGCCAAGCTAATCGCACCTAGGGTTTCTGGCTCATCACACTCACCATCACCCAAGAATGCCCACACCTTACGATCCAGACGCGGCACCAAACCGCGCGCCGACATATACCGCATAAAGTGCGCTTGATAGATAGCTTGCATGGGACCTAAGCCCATAGACACTGTTGGGAATTGCCAATAATCCGGCATGAGTCTTGGGTGTGGATACGAACTTAGACCCTTGCCATCCACCTCGCGACGGAAGTTATCTAGCTGCTCGGTATTGAGGCGGCCTTCAAGGAAACTGCGCGCATAAAGCCCGGGGGAAATATGTCCTTGATAATAAACCAGATCACCATTAGGACAATCTCGACTTTCTTTATTAGGTGCGCGGAAAAAATAGTTAAAGCCTACATCGTACAGTGTGGCGCTAGAGGCAAAACTGGCAATGTGACCACCCAACTCGTCACCACTTTGATTAGCACGCACAACCATGGCCAGCGCATTCCAACGAATCAAAGAGCGAATACGACGTTCCACAAATAAATCGCCGGGCATTTTCGCTTCTTCGGCGACTGGTATAGTATTTCTATAAGGGGTAACAAATGCATAAGGAAGCGGCAAACCGTTTCTAGTGGCACGCTCTGATAGGCGTTCTAAAACAAATCGGGCTCGTTCAATACCTTCCTCTCGGATAACGCTATCGATTGCGTCGAGCCATTCTTGAGTTTCAACCGGGTCCTGATCGTGATCAGTGGAATCCATATAGTGTATTTCCTTAACCTTGATGGCAAAAGATGGAGAAAATTTTTGACTTACAAACCAGTATAGACAATTAGATGGTATTAACAGGGATTGCCACAAACAAGGCAAAGTGCGCCAGCTGCATACAAATTCAAAAATTAAGGAAAAACCTCGCCACGCTGAGCATACCCAAGGATTTAATTAGGCGATATTCTACCCATGAAACTTCAATTGATATTGAAACGGTTCTTGCTCACTCACTTGCACTTGAGTACGACTAGCAAAAGGCACGTCCATGCGATTTAAATGTGTGAAAGGAAAGCCTAATACCTCTTTCAATAACATGCGAATGACGCCACCATGACAAATGATCAAAATCTTGCTTTCGGGTCGAGCTAAGCATCCAAACCAAGCTTTTAATACTCGTCCCTCAAAATTTAAAACCGACTCGCCTTCTGGAGAGGCAAAGTTCATAGGGTCAGCCCACAAACCTTTTATCTGATCAAACTCATTAGCGAACACAGATTCCATATCTTGGTTTTCCCAAACTCCGAAATGGAATTCTTTTAGCCCCTCCGCAATGACGACATCAATATTCAACTCTTGTGCTAATACTTCAGCAAACGCCATGCAGCGCTTCAACGGACTAGTGATGATTAAATCCCATGATTGATTGGCACAAGCTTCTCGCATCTGCTGCCAACCCAATCTTGTTAGCGCATGATCTGTGTGACCACGGAACACATTGCCACCTTCGGGTTCGCCATGGCGTAGTAAATCAATGGTTTTATATTTCACGACGCTTTTCCATCCACACCAGCATCAGCGAACGTGGCCATGGAATTATGTAATTCAACCGCACTGCGCAAGAGACTCACGACCACAGCTGCACCACTTCCTTCTCCCAGACGCATACCAATACTTAACAGTGGACTCGCATCCAATGCACGCAACACCACTTGGTGACCTGGTTCAGCGCCAGCATGACTAAATATCAACCAAGGACGCACACTACTATTAATCGAAACCGCCATCAATGCTGCAGTGGAGCTAATGAAACCATCCACCAGCACAGGTATACCAATTTGTGCTGCTCGAATGTAGGCGCCACACAAAGCTGCTATCTCGAAACCACCGAACGTTTGCAAACGCTGCAACGGCGTTGCCAGGTCATAGCGTGCGATGGCTCGATCAATGACCTCACGTTTATGCTGCAATTGCTGTGCATCTACTCCTGTACCCGGCCCCACGAGGTCAGCCACAGGAAGCCCCAATTGCGAAGCCGCTAAAGCTGTAGCTGAACTGGTATTGGCAATGCCCATTTCGCCACCAATGAACAAATCACTGTTTTGTTGATGGGCACGATCTGCCGCTTCATGACCTAGTTGCAACGCCAAAAGCAACTCATCTTCGGCCATGGCTGGCTGAATTGAAAAATCCGCCGTGCCTTTTGCAATAGGTTTATTAATTAAACCAATGGCATCGGATATCTCACCATTGCATCCACAGTTAACCACTTCTAACTCAGCTTGCATTTGCTGCGCCAAAACGGAGATCGCCGCGCCACCTGCCAAGAAATTGCTGATCATTTGTAACGTCACTGACTGCGGAAATGCAGAAACCCCTTGCTTAGCAATACCATGATCTGCGGCAAAAATACTGATATGAATGCGATCAAGGGAAGGAGACTGTCGCTCTTGCATAGCGCTTAGTTGACACGCTACTTGCTCTAACTGCCCCAATGACCCGGGGGGTTTGGTGAGGTTTGACTGATGTGCTTGAGCTTGCTCAAAAAATTCAACAGAAGGGAGACGACAGGGTTGTTCAAACCAATTCATGATGCTGCTTATCCTTAATCATTATTTGATGACGCTTGGAATACCCGCCACCATGAGTGTGACATGTTGAGCCTCTCGTGCAATACCTTGGTGCAGTCGCCCTAGCTCATCCACAAACCGACGATTACTTTCACCGAGTGGAATGACCCCCATACTGATTTCATTAGAGACCAGAATGACGCGACCCTTTGAGCTTTTGAGTGCATCAATTAACGTTTGCGAGCGTGTAGCCATATTCTCAGGCTCACACATCAACAAATTACTCATCCATAGCGTTAAACAGTCCACTACAATCGTATGGCCTGGAACACTTAGCTCCGAGATTCGACGGGATAACTCAATGGGCTCTTCAAGCGTATGAAATCGCGCACTGCGGTCTGCTTGATGACGCTGAATCCGAGTCTGCATTTCATCGTCAAAGGCTTGTGCAGTAGCGATATAGTGCAGTGTATCCTTGGAGCCTAAGGCTAGCTGCTCGCTATAGGCACTTTTACCTGAGCGTGCACCACCCAAAACCAAGTGAATTTCCCTCATACGCTGGTGAACCTGACACAAAAGTCTAATCTTATAAGGTAAGCGTGCATCTCGCTAGCACCATGCGTTCAATCAAAATTGGGATTAACATGCAGGAACAAGCCAATTACAACGAAAAACGCCAGTTCGTTCGCAAAACACTCTACACTCAAGTTACGCTATTTGAGCAAAACTCCATGACCTGTCTTGGCTTAATGGCCGACTATAGTGAAGGTGGTTTAATGCTCTCCAGCTACCAGCCACTGGAAATAGAAAAAGAATATGATGTGTTAATGATGGATCTCCCCAATAATATTGGCCGAAAACGTATTGGACATATCAAAATTAAAAGTGTTTGGTGCAAACAAATCAGCAATACGCAATATGGTGTTGGCTTTATGTTGATCTCCAGTGACAAGAGTGCACAAAGCATGTTTGCAAGTTATGATGCCGAATATTACGCATTACTAAAAAAACACCCGAATGAATCCACAGACAAGTTCACATGAGAACCCTCACAAAACGATTCACCTAGGTATAGATTTGGGCGGCACCAAAATTGAGGTCGCTGCAATCACTTCCACGGGTGAATGTCTCTTACGTGAGCGCATCACAACCCCAAAGCATCCAAATAAACAAACACAATACGAACAAATATTATCGTCTATCTCAAAGCTTGTAGATCGAGCAGAAACGGATTTAAAACAAACACGATTAACGTTAGGTGTGGGGATTCCTGGCACAATAGAAAAGCACTCCCAGCGAGTAAAAAATGCTAACACTGTCTGCCTCATAGGTCAGCCCTTACAAGATGATCTTGAGTTCCTACTAAAGCGACGCATTGCCATTGAGAACGACGCTAATTGCTTTGCTTACAGTGAAACTCACCTAGGAGTAGGAAAGGAAACCAAATTTGAATCATTATTTGCGGTGATTCTTGGCACTGGCGTTGGCGGTGCCTGGGTTGTAAATGGTCAAGTTATCTCAGGCGCCAATGGAATCGCGGGCGAATGGGGACATAACTGCTTACCTTGGCTCGACGAAAAAGACAAACCTCTACAAAATTGCTATTGCGGTAAACAAGGCTGTATTGAAACCTATCTATCTGGACCTGGATACGCCAATTTGGCTCAACAACAATTTGGTATTACTGCCGACTCACACTTTTTATTTAGTAAAAAAGACCACGACACATCTGCCGGACAAGCCTACAAAGACTATTGTCTGCGCTTGGCAAAAAGTCTTGCCCATGTCATTAATATAATGGACCCGAATTGTATCGTATTGGGTGGAGGGCTTTCTAACATCGATTCCCTGTATGAAGACGTACCAAAGATTTGGAAAAATTATATTTTTAGCGCAGGCTCAAAGACTAAAATCAACACCCAGTTGCTAAAGAACAAGCTGGGTGATAGCAGCGGCGTATTCGGCGCTGCATTATTAGGGGCTAAAGTGATATAGCATGTATATACACCTGACTAAAACCCCGCAAAAATTGTCAAGAACGCCACCACTAACAACCAGAGAATAGCACAGCGCAACATCAGTCGATTACTTTCGTCTATCGTTCTGGCTGCACCCGCTTCGTCAAACCCTTTCTCTTGCTGATGATTGAATGTCTCCAGTGTATGACCCAGAGCTTGATCTGCATTGGTTTGAAAATCCGTCCACA
The DNA here is from genome assembly GCF_012295615.1 of Bermanella marisrubri. Taxonomy (NCBI): domain Bacteria; kingdom Pseudomonadati; phylum Pseudomonadota; class Gammaproteobacteria; order Oceanospirillales; family Oceanospirillaceae; genus Bermanella; species Bermanella marisrubri. The sequence goes on from NZ_CP051183.1 coordinate 2,784,586, forward strand.
ATTTAGAGACAGTAGAAAAGCTTCGATTAAAATCACCCGCTAAAGACATACTCAAAGCCAACAACCTTGAAGGTAGCCACTCCATGGTGTCAAGTACACTCTTCATCCATGGAATTTTACTTTCACTATAGAACCAATAGCTCAACAAACAGAACATGGCACCACCAATGCCTGCAAGTAAATACCAAAACACAAAAACAAAAAAGCGCATAAACCAAGCACGTATGAGAGCTTTGCTTACCGTGGTATGTAAGGTGTACGGACTGGTTTGAGCTTGCTCCTCCAAGCTTAAAAAGTTTCTCGCGCAGTAAAATGCGGCTTGATAGTCTTGATTGTGCCAATGATTTTTATAATCTTTAAACTTCTGACTCACATTATCGCGGCCGAGAATATAGAGAAGCAACGCCACCTGAAGTAGCAACGAAACAAAACTGCCAAGCAAACCATCCATACGCTCAATTAATGCAGAGAGTGCTACACACGGCAAAACAACAACCCCTACATACATCATGATTTGCATAGTTTTACTTTGCTGCTCAAAATGGAAAGGGCTTAATAAGCGCTTGAACCATCTGCGATTGCGCTCATACCCCTCTTTTCGAGTTTGTCTTTGTAACAGTACGGTAAATAGCAGAACGATAAATTTCATGCATTTTCCATTAGTTGTTTAAAGTAAGACCAGTCAAAGCTTGGGCCGGGATCTGTTTTGCGTCCGGGCGCAATATCACTATGACCGGTTATCTCCGAGTGAGAAATGTCATATCTGTCGCACAGCAATCTGGAGACATCTACGAGCTTGTGGTATTGCGCATCAGTATAAGCAATATCGTCGGTACCCTGTAGCTCAATACCTACAGAAAAATCATTACAGTTGTCACGACCAGCATAGCAGCTAACCCCTGCATGCCAAGCACGCTTATCAAACCCAACAAACTGAACCAAGCTACCATCTCGCTTAATCAATAAGTGACTACTCACTTTTAAGTCTTTGATTTTTTGAAAATATGGATGCTTACTGCAATCAAGCTCATTGCAGAAAAAGTCCTCGACGTAATCATTATCAAACTCATTCGGTGGTAAGCTGATGTTATGAACGACAATTAAAGATATCTCCTGTTGTGGTCTCTCATTGTGATTAGGGCTGGGGCAATGCTTGGCAGACTGCAACCAATGTTTTTGAATTTCCAACTGGTTCACTCACTTTTATAACGTCATCGCTTAAGCATCACGAATTCACTCGCAGAGATCAAGGCCTAGGCCTAGCTTATGTCACAGGATTGATGCAAGCATGCTGCGCTCTGTGTAAAATACGCGCTTTTATTGCTCCCGTAGTGCCAAAATGAATCTAGATCCAAGCCAATTACACCAAGATATTGAACAAGCTGTCACGCGCGCCCTCAGCGAGGACGTAGGTACGGGCGATATTACTGCTATGTTGATCCCGGAAGAAAACACGAGTCACGCTAAAGTGATTACTCGCGATGATGCCGTTATCGCTGGTCAAGCATGGGTCAATGAGACATTTAAGCAACTCGACGACGGTGTAGAGATCACTTGGCATGTACAGGACGGAGACCAAGTTGAGGCTGGTAGCACCCTCTTTGAACTGAGAGGATCATCTCGTTCTTTATTGACAGGGGAGCGTACAGCATTGAATTTTTTGCAGACCTTGTCTGCTGTGGCAACCAAGTGTCACTTTTATAGTCAACAGGTGGCACACACTCAAGTAAAACTGCTGGATACTCGAAAAACCCTGCCTGGCCTTCGCATGGCTCAGAAATACGCGGTGAGTCAAGGAGGCTGCTATAACCACAGAATTGGTTTGTTTGACGCCTTCCTAATTAAAGAGAACCATATCCATGCTTGTGGTGGTATTCGACAAGCTATTGAAAAAGCGCAAGAGATAGCCCCGTTAAAGCCGGTTGAAATCGAAGTTGAAAGCTTTGCCGAGCTAGAGGAAGCTCTAGATGCTGGGGCTGACATCATTATGCTGGACAACTTCTCCATAGAAGAAACCAAGCAAGCTGTCGATATGGCAAAAGACCAAGCCAAACTAGAAGCCAGTGGTGGCATTACGGATGACACCCTAGTCAAGATCGCCGAGACCGGTGTTGATTACATTTCGATCGGTGCCTTGACTAAGGATGTTAAGGCCGTGGATTTAAGTATGAGGATGGTGTGATTAATTTACTCGCAAAACACGGTCATTTCACCGTAAACCATATACTAGCGTTAATCGCCACTACCTTCCCCCTTATTGCTTTGCTTGGTTGGCAGCAAAGTGACTTATTTGATTCACCTTTAAAGCACCGTCCAATTATTATTTGGTTAGAACTTTCGTTCGTATTGCTTCATATATTTCTGCCCGGAAAAGTAAGAGACATTAGCTGGCAAACGCTCGGGTTAGTTGGTGCATTCGCACTTTTGGGATCACTATCATCCATAAACGCGGAAAACACGTATGCATCAATAGCAAGACATGCAGAAATTATATTGCATATTATATTTGGCATATCGATATACCAACGATGCAATGACACGATTACTCGCTATACACTGACTATCGGTATAATTATCGCATTTATTTACACGGTACTTCATGTCGCCCTTTTGCTTTCTATTGTGCCCACCAACTACGACTGGGTGGCGCACTTTCCCATGTTTAGCAACATTAGGCACTGGGGATATTTACTCATACTGGTGATGTGTATTATTTACAGTCAAATTTTAAAAGAGCAGACCAGTAAATATCTTTACATATTATTATTCTTGACTGTATTCTGCATTTTTTGGAGTGGTGGGCGAGGAAGCTTCATACCTGCCATGTTCCTGATTGTTAGTGCGAAATTTATTTGCAATATATCGTGGCGTACTTATCGCATAACAATTCTTGTCACAGTCGCCGCAGGCTTCTTAGCAAGCGCCCTTCCTGTTGAAAACGGTAGCCTAGGGATAGCCAGGCTTTTTTTCCTCGACCGATTAGACGCCGTCAGCAATCTCGATATAAATCGGATTTCAGCAAATCGCATATCTATTTATATCAGTTCTTTTAAAGAACAATTACAAAGTGCCCCTCTTCTGGGTATGGGAGCCGACAACTTTCGATACAGTTTTGCGCAAGACACCCACGGGATTCCCACCCAACCCCATAGCGTTTTAGTACAAATTATCTACGAGTATGGAATCATCGGGAGTTTGATTATTGCAGGATTGCTTTACCGATTTATTAATATGAGCTTAAAATGCGCCGAGAATAAACAAGAGAGGTTCGCCATATTATGTATTTTAGGCGCTTTCTTTTTCTCAGCGTCCGTCGATGGGCATTTCTACCATAGCTTTTCTTTATTATGTATTTCTCTTGTCGCGCCATTGCTAATCAACAGCCGCCAAGAAAATAATCATGGCAGAGTTCAAGTAAAACGAACTGCTATTTTTATCGGGATTATCCCTCTTCTATTCATTATGTACAAACACACGCAAACATTCATCGCGTACTCAAGCCCTCTTAAAAATACACAACAAATAGAAACCGTACGGTCTTTTCCATCTGTTATTCTGAATAACAATTGGTTGAATTCCGACAACCCAGATCTATTAAAAGCAGCGTTTGAACTAGCCATTGTGCGTTCTGATGTTCAGTGTGGAAATGCTGTAATGGCAAAATTAATGGGCATAGATATCGATGATATAATCCCGCCCGCCTGTGAAAATCGTAAAATATCGATCTGGTAATTAACCGTATATGCATGTAAATACGAAAGGTACGCGCAAAAACACCACCCTAATTTTATTGTATGCGATACAGGTATCTTTGCTTTTTTTACCATTATTAAATGAAATCTACACAGCCCTAAACCTTACCAGTTCACTGTCAAACAATAGTAATTTTGATACGAACTCAATACTTCACAGCGAAGCAAAATACTATTTTATTCAATACATTCTCGTCATTATCGCGTCAGTAGCATTTTATATTTACTGTTTGCATTTACTTATCTCGCGACTCAGATCAGTCATCCCAGCAAACAAAAACATACTGATCACACTCGTGAGTCTAATATGTTTTTTGTCACTTATAACAACCAATCAGTTTTTTTACCCTCAGTCCTCGTATCAACTGGCCTTATTTGAGGGGTATCATCTTCTGCCGTGGCTTTCATTTATCGTTCTAGGGTGCCTGTTATTGGCATCTATATTAAAGCACTACAAGGTCGCTTGCGTGGTTGCCGCGCTCGCAATCTTTAGCTTTATCAGCAACCCCGTCACAAGCGATTACAATAAAAAGAATGTTTTAATCATTGGTATAGATTCGCTGCGACCTGAATTGATCCATGAATACATGCCATTTCTATCTAAGCAATTATCGGACGCCATGGTTTTCGACAATGCGTACACGCCATTTGCGAGAACTTATCCTGCTTGGATGTCCATTATAACAGGAAGACACCCTGCCAATAATGGCGCTCGCTTTAACTTACAACCCGAAGATATGCTTGCAAAAGACAACCTGTATCTTCCAAAGGTCTTACAAGAACACGGATATACCACCATCTATGCTGCCGATGAACGCCGCTTCAGCAACCTTGGTTCGACTCAAGGATTTCAACATGTAATTGGGCCAAGAACAGGGGTAAGCGACTTTGTCTTGGGCGACTATGCAGACTTTCCTACTACCAATCTTTTATTATTGACGCCAGTTGGTAAATGGTTATTGCCCGAACTTTATGGAAACCGAGCGGCCGACCACTTGTATCGCCCAGAGCATTTCTCGAATTTGCTCACAAACGAATTAGATCATGTGATACATGATGATCCTATTTTACTGGCCACGCATTTTTGCCTGCCCCATTGGCCTTATACATTTGTCAATAGTCATCCAGTTGAAACTTATGAACAACAACCACTCTATCCATCAAATCTGCAAGCTGTCGACAATCAAATTCAAGACTTAATGCTATATCTGGAAGAACGAGGTATTTTGAAAAATAGCATTCTGGTTTTTCTCAGTGATCATGGCGAAAGCTGGGGGCATTTTGAAACAACATTTAAAGACAAGCACGGCATACCTTACGAATCATCTGATTATGGTCATGGCATGAATATACTAAGCCCGGCAAGCCACCAAATTTTGTTGGCGTTTAAGGGGATCGCAATTGACCCACAGCAAATGATCAGACCTACCTCGCTGACGGACGTTGCCCCGTCCCTGTTGTCAGGGCTAAACCTATCTAGCTCGTACGACAGCCAGAAAATGGATGGTAGAGATTTGACCGCTCCTGCAAACCAATCTTCGGAGCTTGCTTTTGAATCTGGCGTCATTCTCTCTGCGGCGAATACAGACAGCCCAGACCCAAGAGCTGTGGCTCGAGAGGGGGCGCATCGCTTCAAAGTCGATGGCAACGGCTATTTGCGCCTAAAGCACACGATGATCCCAAGCATGATCCAAAACAAGCAAGTTGGACTTCGCGTAGACAACAAAGGGCTATTTTTAGTCCATCACAATCAAAAACCACAGCTCATGCACATCGATTACGCAAATAACCATTATCAATGGATTAATCCCAGAGAAACCCATCATGTTGAAGAGACTCTAACAACTCGATTTTGCGCGCTTTACCACAACACCGCCGCAGTAGGTATGCCGCAGCTATGTCAATAACTGACAAAAAATGTCACCCCAGATAAAACCATTGTGAGTGTTTTTTGTACGATTGTGAGAAAACTCACACAAAACATCTACTTATGTCAAAAAATCAGGCAAAAGACGTCTTTATTTTGTCATTTAAATCATGAATACTACCCATCAGTGATTGGCACATGGTATGCAGTAATCAAAGCGATTACGCCGCCTAGGTGGCAAGCATCCAATTAATATGGTTCAGCTTTTAGCGTTGGATTAGATTAATCAAAACCAAAAATGGGACATCAAGAGCCCAGTCAACTCAAACTTAAAAAGTGGAGCGGTCTACTATGAAAGGTCAAAAGGGTTTTACTCTGATTGAATTAATGATTGTTATTGCAATCATCGGCATCTTGGCATCTGTTGCGATTCCTCAGTACCAAGATTACACATTACGTACTGACGCAACTAACTCTTTGAACGCGGTTCGCCCAGTTCAGCTAGCGGTTAGTGAATATGCGGCTCGCTACAGTGCTCTACCAGGCACAACCAGTGCCTTAGCAGACTATACTGGCATCTCAACCACGGCAACTGATCACGCTGCAGGCAAGGTATCTCAAATTTCCATTAGCGCCAATGGCGTGTTAGAGGTTCAATTTGACACAACGTCTAACAACCCAGATGTTCCTGCTGGCCTATCTGGTACGACTTATCGTTTGACACCAACTATCAGCTCTACTGGTGTAGTAACCTGGGCGAGCTCTGCTGCGGGTTCAAGTCCTATCCCAGCAAAATACCTACCAAAGCTTAAGTAAATCACTCAGTTGCTTGAATAAACCCGCTTCGGCGGGTTTTTTTATGTCTATGGATCACGCTTTTGACCCACCTGACACTGTTCTCTTTAGGTAAATTCGGTATGATTAGCTCAACTTAAGAATAAGAATTGCGTTTATATGTCTATAGTTACAGGTATCGCCCGCCAGTTTGTCGAGCAAGGGCTTGTTAACGAACAAAAAGCCTCAGAAATCAGCAAAGATGCTCAGAAAGAAGGACAATCATTTATTGTTCAAAGCCTTCTGTCCAATGCTTGTACATCAAAAGATGTTGCCTTGTTGGTCAGCAATGAGTTTGGCTTGCCGTATCTTGATCTATCAGCCATGGATCCTGAGCATTTTGCGGCAGACTTGATCACTGAGGACCTGTTGGAGAAACATCGTTCACTTCCGCTTTTTAAACGCGGTAACCGTCTGCACATTGCTCAAGCAGACCCCTCTGATATCGCTGCATTGGACGACATAAAGTTCGCGACAGGCATGACAGTTGACGCAGTAGTAGTGGAATACGACAAGCTCAATGTCATTTTAGAAAAACTGCTCGCAGGCAACAGCACGTTTGATGATCTAGGGGATGACTTAGATCTCGAAGAAGATCCTGCCGAAGACAAACCCCAAGAAGAAGATAATACTGGTGATGACGCCCCTATCGTGCGCTTTGTAAACAAAATGTTGCTAGATGCGATAAAGATGGGCAGCTCCGATTTGCATTTTGAACCCTATGAAAAACGCTATCGCGTGCGTTTCCGAACTGACGGTGTCCTTCATGAGGTTGCATCTCCACCAATAAATTTATCTGGAAAAATCGCTGCCCGTCTCAAAGTTATGTCACGTATGGATATTTCAGAGCGTCGCGTGCCGCAAGATGGCCGAATCAAGATGAAAATTTCCAAATCTAAGGCGATTGATTTTCGGGTAAATACTCTGCCAACACTGTGGGGGGAAAAAATTGTATTACGAATTCTAGACCCTTCAAGTGCACAAATGGGCATCGATGCACTGGGTTACGAGCCTGAGCAAAAACAACTATACATGGAAGCTCTAGCACAACCACAAGGGATGATTTTGGTCACAGGACCGACTGGATCGGGTAAAACTGTATCTCTTTACACAGGCCTAAACATCCTGAACAAAGAGGGCACAAATATATCCACCGCAGAGGACCCGGTAGAAATCAACCTGGAAGGTATTAACCAAGTCAACGTAAATACCAAAGTCGGTCTCGACTTTGCCGAAGCACTTCGCTCCTTCTTACGCCAAGACCCGGATATCGTCATGGTGGGTGAGATTCGAGACTTGGATACGGCGGGTATTGCCATTAAAGCTGCACAAACTGGTCACTTGGTTTTATCAACACTGCATACCAATAGCGCGCCAGAAACCCTGACTCGTTTGATGAATATGGGAGTACCTGCGTTCAATATCGCGACTTCAGTCAGCTTGATCATAGCCCAGCGCCTCGGTCGGCGCTTATGTAGCCAATGTAAAGAACCAGCCGATATCCCAAAAGATGTATTATTAAAGGCTGGAATGACCGAAGAGATGCTAGCGGAAGCCGAGATCTACAAGCCTGTAGGTTGCGATGCTTGTTCCGGCGGCTATAAAGGTCGAGTCGGTATTTATGAAGTGGTTAAAATAACCGATGCCATGTCCCGTATTATAATGGAAGGTGGTAATGCGATGCAGATAGCCGATGTTGCACGAAAAGAAGGCTTTGCAAACCTGAGAAATTCCGCTTTAAAGAAGGTTTGCCAAGGTGTTACCAGCTTAGAAGAAGCCAACCGCGTGACCGCTGAATAAAGGTAAACATTTATGGCAAAAACAAAAACCGTGACGTTTCAGTGGGAAGGCCTGAACAAACGAGGCCAGAAAGTTGATGGGGAAATGCTCGGCGACAATCCTGCGCTCGTAAAAGCCCAATTACGAAAACAAGGTATTAACCCCAAAAAAGTACGTCGCAAACAAGAAGGTTTGTTTGGTATTGGCGGTGGCCAAGGTAAAGGCAAAGTAAAACCCGCAGATGTCACATTATTTATGCGTCAATTAGCCACAATGGCAAAGTCTGGTGTGCCGCTTATGCAAGGCTTAGAAATCGTGGCCGATGGTTTAGAAAACCCCGCAATGCAAAAAGTCGTACTCAGTGTTAAAGATGAGGTGTCGGCTGGTAATGACTTCGCCTCTTGCTTAAAAAAACACCCACAACACTTTGACTCCCTTACATGCGCATTAATTGAATCCGGAGAGCAGTCAGGTGCACTAGAGCAGATGCTTGATAGAGTGGCTTTATACAAAGAAAAATCAGAGGCTCTCAAACAAAAAGTATCTAAAGCACTAAAATATCCAATTGTCACACTGATTATCGCAGCGATCGTAACCGTAATCCTGCTTGTAAAGGTTGTTCCGACATTTGAAAGCATGTTTTCTAGTCTAGGGGGAGACTTACCTGCGCCCACTCAAATGGTCGTCAATATATCCGAATGGATGCAAGCCAATTACTTGATTTTGCTCGGTGCAATTATTACCTTTGTATTTGGAACAAAAGAAGCGATCAAGCGCAGCCCCAAACTTCAAGAGCAAAAAGACAGACTCATACTTAAAATGCCGGTTATTGGCGAAATCTTAAAGAAAAGTGCCGTTGCCCGTTTTGGGCGAGTATTATCCACCACATTCGCTGCGGGGGTCCCACTTGTTGATGCACTCGAGAGCGTCGCCGAAGCATCTGGTAACGTAGTCTATCGAGATGCAATATTGCGGATACGTGATGACGTATCAACGGGCACGCAAATGAATGCGTCTATTCGCGCGACAGGGGTGTTCCCAAATATGGTAGCGCAGATGGTAGCGATTGGTGAAGAATCCGGTGCACTAGATGCCATGTTAGAGAAAGTAGCAAGCTACTATGAAGAGGAAGTGGACAATCTAGTAGATGGCTTAACAGCTATGATAGAACCTATCGTAATGGCCTTCTTAGGGGTGGTTGTTGGTGGCCTATTGATTGCCATGTACCTACCAATCTTTTCTATGGGCAATGCGATGTAGCCTGTTATCTGAAATCACTTCGAGATTTAGTAAGATATATGTTTGATTTCCTATTCCAAGATACCCTAGGTTTCTACCTAGGTGTATTTTTTGTCAGCCTATGTGTAGGCAGTTTTCTCAACGTCGTTATTTACCGTTTACCGGTAATGATGAAGTCTCAATTACAATTGGAGCATGATGAATTAATTGGCAAAGAGGTGAATCAACCCGAGCCTTTTAATCTAATGGTTCCATCTTCTACTTGCCCTAAATGCAATTCTAAAATCAAACCTTGGCAAAACATTCCAGTACTCAGCTATCTGTGGTTGAAAGGGAAATGCGCGAATTGCAAAACATCTATAAGCGTACGCTATCCGATTATCGAATTAATCACTGGGTTCATTCCATTAGGCATTGCCATACTATTGGGTCCTACATTAGAGGCCTATGCGCTCATATTAATGAGTTACTTTTTCATCGCCTTAACCATGATTGATTTGGATGAATTTTTATTACCCGATCAACTTACCTTACCTTTGATTTGGATTGGGTTATTGTTTAATTTACATGGCGCTATTGTGCCGCTGGAAGATGCAGTATTAGGTGCTGTATTTGGCTACATGTCACTGTGGAGTATTTTCTGGTTATTCAAATTGGCCACTGGCAAAGAGGGTATGGGCTACGGTGACTTTAAATTACTCGCCGCTATTGGCGCATTTATAGGATGGCAGCTATTACCTGTGGTGGTTCTACTTTCTAGTTTTGTTGGTGCGATTGTTGGTATCAGTATGATGATTGTACTAGGTAGAGATAAAAATATTCCTATTCCATTTGGACCTTACTTAGCAGCTGCTGGTTTACTAGCGGCACTTTGGGGTGAAGAAATATTAAATCATTATTTACGTTTCGCTGGACTCTAATATGTCGAGCTTTGTTGTTGGTGTGACTGGCGGTATTGGCAGTGGTAAAAGCGCTGCCACAGCACACTTTGAAACTCTAGGAATTTCCGTCGTAGACGCAGACATAGTATCAAGACAAGTCGTCGCTAAAGGGACCCATGCACTTGAAACAATCGTCGAACATTTTGGTGAACATGTTATTTTAGATACGGGTGAGTTAAACCGCGCAGCTTTAAGAAAAATTGTTTTTGAGTCACCTGATGAACGCATTTGGCTAGAGCACTTAACTCATCCTCTTATTCGAGAAGCAATAATTACTGCTTTAACCAGTGCTGATAGTCCCTATGCGATTCTTGCATCACCGCTATTATTTGAATCTGATCAATATAAAATGGTCAATCGGACTTTGGTGATTGATGTACCTGAAGCGCTCCAACTAAAGCGAACTTGCAAGCGAGATGACAACTCTGAGCAACAGGTACGCGCCATAATGGCTGTACAGATGAGTAGACAAGACCGTGTGTCCAAGGCAGATGATGTTATTCAAAATGATCAAGATTTGGCTTATCTACATTCTCAGGTAGAATTACTACACACGCAGTATTTAGCATTAGCTAAGCAAAGTTGAGAAATCCACTATGAAAGTAAAGTGTCCGACCTGCAATAAACAGGTGGAATGGATTCAGAAGGAAAAACATCGTCCTTTTTGCAGTGAAAGATGCCGCATGATAGATCTCGGTGCTTGGTCTGCAGAGGAGCATGCTATTCCTGGTAAGTCTGTTGAAGAGGAAATGATGAGTGAAGAACTCAAACAAATTAATCCCCACTCTCTGCATTAGTAGAAACCACTTTCACGAGTAGTTAACTAGATGCGTTAGAAAGCTCTAAATAGTCTTCTAGCGCATCAAGTATAGCTCGGTTGGCTTCTGGAAAGTCACGCTCGCGTATTGCTTTACATGACACCCATTCAACCTCTTGTCCTTCAGCACCATGAGGTTCACCGCTAAAATCATTAACGATATAAACATCCAGTTCAATACATTTATCAGAATAGTCGTGCTGCAATAAAATGAGCGGCTCAGTGCTAGCAACATGAATACCAAGCTCCTCATCCAACTCCCTAATCAAAGCAGCTTGTGCTGATTCTTGTGTTTCTCGCTTACCCCCGGGGAACTCCCAGAGCCCGCCCTGATGTGCATTCGCTTTTCGCCTTGCTAGAAAAACTTTCTCCTTGCAAGGAGATAATATTACAGCAGCAACAACTTGAATCCGCTTCATAAAGTTTTCCTTTTATGTACGATATTCAGCGTTGATCGTGACGTAGCCATGGGAAAGATCCGTCGTCCAAACCGTCTCCGATTCTTTACCACGCCCTAAGTGAATTCGAATCTGAATTTCATCTTGTGCCATGACTTTCGAACCTGCCTCTTCTGTATATGAAGCAGCACGACCTCCTTTTTCAACAATGCAAACATCATCTAAATAGATTTCAATATGATGCAGATCTAGATCATCAATTCCAGCACGGCCAACTGCCGCTAGAATTCGGCCCCAATTCGCGTCACTTGCAAACAATGCAGTTTTAACTAACGGACTATGTGCAACCGTATAGGCAACATCCAACGCTTCCCGCTGAGTTTTTGCGGCTTCCACTTGTATCGTAACAAACTTAGTGGCGCCTTCACCGTCACGTACAATCGCTTGGGCCAAAAACTGGAAGGCTTCTAATAGAACCGACTTTAACTCACTATAGCCTTCACTTTTTTCAGACTCAATCGGCTTGTTTTGGGCTTCACAAGTCGCCATCAAGATACAAGAATCATTGGTGGATGTATCCCCATCTACCGTAATACGATTGAAAGACTGCTCTCCCAGCTCTGAGCAAAGCTGTTCTATTATCTCCTGTGAAACAGTTGCATCCGTAGCGATAAAACCAAGCATAGTTGCCATATTAGGCTTGATCATGCCTGATCCTTTTGAGATACCAGAAACCGTGATGGTTTCCCCTTGAATCTCCACCTGCTTACTAAAGCCTTTTGGTTGTATATCCGTTGTCATGATCCCACGGCTGGCATCAAACCAAATAGACTCGCTGAAATTCAAGTTACTTTTGACAACGGGTAAAATCTTTTGCATTGGTAAAGGCTCACCAATCACACCTGTTGAAAATGGCAGAATTTCATTCACCGCAACGCTATTAGCTTCAGCCAATACTTGGCAAAGTTCCATTGCATTATCAAAGCCAGTCTGACCTGTGCCCGCATTGGCATTGCCTGTATTGATTAACAGCATTCTTGCTTGTGTTTGCTGGAGGTGCTGTTTGCATATCGTAACCGGTGCAGCACAAAATGCGTTTTGAGTGAAAATGCCAGCTGTTCGCGTATGCTCAGACAGTTTAAATACGACAATATCCGGTCGTTCAGTTTGCTTTATACCGGCGTTAGCAGTGGCGATTTCAATACCTTTGACCGCATGAAATTGTTCTAATACGTTGAGATTGACTGGCATTTTTGTTCCTTTACTTACACTCTAAAAGTGTCAAACCTAAAAAAGCCTAGCATGGCTAGGCTTTTAGAAATTAGAAAACTTTGTTGAGTTTAATCTAATTTACCATGGCATTGCTTATATTTTTTACCTGATCCACATGGACAAGGTTCGTTTCGACCAACCTTTTTTCCATCCCGAACAAATGGTTTAGCTGTCGCATCCTCAGACTCGTCCGCCCCCTCGCCTTCAGCAAGAGCCGATGCAGATTCGTGCTGATACTGCATGGTCTGTTTTGCCGCTTCTGCTCGGGCTTGTTCTTCCATGCGCTTCATTTCATCATCTCGAACAAACTGAACATGGCTTAGGTAGCGTATCGTTTCGTGTTTAATATCATGCAGCAATTGCTTGAAAAGCTCGAAGGATTCACGCTTGTATTCCTGCTTCGGGTTCTTTTGAGCATAACCTCGTAGATGAATCCCCTGACGAAGGTGATCCATGGTGGCTAGGTGATCTTTCCACTGGTGATCTAGAATTTGCAGCATAATACGCTTTTCAAATTCACGTAGTGCTTTCTCACCCACTTGCTCCTCTTTTTCCTTATAGGCAGATTTAACCTCTTCAAAGATACGCTCACGCAATGTTTCTTCGTAAAGGGCCTTGTCGTCATCAAGCCATTGTTGAACAGGCATTTCTTTAGCGAAAGAGGCGGCTAACTCTTTTTCTAAGCCTTCCACATCCCACTGTTCAACCATACTTTGCGGTGGAATATAGTCACTAATCACGTCATTGATAACGTCTTCACGTATAGAAGCTATCGTGTTCTCTATGGTTTCTGCTTCTAACAATTCGTTACGTTGTTGGTAGATAACGCGACGTTGATCATTCGCAACGTTATCGTATTCCAACAACTGCTTGCGCATATCGAAGTTACGACCTTCAACTTTGCGCTGAGCTTTCTCAATAGCGTTCGAAACCATCTTATGTTCAATCGCTTCGCCATCACGCATCCCCAGGGCCTGCATCAAACGCCGAGTACGATCGCTCGCAAAGATTCGCATCAAACCATCTTCAAGTGATAAGAAAAATCGTGTCGAACCTGGATCCCCCTGACGTCCAGATCGACCACGCAATTGGTTGTCAATACGGCGGCTCTCATGACGCTCAGTACCAATAATATGCAGACCGCCCGCTTCTAAAACAGTGTTATGACGCTCTTCCCATTCGGCTTTGGCTTTTGCTAACTTCTCATCGTTCGGATTATTGATGTTCTCTAATTCGCGCTCAAGGTTACCACCCAATTTAATATCGGTACCACGACCCGCCATGTTGGTGGCGATGGTTACTGCGCCCGGTAAACCTGCGTCTGCGATAACTTGAGCTTCATTAGCATGGTTTTTAGCGTTTAGAACGTTGTGCTTAATCTTCGCGTCTTTCAAGGCTTTAGAAATAATTTCACTGCTTTCGATACTTGCTGTACCAACGAGTACAGGGCGCTTTTGTGCAGTAACTTCTTTAATTTCCTCGATAACAGCCTGATATTTCTCTTGCTCAGATAAGAATACCAAATCATTGAAATCAACACGCGCTATCGGACGATTAGTAGGAATTACCACGACATCCAAGCCATAAATTTCTCGAAATTCAAACGCCTCGGTATCAGCAGTACCTGTCATCCCCGCTAACTTGGTGTACAAGCGGAAATAGTTCTGGAACGTTGTAGAGGCAAGTGTTTGACTTTCAGCCTGAATTTTCACGCCCTCTTTAGCTTCAATCGCTTGGTGTAAGCCCTCCCCCCAGCGTCGTCCAGGCATAGTACGGCCAGTGTGCTCATCAACAATGACAACCTGGCCATTACTAACGATATAATCGACATTGCGGTGATACAACACATGGGCACGCAGCGCGGAATGAATATGATGTAGCATCAAAAGATTACTTGGCGCGTATAGACTATCACCTTCTTCAAGCAGACCTTCTTTGACCAAAAGATCTTCAACTTTTTCATGGCCCGATTCATTTAGCTCAGCACTTCGATTTTTGAGGTCGATGACAAAATCACCTTCCTGCTCGACAACACCTTCTTCTGTTTCTTTGTGCTCGACTAACTGGGGTACGAGTACGTTCATACGCTTATAAAGCTCAGAGCTATCTTGCGCTGCTCCAGAGATCACAAGTGGTGTGCGTGCTTCATCTATTAAGATTGAGTCCACTTCATCTACAACAGCGAATGCCAAACCACGTTGAACGCGGTCTTCTTTACTCAAAGCCATGTTATCGCGCAGATAATCAAAGCCAAACTCGTTGTTGGTACCGTAAGTGATGTCGCTATTATAGGCCTCTCGCTTGGTCTGCGGGTCTTGACCAGACAGACTCACCCCAACAGTAAGCCCCATAAATTCGTACAACGGACGCATCCAATCAGCATCACGTTGAGCAAGGTATTCATTCACAGTAATGACATGTACGCCTAAGCCATTCAGAGCGTTAAGGTAAACAGCCAACGTCGCCACCAGAGTTTTACCTTCACCTGTCTTCATCTCGGCAATTTTGCCGTTGTGCAGTGACATACCACCGATCATTTGCACATCAAAGTGACGCATGCCCATTACACGTAGGCTCGCTTCACGCAATGCGGCAAATGCTTCAGGCAAAATACCATCTAGTGTTTCGCCTTTCTGTAGTCTGTCTTTAAACTCTTGCGTCTTTGCGCTCAAGTCTTCATCGGAGAGGGCCTGAAAGCTTGCTTCAAGCTCATTGATTTGTTGAACGGTTTTTCTCAAACGCTTGAGTTCACGCTCGTTTTTACTACCAAGGATTTTTGTAAGTACATTAACCAACATGTGCGACTTCTTAATAATAATTATTGGAATAACAAGTTTTGAATCATACAAGAATATGACCGAGTACGGTCATATTCTAGAAGGCTAGAGAGAAGAGAATTATTTATCGGCGAGTGCGATGAATATAAGCTGCAGGATCAACGGTGCGACCGTTTTTATACACTTCAAAGTGAACGTGCGGGCCAGTGGAGCGGCCTGTGCTCCCCATTAAAGCGACGACTTGTCCTTTACGAACCACATCGCCAACTTTCACGACAATTTCGTCGCAATGGGCATAACGAGTTTTGTATCCGTTACCGTGATTTACTTCCACTAACAAGCCGTAACCATATCGTTTGCTAGCCCAAGTCACCACACCAGATGCCACTGAAATAATGTCAGAGCCAGTTTTACCTGCAAAGTCGACACCTGAGTGCCACGCCAAGCGACCAGTAAACGGATCCGTACGCTGCCCGTAGCGCGAAGACATCCAGCCCTTACGAATAGGTAAACCAGCCACGAAGGTATCACTAGTAATTTTCTTTTCACCCAAGATGCTGTCGAGCACCTCAAGTTGCTGTTCTCGACTATCTATTTGCTCGCTAAGACCATCTAATACAGAAATGATATCGGGTGCTTGGTAAACTGAACCGATTTGACCTGAAGGGCCGCCAATTGCAGGGTTACCGGAGAAATCGAATTCCCCCTTGTCTAAGTCTGAGCGATCAATAAGACGCTCACCCAGTGCATCTAGGCGCGTAAGACGTGTTTGCAATTCGGCCATACGAAGTGTGAGACCTACTAACTGTTCGTCAGTATGTTCACGAATTTGCTTTAGCTCTTTACGTTGCTGAACTAAGTCTTGCTCCCAAGCCTTAGTCGTCTCGGGACTAAACAGACCTTCATCAGCAAGCATCATCGACAGGTAATAGCCCGCAGCTCCCAACGAAAAAGGGAGGACTGCCAGCATAAAGATGAGCATCCAACGGGCCATGGGGCCCAAGGATATCGTCTTTGAACGTCCGTGGCGTTTTCCGACAATAATGATATTCACGGCAGCATCCTACAAATCAAGTTAATTACTAAAATGTTATTCATTAGACAGTTTAGACGTTAACTCACTCACAATTTGAGAGATATCTCTCAAGGCTACTTAACTTTACATACGGTAAAAATAAATAATGGCACATATGTGCCATTATTAGGATTACGCGGCTGAAACTGGTTTGGCATATGAAATGGGAGCCACTTTGTCGTCGTCATAAGAGACGAACTCCCAACACTCAGGCTGCTCTAACAAAGCACGTAGAAGCTGATTATTAAGCCCGTGACCTGATTTAACACCCACGTATTCACCAATTAAACTATGACCCAGTAGATACAAGTCCCCTACTGCGTCTAAAATTTTGTGTTTTACAAACTCATCCTCATAGCGCAAACCATCTTCGTTTAGGACACGGTAATCATCCACCACAATCGCATTGTTAACACTACCGCCCAAAGCTAGATTTTGGCTGCGCAAATACTCAATATCTCGCATGAAGCCAAAAGTACGGGCTCGGCTCACTTCTTTTACAAATGATGTCGTAGAGAAATCTAGGCTCGCAACTTGATTTTCTGGATCAAACAGAGGATGGTCAAAGTCTATTGTAAAACTAACTTTAAAGCCGTCATAAGGTTGGAAACTGGCTGATTTATCGCCATCTTCAACGGTTACTGGCTTATTGATACGAATGAATTGCTTCGCTTTACTTTGCTCTTCTATACCTGCTGACTGCAGCAAAAATACGAAGGGCCCAGCACTACCGTCCATTATCGGTACTTCAGCGGCGCTAAGTTCAACATAAACGTTATCGATACCTAAACCTGCCATAGCTGACAAAAGGTGTTCGACAGTGGAAACCTTAACCTCACCGTTGCTCAAACTAGTTGATAACGTGGTATCGCCCACATTTGTGGCTTTAGCTTGAATCTCAACAGCAGGTTCCAAATCAGTACGCACGAATACGATACCTGTGTCTACAGGCGCCGGACGCAGGGTAAGGTAGACCTTCTCACCTGAGTGAAGGCCAATACCCGTGGCACGAATTGGGTTTTTAAGTGTACGCTGCTTTATCATCAATCATTCGCTTCATTCTGAATAGCAATTAACCATTGTAACCTTAATTAAGAACAATGGCCAAGTATTGCTAATATCGATCAGTAACCCTTATTTACATTGAGTTAAGATCTGTTAACTAATCTGCCTGACGTCGCAAAAAAGCTGGAATATCAAGGTAATCCAAGTCTTTGTTGCTGTGTGACTCAGGTTTCGCGCTCTCTGCTGGCTGCGCGTTAGAAGAACGCATCACCGTTGGGCGGTCCAATTTTTTGTAATCTACACTGCCGTCCGCTTTAGAGACAGTATTGTCGACCACTTTTTTCGGAGAAGATTCAATTTGTCCCAGACCGGTGGCAACAACTGTCACACGCAACTCGTCAGTCATAGACTCATCGATAACTGTTCCCACAACAATAGTGGCGTTATCAGAAGAAAACTCTTCGATTGTGTCACCTACTTCGGTGAACTCACCTAGTGATAAGTTAGTCCCAGCAGTGATGTTTACCAAAATGCCGCGAGCACCTTGCAAGTTCACATCCTCTAGCAGTGGGCTGCGAATGGCGGCTTCTGCTGCTTCACGAGCACGATTTTCACCGGTTGAATGACCAGTACCCATCATAGCTTGTCCCATCTCAGACATGACGGTACGCACGTCGGCAAAGTCCACATTGATCATACCTGGGCGAATAATCAGGTCTGCAATGCCTTGAACTGCGCCCAAGAGCACGTCATTAGCAGCCGAGAACGCATCAAGCAAAGATGTGCTTTTACCCAAAACGGCCAATAGTTTTTCATTTGGTATGGTAATCAGAGAGTCAACATGCTTTGCTAACTCAGATAAGCCACCATCTGCCACATTGATTCGCTTACGACCCTCGAACGGGAATGGTCGAGTGACCACAGCTACTGTAAGAATTCCTAATTCTTTTGCCACCTCAGCGACAACAGGTGCTGCACCCGTACCAGTACCACCACCCATACCAGCTGTGATGAATACCATGTCGGCACCAGCCAAGGCCTCAGCAATTCGCTCACGGTCTTCCATTGCCGCTTGACGACCCACTTCAGGATTAGCGCCTGCGCCTAAGCCTTTAGTTACCGTTGACCCTAACTGCAACACAGAACGCGCTGACATATTTTTTAATGCCTGAGAATCCGTGTTAGCGCAGATAAAATCAACACCGTTCACATCATTCGTGACCATATGCTCTACAGCATTACCGCCACCGCCGCCAACACCAACGACTTTAATTACTGCATGGTGCTGAGGCTCGTCTACTAATTCGAACATATCCCCATCTCTTTGAGTCATCGCCCTTCTCCTTATTATTCGCCAGGCGCTCTACTTCTTTATATTAGCGCCTATTTAATCTTAAAAATTCCCTTTTATCCAATTTTTTACGCGTGAATAAAAGCTAATTGGATCTTCTTCCTTTCGAGCAAACACTAATTCACCCAGTTGATGCTTCGCGCCATAGATCAAGAGCCCAACAGAAGTTGCATAAATCGGGTTTGCAACTACATCAGTCAAGCCTTCAACACCTGATGGCTTAGCCAGCCTGACTGGCACGTGGAAAATTTCTTCTGCCAATTCAACAACTCCCTCCATTTTTGAAGTGCCTCCGGTGAGAACGATGCCAGCTGCGATCATATCTTCATAACCACTGCGTCGAAGCTCAGCTTGTATTAACGTGAATAGTTCTTCGTATCTGGGTTCAACCACCTCCGCCAGTGCTTGTCGAGATAAACTTCTGGGAGCGCGCTCTCCGACGCTTGGCACTTTGATCAATTCCTCTGGACCTGCTAATTGTGTTAGCGCGCAAGCATATTTAATTTTTATTTCTTCAGCATGTTGAGTCGGTGTTCGCAACGCCATTGCTATGTCGTTTGTTACTTGGTCGCCAGCTATAGGGATTACCGCGGTATGACGAATAGCACCTTCGGTATAAATGGCAATATCGGTAGTTCCACCACCGATATCCACCATGCAAACACCCAACTCTTTTTCATCGTCCGTTAAAACAGCATAACTTGAGGCTAACTGCTCCAAAATAATATCGTCAATCGCAAGTCCGCAACGCTGTACACATTTTTCGATATTTTGTGCCGCATTTAGTGCACCACTTACCATATGTACTTTTGCCTCTAATCGAACTCCAGCCATACCAATTGGCTCTTTCACACCTTCTTGCATGTCAATCACATATTCTTGAGGCAACACATGCAAAATACGTTGATCAGCAGGAATCGCTACCGCTTTTGCTGCATCTAAAACGCGTTCGATATCTGATTGCACAACTTCACGATCTTTAATCGCTACAATACCGTGACTATTCATAGAGCGTATATGACTACCCGCAATACCCGCATACACGCTATGAATTTGACAACCCGCCATGAGTTCAGCTTCTTCGATCGCGCGCTGAATCGACTGCACTGTGGATTCAATATTAACCACAACACCTTTTTTCAATCCCCTGGATGGATGGCTTCCCAAACCCACGATCTTAATACTGCCTGTTGGCGAAACCTCACCCACAATTGCCACAACCTTGGAAGTGCCAATATCTAAACCAACAATCAATTTGCTATCAGTAGCTGCATTCATAAATTATCCCTGCACATCCTCGCTATCGTGTTTCCAAGCTACTGCAAAACCTTGTTCATATCTCATATCGATTGACGATACTCTTTCGATTTGGAAACGATCAATTACCGACTCAAGTTTTTCTAGTTCTTTCATAGCAGTGTTACTATCCAGCCTTATCGTTAACCCATTATCGTAACTTAACAACCAACCCGCGCCTTTGCTTAATTCCGTCAAATTTAAGTTATGTCGTTTGCTCCAACGATTAAAAAGCAAATAATGCTCCATAACCAGCTCACTCGCCTGTCCTCGCAAAGATGGCAAAGATAAACCAGACAAACTTATCGGAATGACCTCTCCGTGTTCACTTAACATGTGGCTGCCATTCCAACGCGCCACCGGCACTTCTTCTGTTAACGCCACAGATAGAACATTGGGCCATATTTTTTTCACACTTGCTTTGGCAATCAATGGATGTCGCAATAATGTCTGTTCGATCTCATGAACATCCAAAGTTAAATAACCGCTAGGAAACAGCTCTCCCAATTGGTTTACTATATCCACTTTAGTAATGTGAGACTGATTGCCAACCACTTGCAATTGCTCAACCGGTTTATTCGCAACGTACGTAATCAAAAGCACAACGGCCAACAATAAACTAGCTGCCGTCACTGTAGCGGAAACAGGTTTAATATAAGTAGACCAAGGGATCGCCTGTTTGCTTTTGTTTCGCGTTGCGCCTTTCATTTTAAAGCGTTGTCTCCAAAATGTTTAACACCAATGCTTCAAAACTCATACCTCGTGCTTTGGCAGCCATTGGCACCAATGAATGATCCGTCATTCCTGGTATGGTATTAACCTCAATTAACCAAAAATCACCTTTTGCATCTTGCATTACGTCCACTCGACCCCAACCATGACAATCCAATGATTGGTAAGCTTGCAAGGCAAGACTTTGTAAACACGCTTCTTTTTCAGACTCTAAGCCACAGGGTACTATGTACTGAGTGTCATTCTGTAAGTATTTAGCGTTGTAATCGTAAAAGTCATTGGCTGCTTTTAGTTGAATAGCGGGCAATGCTTTTCCATCCAAAATACCAACAGTGAACTCTAACCCTTCTACAAATTGCTCAGCTAGAACGCTTGAGCCTGTTTGTTTAGCATCCACAAAAGCTCTTTCTAGTTGTGCTTCGCTTGCTACTTTTGAAATTCCGATACTAGAACCCTCTAGTGACGGTTTAACCATGAGCGGGTAACCTACTTGGTTTGCAAACTCTTTCAAATCAGACAGACTTTCTACCAATGTAAATTTTGGCGTCGGCAAAGACAATCCTTGCCAGATAAGCTTGCTGCGCCACTTATCCATACAAATTGCACTGGCTTTAACACCACTCCCTGTATAAGGAATGCCATAAAACTCCAGCAGACCTTGAATCGTGCCATCCTCACCACCCACACCATGCAAAGCAATAAAAGCACGATCAACTTTCTGCTCTGCCAATTGCCCAATGAGGTTTCTCGCACTATCAATTTTGACTGCATCAATATCTTGTGCAATTAATGCTTGATAAATGGCTTCACCACTTCTCAACGATACTTCGCGCTCTGCGCTATTCCCACCAAGGATGACCGCAACTTTACCAAAGTTAGCCATGGTTTCTTTGCTCCAAAATAGCAGGTAAATTCTTTGCTAGATCGATCGCCATTGAACCAACATCACCAGCACCTTGTGTAATTAAAATGTCTCCAGGCTGCACAATATCTTTTAGTACATCACCTACATTGGCACTGCGCGGAACAAATATCGGATCAACTCGACCGCGACCGCGAATACTGCGCGCCAAACTGCGTCCATCAGCCCCTGGAATTTCATCTTCACCAGCCGAATAAACATCCAACAGAACCAAGCTATCCACTTCACTTAGAATCTGTACGAAATCATCATATAAGTCTCGTGTCCGAGTGTAGCGATGAGGCTGAAATACCATAAGCAGTCGTTTTTCTGGCCAGCCTTTGCGAATGGCATCAATGGTGACAGCAACTTCTGTTGGGTGATGTCCATAATCATCCACCAACATGACAGAATCATCTTGTAATGGATATTCACCACAAATTTGGAAGCGGCGTCCCACACCTTGAAATTTTTCCAATGCTCGAATAATCGCATCATCAGCGATGCCTTCATCGGTAGCAACAGCGATAGCAGACAACGCATTTAATACATTGTGCCGCCCAGGCATACGCAAACGTATCTGCAAGTCCTTGTTATCCCCCGGTCTTTTGACGGTAAAAGACGTATAGATACCTTCTTGTTTAATTTCCTGTGCATAGTAATCCGCTGAATCACTAAAGCCATATGTCACCACAGGACGACTCACTTCCGGCAAAATCTCTCGAATTGTTTCATCTTCGATACACAATACAGCCAGTCCATAAAAGGGAAGATTATGAAGAAATTCTATAAAGGTTTTTTTCACTCTATTAAAATCGCCACCATAGGTATCCATGTGATCTGCTTCGATATTGGTAACAATGGAAACCATGGGTTGCAGATGCAAAAAAGACGCATCGGATTCATCTGCCTCAGCGACTAAATAGCGACTTCCACCTAGTTGCGCATTGGTTCCCGCACTGGTCAGGCGTCCACCAATCACAAACGTTGGATCTTTATCACCCTCGGCTAAAATAGATGCCACCAAAGATGTTGTTGTTGTTTTTCCATGAGTACCGGCCACTGCAATACCGTGACGATAACGCATCAGCTCGGCCAACATTTCTGCACGACGCACGATGGGGATGCGATTCTGCTGGGCATATTGAATCTCTGGATTTTCCACATTAATCGCGGTGGACACTACGACGACGTTGGCTTCTTTAACATTTTCGGATTGATGACCAAAAAAGATAGTAGCACCCAAAGACATCAAGCGATCAGTCGCTGCACTCTGACGTAAATCAGACCCTGAGATTTCATAGCCTTGATTAAGCAGCACTTCCGCAATGCCACACATACCAACACCGCCGATACCAATAAAATGGATTCGGCGGATACGCCTCATTTCGGGAATTTCCCATTTTGTTAGTGCTTTATTACTTTCAGCCATTGGCAACCTCAATACATATACTTGCTACTACCTTGGCTGCGTTCGGCTGTGCTTTTTCCCTTGCCGCATTTGCCATAGCGATTAATTCTTGCTTATTACTAAAAAAGTGCGTTAATTGTCTTTGCAGAAACTCTGTTGTTAATTCTGCCTGAGGACATAACACTGCCGCATTATGCTCACTTAAAAATCGAGCGTTGGCTGTTTGATGATCATCCACTGCGTATGGGAATGGCACCAAGATGCTAGCAACACCGCCTGCCATTAATTCAGACACGGTAAGCGCACCACTGCGACAGATAACAATATCAGCCCACTGATAAGCCTCAGCCATGTCTGCAATGAAAGCAGCCACTCTGACATGCTTGATGCCCTTCTCGTGATAATCGTTTTTCACCGCTTCATAGTTTCGCTTACCAACCTGATGCCATAACTGAATAATCCCGTCTGCAACCAGTTTTTCAGAAGCCGCAATCACCGCATCATTTAAGGCTACCGCTCCCAAGCTCCCGCCAACCACAAGGACATTTAAAGGCTCATCCTTTTGACTAATTCGGTCTTCTGCATCTGGCAAGTTGGCAATAGAGGACCGTACCGGATTCCCAACTGTTTTCACACCAGCGGAATGAGGGAACGTACCGTCAAATGCTTGCAAAAGCTGCCGACTAAATTTACTCAATACTTTATTGGTCAAACCTGGAATAGCATTCTGCTCATGCAATACCAGAGGTACACCTCTGAGGCGTGCTACAATACCACCCGGCCCAGATGCAAAACCGCCCATACCCAAAGCCACAACAGGCTTGATATCTTTAAATAATTTGTATGCTTGAACGACGGCTTTTGCTATCGCAAAAGGCGCCTTCAGTTTACGAACAAGTCCATTTCCTCGTAATCCTGTTACTTGAATGCGATGTAATGAATAACCCGCATCTGGCACTAGATCGTTCTCTATACCATGCTCACTACCCAACCAATGAATCTTGTAGCCTTTCTCTCGTAGCTCTGTTGCAACACTCAGCGCAGGAATTACATGGCCACCAGTACCACCAGCCATAATCATCACATTACCTTTGCTCATGATGATCTCCTGTTTCATGATGTACACGTAGCAACAAACCGATACCTATAAAACTTGCTAACAAACTAGAACCGCCAAAACTAACGAAAGGTAAAGTAAGACCTTTTGTAGGCAAAAGGCCCATATTCACACCTAAATTAATAAACGCTTGGAAACCAATCAATAGAGTAATGCCGTAGGCAATAAATGCGGCAAAATAAAACTCTTTTTGATAAGCCGTTCTCGCAATCTTAATCCCTAAATAAAATAAGTAGGCAAAAATCGAAATGATCAACAATGCACCTACAAGACCAGTCTCTTCAGCCCAAATTGCAAAAACAAAGTCAGTGTGGGCTTCTGGTAGGTAAAATAATTTCTGAATGCTATCGCCAAGTCCCACACCGGTATATTCACCGCGTCCAAAAGCAATCAAGCTCTGTGTCAATTGATAGCCGCTACCATATACATTTTCTGGCGTCCATGGTTCCCAAAAACCGGTCAAGCGCTTCAAACGATAAGTCTGTCCGGCGAGAATAAACACAGAAGCAGAAACTGCTATGATGGCCGTTAAAAAGAACTGCCCTGCTTTAACACCCCCTAAAAATAACAGCGCTAAAGCTGAAAGCATCAAAACGACCACTGCTCCAAAGTCAGGTTCTAATAGCAGGAGCATAGCAAGCAGGGATAAAATAAATAATGGCTTAATAAAGCCTGACCATTTGCTTTGCACTTCGTCTCGACGACGCTCTAAAAAACTTGCCATGTACAAAACCGTTGCTAACTTAGCAAATTCACTCGGCTGTACATTCATGATACCTAATGAAAGCCATCGCGTGCTGCCATTAATTTCACGACCTACACCCGGAATTAAAACTAGAATCAAGCTCACTACCGCCAAAATAATCGCAATACCACTTAGTCGCCTGAATACGCTCAAAGGTGTACGCATTACAAACCAAGCAACAGCAATTGACACCGATAAATAAATGAAATGACGAATACTAATGTGAAAGCGATTGTCAAAATTCTTTTGTGCCCAATCCATGCTGGCAGAAGTCACCATCAACCAACCAAGAGCCGACAATATTAAAACCGCCCAAATAAGGCTATGATGCAAGCGTGCTGGCTTGCTGAGCTCCAGCTCTTGCCAAATCGGAGTTGATGTCCTCAATGGTGTTGCGGAACTCATAATGCCTCCACCATCGATTTAAAGGCCTCACCTCTAGCCTCAAAACCAGAAAACATGTCGAAGCTCGCACAAGCAGGTGAGAAAACCACGGCACCTTTATGATCAGCGTTACGATATGCCATTTCGAATGCTTGTTCGAAACTTTCTGCTCTGTCTAAATCAACACCGCTTAAATCCTTGGCAATAATATCTTGGTCCTGTCCATAAACGATCACTTTCGAAACGTATTGATCAATGACTGGGCGCAGAACTTTAAAGTCCGCATCTTTACCAACACCACCTAGCATCAATACGATACGCTTAGCATATTCTGGTCCGAGTCCTTTGAGGGCAGCCTCCGTAGCACCAACATTCGTCCCTTTAGAATCATTATAAAAATCAACCTCATCAACTTGCTTAATCCATTGACAACGATGATCTAAACCTGGAAAAGATTTCAGCGCTTTTAACATTCCATCCATATCTAAACCAAATCCATGACCAAGTGCCAAAGCAGCTAGGGCGTTGCTGTAATTGTGCAAACCTTTAATTTTTAACTGATCAACACTCAGCAAGGCATCACCTTCTACAATTAATTGCCACGGTTGAGCTGTACGATCCAAAACAAAATCAGCACCTTTTCCATCTATACTA
Source organism: Bermanella marisrubri (assembly GCF_012295615.1). NCBI lineage: Bacteria > Pseudomonadati > Pseudomonadota > Gammaproteobacteria > Oceanospirillales > Oceanospirillaceae > Bermanella > Bermanella marisrubri. The sequence continues at coordinate 2,810,933 of NZ_CP051183.1, forward strand.
AAACCAATTTGCTCAGGGCAATTAAGTGTTTTAGGTTGGGCTAAATTATCATCCAGGTTAATAACCGCTTTTTCGCAACCATTAAATATTTTGTACTTGGTTTGATAATAGCCCTCATAACTATCATAACGATCAAGATGATCTGGACTGATGTTCAAAACCGTCGCGACTTTTGCATTTAAATGCTCAGTGGCCTCCAATTGAAAACTGCTCAACTCCATCACATAAACATCAATATCGCTGTTTAGCAGCTCCAATGCAGGCGTCCCTAGATTACCTCCAACTGCGGCTTTTAAACCGCATTGCTTTGCCATTTCACCCACAAGTGTTGTCACAGTGCTTTTGGCATTTGAACCAGTTATCGCAATAATCGGGGCATTAGCAGCTTCTGCAAACACCTGAATGTCACTGACGACTGGTACACCGGCATCAATAGCACGTTGAATTTCATCAGTCGCTAAAGGAATTCCAGGGCTTGCTATGATTCTTGCTGCATTTATTAAAACCGAGGCATCCAAGCCACCTTCAATAAGTTGAAGATCAGGATAAGTAGCTCGTAACTCACTCGCAAATGGCGCCTCTTCCCTTGTATCCATGGCAATCACGTTCTCACCCTGAGCCAATAAATGGCGCACAGCACTGTCACCCGTTTTACCTAAACCGATAACAACATGATAATTTGTTAGTGCGTTTACTTGACTCATATGCTTATTAATCAACGTATTTTTAACGTGGCCATACCCAATAAAACTAAAAACAAAGTGATAATCCAAAAGCGAACAATTACGCGCGGCTCTGGCCAACCTTTTAATTCAAAGTGGTGATGCAAAGGCGCCATACGAAAAATTCGTTTTCCGGTCAGCTTGAAGCTCGCAACCTGTAAGATAACGCTCACCGTTTCTGCTACGAAGATCCCTCCCATAATGAACAGTAAGATTTCCTGACGTACTATTACAGCCATAACACCTAGGGCAGCACCCAAGGCTAATGAACCTACATCGCCCATGAATACTTGTGCGGGGTACGTGTTAAACCATAAAAAGCCTATACCTGCACCAACCAGTGCAGCACAGAAAATTGCCACTTCTCCTGCCCCTTCGATGTATGGTAGGAATAAGTAATCAGCAAAATTTACATTACCGACTAAATACGCACATGCACCCAATGCCGCACCAACCATTACCGTGGGCAAAATTGCCAATCCATCCAAACCATCGGTTAGGTTTACAGCATTGCTTGTCCCTACAATTACAAAGTAGGTCAGTACGATGTAAAACCAACCAAGATCAATAATGATGTCTTTGAAAAATGGCACTATTAACGTGGTTTCCGCTGGTGTAGCTGCGCTGGCGTATAAAAATATGCCAGCAACTAAAGCGATAATACTCTGCCAGAACATTTTCCAACGAGCAGGTAAACCTCGGGAATTCTTTTGAACAACCTTTCGATAATCGTCAATAAAACCGACCAATCCTGTCGACATTGTGACTAGCAGCACTATCCATACATAGTGATTGGTCAAATCACCCCACAATAGAGTACTTACAGCAATACCCAAAAGAATCAGCGTTCCGCCCATCGTAGGCGTACCGGCTTTACTTAAATGCGATTGAGGACCGTCATCACGCACCGACTGACCAATTTGTTTCTCTTGCAACTTTCTAATCACGTATGGCCCAGCCCAAAGGCCAATAATAAGCGCCGTTAACGTGGCTAAAATTGCTCTTAGAGACAAGTAATTTACAACAGCAAATCCGCTATGAAACTGTTGTAAAAACTCTGCTAGCCAAAGCAACATGTGTGTATCCCCAAATAATTTTTAATCTTGATTATGTTCAACAATATCGTTTACAACTCGGTCCATGTGAGAACTACGAGAGCCCTTTACAAGAACCGTAACGTCTTTGTTAAGTTTCTTTGTTAAAAAACGAATTAAGTTATCATGACTGGCAAACCAGTGTGCATTGTCACCAAAAGCATCCGCAGCTTTTCGGCTAAACTCACCTAGGGCGAAAAATTCATCAATACCTGCTTCGCGTGCATAAGCACCAACTTCAGCATGCGCTAAATGTGTTTCGACACCAAGTTCAGCCATATCACCTAAAACAAAGATCGTGTGACTGCTACGACTTGCTAACACATCCACTGCCGCTCGCACGGAAGCCGGGTTAGCATTGTAACTATCGTCAATGATTCTCGAACCATTTAACCCCTGTTTTTCAAGTAGTCGCCCTTCAACACCTTCAAACAATTGCAACCCACTAACAATAAGTTTTGGTGGCATATCTAAAGCGACACAGGCCGCCGCGCAAGCCAGAGCATTAAATACATTGTGCTTTCCCATCACCGAAAGCTGAACCTGTGATTGCTCATCATTAATATGCAAAGTAAATGCACAGCATCCATTGGCATTACTTTGGATATCCGTGGCACGAATATCTGCCGAAAGAGTCTCGCCGAAACTAATAACGCGACGGGATCCTGCTCTTTTCTGCCATTCCTCGAAATAAGGGCTATCTGCATTCAACACAGCGACGCCATCATCTGCTAACGCATCAATGATTTCGCCTTTAGTCTTAACGATTCCTTCAACGCTACCAAAACCTTCCAAGTGTGCGTTACCAGCATTGGTCAAAATCGAAACGGTAGGACGAGCCAACTCTGCAGTGTAAGCAATTTCACCAAGTCCACTTGCACCCAATTCAATCACTGCATAATCATCACTATCACTCAAACGCAGTAAAGTCAGTGGCGCGCCGATGTGATTATTTAAATTACCTCGGGTAACCAAAACCTCGTTTTGCTGACGTAATAGCGTGGCCATCATGCCTTTTACTGTGGTTTTACCACTGCTACCTGTAATGGCGACAACAGGATTTTCAAAACGCAAGCGATTGTACAAACCTAAACGCCCGAGAGCCTCTGTAGTATCAGCAACCTGCAGAAACGGTACTGTCACCTCCATGCGTTTGCTTATGAGTACGGCGCTCGCCCCTTTTTCAATGGCCTGCTGCACATACTCATGACCATCAAAGCGGTCGCCTATCAAAGCAACAAACAGATCACCTGGTTGCAGGGTGCGTGTGTCCGTACTCACGCTTTGAAACGGTATATTTGCACCTCTGTGTTTGGCGTCTAAAAAATCGGCCACGTCCGCTAAACGAATTGCGCCTATCATGTATTCTCCTGCCTCAGCTGAGACCTTATCTGCAACGCTTCTCGAGCGGTTTCTTGATCACTAAATGGATATTTAACACCATGAATTTCTTGATAATCCTCGTGTCCTTTACCCACAATCACAATTAAATCGTCGGACTTCGCATTTAATATCGCGCTTTGGATAGCTTGTTTTCGGTCCAGTTCCGAAGGAACTTCTTTTTTGAGACCTTGTACCATATCGGCCAATATTTGCTCAGGAGATTCACTTCGAGGGTTATCACTGGTAAGCAGTACACTGTCAGCAAAATTTATAGCGGCCTGAGCCATAAGCGGGCGCTTTCCGCGATCTCGATCACCGCCGCATCCAACCAAACAAACTAAATTACCTTTGCAATGCTTTCGAGCAGACTTCAAGACTTGCTCAACTGCGTCCGGCGTGTGCGCATAATCAACAAGAACATTTGGCTGTGAGTCATTAGAATCTATTAACTCCATTCGACCACTCACTGGTCGCAATGCTGTGACAGCCTTGCACGCACTAGAAAAGTCAAACCCCATGGCGATAACCGACAATACAGAGGCCGCAGCATTGTATGCATTGAACTCACCCAGTAACGGCAAAAAGACTTCTTGTTCTTGCCCATGAAAACGAAGCGCTAATTGCTGACCAGTATCAGTGGTTCTTGTGATGCAAAAATGTAAATCCGATTTTTCATCTGTACCATAAGAGTAAGATGAGTAAGACACGGGTTCGGATAGTAATTTTTTTCCGTAGTCGTCATCTTGATTTATGACGGCCCATTGCAAACCTGGCTCTTTGAATAGTAAGCGCTTTGCATCAAAATAAGCGTCCATGGTGCCGTGATAATCTAAATGATCGCGGCTTAAATTAGTAAAAATAGCACCATTAAACGCGACTCCGGATAAACGTTTTTGATGCAATCCATGACTGGATACTTCCATAGCTATCGCTTTACAGTCTTTTTTCACATCCGCTAACGCTTGATGCAAACGTGGCAAAGGTAAGGTGGTCATGCCTGTTGGCTTTAAATCATTCCAAAAGCCATAACCAAGTGTCCCCATTACTGCGCAAGAGTGACGCAATTCTGTCAGCAGCTGGGCTACGTAAAAAACGATGGAAGATTTACCATTGGTTCCCGTGACACCAATTACATCCATGTGTTGACTAGGCGAGCCTAATTCATGGTTCAGCACGCTGGCTGCAAACGTCATGACATCTGATACTCTACAATAATTGTGCGCGCTATATTCTATTTCACCAATCACCAACACCGCTCGTTTTTCGAGCGCCTGCTCAATGTAAGCAGCTTCATCGCCGGCCACTGATGGCAATACAATTAAAGCATCCCCGTCTTCAACGTCTCGACTATCAAATACAATGCGATTCAGAGTTTGTGCTTGACCCAGTAATTCTGCAGGGCATTGCTTACCAAGCCACTTGACGATAGAGGTTCCAATATTAATCATGTCCCCTCCCAATCGCATTCTGTGCGAGCGCCTTCTCTGAAAAAACATTGGGAGCTATGTTTAGCAAACGCAAACTGGCTTGCGCTACGCGAGAGAAAACAGGCGCAGCAACTTCACCCCCATAATACTCTCGACCTGCAGGCTCATCGACAACGATGATGGTAGCGATTCTTGGGTTATCCGCAGGGGCTATACCCGCAAACAAAGACAGATAACTTTCATCTTTATAACCTTGCGCGCCCACCTTGTGCACAGTACCCGTTTTACCTGCCACCCGATAACCATCTACTCGGGCGCGACGTGCGGTACCTTTGGGGCCAACGACGGTCTCTAACATGGCCACTACATCGTTGGCCACCTTATTTGAAATAATGCGTTCACCACGAACCTTGTTTTGCTTAACTAATGTGAGTGGCATTTTAATACCGCCGTTCGCTAACACTTGATAAGCTTGCGCCAACTGCAAAGGTGTAACTGCCAAGCCATAACCAAAAGACATGGTCGCCGTTTGCAAATTATCCCAATGAGCCCCTCGTATTGAGATCTTACCTCCCTGTTCACCGGGTAATCCTAAACCAACAGGCTGGCCCAATCCTAAACTTTGATAAAACTGCCACAACGCATTACCGCCCATTTCCAAGGCCAATTTGCTGACACCAATGTTGCTAGACTTGGTCAAAATGCCAGTGATGTCCAAACGTCCGTAATCGCGATGATCACGAATAGTTTTGCCTTTTAAACGCATAAAACCCGGATGAGTGTTAACAATGCTTTCAGTTTGTACAATGCCATTGCTCAGTGCCGCCGCCACCGTGAATGGCTTGACAGTGGAACCAGGTTCAAAAATATCGGTAGCAACTCGATTCCTCACAGAATCAGCCACCAACTCCACTCGGTTATTTGGATTAAAAGCAGGTTGATTGACAAGTGCTAAAATCTCACCTGTTTTAACATCCACCATAATAAGTGATCCGGCTTTTGCGCCGTGTTGCGTTACTGACGCCTTCAATTCGCGATAGGCTTGATATTGCAAACGTAAATCTAAACTTAATACAAGCTCTTTACCGGCTTGTGCAGGTTCAACCACGCCTAAGTCTTTAACCAAACGCCCCAAGCGATCTTTAACTATTCTCCCAACCCCAGGCGTGCCTTCTAAATAGTCATTAAAGGCTAACTCAACGCCTTCAATACCACTCTCATCAATATTGGTAAAACCCACTACATGACTAGCAACCTCACCAGCAGGGTAAAAACGTTTAAACTCTTGCTGCACTCCTACACCGGGTAATTCGAGCGCTTGAATCGCCTTAGCAAGCAAAGGAGTTTGCTGGCGCTCTAAGTACATAAACTCTTTTTGTTTATTGAGCAAAACTCGATTTTTCAACTGCCAAAAGCTTTGTGACAAATGAAAGGCAAGTTGACGTAAATCCCCTTCAATATCTTTGGAGTCCTGCAGAAACTGTTTAGGATTGATCCAAATACTTTTAACAGGAGTACTAACAGCCAAGGGTTCGTTATTGCGGTCCACAATCATGCCACGATAAGCGTGGATTAGTTGATCGCGAACTGTTCGTTTTTCACCTTCACTCTGCAGGAAGTCTTGCTCAAATGTTTGCAACTGAACCAAACGACCGGCTAACACGACAAACAGCAGCAAACCAAGCGTCATCACTAAATAGTGACGCCAAGCACGCGCTCCTTGTGAGTTGGCATATTGGTTCTTATTGCTCATTTAATTCGATCACCTGAGTGTTATTTTTATCTGGGAATTCCATATTCAATTTTTGTCGAGCGATATACTCAACCCGACTTGGTGCCGCCAAGGTGCTGTATTCCAACATCAAGCGACCATACTCTTCCTGCAACTGATCATGCTCTTCGCCAAGAGCTTGCCATTCATGCGCCAGCTCTCGATTTTCAAAACTCACCAAGATGACCGCCAGTGCATTGGTAAACAATACGAATGCTGCAATTCCCGTTTTCAGCACGACTTATATCCGTTTTTCTGCTACTCGCATAATGGCACTGCGAGATCTTACATTTTGCTCTACTTCTTCTTTACTTGCTTTTATTGCCTTACCAATATGTTTCAGCGGACGCGGAGCGTCTTGTTCCATAATGGGTAAATCAGGTGGAAGCTGGGGCCCCTTCTCTTTATCTCGAATGAAGCGTTTTACTATCCGGTCTTCTAGTGAGTGGAAACTAATCACGACCAAGCGACCACCTTTGGCAAGCATCTCTACGGTCTCATCTAATACGCTTTCTAAATCACCTAATTCATTGTTAAGAAAAATGCGCAAACCTTGGAAGCTACGAGTTGCTGGATGCTTATTTTTTTCCCATCGCGGATGTGCATGCTTAATGACTTCTGCTAAATCTAACGTCCGCGTAAAGGGTTCAATTGCGCGACGCTCAACGATGGCACGCGCCAAGCGGCGACTAGCACGCTCTTCACCAAACTCGTAAAACACATTGGCGATTTCTTCTTCACTGGCGGTAGCAATCCATTCTTGAGCAGTGATACCCGCTTCGGTATTCATCCGCATATCTAAGGGACCATCTTGCATAAAGCTAAAGCCGCGTTCGGCCTCATCTAATTGAGGACTACTCACCCCTAAGTCCATTAACACACCAGACAATTCCTTACCTTGACCATGAGCTTCCACGAATTCTCGCAACTGAGCAAAAGAGCCATGGCAGATCTGAAAACGCTGATCTTGTGCCATTAACTCTTGACCCGTAGCAATAGCTCTTGGGTCTTTGTCTATACCAATAACACGACCTTGTTCACTCAGCTGATCAAGCAATAACTTGGTGTGCCCACCACGCCCAAATGTGCAATCCACATATAAGCCATCCGGGTCCTGATTCAGAGCCTCGACCGCTTCGTGCAATAAAACCGTGATATGTTTGCTCATAGGGATAAATTCATCAGTTCATCGGGCATTTGTGCATCATCTTTCATGGCGTCCAAGTACTCTTGGCGACACTGATTCCAATGATCTTCATCCCATAGTTCAAATTTGTTGCCTTGCCCCATCAATACAACTTTCTTATTTAGGCCGGCATATTCGCGTAGTGGACCAGGTAAAAGCATGCGGCCATTTGTATCCATATCCACATCCGTGGCATGGCCAATGATTAGACGCTGAATACGTCGAGCAGCAGGATTAAAACTGGGAAGGGCTTCTAGTTTGGCCTGAATAGGCTCCCATTCATGCAGTGGATACACTAATAAACAACGCTCTTCAGTATCAATCGTAACAACCAGAGCTCCATCGTTGCTCTCATGCAACAATTGGCGGTAGCGGGTGGGCACAACCATACGGCCTTTTGCGTCAAGATTAATATGATGCACGCCTCGAAACATGATTTTTGCGCCTTTGTTAGCCTACAAGCTCACAATTTCCCACTTTTACCCACAAAACTACACTTTTACACACTATAGAAACAGTAGACGTGCTTTGCAAGGAGAGAAACAGTAAAAACATCGCTTTGAGCTAGAGATCACGGTATTTTCAGGCGGATGACCTTAGATTTTTTAGGAATATAAAACGGTAGCAAAGAAGGTTTTTGAAAAAGCCCATAAAACAAGCGCATGAAACGATGCCTAGGGCAAAAAAGAAGTGGAGTTGGCCATAAGCCGGGTTCTGTCCCTTGCGAACAAGGTCACGATCATTCATCTAGGCTTTGGATCGCTCCAAAGCTCAAGCAACCTACCCGTTCCCAGTGCGGGCCGCACCTCAGGGAACCTATTTGGTCTTGCTCCGAGTGGGGTTTACCATGCCGCGTACCGTTACCGGACGCGCGGTGCGCTCTTACCGCACCCTTTCACCCTTACCTGTGCTACCTAAATAGCCATCGGCGGTATACTCTCTGCTGCACTGGCCGTGGGCTCACGCCCCCCAGACGTTATCTGGCACCCTGCCCTATGGAGCCCGGACTTTCCTCTCCTTGAACAAATTCAAGCAGCGATCGTGCGGCCAACTCCGGCGCGCAGCATACTCTGTGATCACAATTAATCAAGTTTATTTTGCTTCTAACGCCAGCTGGTACAGTTGATTCTTTTTATAACCCGTATGAGTTGCCGCTAGAGCCGCCGCCTTTTTCATCGGCAGTTCGGTAGACAGCAGCAAGGTTAAATCGATGGCCTCTTGACTGACCTCCTGATGTTTTTTCGCCTGCGCCCCGCGTATCATAATAACGAACTCGCCTTTCTGTTGGTTGGCATCGTCCTGCATGGTTTTCAGAATATCACTGGCCGAACCTCGTAAAAAAGTTTCAAACGTTTTGGTGATTTCTCGCGCTACCACCAATTGCTTATCATCGCCCATTACTTCGATCAAATCAGAGAGAGAGGCTGTAATGCGATGGGGTGAATCATAGACCACTACGGTGCGCTCTTGCTCCAAAATGCTTTGGAAATAGGCTTGTCGACCATGGCTTTTAGCTGGTAAAAAGCCATCAAATAAAAAGCGATCAGTGGGCAATGCCGCAGCCGACAACGCTGCAATAATTGCGCAACTGCCGGGGATTGGTACCACATCAAACCCAGCCTCAACCACGGCTTGTGTTACATGATATCCAGGATCGGCTATAAGCGGTGTACCTGCATCACTTACAAGCGCCATAGACTCTCCCGCACTTAGCTTATCAATGATACGCTTTGCGACCTGATCCTCATTGTGATCATGGGCAGCTAACAGGGGTTTTTCAATGGTTAGGTGATTGAGTAAACGTTTAGTGTGCCGAGTGTCTTCTGCCGCGATACAGTCTACAGAATTTAAAATTTCAACGGCTCTTTGTGTGATATCCGCCAAATTTCCTATGGGTGTGGCCACCACATAGAGTTTATTTTCTGCCATAATGCTCGCCTTTAAGATACTGATGAAAACTCAAGCTATGTCGAATCGTTTATTGTCTGTACTCATTATCACCACTCTGATGATCGCAGGCTGCTCAACCCAGCCAAGTCGTACCAAAAGCGGCAGTGTACCGATTGTCGAAGAGGGACCATTATCAACGATTCAAAACCATATAGCCATGGATCGTTTGTTTGAAGCAGACATCTCCATTCAGGAATTAGACCCTTATACACTCAGCCAAGACGACCAAGTCCGCTACTACTGGCTCAAAGCCAAACTAGCTGTTGCATTGGGTCGTGGCGAAGAGGCCATTAGTGCATTAAATGCGGTTCCGCCCGGTGCATTCAGCCGCATAAAAGACATCCCCGAACATGACAGTGGATTTATTCGCGCACAAGCCCTGTACTTAAAGGGTGAGTTCATCGCTAGTGCTCGCGAGCGCATGTTTTTATCTGGAGTATTAAGCGGACAAGCTAACCAACAAAACCATCAAGGTATTTGGTCAAGCTTAATGCAGGCAGAGCTTAAAGACATAGAAGCCCTTCAACAAAAAACACAAACGGTTTTATTTAAAGGCTGGCTTGACCTGGCGCTACTAATTAAACGAAATCAAATCAACCTCGACCAGCAGCTTAGCAACTTGAGACTATGGCAAGCACAATACGATGGCCACCCCGCTGCTAAAGACTTGCCAGGTGAATTGGATCAGTTAGAAGATTATGTAGAAAACAAGGCCGATTATATTGCGTTGATGCTGCCACTTAATGGCAAACTTGCACGCACAGGCAAAGCAATCCGCGATGGTTTTTTTGCATCGTATTACCAAGCATTGCAAGCCGGTGCCAAAGTGCCACAAGTCAAAGTCTACGATACCAGTCAAGGGGACTTTTGGAATCTTTACAAGCAAGCGATCCTAGATGGTAACGAACTGGTAATCGGTCCATTGAGTAAGCAAAGCGTCGAACGCCTGCAGCAGGAGCATCGCTTGCCCGTTCAAACACTGGCGCTGAACTACGGCAATCGCGATTACCAAGAAAACCCGGAGCAACTTTATCAGTTCGGCCTCGCAGTTGAAGATGAAGCGGAACTCGCTGCTACGTTCGCTCGACAACAAGGTCATCAAAGTGCTATCGCTCTTGTTCCTCAGGGATCATGGGGAGAACGCGTTTTTAGCCGCTTTAGTCAAGCATGGCAAGGCCAAGGTGGTGCCTTGGTAGAAGCCCAATTTTTCAGCGGCAGTGGTGATTACAACAAAGTGATCAGCCAATTACTTTCCGTGGACGATAGCGAACGCCGCGCGTACCAACTACGTCGCCAACTACGTACACGCTTAGAGTTTCAGGCTCGCCGCCGCCAAGATGTGGATTTTATTTTCGTAGCGGCCTTGCCCCATCAAGCCCGACAAATCAAACCAACATTAGCCTTTAACTTCGCCAGCGATTTACCCATGATTGCCACTAGCCAAGTGTATTCTGGTAGCCCTTCCCGCTCTAAAGACAGGGATCTAAACGATGTTATGTTCTGTGATATTCCTTGGATTCTAGATGACCCTGAATTGCGTAGTACAGTGAAAAAGCAATGGCCACAGGCAGCGGGCGGACTTGACCGTTTATATGCAATGGGGGCTGATGCATTTACGCTCTACCCTCGGTTAGGGCAAATTAAAGTACTGCGCTATAGCCGGATTCCTGGCTATACCGGGCAGCTTGCCATGGACCAATATGGACAGATTGTGCGTAAGCTTTCATTTGCTCAATTCAAAAATGGAATTGCCAAAAAAACACAAGGAGTAGTGGGGCATGTGGAGCAACAGCGATCACTCTAAAAGCAAAATTGAAACTGGCTCGTTTTACGAAGCACAAGCCAAGCAGTTTCTAGTGAATCAGGGACTGATCTTTATTGAACAGAATGTGAACTTTAAAACCGGTGAACTCGACCTCATCATGAAGCACAACAAGCACTTGGTGTTTGTTGAAGTTCGCTATCGATCGTCACAAGATTACGGTGGTGCAGTCACAAGCATCACGGCTAGTAAACAAGCGCGAGTAAGGCGAGCCGCACAAACTTATTTACAAAAGCATTTTGGCAATCGTCCACCACCATGTCGTATTGATGTGGTCGCTTTTGAGGGAGCGAATACCAAAGCAATTTGGATCAAGAATGCATTTGCATAAGCAAATAACAGCACATCTGTGTGAAGGCACGGATTTTTATTGGGTAATACTAGTCAATAACCGCAAGGCTTTGTAAGCTAGACAACAATAATTCGACTAGCCCCTCGATATACGAGATATACATATGGAATTCCAAGAACGCATTACACAACATTTCGTTGATAGTATCGAAACCAAGCAGCAATCTGTGATGGAACTGGCCCCGCAAATCGAACAGGCTAGTGCTTCGATGGTCAATGCCCTGCTCAATGGCGGCAAGATCTTAAGCTGTGGTAACGGTGGTAGCGCAGGGGATTCTCAGCACTTCTCTTCTGAATTATTGAATCGCTTCGAGCGCGAACGCCCTAGCTTACCAGCGATTGCTCTAACAACGGACAGCTCGACGGTAACCTCGATTGCCAATGATTACAGCTACAACGAAGTATTCTCCAAACAAATTCGCGCGCTAGGTAATGAAGGCGACGTGCTACTGGCAATATCCACTAGTGGCAATAGCGCCAACGTGGTTCAGGCCATTCAAGCGGCACACGACCGTGGCATGCGAGTGGTTGCTCTAACAGGTAAAGACGGTGGCGATATGGCATCGCTTTATCAACCAGACGACATTGAAATTCGTGTACCTAGCGCGGTCACGGCTCGCATTCAAGAAGTACATTTGGTTGTCATTCATTGCCTATGCGACCTGATTGATTGGCAGCTATTTGGGCCTTTAGAGGATTAACGACTCGAATAGGTTTAAAACACTTGAAGCAGAGCAGTGCTAACTCTCTGCTTTATGTTTTTTAATAGATATAATGTCAGAGGCCAATAAAGCTACTAACAGTATCAAGGTAGCAATCTCAATCGACCACTGCATCAGCAAAGCCAGCAAACTAACCACTATCGCTACTGAAATCAAAATCATCCCTACAAGAGATAGTTTATCTTCCCCTTCTTTCGCTAGAACAGTAAACCAAGGCAATAGGTTAGATTTTAAAGGAGACTTCCATGCGTTCATTCCCAAAATTCCGATTTTTGGGTTGGATTGCTGCTCAGCAAAAGTTCCAAAAAATCTATCCCATACAATAAAAACGCTTCCAAAGTTTTTATCGATATATTCTGGATTGGTTGCATGGTGTAAGCGGTGATGGCTTGGAGTATTTAGGATCCATTCGAATATACCAAATCGAATATTCCATTCATTGTGAAGAAACAATTGATAAAGTCCGTGTGTTGCGACACTGAAAACAATCATGTCACTGCTAAATCCAAGCCAAAACATTGCTCCTAAAATAATCCAGATAACCGCAAAGTCGAAAACACTCGACCTCACACCAAGACTGGGAACCAAGCGCTTGCTTTGATGGTGCACTGAATGGACACTCCATAGAAGTCGATATCGATGGGAAGCGCGATGAAACCAGTAATATAGGAAATCGTATGCTAGTACTGCTAACGCGTATGTTGCAATACTAGAGGGCAACTCCAACCAAATACGCTGGAAATAAATCCAATGATACAGTGGCGTGATAACGACCAACATTATGCCACCAACTGACATACTTAAGACCCAGACAGCCACATTACTAACGTCATCTTCAAAGCTCGCACCTTTAACCCAAGCATGCCATACACTCAAGACAACAAGTAGGAACAGCGTTATAACTAGCGCCAACTCGGACAAATTAAAACTCCTTTATCGTTCATTATTTATACGGTATAGTCGCGCCATTTTTACACAAACCACTAGGATTCGATAATGAAAAGGAATCTTTTCTTCTCTATTTTGTTTATTTCAGCCTCTCAATTGAGTTATGCAGGTTCGAGTGTAGCCTACTTCCCTGCAAAGCCAGAGGTCACAGCCCCTACCCAGCAAGAAAAAAACGTAGCTCTAGAAGCAACCTTTGAAACCTCTGGAATGGAAATTATTGACAGCCAAGGAAACCCAAGTGCCGACGGTATTACTTTCAAAGAGGTAAGGTGGTATCTGCAGCATGAACCACAGGGACTTGACCAAACAATAACTATTCTAGGCGGTCAACGAGCACTTGGAGATCACTTCATAGCGCTTGGTGTGATGCCTGAACAATCCTATGACTACACCGTCAGTGAAGATTTAAACCTTTCTTTTGATGATATAGCCGTACCTACTTTACGTATTTTCAACACAGGTAAGGTAGAACTGATTAGCGAATCCAATACAGTTATTGGTACAGTATCTGCACAAGTTGAACATTTATACGATATTGAACCTGCCGATTTCGAGCCTAGAATTATTGTCAAGGAATACAATAATGCAGTAGCTGTTAGATGGTCTTTTGAAGCTCATCCTGAAGGCTATGTAACAATAGAAGCAATAATAAAAGATGACGAGAATATTGCTTTATTATCAGACCCTTCTCTTCTTACTGATGACATTTTTACTTTAAACAGTGGGGAAGTTGGCGTCACAATAGGTAGTAAGGAACAAACACAATCTTTAGCGGACTGGAAAACCACGCTAACGCAAAACAGTATTAGCAACTTCGGCCTATTTTTTGAAAACTCTACTGAGGAATTACTTACTAAGACAACTGAATCAACAAACTTAAGTACTTTTTCCGCTCCAGTGTTCATCGAAACAACTGCTGAAAGTTTTAGCTCGACGCAATCAATAGACCCAGGGATAGAGTATAATGTCTATTCTCAACACATAGCTACAAACCAATATGACTATACAATATATTCAAGTCTATCTGATCCCATCAGATTCTCTTCACTATTAAATAGTAGCTACACATTGACTCTGAATAGCGATAAAAAAGCCGTAATAGGTGAACCAAAGACCTTCGATTTTAGCCTTGCAAGTACTGGCGAGCATCTTGGAACTCCACGTGTAGAGCTTAAATTACCATTCAATGCCCTGAATAATCTAAATGGTAACTTGAGCGACTTTTATAGCGCTGAATCAGACTACATAGAGTCAGACTGCGGTGTCGAAATCATCGGTGGCGAAACTATTCTAAGTTGCATCAATCCAATGGAACCAGGTGACACCGACTCAGTTACATTCAATGCGACTTTTAATGAGGCAGACTCAACCTCAATTCAATATCGCGTTTGTGAGTCAAAACTCAATCTTTGCGAGGGAGTTGAGTATGAAACGATTTCTATATCAGTAGAAACAGATGACTCGGCAACAACCAGCGATTCCCAGCAAGAATCTAGCGGAGGTGGTGCTTTATTGTGGTTATCTCCACTATTACTGTGTCTAATTAGGCGCAGAAAAAGCCTTTAAATCTAGAAAACAAAAAATCCCGCTTAAGCGGGATTTTTTATGTCTGCACCATTGGCATTTGTTTTAGTGAAATGAAAAGCTTTCCATTTCACTGCACACATATTTAGGCTTAGCTACACCATTTACGTGCATTGCGGAACATACGCATCCAAGCACCATCTTCTGACCATTCATCAGGTTGATAGCTGTTTTGAATAGCTCGGAATACACGCTCAGGGTGCGGCATCATAATGGTCACACGACCATTAGCAGCCGTTAAACCGGTAATGCCTTGAGTAGAACCATTAGGGTTAAATGGATAGCGCTCAGTCACCATGCCATAGTTATCAACATAGCGTAGTGCGACCTGACCTTGCTTATTTACTGCTTCAAGATCAACCTCATTGGCAAACTCAGCATGACCTTCACCATGAGCAACCGCAATTGGCATACGAGAACCTTGCATGCCTTGCAGCATAATGGAATCCGTTTCTTGAACTTCTACCATGGCAACACGAGCTTCAAATTGCTCCGATTGGTTACGCACGAAGTGAGGCCAATGTTCAGCACCTGGGATCAATTCGTGTAGGTTTGAAAGCATCTGACAACCATTACATACACCCAAGGCAAATGTATCTTCACGCTCAAAGAATGCTTTAAATTGATCACGTGCTTGCGCATTGAATAAAATAGACTTGGCCCAGCCTTCGCCGGCACCCAATACGTCACCATAAGAGAAACCACCGCAGGCAACCAAACCACGGAAAGATTCTAACGTGGTTCGACCACTTAAGATGTCACTCATATGCACATCTACCGCTTGGAAGCCCGCACGATCAAACGCTGCGGCCATTTCAATTTGACCATTCACACCTTGCTCACGAACGATGGCAACTTTTGGTCGCTCTGTCGCCGACAATGCTGACGTAATATCGTCATTCACATCGAACGTTAGTTCAGCATGCAGACCCGGATCATCCGCATCAAGCAAGTTTTCAAACTCTTGCTTCGCGCATTCTGAATTGTCACGAATCGCCTGAATCTCGTGAGAAGTACGCGACCACAAACGCTGCAACTGGATACGAGATTGAGAATAAATCGTCGCATCTTGTAGTTGAACATTGATTTGATCTTGATCGTTCAGTTGAGCCACAACTTGCGTGCAATCACCCAAACCGGCCGCGCTTAATTGAGCCAAAACATATTCAGTATCATCCTTACGTACTTGAATCACGCCGCCCAACTCTTCAGCAAACAACGCAGGAATCACATCGTCAGAAGAATCCACTAAGCCATCTAATTTAATATCGATACCCACGTGGCCAGCGAAACTCATTTCCGTTAAGGTCGCCCACAAACCACCATCACTGCGATCGTGATAAGCGAGTAATTTGTCGTCTTGATTTAGCCCCTGAATGACAGCGAAGAATGCTTTCAAGTCTTCAGCCTGATCCACATCCGGCACTTCATTACCGACCTGATCAAATACTTGTGCAAACGCCGAGGCGCCCAAACGATTCTGACCACGACCTAGGTCAATCAAAATCAAATCAGTCTCTTCATCATCCGCACGTAGCTGCGGAGTCAACGTTTTACGTGCATCTTTTACTGGCGCAAAACCCGTCACTATCAAAGACAATGGCGCAGTAACAGTTTTTTCTTCACCGGATTCTTCATTCCATTTGGTTTTCATGGACATGGAATCTTTGCCCACAGGAATGGTTAATCCAAGCTCAGGACACAACTCCATACCTACCGCTTTTACGGTTTGGTATAGCTTTTCATCTTCACCATCGTGACCCGCTGCACACATCCAGTTTGCAGACAGTTTTACATCTTTAAGCTGTTCGATATTGGCCGCAGCAATATTGGTAACCACTTCACCTACCGCCATACGACCTGATGCAGGACCATTAATAATAGCCGCTGGTGTACGCTCACCCATGGCCATGGCTTCGCCTGTATAGGAGTCATAAGAGGAAGTCGTAACCGCAACATCGGCTACCGGAACCTGCCAAGGACCCACAAATTGATCACGTGCGACGGTACCGGTGATGGAGCGATCGCCAATGGTAATCAAGAAACTTTTGCTCGCTACCGCTGGTAGTTGCAAAACACGTTCAGCTGCTTGCTCAAGTTCAATACCTTTAAACTCAACTGCCGGTAACGTTAGATTTTTGGTTTTTACATCACGATGCATGCGTGGTGGCTTACCCAGTAACACCTGCAACGGCAAATCCACTGGTGAATTATCAAAGTGGCGATCGGTAACGGTTAAGTGTTCTTCTTCAGTGGCTTCACCAATCACCGCAAACGGGCATCGTTCACGCTCACAAATCTCAGCAAACTGCTGCAAGTTTTCAGGCGCTACCGATAATACATAGCGCTCTTGAGATTCATTACACCAAATAGCCAATGGCGACATGCCAGGTTCGTCGTTTGGTACTTCACGCAATTCAAAACGACCACCACGACCCGCGTCACTGACTAATTCAGGGAACGCATTAGACAAACCACCGGCACCAACGTCATGAATGAAAACAATAGGATTGTCATCACCCATTTGCCAGCAGCGATCAATCACTTCCTGACAACGACGTTCCATTTCTGGGTTACCGCGCTGCACCGAAGCAAAATCTAAATCTTCGTTTGATTCGCCAGTATCCACAGATGACGCTGCGCCACCACCTAAACCAATTTGCATGGCTGGGCCACCCAATACGATGAGCTTGCCGCCCACTGGAATTTCACCCTTTTGCACGTGCTCTTCACGAATATTGCCGTAACCACCTGCGATCATGATGGGCTTGTGGTAGCCACGCACTTCTTCTTCGTTTGCACTAACCACGTTTTCTTCGTACGTACGGAAATAACCGCACAAATTTGGACGACCAAACTCATTATTAAATGCAGCACCACCAATAGGGCCTTCGATCATAATATCCAGTGCCGACGCGATGCGCGCTGGACGTCCGTATTCGCTTTCCCAAGGTTGTTCGTAACCAGGAATGCGTAAATCGGAAACGGTAAAACCAGCTAAACCCGCTTTGGGTTTTGAACCAATACCTGTTGCACCCTCATCACGAATCTCGCCACCAGAACCTGTCGCTGCACCTGAGAATGGCGCAATGGCTGTGGGGTGGTTATGGGTTTCAACCTTCATCAAGATATGCATTGGCTCTTGATGATACTGGTAATCTTTCCCTTGAGGTGTCGGGAAAAAACGCCCCGCCGTATGGCCTTTAATAACGGACGCATTATCTTTGTATGCAGATAGAATATTTTCGCTGTAACACTCGTATGTGTTCTTGATCATTTGGAAAAGCGACTTATCTTGTGCTTCACCATCAATGTCCCAACTGGCGTTGAAAATTTTGTGACGACAGTGTTCTGAGTTCGCTTGCGCAAACATCATTAACTCGATGTCATTGGGATTACGACCAAGCTTGTTGTAATTTTCGACAAGGTAATCAATTTCATCGTCAGCCAACGCCAAACCCAACTCGGCATTCGCTTTAACCAGTGCATCACGACCGCCTGTCTGAATATCAACCTGCGACATTGGTGCTGGCTCAGCCTGCTTAAATAATATTTCCGCTTCATTAAAGTCTTTAAGAACCGTCTCCACCATTCGATCAAACAAATACGATTGGAGTTCGGTAGCGGAATCTACACCCTCAATCCAGTATGCGATGCCACGCTCGACTCGCTTCACTTTGTTCAAACCACAGTTATGTGCGATATCCGTTGCTTTCGATGACCATGGGCTAATCGTGCCGATGCGCGGCACCACCAAAACCATTTCACCACTTGGATTTTGTTTATCAGCTCTAGGACCATATTTCAGCAAGCGCTCGAGCACAGTTTGCTCTTGGTCTGTTAGGGCATCAGTAACATCTGCAAAATGAACAAATTCAGCGTAAACAGAACGCACTTCAGGATTCGCTAATTGCAATTTGCTAAGGAGTTTTTCTCGACGAAATGCAGAGAGTGCAGGAGCACCGGACAGTTTGAGCATTGCTGTTAGGCCTACTGTTTCATAAGTGGTGAAATTTGGAGGCGTAATTCTACTGGAAAGCACCCCTACTCACCAGAGCTATGCACAAATAAGCCAAAAGCACGAAGCAAGTTTGCAAAAGATTATTATTTAGACACCATAGGTCAAATATTAGCCCTATATAACAAAATGATATAAAAATTTATAATTCAACAACCACGGGGGCTAGAAGCCATTTATGTGAAGTTCGGCCACAATTGTCAAACAAGCGTGTTTGGTGAAATTTAAAGCAAATAATAAAATATGATGTAGATCACATTTTGCTGGAAATACGGTATCATCCGCAGCACAAGAATTAAGCAAAGCAACGCACTATTCATTATTGGGGAGGAAGGCGATGCATAATCAAGCAGTTAGCAAGCGCCAATGGTTATTAAAAGCCAGTTTCGCTCTATGTCTCATATGCGTTGCCGTCATTATGGTGCTTACCACCGGCAATGATCATGGCTACGATGACATAATGGAAAGAGGTAAGTTACAAATCATCACCCGTAACAGTCCTACTACCTACTTTGAAGATAAAGACCAAGCTGCCGGTTTTGAATATGAAATGGCGTCCATGTTTGCTGACTACCTGGGCGTGGAACTAGAAGTTAAGGTCGCCGACACCCTGGAAGACCTCATTAACGAAGTGGCCTCGGGCAACGTGGCCCTTGCTGCGGCAGGCTTAACAGTTACAGATGAGCGCAAAAAGCTGGTCAGTTTCGCTGATAGCTATATGTCAGTGACCCAAAAGCTAGTTTATCGCGTGGGTTCTCAGCGGCCTCGCAATATCGAAGACCTGTTAGGCAGTAAATTGGTCGTGACCTCTCACTCTAGTCATGCACAGTACTTACGAAAATTACAACGCGATCACTTACCAAAACTTAGTTGGATCGAGCGTGAAGATGCTGAAGTGGTGGAACTTGTACAAATGGTCGAAAATGGAGAAATCGACTACACCATAGTGGACAGCAACGAATTAGAATCCATTGATAATTTTTACCCTAATGTAGCCAGTGCATTTACTTTGGGCGAAGAACAGCAATTAGCTTGGGCGTTTGCAAAATACAGTGATCAAACTTTGATTGCCAAAGCTCGTGAATTCTTCAATCGTATTCGCGAGACAGGTGACTTGTCTCAATTAGAAGAAAGACACTACGGCCACTTGAAGCAAATCGATAATGTCGGCACTCTAACGTTCCTGCAGCAAGCGGATCAGCGCCTCCCTCGATACCAAGATTTATTCATTAAAACAGCCGAAGAGCTAGAAGAAGACTGGCGCTTACTCGCTGCTATTGGTTATCAAGAAAGTCATTGGCGCCCTCACGCTCGCTCTCGCACCGGTGTACGTGGGTTAATGATGCTAACCCTCAATACCGCGAAAGAAATGGGTATAAAAAATCGCTTAGACCCAGTGCAAAGTATAAAAGGTGGTAGCGCCTACTTTGCCAAACTGAAAAAACGTTTCGATCACATTGCAGAACCGGATCGTACTTGGCTGGCACTTGCCGCTTACAATGTCGGGGCAGGGCACCTTCGCGACGCGCAAGATATTACTGAAATGCAGGGCGGCAACCCAGAACGCTGGCTTGACGTAAAAGAACGACTACCGCTGCTAACGCAAAAGAAATGGTACAAAAACACACGACATGGCTACGCGCGCGGGTATGAGCCAGTCAAATATGTACAAAACATTCGCAGGTTCTATGACTTACTAGTATGGCGCGACCAGCCTGAACCAAATTACGCTTTAATGAACAAAGAAGAAAGCTTCTTTACTGCCAGCAATGGCTACAAAAAAATAGCACCGCTTATAAACTAAGCGGTGCTATCACGATTTTTTTTGACCTTACTTCGCCGGCTGACGCCGGCATTTTTTTAATTTAAGATTTGGTATTTGCTTCATCATCCAGCGCATTCCGCAACTTAGGCAATTCGCCTGTGCATTCTTTATGACCAAGATCTCCTAGGGCGCTACTCATGCGATCAATCTTTGCATCAACAGCATGCATGTGATCTAAAAGATTATGGATTGAGCGAGCAATTGGATCTGGCATTTCATCTGTCATACCGTAGGCATCAAAGCCAATTTTATCCGCCATGGCTTGACGACGACGATCCTGTTCATCAGATGCTTTTTCTTTTTTAACAACAATGCGACCCGGAATGCCGACCGCCGTTGCTCCGTCAGGAACCGCTTTGGTTACTACAGCATTGCTGCCAACCCGTGCGTTTTCGCCTATTTCTACTGGCCCTAGCACCTTAGCTCCTGCACCGATGACAACACCATCCTTTAGAGTTGGGTGACGTTTACCCGCTTTCCAAGACGTGCCACCAAGGGTGACGCCATGATAAAGCGTGACGTTATCACCAATCTCAGCCGTTTCACCGATCACCACACCCATGCCGTGATCAATAAAAAAACCCTTACCGATTTTAGCGCCTGGGTGGATTTCAATTCCCGTAAACCAGCGGCTCATGAAGCTGACAAATCGTGCAGGGTATTTCAGACCGTGATTCCAACACCAGTGAGCAAAGCGGTAATGCATTAGCGCGTGCAACCCTGGATAGGTCGTCAGCACTTCAAATGTATTACGGGCAGCAGGGTCCCGATCAAAAACGCATTTTATGTCTTCGCGTATGGTGGTAAACACAGTCTCTCCTGTTGAGTCACTGATTAGAAAGTATCAACCATGAGGGCGGTTTCTACTGCTTATTATTTCTTAAAACCATCTTGAGGATGCCACGTAAAATGTTGACTTCTACCTTGTCGGGCATGGCTCTTTGGAACAATCTCCGTAAGCGTGGCATTAATTGTTTCGGATTATTGGGGTCTAAAAACTGAATATCAACCAAAGTTTCTTCTAAATGCTGGAAAAAACCGTTCATCTCTCCTTGCGTGGCCAATTCGTTGTCCCAACTGACTCCCCAATCCCCTTCATACTCAGGCTCCAAGGCCTGTTGGTGATCCAAGGCCGCCATTCTCACCTCGTAGCAGAGAACTTGTGCCGCCGCTGCTACATTGAGTGAGGCATAATCTGGATTCGCTGGTATATGGATATGAACCTGACACATGGCCAACTCGTCATTGGTTAAGCCGGTACGCTCACGTCCTAGCACCAAGGCCACCTTTTGCCCTCGGGGCAATACCTCCATGGACTTAGCAGCCGCTTTGCGCGGATGCATCAACGGCCAGGGTAAGTGACGACTGCGGGCGCTGGCGCCCATGACCACAGCACAATCCTCAATGGCTTGCTCAAACGTGGAAACCACTTTGGCGCTGGCCAATAGGTCCGTGGCGCCGCTGGCCATGGCAATCGCGTCATCACAAAGGTTGTTAGGATCAAAGGACTTTGGCTCAACCAATACCAAATCATTAATCCCCATAGTTTTCATAGCACGAGCCGTGCTGCCAATATTACCGTTATGACTGGTACCAATTAGTACAATTCGTAGATTTTCGAGCATTTTTCGCAGAATATTGAAGAAATTGCTCCCAGTGTACTCGTTTTACTTAGAGTTCTGAAAAGTTTTTGGTAGAATGCTCGGCCCTAAATTTTACTGAGCGTTATAGATCTCTATGCAACCCATGGTCAACCTAGCCCTGCGTGTCCTTCGTGATGCTGGCCAAGAGCTGGTCCACGCAGTGGAGCGTTTCGATTTCGAACGCGCTTCAGATCAGGAAATCAGCAAATTCATTGCCGACTGTGCCATTGGTACCGAGAAGCAAATTATCTTTAAACTGCGTAAACACTTCGCAAACGACAGCTTTGAAGGCCGCGAAACAGGTCGCAAAGATGCTGAAGAACCCAGTGGTACGGTATGGCATATCAGCCCTATCGAAGGCCAAGAAAACTTCCGCACAGGTTTTCCTTGCTTCAGCATGGTTATTGCCTGCCAAGTGAACGGAAAAACCGAGCATGCGATTGTAGTAAACCCAGTTACCGGTCAAGAATTCACTGCCACTCGCGGTCGCGGCACCGAAATGAATGGTCGCCGCATGCGTACCGGCGAGAAGACCAAGATCAATCAAGCCATGCTTGGCGTTAAATTCCCAGGTATTGCGCAAAATGAGCAAAATGACCGCATTCGTCAGCGCATCAGTAAGCTGGCCCAAGAAACTCGCATGATTCGCGCTATGGGTGACGATGCTCTTAGCCTTGCACATCTTGCAGCAGGCCACTTAGACGCTGTTTGGTTAAGCCGCGTTGATAGCACTGCCCTCCAAGCTGGAGCACTATTAGCGAAAGAAGCAGGCTGCCTACTGACTGATTTTAGTGGTGGTGCTCATTATGAAGCAGACGGCGACGTTATCGCCGCCAACCCTAAGCTCATCAAGAGCTTAATTAAAGCTTCAATCTAATCAAAGTGTGTCTATTCCTGTCCTGCTTGGGCATGAATAGACCCCTTCTTATTCCAACATCGAACCTTGTAAAAGGTTTGGATTATCCCCACTATCTAGCTATACTCAAATAAAGATTGGTATGGAGTAGAGCCCTTGAAACAACTTATTCAAACCTTCGTTGAATCCGTACAGGCTTTTATCCAACAATGGACGTTAGATCAACAAAAGCCGCAACCCATCCGTGTTGAGGTGGAAGAGCAACGCCGTCAACAGATGCAGCGTCGCCGCCGATAAAAATAACATAAGCAATAATAGTGCAACTTGACCCTAGCGGTCACAGAGCTGTCAGAAAACGAATTCAAAAAAAAACCCAAGCAGCCTTCACTGCTTGGGCTTTTTATTTAAGCCAATCTTTTAAACAAGCTTATAGCTTACAGGGCACTCATGCGAGGCTTGCGATCACCGGTACGCTTAGGCTTACCTGACTTAGCACCGCCCTTATTCTGACCACGCTCGCCTTGAGGCTTCTTACCTTTGTTGCCACCTTTCGCATTGCGGCGTGGCTTTTGACCACCGCCAGCACCACGGTTCTTCAATGGTTCGATATTAATCGGACGACCACAAACACGTGCTTTCTTCAGATGTGTCAATGTCTCTTCAGGCATGCCCGATGGTAAATCGACCGATGCGAATGTATCATAAATCTCAATATGGCCAATGAACTTGCTTTCAATGTCCGCTTCGTTGGCTATGGCGCCAACGATATTGCCTGGCTTAACCCCGTCTTTATAGCCAACCGCTAGTCGATAGCGACGCATTTCCACATCCGGGAAATCTTTCAACGGCATGGCTTCCAATTCAATAGGCTTACGCTCTTCTCGGCCACTGTTATTACGACGCTCTTTTCGTTCGCCGCGCTCACCACGATCGGTTTCTGGTTTAAAGCGTGGTTCCGATTCATCCATAAATAATGGCTTGTTTCCTTGTGACATTTGCGCAAAGGCAGCTGCCAATTCAATCGGATCTAATGCTGGTTGCTCAGCCAAAATTTCACTGGCAATCTTTTTAAAGATCTCTATATCACGACCTTCAATGTGTTCAAGCGCTCGCACTTTAAATTGATCGCGACGTTTAGCGTTCACTTCTTTCGCCGTAGGCAATTCAATTTGCTGAATCTTCTTACGTGTAACACGCTCGATGGTGCTCAGCATACGGCGCTCACGGGGACGCACAAACAAAATCGCTTCACCTGAACGACCTGCACGACCAGTACGGCCGATACGGTGTACGTACGACTCTGCATCATAAGGAATATCATAGTTCACCACGTGACTGATACGCTCTACGTCAAGACCACGTGCAGCCACGTCCGTTGCTACTAGCATGTCCACTTGACCCTTCTTCAGACGATCAACCGCACGCTCTCGCTGTGCTTGAGCCACATCACCGTTTAATGCTTCACAGCGTAAACCATGAGAGCGCATATAATCTGCTACCTCTTCAGTGGCTTGCTTAGTACGAACAAACACCATCATGGCGTCGAATTCGCTGGTCTCACAGATGCGCAACAATGCTTGGTTCTTATCGACACCTTTTACTAGCCAATATTTCTGCTCGATAGACTCATTGGTCGCGGTTTTGCTTTTAATTCGAATCTCAGTCGGTTCACGCAAATGCTTTTCGGCAACCGCTTTAATTTGCTTAGGCATGGTGGCACTAAATAGTGCGATCTGACGCTTTTCAGGTACTTGATCCAATACCCAATCCACATCATCAATGAAGCCCATACGCAACATTTCGTCAGCTTCATCAAGCACTACGGCACGAATGCCTTCAAGCTTCAAAGTACCGCGACGAATATGATCCATAACGCGACCGGGCGTACCCACTACCCATTGTGGACCCTGCTTAAGTGCACGGAATTGAGAACCAAAATCGCTACCGCCATAAATGCTAGCGACTTTTACATTCGATTCATGCTTGCTGTAAGACTCCACCGCCATCGCTACTTGCTGGGCTAATTCGCGGGTAGGGGCCAAGACTAAAACCTGCGGCTCGCGCACTTCATTCTGAGTGCGAGCCAATAATGGTAGGGTAAAGGCTGCTGTTTTACCGGTACCCGTTTGCGCTAAACCTAATACATCTTTACCTTCCAAAAGGTGAGGAATACTCTGCTCTTGGATCGGGCTAGGTTGTTCATAACCTTGCTCTTCGATAGCACGCAATAAATTAAAAGGAAGACCAAGACTGGCAAAGCCAGTGGATGATTCTGACATCTGTTATAACCTGTTTTTTGGGGAGTACTTTCTAGATCGGCGCTGAATACATGCACGGGCATGCTCCAAGGGGCTCAATCAAAATTAATCCACGTTAATTTGATTCCCACCACCCTGCACATTGGTCGAGACGACCTTCAATAGACGACAGTGACGCATCACTGTGTTCTGAAATCCAAAGATTCTTCTTTGGATACACGATAGGACCTGGGGAATACCTCAATAGGGGGCGCATTCTGCCAGTTTTGTTTATAAACTGCCAGTACATTTATAGTCTTTTTTGTTTATTTTTTGTTCAGCTTGAATTTTAGCTGAATCTGCCATCCTTTCACTTGAGAAAAACCCTCACACACACAGATACCAGGTACAGCCGCTACCTGCCCACGGGCCGTCAATACTGGCCAGTGAGGCCTCTGCCAAGGTGGAATATTTGCCTCTTGCATGAGCTTTTTATAGGTTTTACTGGGTCGCCCCAATGGTCGAATCGATTGTCCTGGGTTGCCCCATACAATCTTATATTGATCCGGCTTTAAGCCTGTCTCTTTAGCTGGGCTTTGCTGCAGCAACACAAAGCTTAAATCAAGCAGCTCACCACGCCACACCTCGGGCAGGTCATTATGATCAACGGGAAACAAGGAATCGTTCAGTAGAAATAGACCATTGCGATACCTTGCTAGAGAGTGTGTCTGCCAATGAAAACGCGGCTCGGCATCCTCTCTTGCCGCTATCACCTCATCAAATATCGTATCCAACTGGCTTTGTGTGGGTAATGGAAATATCTCATTAAATTGCAGCCAATAGCGAATGATCTGTTGCTGTATAAATTTCGGGTATTGTTGCAAAACTGATATTGCTAAGCTCGCATCGGACAACAAAACCTTTTCAAGCGCCTGCTGTAAAAAAAACTGTAAGCAAGACTGCTCTTCCTGTAGCGCATTCAAACTGGCTTGAACGCTTTGTCGATATTGCGGATAACGGTTTTCGATGAGCGGTAAGACCTGTAATCGCCAAAAATTACGATCAAACTGAGTATCTAAATTTGAATCATCTTGTACATACTTTAACTGATGATCATTTGCGTATTGTTCAATTTGTTTTTTGGTAGTCGATAACAGTGGGCGCAATATTATCGCTTGTTTATTGTTACCCAAATCCAAGGTTCGCGCCACATTCATGGAAAGTAAACCGGACAAACCTGAACCGCGCATCAGGCGCTGCATCATGGTTTCAACTTGGTCGTCTTGATGATGCCCTAAAACTAAAACATCCTGATCATCCAAAGAACGTTTAAATGCATCGTAACGGGCATTCCGTGCTACTTCTTCGATACTGCCCTTCTGTTCTAATTCGACTCTGTGGGAAACTAAAGGGATCGACCAAGCTTCACATAGGCCTTCAACATGTTGCTGCCATTGATCCGCAAATTCACTCAAGCCGTGATTAACATGGATACCATGCAACTCAACCGAGGAGTGATGGTACTCAACAAATTGTTTACACAAAAACAACAGGACAACGGAGTCAATACCGCCACTCAAACCAACATAAAGACGCTGTATATTGCCGCACTGAATTAATGGAAGTAATGCTGTGTCTAGCGCGTCTTTAATATTTGTTTTAGACATTTATGCAGACTCATAAACCACTTCGACGTTATCATCACCAAATTCATGCTGTAGTCGGTACAGTAAATCGTCATTGGCCTCTACTTTGTAGTCTTGCCCTAACTGCAAGCGTGCTTTGGCTTGCGGGCCTACATAATCCACGAGAACTTGTGCGCCATCCACATTAAACGGTGCGAGTTTTTCTGTCATACTGCGAATTAAATGGCGATCAATTTTCGCATAATTCAGCGTCAACTTGACGCCCTGTGAAAAAATGGCTCGGGCCTGAGTTACATCCCACAAATGGATTAAGTTAGCACCCAAAGAATCATTATAATTATCGTATTTAACTTCCACTTCCATAATCAATAAGTGGTCAACCAATAGCTTGTCTTTGTATTGTTCATAAATATCACTAAACAAACGCACGTCCATTCGAGCAGTTCGGTCATCAATGGTTACAATCGCCATATTACCACCGCGCTTAGTCTTCATAACTCGCTGATCAACAACAATGCCAGCAATTTTTTGTGGCTTTTTGTCTGCTTGTATGTTCGCTAAACGTGTTCTCGCAATGTTTTTGAGCTCAGTTTCATATTCGTCAAATGGGTGTCCGGTTACATATAAACCCAGCGTATCTTTTTCACCCTTCAATTTCTGCTTTGGCGTCCAATCTCGTACTTTATTTTTATACTCGTCGTAAGGGTTAATGTTGGCTTCTTCTTCGACAACACCAAACATATCCATCATTCCAGCCGCCGCATTTTTCGCACTCTGATCTGCTGCTTTCAAGGCATCTTCGATACTTGCAAATAAAACCGAACGATTTGGCCCAATTTTATCAAATGCACCACAACGCACTAATGCTTCTAAAACACGCTTATTGATTTTGCTTTTATCCACAGACTTACAAAAGTGGAATAAATCTGTGAACGGACCTTTTTCTTTACGTGCAGTGATAATTGCTTCTATTGGGCCTTCACCTACACCTTTGACAGCACCTAAGCCATAAACAATGGCTCCAGAATCATTAACCGTAAAGCCATACTCGGACTCATTTACATCAGGCAGCACGAGATCTAATCCCATCTCCCGACATTCCTCGATGAAGATCACGACTTTGTCTGTGTTCTGCATATCCGATGTTAGTACTGCTGCCATAAAAGGCGCAGGATAATGGGTCTTTAGCCAAAGCGTTTGGTAAGACACCACTGCATATGCTGCGGAGTGAGATTTGTTGAAACCATAGCCCGCAAATTTTTCAACTAAGTCGAAAATTTTCATTGCAAGATCAGGGTCATTACCAATACTGGCCGCACCTTCACGGAAGGTTTCACGCTGCTTGGCCATTTCCTCTGGTTTCTTTTTACCCATAGCACGACGTAGCATATCGGCGCCGCCCAATGTATAACCCGCCAATACCTGAGCGATTTGCATAACCTGCTCTTGATATACGATAACCCCATAGGTTGGCTCTAGAATTTCTTTCAAGCTTTCATGCTGATAATCCGGGTGCGGATACGCCACTTCTGCTCGACCATGTTTACGGTTGATAAAGTCATCTACCATGCCCGACTCCAGCGGACCCGGACGGAAAAGAGCCACCAGTGCAATCATTTCTTCAATATTGTCTGGTTCTAAGCGACGAATTAGATCTTTCATGCCACGCGATTCCAATTGGAATACCGCCGTGGTTTTCGCTTCTTTCAACAATTTATAGGAAGGCGCATCGTCCAGCGGGATTTCTTCAATACGCAGCGGCTCTTCATTATTTTTTGCACGAATATCATTAATGGTATTAAGCGCCCAATCGATGATAGTTAGCGTTCTTAACCCCAAGAAGTCGAATTTTACTAGGCCTGCCGTTTCAACATCGTTTTTATCAAACTGAGTTACCAAGCCAGTGCCGTCTTCTTCACATAACGTGGGAGAAAAGTCAGTGAGTTTAGTGGGAGCGATCACTACACCACCGGCATGCTTACCAGTTTGACGCGTAATACCTTCAAGCTTCTGCGCCATTTCCCAAATTTCTTGAGCTTCTTCATCACTATCGATGAACTCACCAAGAGCCGGTTCTTCATCAAGGGCTTTGGCCAATGTCATACCAGGGTCACCGGGTATTAATTTGGACAACTTGTCAGCCAGACCATAGCTTTTACCCTGCACACGTGCCACGTCACGCACTACCGCTTTAGCTGCCATGGTGCCATAGGTCACAATCTGCGATACCGCCTCTCGGCCATAGTTATCAGCCACGTAACTGATTACGCGGTCTCGTTTTTCCATGCAGAAGTCGATGTCAAAGTCAGGCATGGACACCCGCTCTGGGTTCAAAAAACGCTCGAACAGTAAATCGTATTCAAGAGGGTCAATATCAGTAATCTTTTGTGCATACGCCACTAACGAACCCGCACCGGAACCACGGCCTGGTCCAACTGGAATATCATGGTCTTTAGCCCACTGGATAAAGTCCATTACAATCAAGAAATATCCAGGAAATCCCATTTGGATAATGATATCAAGTTCGAAATCTAGGCGATCAAAATAAGCCTTTCTGACCTCTTCATATTGCGGATCGTTTTTATCGATTAGAAACTCAAGCCGTTCCTCTAGCCCTTCATATGAAATCTTTTTGAAGAACTCGTTTTCTGTTAAACCGTCTGGAATCGGGTATTCTGGCAGGAAATATTTACCTAACAGTACTTGCACATTACAACGGGTGGCGATCTCTACCGAATTGGTAATTGCAGAAGGGATATCTTCGAACAGCTCACACATCTGTTGCTGGGTTTTAAAATACTGCTGGTCGCTGTACCGTCGTTCTCGACGGGGATCAATCAGCGTCATGCCCTCACCAATGCAGACACGCGCCTCATGAGCATCGAAGTCGTCTTGCTTCATAAAGCGTACATCGTTGGTAGCAACCACTGGTACTTGCTTGTCGGCCGCTAACTTTATGGACTTTTGTAGCAGAGCTTCATCATTGGGTCGCTGAGTGCGCTGTAGTTCCAGATAAAAACGCTGAGGAAACAATTCAAGCCAACGATCCAAACGCGATGCGGCTAATTCGAATTTGTCTTTTTTCAAAGCTTCTTCGATATCTCCGCGCTGAAAACCGGACAGCGCAATCAAACCATCTGCTTTTTCTTCAAACCATTCCTGTTTTAATTGCGCTCTGTCATGATGTTGGTTCTTGGTAAAACCCGCACTCACCAATTCGGTAAGATTGCGATATCCCACATCATTTTGTGCAATTAAGGTAATCGCATATGGGTTTGCCATATCGTCAGGGTTCTCAATGAAAACGTCTGCGGAAATAATCGGCTTAATTCCAGTTGCTTGACAAGCCGTGTAAAATTTAACCAATGCGAACATATTACTCTGATCACTAATTGTCAGAGCAATTTGCTGATCCGCGTCAGCGGCTTTAATCAACTCCTTAACGCGGACAATACCATCTACCAATGAGTACTCAGTATGTACTCTCAGATGAACAAAGGAGTTGTTATTGGACATATTAATCGAACCTTGAAACAGACATCGAAAAGCAAACGTCTATTGTAACGGTATCTGGTGCGCTGTTAAGTCTTTCACAAAGTTTCTTTCCCACCTTTCGCACTATCAGCGTGTCTAAATTAGTCACCAAGTCTGTCCTAACCCGCCCCAGACAGCCTCAGCCAAAAGTATTAAGCTTTCTGGATCATAAAAAGTCAGTCATTGGCCGTTTTTACCATGTTTTCAGACAAATTCGTGCCTTATGCTATGACTAAATAAGAATAATTAGACGTTTTTCGCCATCCTTATGACCCAATCGTGTCGATGGGTTTCTGAGCAACTCGTTTTAAC
This sequence comes from Bermanella marisrubri, assembly GCF_012295615.1. Lineage (NCBI taxonomy): Bacteria > Pseudomonadati > Pseudomonadota > Gammaproteobacteria > Oceanospirillales > Oceanospirillaceae > Bermanella > Bermanella marisrubri. The sequence continues at coordinate 2,841,964 of NZ_CP051183.1, forward strand.
AAGGCAATGACTATAATAAAAGGAGCCTTTATGAAGCACCCTATGGTAAAAATTAGCGCCCTGAGCGCCTCTATCTTGGCAGCCAGTTCGGCAATGGCAGGCGGTTTTGATAACTCCAGCCGCGCATTTAACATTATTTACGGTGATAACAATGTTATCGACCTAAGCTATGGACAAACTTCAGTGCCTATGAAGGCACGTATCGATCGACTGCAAAGGGCACAAACCAGTGGTGCAGCCCCAACTCAAGATAAAATCAGCGGATCGGGCGAAATTATCGATGACTTTTCACGCCCTCAAGTAGGTATTCGCTACAACATTATGGAAAATGTCACTTGCGCAGCACAAGTCGAACAGCCTTTCGCAGCACAAGTTGATTACGCTGACGACTCTCTTGCTTACGTAGTGACCAATGATAGTGGAGTGCCACTCGACAGTGCTGGTAACCCTACCGGCGACCCCGCTAGTATGGCTTTCCGTACGGCACCGATTAGCACAAAATATGAAAGTGAATCCTTCACTGTCGCATGCGGATATGATTTCGCACTAGGAACTGGTAACTTGAAAGTATTTGCTGGTCCGAAGATTCAAAGCGTAAACGGGTTCTTCAGTGAAGATTTGTCTCCACAAGATGTTGGTAACAATGATAACTTGAATGTGACCTTAGATGGTGGCACCGAGGTAGGCTACATTGCCGGTGTTGCTTATGAGATCCCAGAATACGCATTGCGTGCATCGATTCTCTATCACAATCAAATTGATTATTCAGCTACAGGACAAAACAAAACGTTCCTACCACTATCTGCTGTGACCGGTAATGCAGCCGATGATCGAATTTATACATTCGATGCGGCAACGAAAACCTTCACTCCACAGACCATTGAACTTGCTTTCCAATCGGGTATCGCGGAAAACACCTTAGCATTCCTAAAAATGCGTTGGAGTGAATATGGAAAACTGACTAACTTGGACGTACGCGGCAGCAACGAAACAGCTGTTGGCGCTCTAACGTATCAACAACTTGCCACTGCTAACGATCAACTAGATGCGCTTATCAATCCAAATGTAAGTATGTTCTCGAATGATACCTTGGACTACAGCCTAGGCTTGGGTCATCGCTTCAATGACAAACTAACCATGGGCGCTAGCTTCTCCGGCGGCATTAAGCTAGGTGGAAAAAGTGACGATACCCCGTTGGGCGCAGACTCAACAACACTTCGTTTACCCGGTGATACCTCACACACACTATCTATAGGGGCTGAATACTCTGTACTTCCAAACTTAAAAGTGAGTGGTGGCCTTGGCTACACTTTCATCAACGATTATGTTGTACAAACAACTTTCAGAGAGGATGACGCTGGCAATACAATAGACGATAGCAGCTCTTTCCGTGCTGAATTCAGTAAAACCGAAGCGACTAGCTTCCAGTTTGGTCTAACTTACGAGATCTAGTTTTACGTACTCGCCGATAAAAAGGGAAGCTTTGCTTCCCTTTTTTGTGAGTAGGTGACTCTACGATTAGTGATGATCACGATGGGAATGCTTACCTTTCTTTTTCTTGTCCATTAATTGTAAGAAGGTCGCTTTCTGTTCATCATCCAGAATCAGCATAACTTGATGCATATGAGAAAATCGTTGTAAAGCTCGATTTTTTGCTTGTTGAGCAATTTCTTCAGCGAGCTCTTGTGCTTTTTCCTCCGAATAATTTTCTAGTAGGCTGTTTCTTTTCTCATGTAACGCTTTCCGTTGCTCGTGAATGAACTTTTTATTGGGCTTGCTTTCCGCATGTAAACGTTCAAATTCTTGTTGCTGCTCGGCAGTCAGATTCAAAGCATCAATAAGCGCTTTTGGGCCCTTGGGATGTGCGTGGGCATTCAAACCCACAAGAATCAAAGATCCTACCATTAATATAATGGTCAGTTGCTTTTTCATAAGTATCCTCTCAAAGTGAATGATTAAAGAAGTCTTCCTTCGATTAATCATATTACTCATCTATATTTAAATAAGGGTTAAGGGTGGGTAAAGTTTGGTAAAGATGACAAGGAATACTTGATCTACAACGGCTATCTATTAAAGAATGCATCTATGAGCAGATTACTACTTGTTGACGACGACCAGGCTTTGAATAGTCTACTTACTGAATATCTCAGTCAGGAGGGCTTCGAAGTCATCAATGCATATGATGGAAAACAAGCCTTGGACTCCTTAACACAAGAGCCAGACTTGATGGTACTAGATGTCATGATGCCGGAACTTAATGGTATCGAAGTACTCAAGCAATTACGTCAAAAAGACATTCAACTACCTATTTTAATGCTCACAGCAAAAGGCGACGACCTAGATCGAATTTTAGGACTAGAACTTGGGGCTGATGATTATCTAGCGAAACCATGTAACCCGAGGGAACTACTCGCTCGCATTAATGCCATACTTCGTCGAAGTCATGTAAATACACTACAAAACTCTCGTCAGAAAAGACCGATAGACATGAACCAAAGTAGATTGGAAGCGTATTTTCGTGGCCAAGAAATAACCCTGACAGGTGCCGAATTTAAACTTTTGTGGTTACTCAACGAGCGAGTCGGAAAAATAACAAAGAAGGACTTTTTATCCGAACAAGGGTTAGGACGAAAGCTCACCAGATACGATCGTAGTATAGATGTACACCTTAGTAACATTCGTAAAAAGTTGGTGGCTATGGGAGCAAGAGATGACATACTTGTAAACCAACGAGGTGCCGGATACCTTTTAAAAGCGGATGAGTTCTAATGTCTTTTAATCTAAAAAACATTGGATTAACCAGTCGCATTCTACTGAGCATTTGGCTAACACTCATACTCATTGTCACGTCAATTGTTGTTGTATTAAAACTCAATACACCAGACCGACATAACCTTCCAATGCCGCCCATACAATTGCATGACGATTTGCTACTCAAATTATTAAATGAACCTTATTCCAGTGTGAAGCAATGGTTTCGCCAACAGCCCAAAAAAGATACAAGGCGACTATTTATTGTCAAAAACGATCAGGATATCTTAAACCGCAGAATTCCTGATGCATTAGATGCCTTGCGCACACGTCTATCAGAGCAAAAACCATTTATTCATGAACGTCGTCATGGGCGAGCTATGCTAGGACGATTATTTCTACTACCCAATGGTAATCACATTGAAGTACTGGTACATACGCGGATTGGGCCTCCACCTTTCCATCACACCATATTAGAAAACATCGCCTATCTGATAACGCTCTTAATCGCTATCAGCGGTATTATTAGCTGGCTTTTAACACGTTACATTCTTAAGCCCATTATTGAATTACGGCATGCTACGCATCAAATTGTTCTTGGTAATTTCGACTTGCGTCTGTCATCAAAAATTAAACAATCAGGTGATATCGCTTTGCTGGCACAAGATTTTGATCACATGGCAGATACTTTACAGAGAAGTCTGCAAAGTCATAAGCACCTATTACACGATATTAGCCATGAGCTACGCAGTCCTATTACGCGACTTCAACTTGCAACGGAACTGGCAAAGCAAGCATTTTCGGACAAGGATAATGAGCACTTCCTGCGCATTGACAAGGAAATCGAGCAAATCAAAGATATGATTACAACGCTTCTCAATCTCCCTGCCTACGAACTGGAACCACACTTAGCCATACAGGATAGTATTGATTTACTAGAACTGATTGAAACAATTCGATCCGACCTTAATTTTCAACAAGATCATATTAAAATTGAAATTAACAACCAATTACCAATGATGTATCAGCATGAGTGTATTATTCATGCCAACAGTCAGCTTTTGCATAGTGCGATTGAGAACGTGCTGCGCAATGCTCTAAATTATCATGATACTAACAGCGCCATTACCATCAATATTCAACTACTTACAAAGAATGCATCTCATTACCTCGCTATCCGTATTTGTGATCAAGGTCCAGGCGTTAGAAGTGAATTGCTCGAAGAAATATTTAAGCCCTTTTACCGCACCAGCGCTGCCAGAGATCGACTGTCAGGAGGCCATGGTTTGGGACTTGCCATCAGCAAACGTGCACTTGAACTACATGGCGGCTATATTGAAGCATGTAATCAAAAGCCGTCAGGATTATGTGTAACACTTAGCTTGCCTCTATCCTTGACAGTTGACGTTAATCCTATTTAATTATTTTACTGATAGGCTGCACTGCACTACGACCTGCATCTGTCATCATCATTTCATGAAATTCTTCTACTAAACGATTGGTCTGATCTAACACTGTATGCCAATAACGCTCACGTTCATCATCGCTTAGTTTATTAAAGTCTTTTCGGTCAGGGATTTTTCCATAAGGTAATTGATCGATAAAGGATTGGCTTGGCGTTACCATGACCACATTATCATAGTGTTTGGCTTTAGCACTTCGCCAAGGTAAGGATTTATCAAACCAAGCAGGTACTATTTTTGGAAAAAAGTGAGGATAAAAAACCAAACCATCGTCAATATTAAATGGCCCGGAGAAATGGTAATCCACCATACCACCATCCCAATACCAGCGGTTTATCCCACCCTCGACAAGTGTCGGTTCTAAAACCATTGGGATCGCACCCGAAGCCACCAAAGCTTGCGCGACATTTTTTTCAGTCAACGGAATTACTTCGGGAGTTTTACTGTAAGGTCCTATGCTGCCTTTATGGCTTATGACAACACGGGGATAAAGGGCCTCAACAATTTTATTGGAAACCAAGTTGCCTGCAGCTGCGCTTAGCAAGCTAATGGCTTGCATCCAATTGCTTCTTCCATTTAATAGTTTACGATTACGCACGGCCACCACATGTAATTGACGTGATGCGTTTTCAACAATATCCCGAGCGTATTGGCCACTGAACAAGGCATCTCGTACACGTTCAATAAAACCGGTAATTTCTTTAGGGCTTAATGTTTTATAACGTTGATTTAAGTAGATTTCTTCAAAATCCTTGAAACGCGCTAGGGGGTCTTTTTGCGCATACAATGCCATTCGCCATGCTCCAATACTAGAGCCAATTAACGACATGCTATGATTGGGTGAAAAGAAGTGCTCGGTAAAATATTGATCTAGACGGCTTAACATCAACCACTTGGGTCCGCCACTTGCACCAACCATCAAACGAATACGATCAGCACTCAGTCCATTCTCTTTAATTTCTGCAAACGCAGATTCACCTGCCAGCAACTCTAAATTCATGTTCTTTGTACTCTTCAAGGGATGATTGCATCTTGCCAAATTCATTGGAAAGCGCAACGCTTATCAACAACAAAAAGCAAAAGATGTTAAGGACACACTGTTTATCTATAAACTAGGTTGATCGGGGAATATAAAGATTACAAATATTAAAGTTCTTGTGCGTTGTGCCGTTACACTCATTAACGGAATCACCACCAAGGAGGGTGTTATGACACCATTTCATGGCTATAAATTTCTAACGGCAATCGAGCACCAAGCATTTCATGAGGGTCTTAAAGCTAAGATCGATGCACCCAACCCATACAATAAGACCAACACGCCTCATGCTTCTAAAGCATGGAGTAAAGGAAATCAATTGGCGTTTCGGTTAAACGCGCGCATTGCAGTGCAGTATCTGAACGCATCCAAGCAACTTTAACTCTAACTTACTTTTCCAATAACGGATCTAATTCATTGCAAGGACTAGCGAGTGCTAGTCCGTACCTTTAGTTGAAAAGCTCTCAATACTCTTTCTCATCGACTTAGCAACACTGGCCACCGACTCAGAAGCGCCGACCAAACTTTGCAAACGCTCTCCGTTCGCCTGACTCATGGCTTGCATCGACTTGGCATTATCATTGATTCCAGCAACCGTGGCCTCTTGTTCTGTTGTTGCACTGGCTATTAGTGTATTCATTTCCAAGATCTGATTCATCGCAGATAGTACTGTATGCAGAGCATCATGGGTTGATTGAGCATCCTCTATACACGTCTGCATGATGGTTTGACTTGAATTCATCGCCTCGACTGTTTGACGGCTTCCACCACGTAATTTCTCAATCATAGAATGTATCTCTTCTGTGCTTTGCTGAGTGCGAGACGCAAGTGTTCGCACTTCGTCCGCCACTACTGCAAAACCTCTACCTTGCTCACCAGCTCGTGCCGCTTCGATTGCGGCATTGAGAGCAAGTAAATTTGTTTGATCAGCTATTTCACGAATAACATCTAACACAGATCCAATATCCACAGTATCTTGTGCCAGTGTTTCTATTGCATTTGACGCGGCATTTATTTCAGTATGCAACTTCTCCATATTACTCTTGGTCAATGCACTTTTCGCGGAGGTTTGAGATACAGTACTTTGTGTTTCACTGGCAGAGCTCGCGGCTTGCTCTGCATTTTGTGCAATGGATTGTGTTGCTTCACTCATCTCAGCAACGGCACCAGCAATCTCTTCTGTTTCTTTTAATTGGCGGCGTAATTGCTCACTGTTTTTTTCCATTACATCCATCAACTCTTGGCTGTTGTGATCAAGCGTACTACCACTTGCTTGAATATTCGTTACCAAGTTTTCAATGCGATCAAGCAGGTTATTGAAGTTGTTCGCAACTGCGCTTCTAGTTGAACAACGCTGCGTCAAATCCAACGTATCATCGTCTGTTATTTCTGAGACTGTATCTTGTAAATCAAATGCCGCTACTTCTTGTGCGAGCGTTGCTCTTGCCATAATTGTCAAAACAATGGTTTCAACAACGACATACCCTGCATGAATAAGAATGATGGGCCAGCCTCTCTCTCCATTTTCTAAAACAAAGACGGAACCACCTTGCGTCTGCATGTAATAAAAGAGGAGGTGATGGACAGCTACAAAAGCGGCAGATGCGATAATCGGCCGCCAGTCTTTGTAATAAAGTAAAATAGCGAGAAATGCGAAGAATCCGAAGTGCATCTCTATCATGCCATGAGCTTGATGAACGTGCAGAGCTGTCATCATCATCAATGCTACACCCATATATATGCGGGTTATGCTTCGACCTTTAGCAGTCTTATACAAGAATACCCCCAAGCCTAGAGTCAATCCGCTAATAATGATCGACTCTGCCCAAGTGTCATACCAAGATGCCAAACCCAAGCTATAAATCACTGTCACAACGACAACACCAAGCATGATTTTGTCTGCTTGATAATAATGCTCGTGAGATAATTTTGAATCTGAATTCATATCTTCACCCTAAGAATCCGTTAATAATCACTGCTAGTTTGACAAAAACAGCCAATACCTTTTGTGTTTAACCAATCTGGTGGATATCCTCTTTCAATTTCTTGCAGAGTCCGCTCCACAAAACCAATACCTTGACCGCACACCGCTCCCGATGAGTAGGGACCAAAATACACCAGCTTACCCTGATCATCCCATATCACTACAGACGGAGTAGCAACTAACAGCCCTAGATCATTTAATTGATCACCGCTCAGCGTCAATTGATGCGTTTCTTTAAGTGTAGACTGCAACTGAGCAATGTGTGCATCTTGATAGACAGTACATGGACAAGATTCGCTACGAAGGTGCATCACCGTAATTTTTGAGGGCTCGGTTACAACTGGCTTTAAAGATTCAATTTGCTCATCCGAGAAGAGCGCTAACTGCTGCTGCCATGTAGACCAATGACGATACTCAAACCACCATACAACCAGTACACAAGCAGCAATCCAGAGAAGAATCAAAAAAGACAATTGACGGTTTGTAAGTGAACGAGTCATGGCACCTCTATTTGCTGGTATGAATAAACGTGCCATCCCAGTCTTGTGGTAAAGTTTGCTTGCTCAACTGATCTATTCTTTGTAAATAAACATCGTATAGGACTTTGGGGTGTGCAAGCTGCAAAGCAGCAAATGCTTTTTTAGCGCCGATCCAATCTTGATGAACATATTGTTGATAAGCTGAGTTATATTCCGCTATTTCTTCTAGGACATCTTGCGAAACATCACCATTCGAGCCTAATGGTTCATAAACTCTTATAGCGGTTTCTTTACCTTTCACCACGATACGATCAACAAATCGAAAAACAAAACCATCAACCGCATCGTGTGTTTCCTCACCTACCAGAATTTTAACGCCATAGAATTTAGTAATGCTCTCGAGTCTAGAGCCAAGATTGACCGCATCGCCAAGAACAGTATAAGCACGCCGAAAACTAGAACCCATGTCACCTACATTCATAAAGCCAGTATTAATACCGATACCAATATTAACCTCAGGCAATCCTTGGGCTATAAACATCGGCTTGAGTTGCTCCGTCACCTGCTGCATGCGCAGAGCAGCCTTAATAGCGTTTTCTCGGTGATTTTCGTCGTCCAATGGTGCTCCCCAAAACGCCATCACCATGTCACCCACATATTTATCAATAGTGCCTTGGTGATCAAAAATCTCTTTGGTAATTGGCGTGAAATAGGTGTTCAACAGTAGTTTTAATTCACGCGCTGATAATTTTTCGCTGATACTGGTGAAGCTGCGAATATCGCTAAAAAGGACTGTCATTAGCTTATGTTCGCCAGCAAAACTATAGGCGTCTGGATCCGCCAACATTTTCTCGATATGCGCAGGAGGAACATATTGATCAAACATGCTTTTCAGTACGCGTTTGCTCACACTCTCTCGTATAAAGCCGTCCGCAATAAAAAGTGCAGTTAGTGATACGGTTAGAAGTAATGCGGCGGCTAACGGTAAATCAAACCCTTGAATCCAAACAAACCCATTGAAAAAAAACGTCGCACTAACAATAGCAATTCCGCTCAATAACATGGACATTGCACCAAGCTTAGGTAAGACCACGATCATAAAGATAGCAATAACAACTAATTGAAATAAAACCGCACCCGCGCTCCAATCTGGCTTGTATGGAAAGCCGCCATTTAACAAGGCATCTAGAATATTGGCATGTACTTCGACACCCGGATACTGAGGCCCCATAGGCGTACTGCGTAAGTCGGCTAAACCAATAGCGCTGGTGCCAACTAAAATAATACTGTCAGATAATAGGCCCTTCTCCAGTTTTCCATTCAGTACGTCAGTTGCGCTGATATACGGGTAGCTAAACGCCCGGCCCTGATACGGCACTGTAACAAACCCACGAGGGTCGGTTGGAGCAGGGTGCTCGCTCACAGCCAGATTTGTCATAGTCAAAACATCGCCCAATTCAGCCACCTCGGGTTTAATATCCTCAATGAATAAGTAGCGCATAGCAGCAGAGAGTGCGAGGGACGGATACAAGTGGTCTCGATAGCGAATTACCAGCGGCGAACGACGCACTATACCGTCAAAATCAGGAAACATAGTGACAAAGCCACCTCCACTGGCCGCCTTTTGAAGTATGTCCACATTGGCGGTATAGCCTGGCCTTTGTGTTACCACTAATTTTTCTTTCCATTCTGGATCCAATTCATGGATAGGTAGCGGTAACAATCCATTACGATAGGCTTCGTTATCTTGAAAGAAGAAGCCCAGTACCGTGTCGTATCGTTTGAGAGACTCCGCAAGAGCAATATCCGCGTCCACTTCCTCGTATATAGCATCAAGAGAAGGCATTTCTTGTCTCATATTTTGTGCTAGTACACGCGACATCTCATCAACAGGGTTAACCTGCTGCTCACTAAACACAACGTCAAAGGCTATAACAATGGCCCCTGCCTCACCTAAATTATCCACTAACGTTGCTACTTTATGACGGCTCCAGGGGAAACGACCCTGTTCGATAAGAGATCGTTCATCAATATCCACAATAACAATGGATGTATTTGATGCTTCACGTTGTGTGAAAGGCAAAAGGGTATTGAACCTTAAGTCATACAAAAGGTATTCAATACGCTGCATTAGATTGGCGTGATTATCTGATGTGACTGCAAGCCAAGAAATCAACAGTGTGAGTAACACTGCGAAAATTCTCGTGCTATGCGCTTGCATATATTTTTTGAAAGCCATGAAGGAAGCATAGCTTTTATTTGAAGAAACACCTCAGCCTTGTGAGCTGAGTTTACGGCAGTCTATTACGCAACAACCTGCCCACGATAAATTCGTTTACCCGATGCGCTTTTCGCTTGCGATTCGTTACGCGCCGGTCGTTCCTCAATTACCTGTCCGCGATATACACGACGAATAATCGTTTCGTGCTGGTCACTGGATTCTTGCTTTTCTTGAGTTGGGTGCTCAAAAGAGATTCCCATCATGTCCTCAAGGTCAGCAAACAACAATAGAGTTTTCTGGTCATGACTTTTATTAACCAGTTCCAATAGCCTTTCCACCACATCAGGTTGGCTTAGTCTTAAGTCCACACCAAATTCGCTGCGTATACGTTTACGAAGTTGCTGCATTAGGTCAATCATTTCTTTTGATAGATTTGGAATCATAGCGTTCTAATACTTCCATCATTTGTCGGTGACATTGTCATTGTATCTATGCCTTACATAAGACCCAGAGCAAACCTTGTACCACAATGATGAACACCCGATGACCTATATAAATGTGACCGTTTCGCCAAACGAAAGTAGAGATGAACGCACTTTGTTGGCGCATTTTGTGAAAATCATGCACCAAATCATTCGCTCTTATCTAAGCCATCTGAATGTATTCTGGTTGATTTTTATACTCACAACGGCCATTTTTAGGGGATTCGCACCAAAATACGCTCTTAGACAAAATTGGCACCCTTTCTGCAATAACCTAAACGCGAGTCCTATTACTTGCATAGATTGCGGTTTGTAGTGAGTGATTAGCTGAATAGATGATCAGTCTCTATGAACCAGTCAATCGGCGTAGATTCGTGTCTTCGGACTCAGGACGATCGGGGCCAATTAACATGCACGAGTTAATTTGATCGTTCTGCATTGAATCTACGCTTCTTTTTCCTCTCTTAATCTAGGAACCTGACGTAGTCGCTTCCACTAGTTGTCCACTCTCTGAGAATGCCCTAATACGCTTAATCGCATATAAAATTTCAGGTCGATCTATGCTTTGCGACTTTAGATAAGTTTCTAATTCGTTAATAAATAAAGTATCTGTCCACTCGTGACGCGGACGAGAACGAACAAAGTCACTATAAATTCGATGCCCGAGAGACTCAATCATTTGCTTGTTGAGCCTTTCCATTAAGAATTTATGTACGCCTTGATTAATTTTGTTTTGTACTTCCTCGATCTGTTTCGCTTCAAATTTGATCGCATTCAATTGCTGAATTAACGAATCACGCCATTCAATTTTTTGCTGGATACTCGTTTCTGTATCTTGCTGAGTATTTTCTGCCAGCAATTGTAATGTTGTATCCAATTGAATTTCAGTAAGTTTCTTATATAAAGCAACATGATTGGCAATTTGTTCATCGTACAAAGCAAGGCGTCGCTCGTAATGAGCGTCTTCTTCACTATGAAGCAAGTAAATTTTATCTAAACTTAAGATCGCTAAGGCAAACACTACTAAGAGAGCCATTAGTGCGCCAAAAACGGGAGCGTTAATTTTTTTTATATGTAATAAAACGGCAAAAAGCGCGGTTAAACCGGCACTGAATAGAATAATAAAAACGGTCATAAGAGCACAATACAATGATTTGAGTTAGGCAACGCTATCACCGCCACCGGGGAAAAACAAATCCTTGAGATGGTGACTGTAGGCAGTGCAAGCATCACTCATAGTAAAAATACCCGCTAGCTTGTCGTGTCGGGTCACTAAAATGCAGTCACAATGGGTATCACTCATGTAATCTAAAACATCGATTAGAGACGTTTGCATATCCACTTGATGGCTTTGTACTGGGCATAAATCCCCCACAGTCAGATCTTCAAAATCAGTGTGGCTGTGCCCTGGCAGTTGAATGCGCTCGAGCTCTCGAAAACTAATGATGCTTAGATCACCGTTTTCCATGATAACAGGGAGATGCCCAACTCCATGCTCTCGCATCATATCTTTAGCATGGGCCATGGGCTGGGTTGCATTAATCGTGAAAGGAAAAGCCGTCATTACATCTTTAACCTTAGGAACACGCTTCATAGCAACCCCTTTCTTGCTTAGTTAGTTTGATGTATCAAATACCCATTTTGGATAGAGCGTCCATAATGTCTCTTAAGATAGCTGATAATTGTGGATGCTGCCCCTCGAAGTCTACCGCTTGCTGCTCTAGGCGATAACTTAGACCTTCATCTTCCTCACCACTCAATACTTTTTGGATATCCGCATCCAGTTGTTTGAGTAAATCTTTTGATTCACTATCCAAAGGCTCTCCTTTAGACAGCGTATCATGCAGTTGCTCTAAGTGTTGTTTTAGTGATTCTTTCATATCGCTCTCCTAGCCTGCATTCAAACAGTATACGTCAAATATCGAAAAAGACTTTGAGTACGCCCTTAATAATAAACCCAAGCATACCCAAGCCCAATGCAAAAAAGAGCACAGCCATGCCAAACTTGCCCGCGTTACTGCGCTTTCCTAAATCCCAAATGATAAACATCATGAAACCGATAACGGCCGCAAGCCCTATCATCAATGCGAGTTCTTCAAACTGCTCGAAATTCATAGCACCACCTACTTGTCAAATGCCGCCATTATAACCAAGGCAGACATGCTCGGCTAATATCAAACTATGAATTATTGACTTGGTCCCAATGGCCAACCAAACGCTACCCATAGTGTTAATAAGCCACCCCATATCAATAAAAATGTAAAGGCATAAGGCAACATCAATGTAAGCAAACGACCCACACTAAGGTCCGATTGGTATTTCTGACCATAAGCCAATACTAACGGAAAATAAGGCATCAACGGCGTGATGATATTGGTACTACTATCAGCCACACGATACGCCCCTTGAACCACTTCTGGCTCGATCCCTAGAATGTAAAATGCAGGCACCAAAATTGGCGCTAATAAACCCCATTTTGCGGAAGCACTGCCAATAAACAAATTTAAAATGGCAGCAAATATCATCAAAAACGCCATAGATAATGCTGCATTTAATTGCCAGGCCTCTAATGTTTTTGCCAAATGAACCGCCAGCACAGGTCCTAAACCACTCCATTTAAACCAAGCAATGAACTGAGCCACGACAAACATTAAAACCAAATAAGGCGCAATATCCTTTATGCCTTGCTCCAATGCTTTAACCCAAGTAGACCATGAGCGAAACATTCCTTGCTGTATGCCAAACACGCTAGCAAGTAATGCAACACTTAGCGCGATCATTGCAACCAAAGAAGCCATAAACGGACCTTGCTTTAAAGAACCTGTTTGTGGATCTCGCAACACCGCACCATCGGGTACGGTTAAAGCCAACCAAGTTGCCATAATCAATACCAAGGCAACCCAAAAACCGCGACCAAGCGTACCTGCATGAGTAGAGACATCATCTTGCTCGCCAACACGAATTAAACTTCCTTTGTTTGCACTTAGGTAAGGTTCCACCCACCAGCGATTAACCAACACCGCTGTGGCTACTATGAGTGGAACGCTCACTAACATGAAATAATAATTACCAAGGATACTGACTTCTTTATTGGCAACTAGAGCAACCGCTTCTGTACTGATACCTGACAACATGGCGTCCACTGGTCCCACCAACAAATTAGCACTGAAGCCTCCGCTCACGCAGGCAAACCCCAAGGCTAAACCCGCGAGAGGATGTCGCCCTTGGGCATAAAATAAGGCGGCACATAAAGGCAATAAAACGACATAGCCCGAATCAACGGCAATTGAAGACATAACACCTAAAAAGGCAATAGCCCATGACATGCTTGCATGGCCCGCACCCTGATTTAATTTCATGATGAGTGTTCGCAATAATCCGCTGCGTTCTGCCAAGGAAAAAGCAAGTGCCATAATCACAACTGGGCCGACAGGAGCGAAGCTCATGAAATTATCCACAAGTGAACTTAAAATAAAGCGCAAGCCATCAGCAGAAATTAAACTATTCACAGCAAGAACTTTCAGATCGCTTGGATGCTGAGCCTGCCAATTGAAAGCCTGACCCACAGCGCTCAGAATCAATACAATAAGCAAAAGATAAATGAACAATGCCATAGGGTGTGGAATGACACTGGCTTTGCGTTCAATAGAAAACAACCAACGCTGTACATTCATGTCGTATTCTTTCCTTGGGATAATCACTGCAGTCTGACAAGGCTATTGGGGATTTGCAATTACACAATGTACACTTACGCAATGGATAAAGTAGAAGCAATCGTCGTTGGCGCTGGTGCTGTTGGGCTTGCTATTGCCAGAGCAATAAGCTCAACATTAAATGATGTCGTCATCATCGACCAACATTCTCAATTCGGAAGTGAAACCAGTTCTCGCAATAGCGAAGTCATTCATGCTGGGATTTACTACCCAAACAATACGCTAAAAGCGGAGACTTGCGTCAGAGGTAAGCACTTACTCTATGATTATTGCCAGCAATTTAACATACCCCATCGAGCTATCGGCAAATTAATCATCGCGTTTAATCCAGCAGAAGTTCAGCAGTTGGAGACATTGCATCAACAAGCCTTACAAAATGGCGTGACGGATTTACAATGGCTAGACGCCAAACAACTCAAAAAGTATGAACCAGATTTAAACGGTCATGCTGCGCTTTTCAGTCCGAGCACAGGCATTCTCGATAGCCACACGTACATGCAAACCTTGCTCACCCATGCTCAGCAGCGTGGCACTATGTTCATTGGCCAAACTCGATTTTTACATGCTTCTTTCCAAGTCAATCACTGGGTAGTTAAGTTTCAAAACCCAGATGGCAGTATTGGTGAGATTGCCAGTCAATGGCTCATCAACAGTGCAGGATTGGGCGCGCAAGCATGTGCTCAGCAAATTGACGGGATAACTCCATCTCTTATTCCGCCTCTTTATTTGTGTCGAGGCCATTACTTTACCTACAGTGGTCGCAATCCTTTTAAGCACTTGATTTATCCTGTACCAGAAAAAAATCAGACGGGCTTGGGTATCCACAGCACACAAGACTTGGCTGGCCAGCTGCGTTTTGGCCCAGATAGCCAATACATTGAAGATCTGGATTACGAGGTAAATAGTGCTTTAAAAGCAGATTTTATCGACGCCATAAAGCGTTATTGGCCCAAGCTTGATGAGGACAAACTGCATGCTGGCTACTCGGGAATACGCCCCAAACTGCAAGCACCTGGTGATTCAAGCAAAGACTTCATCATACAAAGCAGTCGTGAGCACGGCCTACCTAACCTAGTTCAGCTTTTTGGCATAGAAAGTCCCGGGTTAACCGCCAGTTTAGCTTTAGCAGAGCGGGTTCACGCGCTAATAGCCAGCAAATAGGTTAATTACTTTAAATCTGGCGAATAATATCCACCACTAAAAAGTATTTACAGATCAATCACCTATATGGATATTAGAGCTTTAACTCTAATATCCATGGCGAATTTCGAACAAGAGTACTAGAAAAAAAGAAAATCGTGCATACAATGGCCTCGCATTCAACGAGAGGAGTGAGCATGATCAAGAATCAAGCAACAGCTGATACGTCCATTATTGAGCAGCCAGTGCCCGCGGCTGATACTCGTATTAGCACGATTCTGCCTGCTTCCACTGCCATGCCTATTCACTGTGATTTATGCGATGAAGAGCACAATTATTCGATGGCATTTCTAAGAGGTTTACCCAGTTTAAAGTGTAAACAATGCGGTGACGAACGCCGTTTCTCTTCGTTGGAGCTTAAAGTGCTAGAAGAAGCACTTAAACAAATGGGATATTACATTCGCACGGCTTAACGCCGTGCACCTCAATTAAAGCAATACACTTGTCTATTTACGAGATTGCTCTACAGCGTTCGCCAGCGTCGCCAACAGCTCTTCCGTATCTGGCCAACCGATACATGCATCAGTGATGCTTTGACCATAGTGTAAACTGCCTTTGTCTTCTAAATCCTGACGTCCTTCTTCTAGGTGACTTTCCACCATCACCCCCATAATTGGACTATCGCCCTTCGCTATCTGACGAGCAACATCTGTAGCCACTTCCATTTGCTTTTTAAACTGCTTTTGACTATTGGCATGACTGAAGTCCACCATAATATTCTGCGGCAGGTTTTTCTTTTCTAAATCTTTAGCAATTGCCGTCACGCTCTCTTCATCATAGTTTGGCTCTTTACCACCACGTAAAATGATGTGGCAATCAGGATTTCCTTCCGTTTCAACAATCGCACTATGACCAAACTTTGTCACTGATAAAAAATGGTGAGAAGCAGCAGCTGCGCCAATGGCATCCAAAGCAATTTTACTTGTGCCATCAGTACCGTTTTTAAAACCGACTGGGCAGGATAAACCGGATGCCAATTCACGATGCACTTGAGATTCTGTCGTACGCGCACCAATGGCTCCCCAACAGATTAAGTCTGCGATGTACTGGGGCGTAATCATATCGAGAAATTCGGTTGCTGCGGGCATGCCCATATCATTGAGATCCAACAATAGCTTTCGCGCCAAACGCAAACCATCGTTGATGGCAAAACTATTATCCAAGTACGGATCATTAATTAAGCCTTTCCAGCCCACAGTAGTACGAGGCTTTTCAAAATACACACGCATGACGATATTTAATTGATCTTTGTATTTCTCACGCATGCGGATTAGGCGCCCAGCGTACTCAAGTGCAGCTTGAGGGTCATGAATCGAACATGGACCAATAATCACAAGTAATCGATCATCTTTGTTTTGTAAACGAGATTGTATGTCGCTACGAGCCTGGGCTACTGTATCGGCCGCCTCACTAGACAATGGGAATTTTTCGAGTAACGCGATGGGGGGTAACAATTCTTTAACATTTCGAATGCGTAAATCGTCAGTTTGTGCGTGCATAGATAGTTACTACTTGTTTTGTATTAAGTCTGGGAACCATATCAGATTGATCGAAGGGTGCCTATTAGTCTCTTGCTATCATGCAGATAACAAGAAACTAATAAAGGAGGAATTACTCGGTGGGTACGTCAATTTTTAAAATCAATGACACTTGACGCTCTAACATTTGACGTAGCGCGACTTTATCAATGTCTTCTGGCTCAACCAAAAGACACTCGTACTCAACACGACGCAATGTACTAATTAGGATTTGCGCATCTTCTTTTGGATGTGAACTGTGTACAAGGTTCAGGAATTCAATCAGTTTATCTTCAAGGGCTTTTGCATGCTGACTGGCTAAACCTCTTAAATTGTCATTCAACAAAGCTTCATAGCGAAACGCTTGATCCGCTACAGCCATGTCTCGACTGTGGGTGGTTTTTTCCATCACATAAGCCATTAACTGCTCAACAATGACTTCTACTAATTTTGGCCCGGTAGTGAGTTCCGCAAGCTTTTTACCATCGGCATTTTCTAGCGGTTCATACATTTTACGAGCAAACACATTAACAATGGTCTGGGCCTTCTCTGCATAAAGCATGAAGGTATCACTGATTAATTCTTGAATATCTTTAAAATAATAAGTCGTCGCAGCCAGCGGGACGTCCGCTTCTTTCGCCACGTTTCGGTGGCGGATAGCACGTACACCGTCCTTCACCACAATACGTAGTGCAGCCTCTAAAATTGCCCGGCGACGTTGCTCACTACCTGCCCGTGAGGTTTTACGACCTCGATACTGAATTTGCGAATCGGTCGATTCACTGCCTACAGTCTCGGTCTGTCTTAACTCAGATTGGTGAGTTTTTTCTAGTACACTCATGATTCAGAATCCATGTCTATTGGTTTGAATGTAGCCTCAAACCCGAACCCGGCGGCTCGTTGATTTATTATATTTTTTATAGTGCCTTTAGATTACCCCATAAGAACTGAAAAGCAATTGCTATCAGGGCAATTTACAACCTCTTTTTTAGAGTAAAAATTCGAAATTTTGTTTTTAAATTCAGCTGTTTACCAATTTGGCCCAAAAATTGATTCTTTTTTTACAAGGCGTTCGAAATATCAAAAGCGGCAAACATTGTCGGTGAAAATAGATTCACTTTTTGAGTAATAAATAAGGTCATTCAGCTATGGATATTATGGGGTTATCAAAACGCATGTTTGATCACTTGGGGCAAATGAGTCCCAAGCGTGCTGAGGCAACAAATACTACATCTGCAATCGATCAATCAGCAAAGCCCACACAAGTATTAACGGGTTCTATCAGCCAACAGTTGCAACAGATAGCGCAACGTTTTGATGTGAGATCCTTAGAAGTCAGTGATGTTATTCCACTGCAGCAAGCACTAAAAGACTCTGGTCTCATCAATGACACACAAGTGCGCGCTCAAGGTATGCTGACACAAATGGCTTATCACCATTATGAATCGGGACCAATGAACCTAGAGTCATCATTACAAGAGCATGTGGGACGTATGCGAGAACGCCCTACAGTTCTTGCTGATCACCGCGAAAGTCAGCACTTAATGAATATCATTAAAAACCTGCAAAGCGCTCGGGCAGAGATCGACGCGGCCTAAAGTTAAGTATTAAACCGCCTCTGCTAGCAGTCGTTCAACTGTTTGCTTGAGTTGATCTTCATCTGCCGGTTTTATGAGGTAATCTTTTGCGCCCTGACGCTTGCCCCACATAATATCGGTTTCTTGATCTTTACTCGTAACAATAACAACTGGGATGTGGGCCGTTTTAGGATCTTTGCTTATTTTTCGCGTAGCTTGAAAGCCATTCATCTTAGGCATGACGACATCCATCAATACAAGATCAGGCAGCAGCTCGATAGCTTTCGCCACACCCTCTTCACCGTCTTCTGCACAGTGAACCGTATGTCCCTGTTTCTCAAGGATCTTTTTATGACCCTCCATCATTGTACTGGAGTCGTCAACAATCAGTATTGTGGCCATAAGCACCTCATTCTTTTTCGTTATTATTATTCTTATAAGTGCGCACCAAAATCATGCAAAAGCATTAATTCATACGGGTGCAGTTTCTATTATCAATTTGATACAGTTTAGCCCTCAGTGACGTGCTTCGTCTACTGGGTCGTAATACCAGAGAGCACCAATGATATCGCGATCACACTATCACTGAACTTCATACTATCCATCACTGGGCTGCCCTAACAGTTATTAATTCATGTACAAAATCACTCAACAGCCCAAATACTCGTGATTGAGAAACACCCACACAATGGCGCTGATCAGGGTGGTCAATACCGCTAAGCCAAGTGTCAAAAGGATGCGGCGAGGCCATGGGGATTCTTGAGGTTGGGAAGAGAGAAGCAAATCTCGCTGAGCTTCGAGCAGTAATTGAGTATCTTTTCCGGCATGCTCGATGAGGTGCCACGCGGCCTCACGCCACATAGGATGGCTTTTTCCTTGACGCAGTATCAGAATCGCTTCTTGAATACGAAATCTGCGGCTGGGCGTTACCTTAGAGGCTTGAGTCGACTTCATGCAAAAGGGCTTCCTGTCGTTCTTGCATTTGCCGCTGTAAGTCAAAACGCCATAAATTCTGAATCTGCATAAGATCCAGCGCCCCTTGGTAGCTATGTTCTAAACACGCTCGGATGCGGACTTTAACGTCTTGCATGCCATGTTTGCTTTGCTCTTGACGGCAAGTACTGATGACCTCTGCGACACGGTTCTTGAATGCATCAAAATCAGGACTAAATGTGGCTTCGTCTAGTTCAATAGCAAACTCATCCTGAAAGTGATCAACAATTTGTTGCAGCCAAAGATTGAGACAGGCTTGCTCATCACTAAGTTGCGTGGCCTTTTCAGCCCGCGCCAATACCTCATCAATGGACTGCGCCAACTCAAACTGAGTCGTGGCGTCTAAGGTCATGTATTTGGGTAATTCTGTTTGGTCTTTTTTTGCAGACATGTCAGCCCCCTTCAACGTAGGCTCTATCACCTACTAAGCAAAGGTTATTAAAGTTGTCGCGTCAAACGCCGATTTAAATAGTGAGTACTCTCGCGATATCATGGACTAAACTGAATTCATGGCAGAATTAGATTCACCGTCCAAAAACGGTAAAAAGAATAATAAGGGGCCAGGTCTAGTGGACATTGAGACCTGGTTCAATTTATTCCTACAAAAACTCTTCCCCGTATGGTATTGCGTGCGATACGTCGCAGAAATGCCCATGGAATACTTGGGCGATATCAATCCCAAAAGCTTTTTGTGCCATCGTTGGCTAAGCATTTCCGACGTTAACCATGCTGCGGCCAACTCCCTTGAGCACGCTGGTGATAGTTGGAAAGACTGTGCTGGACTACTTAGAAAGATACATAGAACCAAAAGCTATAAACGTTATCTATCGATCAGAAATGTAACAGCGGTGCAATCCAGCGTCGTTGACGAGAATTACGAAAGCCTTTACGAATACGGCGAAGCCGAATGTAAAGACATACCAAACCACCATGCCGAACACTTTGACGCATTGTCATTCGAATTATTTGGTGACAAAACCAAGCATTACCCCTTTGTTTATCGCGAAGTCGATGGGCGTTACTACTATCGGAATACCGAAGAGCCAAGAAAATTCGCAGCTCTGCTTATGCATTGTCGTAATAAACAACGAGATTTAATGGTAAAAGCAGACATTGAAGTGCAATCTGTTGACATGCGTGTCGTTGAAATCATGCGCAGTCGATACTGGTTATTGCTGATGAAACGAGATAGTGCTTACCAAATAGCCTATCTCGTGAGGGCCGCCAAAATACACTGCCAAATCGCCGAATTCGAATGGCGACGCAGCGACTTGGTATTTTTGGTTCTGAGAAAAGACGACTACCGTACTGCGCAAATCGTAGAATCTATGGTTCGGCGGCACTTCCCGCGCAGCGTTATGGACTGGGGGCGCTATTTATGCACCCACAATATTCCGTTCCGAAATCGCTAATTTTTTTATCACGAATGATGATGCGGTTTCTTTCGCTCTCTGCGAGTCACTAAATAGCGATGCCAACTCACCGTTAATAAGCCACCGCTTACGAGAATCAACACAGTCACAATTCCAAGAAGAACAAGATTGTCCATGACGCCCCCTAGCTCCCATATGGATCAGAAATCAAAGACATATATTTATTTATAGTGCATGCACTCCACAGTACAATAAGCCCATAAGAACGATTTAATCTAACTCCACAGCTTAAAAATAAGGTCTTCATTCATGGATCAAAATGCCATCGAAGCCGCTGTCATGCGCCGCTTTCTTCAACACTTAGATACACGTAAAGATGTACAAAATATTGATCTTATGACGTTGGCAGGTTTTTGCCGTAATTGTCTGAGCAAATGGTATCGAGCTGCAGCTGCAGAGCTTGGCCACGAGGTTAGCGATGACGAAGCCCGCCAGTGGGCCTATGGTATGAGCTATGGCGATTGGAAAGCACAATATCAGCAACCTTCAACCGACATGCAAATGGCACTATTTCAACAACAACAAGCATTGCAAAACGAAATGAATGATTTTCGCCAAAGCCTTGAAAGTGGTGAACATGCATTCCAAGCCACGCTAGATCTGGTTGAAAAATGGTATGACGTCACGCCCTGTGCATTTGATAATGGTCTTGATGAGAAAAAAGTGCAAAATGAACAGGGTCAGAATGCGGGAAGCTTAAAGGTATTTGCTCTGGGGCGCCTAAATGGTTTTACTCCAGAACAAGCGTTAAAAGCATTTGGTGAGCATTATCGTGATGTTTTGGCCACACCAGAAGGCACTGACCATCAAAATATTCGCCAATTCATGCGCTACGGCTGGCAAGGTATACACTTCCATGGCGTGCCCATGATGCCAAAAGCCGTTGAGGCGAAATAAAGATCATCGTAAAGTGACTGTTCAATCGCGCACACCAATTTAGTCAAAAGGATCTGTTATGGAACACGCGCAAAATGCTCAAACCGCGCTTCGACTGAAAGCCAGTTTGCATCCTTTTACCTTGCTCGAATTGAACAGTCTCGATCTCGCTGTGATTGAGGCTGATTTAAGTCAGCGCCTTAAGCAAGCGCCAGAGCTACTGAAAAATGCCCCTATTGTCGTAGCCTTACCTCAACAGCCTGTAAGTTTAGACTGGGCACAAAACCTGATGCAGTGTCTTAGGTCTTTAGGATTCATTCCGGTGGGTCTTCGCATAGAACAAGCCCACAATGCCTTGGCAGAGCACCTCAACTTGCCGATTTTCAGTGAAACCACACGTAAAAAACCGACTCAAACGCCAGTATCAACATCACCTAAAGTTGTACAAACCGTGCGCAGCGGTCAACAAGTGGTTAACAGCGACGGCGACGTGATCGTTTTGGGTAATGTGGGACAAGGGGCTGAGGTGCTAGCCAGCGGAAGCATTCACATTCATGGCAATTTGTATGGCCGTGCTTTAGCCGGCATCAATGGCAATGAACAGGCCTGTATCAGTTGTCAGAGTTTTCAGAGCGAATTAATTGCCATATCTGGTCAGTACTTAGTCAGCGATGACTTGCCTCAAGAATACTGGCAAAAGGTCTGTTACATTTCTCTGAATGACGAACGCTTGAATATCAAGAGCATATAAGAAATACTTCAAGAAATACTATAAATACCACGTGCGCATCTTCAGTAATGAACCGCAAAGACGTACGCTCAGGATCACCAACACAGAGTCTTAACATGGCAAAAGTTATCGTTGTCACTTCCGGCAAAGGGGGCGTGGGAAAAACCACAACCAGCGCAGCAATCAGCACTGGACTTGCTTTAAATGGATACAAAACCGTCGTCGTCGATTTTGACGTAGGCCTACGGAATTTGGACCTGATCATGGGCTGCGAACGTCGAGTGGTTTATGACTTTGTGAACGTCATTAACGGCGAAGCTAATCTGAAGCAAACATTGATCAAAGACAAGCGTTGCGAAAACCTATTTATACTGCCGGCAAGCCAAACTCGAGACAAGGACGCATTGAGCGTTGAAGGGGTAGAGAAAGTTCTTGCAGAATTACGCGAACAATTCGATTTTATTATTTGTGACAGCCCTGCTGGTATAGAGCACGGCGCACAAATGGCGCTCTATTTCGCTGATGAAGCGATTATCGTGACCAATCCAGAAGTCAGTTCAGTACGAGATAGTGACCGTATCATTGGTATCCTGCAAAGCAAGAGTAAAAAAGCAGAAGCGGGCGAACAAGTCAAAGAGCACTTACTCTTGTCTCGCTACAATCCCAAACGCGTTGAGGAAGGCGAAATGCTTAGTGTCAATGACGTAGAGGAAATTTTAGCGGTTAATTTATTAGGCGTGATACCTGAATCTCAAGATGTTTTGAAAGCATCTAACCAAGGGACGCCTGTGATTCTGAATCAAGACAGTACCGCTGGCCAAGCGTACAGTGATGCAGTCCTACGCTTAGTAGGAGAAGATATACCACATCGTTTCTTAGAAGCACAGAAGAAAGGATTTTTAGCGCGAGTATTTGGAGGCTAACATGGGATTGTTCAGCTATTTTAAAGACGAACCAAAAGCCAGTGCAAGTGTCGCTAAAGAGCGGTTACAAGTACTCGTCGCCCATGAGCGAAATCAACGCAATGCTCCAGATTTTCTGCCGGATCTGCAACGCGATATCATGGCCGTGATTCAAAAATACATTGAGCTGGATGACGACAGTATTCAAGTTCAGGTAGACAATCATGACCAACTATCTGTACTTGAAGTCAACGTGACCCTCCCCAACTAATTGTTGTCTTGGGTTAACACACAAAGGCCAGTATCATAACTGGCCTTTTTTATTGCTAGAAATAACTGCTATGCCCAATATTCAATGCATCATCGCCGACTACCAAAACCCACAGCACGGATCCGATCTTGTGTTTTTACTCAATAGCTATGCTCTCGATCCAATGGGAGGTGGTGAACCTTTGAATAAAGACGTGCAAGAAGGCTTGCCTCATGCGCTTGCTCAACGTCCCCATGCCATGAGTATTCTATGTTATGTGGATGATCAGCCAGCCGGCTTAATAAATACCTTTGAAGGTTTTTCAACCTTTAAATGTAAACCTCTGATTAATATTCATGACGTGGTTGTGCATAAGGATTTCCGTGGATTAAAGCTCAGCCAAGTCATGCTCGATTATCTGGAAAATATCGCCAGAGAAAAAGGCTGCTGCAAACTGACACTGGAAGTAATAGAAGGCAATAAAGTTGCACAAAACGCCTATAACAAGTTTGGCTTTAGTGGTTATGAGATGGATCCACAATTTGGTCAAGCCATGTTTTGGGAAAAAGCACTTTGATCGATCAGCTAAACACGCTCATTAAAACGATGTTAGCGGATGCCTTTGTCAGCCCTCAAGCATTACCGCAATGTCCGAATATTGAACTGTATCTAGTAGACCCATCTACCATGACGCGGGCTTTCTCTTTGGATGAAATTCGATCCATTTGGGAAAACACCGCGTATTGGGCCTTTTGCTGGGCTAGTGGCCAGGTTTTAGCGAAATATATTCTTGATCACCCCGAATGGGTACGTGGTAAACGTGTTTTAGATTTCGGCGCTGGGTCTGGTATTGTTGCCATAGCCGCAAAAAAAGCCGGCGCGACTAGTGTCATAGCTTGCGACATTGACCCAGATGCTTTAATCAGCTGCCAAGCTAACGCTCAATTAAACAACATAGAACTTATTACCAGCGATGATCTATTCGCGCTTGATAAACATAGCTTTGACTGCTTGATTGCAGCCGATGTTTTATACGATAGAAGCAACCTGA
The DNA here is from genome assembly GCF_012295615.1 of Bermanella marisrubri. Lineage (NCBI taxonomy): Bacteria > Pseudomonadati > Pseudomonadota > Gammaproteobacteria > Oceanospirillales > Oceanospirillaceae > Bermanella > Bermanella marisrubri. The sequence goes on from NZ_CP051183.1 coordinate 2,866,622, forward strand.
GTTTTCTAGATCAGTTCTTCGACTATGCGCCAGAGGTTCTGTTAGCCGATTCTCGAATCAAGGACTTTAGTCACACTCACTATACTCACTTAAACAGAATCGAATCATTCACTGTGCCCGACCTTGATGAGTTGGACGAGTTTCGCTGGGTTAATTTGTATCAGGGCAAACGGTAATTGGAGTAGACCTTATGCATTCAATCACATCTACGTTGGAGTTTGCTCAGCAAACCGCTAGGGAAGCAGGTGAATTAATAAAACGGTTACGTCAAAGTGAGTTACGCACAGATTTTAAAAAAGGTATCGAACTGGTTACCAATGCCGATACCGAAGCGGATCGCTTTATTCGTCAATGCATAGAGCGTGAATACCCTGATCACCAAATACTGGCAGAAGAAAGTAATCCAGATTTGGATAGCATTGAGTTTGATGGTCGCTGTGTCTGGGTCGTAGATCCCATTGATGGCACTGTGAACTATGCCCATAATCATGCTCAAGTTGCCGTTAGTATTGCACTAATCATTGATGGCAATATCGAAATTGGCGTTGTATATAACCCGTTTACGGACGAGCTTTTTCACGCTCAAAAATCCAAAGGTGCATTTCTCAATAATCGACCTATCAGTGCCAGTGATAAACAAGATTTAGAACGTGCGATCATAGCAACAGGCTTTCCATACAACAAACAAGCCCAGTTACCAATATTAATAAACCGACTACACAAAGTCCTACAACATGTGGCTGATGTAAGACGATTAGGTAGTGCTGCGCTAGACATTTGCTGGGTCGCCTGCGGTCGACTGGATGCCTATTATGAAAGCGTCAGTTTGTGGGATTGTGCAGCAGGCTTACTCATTGCTTCGGAAGCCGGCGTACAATGTGGCCATTTCATCAAACCGGAATCCACGCAGTACGCTCACTTAGAATCGAAACACTTATTATTGTCCAACCACCAACTCTACCCAGCTATAGAAGAGATTCTACGAAACACTTAACTTGCTTTGCGTTTTTAAAACTATTGAGACTTGTCATCAGCCATTAATTCATAAGCGCGCAAACGGACTTGCTCGTTTTCGTCAAACTGACTTTTTAAGTCATCGATGGCGCTGCTTTTTTCTGAGGCAGTTAATTGCTGGTTTTCCAATATCCTACTACGCTCTGATAGATAAACGTTCACTTCATCAATAAACTGATTACGTTTCTCTTCTACTTGTTGCAACCGAATAGCAGCTTCTTGTCCAAATTCTTGCTGATGATACTCAAATATTTCATCTTCAGTTTTTCCACTTTGTCGATATTCCTGCGTTTGTTTATATACATCACTGATATGTTGCGTTTCTTTGTGTAGCTGCCTAACTTCCTGCGGCAAACTATTTTTTAATGATTCAATTTGTGCTTGTTGCTGCGCTTGCGTGAGTTGAGTGTTATTCAGAATCTGTAAACGACTAAGCATGTACTCATCATACGATTCATCAAAACCAAAGAACGCATTAACCGCCTCCTCGGATAAATATTGACGTCTCACTGACTGCATATCATATAAACGCTGACGCATGGCTTCGATGTCTTGTATTTCATACATGGCAGGAGCTTCTGCTGCTTGCTCTAAAGCAATTAATGCCTTTTTATAACTAATGTAATTGTCGAGAAGCTGTAACGCTTGGGATTGGGCAGGTTCTTGCAGCTGGCTACGAATATCTGCTTGGATAAGCTGAATAATTTCAGCCAACTCTAGCTCCCCTAGTGTTGAAAGAAAGTATTCAAAACGATCTCGAATGCGGTCACTTAAAATTAACTGGCCCTGTTCATCTACTGGATAGGCACCATCAGTATCTGTGCCTTTTAGCGACAAGCTTTGTTTTTTCTCGTACGACAGAACCTCTTTAGGTGAAGATAGAATGTGTTTGGCAACATCCTTGCCTTGGATTAATGTGTCTGACAATGGTTTTTGGTTATTGTCGTCCAGCTCAACCACAGTGACCGACTGCTTGATCGCCAAAAGCGATAAAATAACCACTGCACAAAATACCAACCATTTCCACATAGGCTGACGGCTCCCCTAACCTGATTAGTAGACACAAAAAAGCCAAGGCCGATAGCTCGACCTTGGCTTTGATGAGACCTTAAAGACCAGCTTTTTTCAAGCGGTTCGCATGATTGCGATAAGTTGTAACTGGATCTGTTTCAAATAAATGATGAATCCCCAGCACTTGGTTAACTTCGTCCAAGTGATTCATTCGATAATCATCACGAATGACTTGCCCTAAGCGACTATCACAGCTTCCTACAAGCCCATCATTTTTCTCTGAACCAAAGGTCAATGCAGTGAGCCCCATAGCTGTATCAGAAATATCCAGAACATTCGTGACTGGACTACCGCCACTCCAGGAATAGTAACGAATGCCATTCACTACATAATCCCCTTCACCACATGCCGTAGTAGGAACACCTTGAGGATGTTGAGCATTGAACGCTAGAGCACCCTCAGTTGAGAGTGAAGTCAAAGCACCCAAAGCGTCTGGGGTGTATCCACCACCACTCAAAAAATCCAACACAGAAGAGAACGCATTCACGATGGATAGTGCGAGCCCCTCTAAAGCTGAACCTTCTGGAATCTGACGAAGGAAATCTGCTGTATTTGAACCCTTGTTCACACCAGCAACAGTAGTAACAGAGGCGACCAAATCAGGTCGTACAGAGGCGACATAGCGAATGGTCGGACCGCCATGGGAGTGGCCAATTAAATTTACTTTGTTTGCTCCGCTCACAGCGATAATGTTTTCGATTTGAGCAATAAGTTGCTCACCACGGACTTCCGTAAAGTTCGTATTACTCACCTGAGTCACGTAAACCTTAGCACCGTCTTTGCGTAAGGCGGCTGGAATTTTGTACCAGTACTCAACGCCCAACAGTTCATCAAAGCCTAATAAACCATGTGCAAATACAATGGGATATTTTGTTTTAGTGTAAGTAGATTGAAACCAAGAATCCCAAAACCAAGCTTGGCTTTGCGATGCAAAGGTTACGGCTAAAATAAGCGCCATACTTTTTAGAAATTTCATATGCACCAGTCCTATTATTATTGTATTTCGCTCTTTACTGATTCCGTCCTGAGGAGCATTCAGAACAAAGTAGGAACCTTAGAGACGTAATTAGAGTAAGCACTCTAATTGTAAGAAAGTATACACAATGTGAAACTAGGCCAGCGGACAAAATTCGCCCATATTTAGATCATTTTGTGATAGCAATAGACATATCTAGTCGAAATGAATTTTGTGTCGCATACCGACTAGATCAGATGAATGACGACACCGAATGCGCCAGTGTCGTCCAATACTGTTAGCACAGTTTCAGTTACAACTTGAGTACTCGCTGCATGATCAACTGTGCATCTACTGATGCTGGAAGCGTTCCGTAATACTGACCATGTTTGCCAGTTAAACGTGAATCAATATAAGCCTTCGCAATGTCACGATCTGCAAATTGAATCAATGTACTGGCCTGCCAAGCGAGCGCAAGTTTCTCTACAACTGTCCTTGCGCGGTATTCCAATGTTTGTAAATCTTGGAACTCGTCTTTTAATGCTGCTAGATATTGATCAAATACATCATAGCGACCATGCGCTTTTGCCAGCTCGGCCATAAACGCATCAACCACTTTTGGGTCTTTTTGCATAGCGCGAAGCACGTCTAGGCACTGTACATTACCACTACCTTCCCAGATGGCATTAATAGGGCTTTCGCGATACAAGCGCGGCAATACGTTGTCCTCGACTACGCCAACACCGCCAATACATTCCATACACTCATAGGTGAACTGAGCTGTGCGCTTACAAATCCAATATTTACCAATCGCAGTTGCTACTCGGCTAAAACGCGCCTCTTGCTCATCCTCGGGGTTACTTTGCAACTTGTCTAAGCTGTGGGCAACACGCATAGAGATTGCGAGAGCAGCCTCGCTTTCAATAGCTAGATCCGCCAGCACATTTTGCATCAACGGCTGTTCATGTAAGTTCTTACCAAACGCCGCCCTGCCACTGGTATGATGATACGCCTGCGCCAATGCCTGGCGCATAATGCCCGATGAACCTACCATGCAATCAAAACGCGTCATGGACACCATCTCGATAATAGTACGCACGCCACGCCCTTCTTCACCGATCATCCACGCAAACGCACCTCGATATTCAACTTCACTCGAGGCATTGGACACATTGCCCATTTTATCTTTCAATCGCTGGACATACATTTCGTTTTTACGTCCATCTGGACGCCAACGTGGCAATAAGAAGCAGCTCAAGCCATTGCTTTTACCTTGGACATCGTAAGTGTGCGCAAGCACCAAAAATGCATCACACATAGGTGCACTGCAAAACCACTTATGTCCTACGATTTCATAGGCCTCACCAGATCCCACTTTTTCTAGGGGATAAGCTTTCGTCGTGTTCGCGCGCACATCACTACCGCCCTGTTTTTCCGTCATGGCCATACCAATGGTCAATCCTTGCTTCTCATAAAACGGAATATTGCGATGGTCGTAATGGTTCGCCGTTATCTTAGGAATCCATTCTTTGGCGATGTTGGGTTGATGCATCAAAGCAGGAACCGCTGCAAATGTCATGGTAAGCGGACAACCAGAGCCTGGGTCCGCTTGTGTGTGCATGTATTCTAAAGCCGCTCGCGCCACGTGGGCGCCGGGCTTTTTTTCACACCATGGCAAACTATGATGGCCGGCTTCAATGGCAGTTTGCATAAGTAGATGATAGCTTGGGTGAAAATCCACTTGATCAATACGTTCACCGAAACGGTTGTGAGGTTTAAATTCTGGTTTATATTTGTTCGCGGCAAACCCAGCTTCAAACAAGTCGCTACCCACGCGCTGACCATAGGTGTGCAATTCGCTCTCATGCCAAGCGCCATCAAAAATTCTTACCCAATGCTGTAGTGCTGGATCCGAGGCGTACGCGTTATAGGGATCCAGTGACGAGGGTTGGTTAAAGACTTCATGAGTTTCCCCGTGACTCAGGGCTTTCCCGTTCGCTGACGGCTGGGAGTATTCGATTTGAGACATGGGGCCTCCTAAGTTCGCCCCATATTCTCTTGGGGCATTATGGTTGTGACTTTAAACCTACTGCCCGCAAACTGAGCGCAGTAATGGCATTGACCAGTTGTTGCTTGTGTTCTTGAGTCAGTGACTCTCGTTCATTTAATTGCTCTTCATAGCTCATCGCTTCCGGAGCTAGAGGCCCGACCAAAGCCTCTGCAAGCATGCCCACCAATGCCGCAGAGGTAATACTGGCGTTTTGTGGCACAAACTCGTTTTGTTCCATTCCCTCATTGATCAAATCCTCAAATGCTTGCGCATAGGCGAAGCGATAGCTCAGACGTTCTTTTTCAACCAGAGGGTCCACTGGCTCGGCGATTAATGCATAAGCCAATCGTGGCGCTTGCAAAGCTCGCAAAGCAAAGGTTTCAATTGCCTTGATCAAACGCTGCTGTGCAGTACCATCGCTCTGAGTCTCGGCGGTGACAGCTTGTAACTCATGTTCAGTAGCATGTCTAAAAACCTCTGCGACCAATTCCGCCTTTGATGGAAAATGTCGATAAATCGTCCCCGTAGCAATGCCGCTTCGCTTGGCTACTGGCGCTACCGCAGCAGCCATAAAACCGCCCTCTGTCACCAATTGCCGAGCTTCTTTTAGGATACGAGCTCTAGTGCCTGCTTTTTTTGCTTTGGTATGCTCTGTTTGGCGATACACCATAAAATGAATCCATATTCATAGTTTAAGTGAACCAAGGTTCACTTCTTTAGTCAAGATAATTTTGTAGGACAATACTAGAGCGTCCTTATTCTTATCTCAACTGATTGATTTTTCTGATAAAGTTGCGCGATATTAAGGCCAATGATGTTCCCATGAAAGTTCTGTTATTAAGCGCTTATGACACAGATAGCCACAAATCTTGGTGCCAAGGGCTCATGCAACACCTGCCCGAATTTGAGTGGCACTATAGCTGCCTACCAGGCCGATATTTCAGTTGGCGTATCCGCGGCAATCCACTGAGCTGGATGACTGGCAAAGATCAATCCTTATTTCAGCAACGCTTTGACTTAATCATCGCCACATCCATGGTGGATGTAGCAACACTTAGGGGGCTAACACCTGAACTTGCTGGGACCCCTTGGTTGGTCTATTTCCATGAAAACCAATTTGCTTACCCTAAAAGCCAGCAACAGCATGGCAGCATTGAGCCGCAGATGGTCAATCTTTACAGCGCGTTGGCAGCTGATCACGTGCTTTTCAATAGTCAGTTTAATCGCAGGACAATGCTTGACGGTATCACCCAATTGATGGCTAAAATGCCCGATTTGGCACCTAGAAACCTAGCGCAGAGGATTGAATCAAAGTCTCAGATATTGCCAGTACCGATTAACCTCAAACCGGCAAAAGCATGGGTAAACCACTCCAACGAAAACAAACTCAAGCTAATATGGAATCATCGCTGGGAATACGACAAAGGGCCGGATAGCCTTTTGAACATTGTCAGAGCGATCGAAGAAAAAAGACTGCCAATTGAAGTCAATATCGCCGGCAAACGCTTTCAACGGGCGCCGGACGCTTTTGACAAACTCTCTGACCTGTCTTGTGTTAAACGTATTGGCACCTATGAATCAGTCGAGGATTACTTACAAGCCCTCTTAGAAAGTGACATCGTCCTATCCACTGCATCACATGAATTCCAGGGCTTGGCCATGCTAGAAGGTGCCGCTATGAACTGCGTACCATTGGCCCCTAATGATTTAGCCTATCCAGAGTGGATACCTCAATCCTGCCTGTATCAAACAGAACAAGACGCCATTTGTTTACTCGAGAAGTGGTGCCAGCAAGGATTACCTGAAACACCGGATGTTCATCATTACACTTGGCAATATATGGCCCCAAAGTATCAGTCACTATTGGTAAGCCTTTCGGGCCGCTCATAATGAGCTAGTCTATATCTATGGCGCTAGCTCATAGACTAGGGTATTGATTTGCTTCGTTTGCTCACTATTTCTGCACACTATTTTTTACTTTTGTGTCTGCTTGCCCCATTGTCGTCGCAAGCAAGCAATCGTATTTCTGCGGACCATGATCTTGAATCGATCAATGTAGGGGCACGATTCTACTACCTCGAAGATCCTTTCCATTCTCTAACATCCAGCATTATTAAACGCGAAGTCCATAATCTGCCATGGCAGCAAATACAAGATAAAGAACCGAACTTCGGTTATAACGAGTCAGCCCATTGGTTTTGGCTTGAATTGGAAAACGCGTCTATCGGTCAAGTTGAGTGGTTTTTAGAAATTAGTTACCCAATACTTGATGAGGTAGATGTTCATATCTTTCTTGATAATGGTAAGCATCTGATCTGGCGTTCAGGCGATACTCTAAATTTTAATCAACGTCCGATTGAACACCACAACCATGTCTTTCCGATTAACTTAGAAGGCGCTCAATCAGCGAACGTTTTTATAATGGTACGCTCAGCGGGCTCCATTCAAGTTCCTACAACACTTTGGGGGAAAGACAGTTTCTATCAAGAGCATCAGTTAAGCACATTACTGTATGGTATTTTTCTTGGCTTGTTTGTCGTCATGATCCTCTACAATTTCTTTCTCTATATCAGTGTTAAGGATAATAGCTATCTATTTTATGTTTTGTTTGCCAGTTGCTTTGTTTTATTTTTCATGTCGTTGAACGGCTATGGGTTTTATTACCTCTGGCCAAACAACCCGAAATTTCAGCAATATAGTGTTTTCACCTTTATCGCCGTTACCCTAATTTTCTTAGCCGAATTTACTATACGATTTTTAAAAGTGAGAGAGCGGCGAATTTGGTATTTGTGGTTGCTAGAGCTAGTCCAATACACTTCAGCCATTGCGTTAATTAGCTGCCTTTTTTTCAGTTATGAGGTCATGATTCAAATACTCATGTTTTTGAGTATTTTTGCTGCAGGTACTTGTACCCTAGTAGGCTTTGGTGCCCGACAATACTTGGGCAATGCGGCTCTCATTTATACTAGCGCTTGGATAATGGTGGCATGTGGCATCGCTCTGCTAGCATTGAATAAGTTTGGTGTACTACCTTCAAACTGGGTCACACAATACAGTGTGCCGGCTGCAGCAGCACTGCAAGCACTGCTGCTCTCTTTCGCCCTCGGCTATCGAATTCAAGATGAACAACGGAATCGAGAGATCGCTGAAAAAAATGCACTGAAGGAACGCTTGAAAGCCAATCAAGCGGAAAATGAAAGCCAACAGATTCGCATCGCTGCAGAGGCTGAAAGCCGCGCAAAAAATGAATTTCTTGCCATGATGAGCCACGAGATCCGTACCCCACTCAATGGCATTATGGGGATGAGCGATCTTCTAAAAAATACTAACATGAATGAAACACAAAGCCGCTATGTGAACACTATTTATCACTCAGGTGAATCACTACTAGGCATCATCAATGACATTCTGGATTTTTCAAAAATACTGGCGGGAAAGTTAGAGATCGAATCAGTCCCGATACACCTGCTGGATCTTTTAGACCAATGCGCAGGCATTTTTGCAAAAGACATCGAGAAAAAAGATATAGATGTCACACTAGAACTCGTGCCTGCTAAAGACATCGTTATAGAAAGCGACCCTGTTCGTCTAAGGCAAGTTATTTTAAATTATCTGAGTAATGCCATTAAGTTTACCCAAAAAGGCTCGGTACAATTAATATTAAGCGTTGAAGGAAATACTTTAAATTTAAAAGTAAAAGATACGGGCATTGGTATTCCACCTTGCAAGCAAGCGTCATTATTTGAAGCATTCGCGCAAGCTGATACATCGACAACAAGGCAATATGGAGGTACTGGATTAGGTCTCGCAATCTGTAAAAAAATTGCAGAATTAATGGGAGGCGGCGTAAGCGTCGAAAGCAACGAGAATGAAGGTTCTGTCTTCGAGTTTTATTGTCAAATCCATCAGCAAGAGAAAAAATTGCTGGATACGCCTCAGTTAGAAAATAAAAAAATCGCATTATTAGTACAACACGCTTTACAGCAAAGCTTTATCAGTCAGCATATTTTTAACTGGGGAGGCGAATGTCTCTATTACAATGATATAAAAAGTATTCCCAATACAATTGACTATTGCTTCGTCGATGACGAAAAGCAAATGCAAGCAGTGGCAGAGCATACACATTTACGACCCAAGAAGATTTTTTGTATTGGCAATTATCAATCACAACATACTTTGCGACAACCGCTAACCAGCTTAGGAATATGGCAGTGCTTTAAACCAGGAATTCAAGAGCATATACAAAGAGATCAAACAGAGATTATAAGCGACAAACCGCTTAATGGTTTATATATATTGGTTGCAGAAGATAACGAAGTAAACCAGATGGTCATCAAAGCACTTTTGCGCAAACTAGGAGCCGAATCCAAGATCCTAGATAATGGCGAAAAAATCATTGCGGAGATACATCGCAAGCGTAATCATTACGATCTTATTCTAATGGATTGCGAGATGCCCATCATGGACGGCTTTGTGGCTACGAAAAACATCCGTCATGAAGAGACCACCCACGGACATAAGCCCATTCCAATTGTCGCATTAACTGCACATGCCATGGACATCCATAAAGAACAAGCCAAACAAAGCGGCATGAATGATTTTGTTAGCAAACCAATTAAGCAAGATGAATTGATAAAAAGTATTCGCAGGCTTGTAACGCCGTGACACACAGCGTTCTGATTTAGGACTTGTTCTAACCCGCAGACAATGCTTAAATCCTCAGCCTTTTGGTGCACGGCTTAGTCAGGAAATGCCAAACAGCCACCTTAATATGCACCAAGAGCGCACGCCAGTGATTGACTTACGTGCATCCAGATAGTGCAAACTACAAGAGAGCGAGCTCTAGCCCCTATGAAATGGGCATTTACCGAGTTGGCCTAAGTTGTGCTTACAGTTTTTCCGGGTTTCATAAGAATTCCGGAGGCGATGCCTTACCACCCCTTAGGCATCGCCATTTAGATTGCAGCTTGTACAGACAATGGAGATAAGATGGGGCAAATTATCCAGACCGAAATGACGGAGCTTGTTACACCGTCAATGGCCAATTTTTCAGGAAATATGCACGGCGGTGAGTTACTGAAATTATTGGATAAGGTCGCCTACACTTGCGCGATGCGTTTCAGTGGCCATTATGCGGTCACACTCTCGGTTGATAATGTTCTGTTCAAGCAGCCTATCCATATAGGTGAAATGGTAACTTGCCTAGCTACGGTAAACTATACAGGCCGTAGCTCGATGGAAATCGGCATCAAAGTTATCGCAGAAAACATCAAACAAAAGACAGTGCGCCATACCCACAGCTGCTTCTTTACTATGGTTGCGATGGATAACGGCAAACCGACTCCAGTGCCACCTTTAGAAATCACTGACGATATTCAACGTCGCCGTTGGAATAAAGCCGTTAAGCGTAAAGAAGCTCGCTTCAAGCTACAAGAAATGATGAAAGCCATCGAAAACGAAGACGACGAAGCGTTTGAAGCTGCGGCTCGTTAACCAACCTTTTCTTCATCTAACTCGTCGGTTAAACGAGACTAATTTGCTCGTTTAACCAATAAGGCGTAGCAGTTCCCCGATTCACTTGCGCCAATGACCATAGCATAGCGAATGTCCTTCTCTGTGGGATTACCCAACACAAGATTGACGTCGTCACGTATTGGGCGGTCAGTATTCAAAATTGGGTAAACAAGTTTGTTATCGATCATACATAACGCGGCCTGCAAATTAAGCGTGCCCGAGGTTGCCTCTAACAAGCCGACATAACCATTCATATTAGTAACCAACGCATTTTTGGCCTGAATGCGAGCGATTGCGTCTAGCTCTTGAGTATCCTGAGTCACATGACCGCAGCTACTGCCACAGATAAGATCAACCTGATCCGCGCTGATTTGCCCTTCGTCCAAAGCGATAAGCATCGCTTTTTCTAATGCCCCGGCGTAATCAGCCGCCGTACCATTGGCTCGACCATAACCAGATATCTGTGCGTACACCTTTGCACTGCGCTCTCGGGCTTTTTGCATTGGTTCTAGCACCATAAGCGCTGCACCTTCACCCATTTGATAGCCTTGTGCGTTTTCATCGTATACTCTAAAACTCTCGGCATCTTCTTGATAATTAAGAGATTCATCTTGATGAGCAGCATGCATAACAAGAGAGAAACCCAGAGCTTGCTCATCACACGCGCCGACAATCATTAATTCTTGCATAGACTGTCGAATAACTTCATAACCTTGAATCACCGCGCCCAAACCGGCGTTGTAGCCTGTCGCAATGGTTGTATTATAACCACGAATGCCTTTCATCGTAGCGCAGCTAGAGCTAATACTGTTGTATAAAGCTTTTGGAAATTCTGAGGTGCGCACATTGCTGGGCTCAGGTTTCATGCTCGAGAAGAAGTTATCCAATGCAGTTTGAGGACCCCTCGATAAACCTAAAATCATACCGATATCATCACGATTGCGTTTGTTGACTTTCAAGCCAGCATCGCTGATCGCCTTTTCCATAGCCACCATCGCAAAAATCGTGGCCGGTTGCAGTTTGCGGATATCAACACTTCTTAAGTATTTACGGGGATTGAACTCAGCTACTTGATGAAGTCTTAACGGTAAATCTCCATTCTCAGTTAAAGGTAATCGTTTTAACAAGCCACGCACTTCCGAACTAGCGGTTAACCAGTGTAAGTCACTGACGTCATCATTATTTAATACTTTTTTATTCACAAGCTCGGATTGTGATTGGCCATGCTGGATAGCCTCCATGAAAGCCTCATGCCCAATTCCCAGTGAAGAAATGTTTCCAATACCGGTTATGGCTACCTCTTGTTGCTGATAACGTGAAACAGCGTGACGACCAGCATGGACTGATGCCACTAAACTACAATTGTTACCGCCAAACGCGTAATTGTTTTTCATAAACAAGTTTACGTCTTTGTGCTGAAAGTCATTGGCAACAACATTCAAATCTACGTATTCTCTGGGTTGTTTAAAATTTAGAGTTGGCAATAGCTGTTTTTCGGGCAAGGTCACTAAGCAAGCCACCATTTCCATGATGCCAGCAGCGCTAATATTATGGCCAAAATAAGACTTGGTAGAACTCACTGGTACATCAGGATTGCTCTCAAATACACGGTTTACAGCTGCACTTTCCGCACGATCGTTGGCTGCGGTACCTGTGCCATGAACATTAATGTAATCAATTTCATCCGCCGACACATTGGCGTTACGCAATGCCAAATTCATCACCATACTGGCGCCTTCCCCTTTTGGTTCAGGAGAAGTCTCATGGTAGGCATCACATGAAGTAGCGTAACCCAAGACTTCAGCATAAATACGAGCTCCGCGAGCCTTTGCATGCTCGTACTCTTCAAGTATTAACGCACCGGCTCCCTCACCTACCGACATGCCTGGTTCCCCAGAAAAGGGGCTACATGGCCCTTGAGCCATGGCATCCAAGATTTTAAAACCAGAGAATGTAGGTAAATATAAAGGCTCACTGCCAACGATCAACGCTTGCTGCGTTTTATTATTTTGAATCGCATCGAAACCAAGACCCAAGGCATTCGTACTTGCAGTACAGGCAGTAGCGACGACATCATACCCACCTTTTAAGCCTAACAATTCAGTTACGATAGAAGCACAAGCGCCATAATTTCCAACCTTTGCTAACATCTTAGTTGGCACGGGATCATCCTTGATAACAGGCATAAATGGTTCGGTAGCGGCGCCGCTAATAGCAAACAATGAATACATATCGTATCTAGATTGCGTATCCAGAATATTACTGTCTTGCATTGCCTCTTCTGCGACTTTATACGCCCACAAACTGACTTTATCTAGTTCATCGATTTGGCTTTGAGACAAGTTAGAGTATTGGATTTCATCATGAATCTGCGCCGCATAGCAATCTTCGAAGAATTGATTAAACTCTTCGCTCGATGCAATGGCACTGCGACATGCAAACAAGCCATCTGTAAAGCTTTCTTTATCTTGACCAATGGCAGAACAAATGCCAACGCCGGTGATTACAACTCGCTTACGTTCTATATCCATGATGTCATCCTATTATTCGAGGGTAATGCCGCGGTCAGCTAAAATAACAGTACCTTGAATTGCACTGGCTTTTTCAGAGCACAAGAAGCTCACAACATTTGCCAATTCACGTGGATCTAATAAAAAATCACGACCGCGTATCTCTAGCATTTGCATAAACCCAGGCCAAACAGTTTCCAGCTGTTCTAACGTATCAGTTTTAACAAGACCGCCACACACACCATTAACACGCACACCTTTATCGTGTAATTCATAATCCAAATAGCGCACCAAATGCTCTAGCGCTGCTTTCATAACGCCCATTGGATAGCGAGGCATTACTCGTCGACTTCCTGTACTGGTAATAAAAACGATGCTGCCGCCTTCTTTCATAAAAGGCAGAACGCCTTGAACACAGCCCACGTTACCCACAAGATTAGTATCCAACAACATTTTCCAATCGGATTTATTGAAATCTTGAAACTCTTTGAAAGGAGTCTGGCCCGCGTTTAAAACTAGGTAATCAATTTTTTCGTAATCTTTTTCTAGCTGAGAAAACATCTTCTCAACATCTTTGCGTTGCGAGATGTCAGCCAATACATTACATGCATTCACGCCTTTCTCTTCAGCGTACTCAATCAGTTGCTTTACCTGAGCCGCTCCTTTACCGATATTCCGTCGATGATTAATAATCACATCACAGCCTTCATCGATAAGCTCTTTTACAATTGCTTCGCCTATACCGCGTGATCCACCGGTAATAAGTGCCACTTTTCCTACGTGCTGTCCCTTGGGTTTTGAATGCAAAGTCTCCATGAGAACTCCTTTGTGTATTTTTATATCGTTTTTATTTTTTATATAGAGGGATTAATGTTTAACTGTAACGACCAAGCATATCCATCTCGATCAGTACTACTAATCACGTCCGATAACTGCTGCGGTTTATCTTGAAGCAGGCTATGAAGCCGGTTCATTAAATTGATACATCCCATATCTGGACCAAAATCTGATTTAATGCCTGAATCCTCTGAAACTGATTGCCTGAAGAACGGATAACAAAACGCAGAATTATCATATCCTTCAGTAATTTCTTTTTGACTTTCTCTCAATTGGCATTTCAGTGACTCAACAGTTGCCAAAATGTCCGCAGATCGTTCCTGAGCATTTTCAGGTGACTCCAAAAGAACAAAACCTGTAGCATCGGCAAGAGATAACTCGTGGTGCTTGTTTTTGGTTAAAGACCTATTGTCTTTCATCCATTGATAGTCATCTACCACATCGGTTAGAAATAAATACGGAATGCATTGATGTACCCCGCCAATAATAATCATATCAAGCACATCGTCCTCGATAAGAGACTGAGCAGTTTCTACAGCTTGAAAAAACGCACTTCGCTCGGCACGTAATCGAATAGAGTAACCTGAAATATTGTGGCTATTTAAAATAAACGAGGGAAAAACATCCGAGTAATACATTTCCTTTATTTGTGCATCTTGGTTAAAAAAAGATACCGGACCGTATTGATCAAAATAAATGACACCGACCCTAGATGAACGCTTCTTATTAATCTTTCTATGTAAACCAGAATTCTTAATCAGTTGATCAAAGCAGACTTCCACGGCCTCTAGATGGTTTTTAAATCCTGAGTCCTTGAATCGATGGGTGAAATAGTGACTGATACCAGTCTTCTTTTCACCAATTTCATATAAATACTGCTCATAAAAATTGTCCAAATGGGGATAATATAGTTTTTTATTGTTCCCCTTAATAAGGTGACAACCTGTAATCACCAATGATGTATCCATACTAAGCAACTCGCTCCAACAAACAGCTAACAATAGAGCCATCGATACCTATGCTATTTTTCAATATCATATTTGGTTTTGCTCTGATCATTTCATCTGTCACAAAGTTAATACGATCTGAAAACTCTAGTTTCTTACTAGAATAAAATGGTAAAACTCGATCCTGATTAAAAGCATCCGACGCCATAATGAAGTCAAAAGCACCTGATGATGCTAATAAATAGCCTGTCTGACCAGTATAATTAGCGACATAGGGATTGCTTTGAGAGAATATTTTCTCCATAGCCATTGCCTCAGCTTGGTCACTTGCCTTTAGGCCATTACCATGCGGATATATTAAATCGATCTCTTCTGCTAAACGTTCGGATTTTTCTAATAGCGCATTAATATTTTTCACGATGGCGCGGAAAGGTACACTCATGCTAGGTGAGTTTTGAGACCCAGAAAAAGCTCTTGCTGCTTGCATTTCACCCAATAAGAAATGGGGGTTTGCATCTCTATTATTTACACTTTCCACCGATTCCAATAAAACAGCACTGATACCAAAACTCGGTTTTATGCCATCACTTTCCTGACAAAATGGAAGAAAATTCTGCTTTGCTAGAATATTGATTCCAGACATAAATAGAATGTCAAACGTCGAAACTTCTTGCCAAGAAAGCACAAGGGCTCGTTCTATTTTACCTTGCTGAAGCATTGCTTTAGCGGCCATCATTGCGGAAAGACTGGACGAGCAAGCAGAGAATATTGTGTTAACCGGATATTTTAAAGCGAATGCATTTTCAAATTGTTTTGTTAGACTTCCATTACGAAAATTTCGCGCCTGCAATGCCTTAATTTTAGGCTTCAGTAATACATCCAGTTTTTCACTTTCATGTAGGTGAGCGAAAAAGTGCTTTAAATCAGGTTGATTTCCCGGCGCCCCCCAAAAAACCCTACAATTTTCATCTGCGAGTATACTAGTGTTTACACCTGCATCCTCTAAACACTGCTCTGTAACGTTCGCCATCACAGCGATACGCGGATCAGTCACCCCGCGTTTCTTATAGTCTTTAGAGAAAGTCATTTGAGCGTCGGTTAACGGAGCGTAATCAGGATCAAAGCTAAAACCAAAGAATCCCTGTAATGCCTTGTCAGAGAAAACTGGCGTAAAATCGACAACACGTTTTTTTTGTATGTTGTCGACAAATTCCCGCGTGGACCAAGCAAAATCTGATACGCAACCTAGTCCGGTTACTGCTACGGATTTCAAGAGGGCTCACCCTTTTTAAGAACGATCGCATAACAATTACCGCCTTCACTTTGTCCGGTAATTAATAGATGTTGTAACGGCTTTTCAAGGATTTCATCCTTTACAAAGTTAAGACCATCTAGAGCGAAGGATTCTGTATTCTTTATTGGAAATATCAAGTTATCCTGTGCGCCATGAATCGCTGACGTGAGCGTTAACAATCCACCAGATGCCTCGATAAAACCAAAATAACTATTCACATTGGTAAGTGGAATCTCAGACGCTGACTCACCTAGTGCAGTTTTAATCCCTAATAACTCAGATTGAATCGTACGTTTACCAGACCAAGCACTACCATAAATAACATCTAAATCACTTGCAGAAAGCTGAGCTTCTTGTAAGGCCTGTGTAATAGCATCAGCCATAGCGTGGCCATCACTTTGCTCTTCATGGAAATACACATATTCGCTTGCACGTCCGTAACCCAAAACTTCTGCGTAGACTTTTGCGCCTCGGTTTTTAGCCGCGCTTAAGGATTCCATAAATAGGCAACTTGCGCCCTCTCCCATGATATAACCGCTATCACGCTCACTATAAGGTTTATAGCTACCTGAATCTTTACCGTAGTTAATATCTTCGTTACCAAGCATCATTAGGGGCGAGAAGCCATGAGATTCCTCATCGGATGCCCCTGCAAGCATAAAATCTTGCAAGTTCTGACGAATCACTTCATAACCTTGAATCAATGATCCCAAGCCAGCGTTTACACCGGATGATAATGTCGTGTTATAACCTTTCACACCTTTCGAGATAGCACACTGTGTAGCAATAGAGTTCATTAGCGACATAGCAAATTCGCTGGTGCGCACATTATTGGGATCTGGCGAAAGGCTTTCACACAATCTAGAGATTGTACTCGTAGGTCCCTTTGAAATGCCCATGATCATACCAACCTCTTCGCGAGCACTTTTGGGTACTTTATAGCCCGCGTTTTTTAGGGCTTGCTCCATGGCAACCATGGCATAAAGCGTTATGTTGTTCAGCTTGCGCACATCCACGCTGCGCAAAATTTTACGAGGGTTAAAGCTTTCGACTTTGTGACAGTAATAGCGAATTAAACCGTCCTCATCGACAGGAAGATCACCTAAATCTTTCTCATCTAGCTCAACTTTTAGTTCCTGTAATTGCGGCGTAGCACCGCCTTCCATTAACCCTTTAGTGAATTCGCTATTACCTAATCCAAGAGAAGAAACACTCCCCATACCCGTAATCACAACGCGCTGTTCATCAAACTCTGCGGTTTTGATGGTGCCTGGTTTAGTGGAGGTAACTAAGCAACTATTATTGCCACCAAAGGCATAGTTATTTTTCATGAAGACATTGACGTCCATATCACGAAAATCATTGGGAATATAATCTAAATCCGCATAGCTACGAGCTTCACCAAAATTCAGCGTTGGCAGTACTTTCTTTTCAGGTAGCGTCAACAAACAAGCAATTAATTCCAAAATACCGGCTGCGCCAATATTGTGACCGAAATAAGACTTGGTGGAACTGATTGGTGGAGTACTACCTTCACCGAATACTTTTTTGATCGCAAGTGTTTCAGAGCGATCGTTCGCTTCTGTACCAGTACCATGTGCATTCACATAATCAATATCTTCTGCAGTCAATCCTGTGTTACGCAGAGCCGTGTTCATAACCAAGCTGGAACCTTCAGCTTTAGGATCAGGTGCGGTTTCGTGATACGCATCACTGGTAGTGGAATAACCTAACAGTTCACCATAGATTTTTGCCCCACGAGCTTTGGCATGTTCATACTCTTCTAAAACAATGGCACCGGCACCTTCACCAACAGACATTCCAGGCTGGTCTGAGTACGGATTACATGGTCCACTGGCCATTGCTTTTAGTGCGTAAAAGCCTGCAAAGGTAGGAATATAAAGCGGCTCAGAACCGAGCGCTAGCATGACATTACCTTTGTTATTCTGAATAGCATCATAGGCCAAACCAATAGCATTTGGGCTGGCTGTACATGCAGTAGCCACAAGCTCGTAGCCACCTCCAATCTCCAACAATGAGGACACAAGCGGACAAATACTGGCGTAACTACCTGAATACTTAACCATGTCTAGGTTGGTTTCTTCTGGCTTCCCCATAATGAAGGGTAAGTAGGCTTCAGTACCCGCTGCAGACACCCCCACCATAAGACCCATCTTCTTTTTTAGATCGCTTTCTAAAAGATCACTATCCAATAGCGCTTCGCGGCCCACTCGATAACCCCATAGCGCTCCTTTATCGAGTTTGTGAGTCAACTCGGGATCCAAGCCTGGATAATCCAGTTCACCTAATATTTCTGACGCATAAGCACCTTCAAAGTATTCACGATAAGCCTCGCTAGGCTTAATACCAACCTGTTTATCCAATAAACCTTGCTTAAATTCTGGAATCGATTTACCGATTGACGATAGAACACCTAAACCAGTAATAACGACGCGCTTCCGTGTAACACTCATGAGACACCCAATGTTCTTGCAAAATAAATAGAGAAACCACCCTCACTCCTGAGACTATTCTGAGGGTGGTAAGCGATAAGGATTAAGCGTCCGCAGCTTCTTCCTTCGCTTCGGCTTCCTTCGCTTTTAGTTGATCAAGCATGTTTTTATGTTTATCCGGATTCACATAACTGTTTTCATTTGGATTAACGATCATGCTGTAATTTTGAATAAACGGTGTTGCGGTAGTCTGAATAGAGTACTCAGATCCGTCAGATGCTTTTATCTTATAGGCATCTATGCCTGCATAAGCATATGCCTCATCCAAAATCACTTGAGCGATCAACTGTTTTAGTGAGGGTGAATAACCAACATTCGCAACAACACCAATTGACTCTCCTTCTAAAACAACCTGATCGTTAGCCATGATAGGTAATTCAGCTTTTTCGGACTGAATCAATGCGCCTACAAGCTTTTTATCAAGAGGTTGTTCTCGTTTCTCAAGTAGAGCATCTCGACCAGCGAATTCTTCCTTGTCGTAACGAACCATCCATTGCAGCTGCAAGACACGCGGGTCATTGGAAAACTGACCTACTGTTTTAGGGTTGTAATAAGGGTTTTCTAGGCGAGTCGTTTCATGAAGCTCTAGTCCCGCTTTGACAAGATCGAATTTCTCGCCCTTTTCTTCAAAGGTATCCCAAAGTTCTTGTGCTTGATCAACAGGCAGTACAACCTTGTAACCGAACTCACCATGCTTACCTGCACGCAGGATAAAAGTATCTTCATCTAAGGCGATGAAACCATGAAATGGAATACCAATGACATCCATACCATACACTTCTGTTGCTAGCTCCCAGCTATACGGACCTTCCACGGCGATCATGGCATGGCTTTTAGTGAGATCTTCGATTTCGACATCATCAAGATCTTCTTTATAAGGCTCAAGAAGCGCAATCAGGCTGTCGGCTGTGATATGCTCACAAAGTAGAATATAGGTGTCATCATCGTTCATCACGTATAGGTCAGTGATGATTTCACCTTCGTCATTTAGAATAACTGTATAAAGCGTTTGCTCATCTCTGATTTCAGCAACATCACCAGCCACAACAAGATCTAATAAATCAAAGGCTTCATCACCTTCAACTTTAACTTTTGAATAATGGCTATAGTCAGAAAGTACAATATTCTCACGCAGAGCCTTATATTCTTTGTCAAAATCACTATAGGCGTAAGGCACACTAATGCCGTTCACTTCTACCATTTTTTTTGCTTGGTTTGCATGAATTGAATCTAACATTATCCTCTCCCTGATTAAGCTGCTTGCTGAGCAGATTTATGCTCTAAAATGAAATCGACAAGCTTATTAATATTTCGCATGAATGAAGGATCTGTACCTTCTGGCACCTTAATACCAAAGCTCATATCAAGCATTACAACCACTTCAGTGGCATCAACACTATCCAGACGTAACCCACTGCCAAATAGCGGTGTGTCTTCATCGATGTCTTGTGGTTCTTGATAAAGATTTAAGCGTTCAATTAGTACACGCTTTACCTCATCAAGCACAGCTTTACGTTCTTCTATTTGTTTTTGTAATTCAGGTTGCATAATGCTCTCCTTATAATGCAGCAATTTCTTCTTCTGTTTCTTGAGGTTCTTGAAATCCAAAGCCTATATCTGTTTGTCGCCAATTCGACATGCGTCCAGAACAAACAATTTTTTTGCCGACACGAGCTTCCACATTGAAGTGATTGAAGCCCGCGCTATCAACTAAAAACATCTCACTACTGATTTCTAATACATCGCCTGGATAAACCACACCTTTGAACTTGAGATCCTGAGACGCCAAGAATCCCATCGTTTTTTGTTGTAATTTTTGCGCTCGCTCAATGCCTTGAGGGCAATGCAACGCTGCCTTCAATTCGTGGGGGTCTTCTAAACGTATACCCGTATCTTGTTCATACGAATCAATGAACTGTAAAATTAGATTCATATACTCACTGGTTTGACCAAAAGTCTCCGCAATCAACACACCAGGCATGACCGGATAGCCTGGAAAATGACCCACAAAGTGAGGCTCGTTAGAGGCCACCGTCTTGATACTTTGAATTTTTGGTTTTTCACCATCCTGAAAATTCACGATTCGATCCACCATCATAAATGGCTGTCGAAATACACTCAGCTTTTGTAGCATGAATGGCTCAACTAAAATAAAGTCTTTGCCAACTCTTTTTCTACGAGTAACGGTTGTCATCGATTTCTTTCCCTGTGTTAGCGCATAATTAATCCGCCATCGGCGATCAGAGTTTGACCCACCACATAGCTAGAATCTTCAGAAGCCAAAAAAGCAATAGCCTTAGCAATCTCTTCAGGTTTACCTAAACGTTTAACAGGAATACCCGATAGTGTTTGTTTCATGATATTACGAGGAATACGCTTGACCATACTAGAGTCAATCAAGCCTGGCGCGACTGTATTAACGCGAATATTCTTTGGTGCGAGCTCTGCTGCTAATGTTCTTGAAAACGAAACGACAGCACCTTTGGCGGCACTGTAGTTAGCCTGTCCGAAGGAGTTGGTTACACCAGCGATAGAGGAAACGTTAACGATAGCACCACAACGATTTCGGTACATAACATCGACAACAGATTTTGTGCAGTAAAAGGTGCCGTATAGATTTGTTTGAATAACCTGTTCAAACTCTTCATCGGTCATTGATGTGAATAAGTTGTCTTTGTATATACCAGCATTATTTACCAATACAT
This sequence comes from Bermanella marisrubri, assembly GCF_012295615.1. NCBI lineage: Bacteria > Pseudomonadati > Pseudomonadota > Gammaproteobacteria > Oceanospirillales > Oceanospirillaceae > Bermanella > Bermanella marisrubri. The sequence continues at coordinate 2,888,032 of NZ_CP051183.1, forward strand.
CGATTTTCCCTTCTTTTTCCACAATATCATTAACAAGAGCATTGACCTGCTCTTTATCAGAGATGTTGCAACGTATAGGAAATGCTTCAAACCCAGATTCTTCAGCGCTAGCCACTAATTCATCTGCGGAGTCTTTCGAGCTGTTATAAGTAAAATAAACTCGGCATTTTTGCTTTCCAAACTCCAGAACAGACGCGCGGCCCAAATCACCACTACCTCCTGTAATGAGTACGATTTTGCCTTCTAAGTCTTCGTATTTAGCCATTTTCTAAACCCTTCCATTTTTAAAGAATTAACACCGTTGCGATGGCATAACTAGCATCATGACTGATAGATACAAAACACTGAGTAAGCTCTTTTTCATCCATGAGTTCTCGAAATTTACCCCGAGCGTTGATACTAGGTTGACCATGTTCATTTTTTATCAACTCCAAATCTTGAAAGCTGATGTTATATCGAAACCCTGTTCCTAAAGCTTTTACTGCGGCTTCTTTCATCGCCCAACAAGCCGCAAAGCGTTGAAATGGTATCTCCGAATCATTGGCATACTGTTGTTCTACTTTGGAAAATACTCGGTCCAAAAAAGCCTTACCACTGCGGTCTATGGCTAATTTCATTCGCTCTACCGAAGCGATATCTGTACCGATACCATGAATCGAGTTTTTCAGCTTATTCGGCAACGTTTCCACTAAGTCGTTCGCCCCTTCGCTGGCGAGTTCATTTAAATTAAACGTCATTTGCTTCGATACTCCCGTATTGTTGTGTTTCTTCTAGGGAACTCGGGTAACGGAAATAGATAATCTTTTTATAGGTATCTAGAACCACCGAATAGCGAAAAACAGAAAAAAGTACTAACCAGAAAATTTCTAATAGGAATACAAAAATAGAGAACCATTGCTCCACAAATACATATTGTGTCGTAGCAAAGAGCATTAATTGAAATACGAGAATGACTGGCATCCATTTCCAATAGGAATAATTCTTTATTTGATACGCTTTGGGGCCAGTCCTAATCGACGACAAATCGACAGGCTTGATAGCATGGTCTCTTTGACCGTAAAGAATCAAACCGCTTACTTGATTTTTTGCGTTGGAATTAATCGAAAGAAAAAGGAATGCAGTGGTCACCAAGCACACAATAACAATCGTCACTAACTGATCACTGAAAGGATGGAGCGAAATATTATATAGTGGTATCAATATAGATAGATTGATAACCAGAAAACTAAAGGCTTCGGGTAATATAAACCACCTTCTAACGGCTTGCTCAAACGAGCTAGGCGTAATGCAGTTGATATCGCGTTCGATAGAGAGATACGCTTTTATATTGATAGAAAACAGGCTTATAAACACTATTACGGGCAGGATAGTTGTCGCTGCCAAATAAACTTGCCATAGATTTTGATCAAAGAACTCAAGTATGAACCACGCCGTCCCCAGCATGACAAACGATGAAGTCATGGCCATTACAAATAAATAGCGATAAAAGTGGACTATCTCTTTTGTTTTTTCGAGCTTTTTTAATAAAACTCTGTCTTCATTTGTGACGTGAAATTTATTGGCGAAAATCGCATTCTTTATAAGCAGGGGAGCATCTTTGCCCATTTTAAACACGGCAGAGAATACGATACTGGCCAACAGTATCCATAGAAAATGAAATTGACCACTTTCAATTCGGGTTGATAGAACCCAAACCAGAATACTCGCTACAAGCGTATAAATAATGGTCGGAATCAACGCTGAAAAGAATATAAAACCACGAAAGTGAATGGCTGCCATATCGCCCCCTATAAGCTTTCGATATCGCTTATGTTTTCAACATTCAAGACTGTCACTTCGTCTATATCAGACGCTATTGTCGATATCAGTCTGGACAGTACTTTTTTGGGGCCGACTTCTATAAAGTGTCGATGTCCTTGATCTAATAAGTATTGGATCGATTCAGTCCATCGTACTTTTTCTATAAGGTGATTAACTAGACTCTCTTTTATTTCTTGAACACTTTCGTAGGGCTTCGCCTTTAGGTTCCCAATAACCGGCGTTTTTGGCGAATGAAATTCAATAGAGTGCACGATTTTAGAAAAGTCCTCTACCGCACCAAGCATTAAGGGACTATGCCATGCTCCGCTGACTGGAAGCTTCACATATTCAATACCATGATTCGATAGCAATGACATGGCCGAACTTATATCAACTTTACTGCCTGAAATAACTTGCTGAGTTGGCGCATTATCATTGGCAATGACAACACTTTCGATAGTGCTTTCACTATCAAGTATTTCTTGAACCCGTGCGGCTGATACATCCTTTACGGCAAGCATTTGGCCTTTATGCAACTTCGCTTCACGCTGCATCAGCTGACCACGAGCGACCGTTAAACGAATCGCATCTTGATCAGAAATGACGCCAGCTTTGCAAAGAGCGCTGTACTCACCAACACTATGACCTAGCACCGCAGATGGTCGGAATGGCTTTCTATCGGAAAGAAAAGCATCAACGCTTAGATTTGTTACCGTTGTTGCAACTTGCAGTACATCGGTATTGCTTAATTTACTGATCGGTCCAGAAAAGCAAAACTTAGTCAGTTTTTTTTCGCTTTGCTTTTCAGCAAAATCAAAAAGAGATGTCGCGTAGGGAAACGATTCATACAAATCCTTCCCCATACCAATGTATTGAGAACCTTGACCAGGATAAACGACCACCCAATCGCTATCCAAATCCATTTTATTATTAGTCATTTTTATGCCCTTAAAATGTCTTGCTCTTTTTCTTTTTAATTATTAATTGAGCAGTGACGCAGCGAGTCTAAACACATAATAAATTTTCAACAATGACTATTTGATGAACGCTAGTACGAATAATTTTTAACCAGTAATTAGACATAGGGCACAAAAAATCTAATACAAAAAGCAAAAACAAATGTACTAAGAGCTATTAATTCAGTGACTTACCAAGCTACATGACCAATACCGTCTAATGCTTTTATAGGTCACATTATGATCTTGCTAGTACCAAATCATTATCGACTTAAGTATAAAAAATCTGATAAACGTCACAAATAAAAGGACAAACGGAGTCGGAATAATGGATGAATGGGCGATGATTTTCTAATGACACAAAAAAAGCCGAGCAGGTATGCTCGGCTTTTCTGGTTGTTATCAATGACTTTTTTTAGAGATAAAGCACTTGATCGATTTCGTACTCGATTTCTCCATTGGGTACTTTTACAACGACAACGTCACCTTCTTCTTTACCAATCAAGGCACGAGCAATGGGCGAACCTGCAGAAATTTTTCCATTAGGAATATCGGCCTCATCTTCACCAACAATCTGATACTGTTTTTCTTCGTCAGTATTGGCGTCAATCAGTCGGACCGTTGTACCAAAGATAACTTTGCCGGTTTGAGGTAGCGTCGTAACATCAATCACTTGAGCATTACTAAGCTTCCCTTCGATGTCTTGAATACGGCCTTCAATAAAGCCTTGCTGTTCACGGGCAGCGTGATATTCCGCATTTTCTTTCAAGTCACCGTGCTCACGGGCCTCTGCAATCGCTTTAATCACTTTTGGACGCTCAACTTTTTTCAGTTGATCGAGTTCTTCGCGTAGGGCCTTCTCGCCATCTACCGTCATGGGTACTTTTTGCATATTTTATCCTTTAGCGATCCGAGGCCGAGTCGCTCGATAATGGCCTCATGTTAAACGCAAAACACGAGCTCCTCAGATACTCTAGTGAGCCCAAGTCCCTCGTGAATGTAATACCAATTTATTAGTCTATTTAACGAGAATAAGGGCGCAAGCGCCCTTATTCAATAGGTAAGTACAAATTACTGACTTACTTCATACCAGCATGCAAATCCTGTAGACGTGCAACGCTCTGCAATCCACCAGATTCAAGACCTTTCACTACAGCCTCTGCACCTGCTAGCGTCGTAGTGTAGTACACCTTGTGCTGTAGTGCACTACGACGAATTTCAGCTGAGTCAGCGATAGCCCTTGGGCCTTCTGTGGTGTTCACGGTCATGGCGATCTCGTCATTCTTGATCATATCGACGATATGCGGACGACCTTCGTTCACCTTGTTCACGCGTTCAACTTTGACGCCTGCTTCGCTAAGGGCTTTGTAGGTACCAGAGGTTGAGACCAGCTCAAACCCTAGCGCTTCTAGGCCTTTAGCTACAGGAATCACACCCGTTTTATCTGCATCACGAACCGATACAAATACTTTACCAGATGTCGGCAATTTCTCACCTGCGCCCATTTGTGCTTTCAAGAAGGCTTCGCCGAAGGTTTTACCTGCGCCCATGACTTCACCTGTGGATTTCATCTCAGGGCCGAGAATTGGATCCACACCTTGGAACTTGTTGAATGGGAACACCGCTTCTTTTACTGAGTAGTAGTTCGGTACGATCTCTTCAGTAAAGCCAAGCTCTTTCAGTGTTTTGCCCGTCATCACTTTTGCTGCAATGGCGGCAAGAGAAGTACCAATGCACTTAGAAACAAACGGCACAGTACGTGATGCACGGGGGTTCACCTCAATCACATAGATTTCACCGTCTTGGTAAGCCAACTGAGTATTCATTAAGCCAACTACACCCAGTTCACGAGCCATGGCTGCCACTTGTGCACGCATTTCATCTTGTACGTCTTCAGGCAAGCTATATGGTGGCAAAGAACAAGCCGAGTCACCGGAGTGGATACCCGCTTGCTCGATGTGCTGCATAATGGCACCAATGACCACATCCTCACCATCACATACCGCATCGATGTCCACTTCTACAGCTTGATTTAAGAAGTAATCCAACAATACAGGAGAATCGTTAGAAACTTTAACCGCCTCGGTCATGTAGCGAACTAACGCCGTTTCGTCGTTCACGATCTCCATAGCACGACCGCCCAGCACATAAGAAGGACGCACCACTAATGGATAACCAATTTCTGCCGCTTTTTGAATCGCTTCTTGCTCAGAAGTCACAGTAGAGTTCTTAGGTTGTTTCATACCTAAGCGCTGAATCATTTGCTGAAAACGCTCACGATCTTCAGCACGGTCAATAGCTTCTGGAGACGTACCGATAATAGGTACACCAGCTGCCTCTAGCTCATTGGCCAATTTTAATGGCGTTTGACCACCATACTGCACGATAACGCCTTTTGGCTTCTCTTTGTCGGCAATCTCTAATACATCTTCAAGCGTCAATGGCTCGAAATACAAACGGTCAGAGGTATCATAGTCAGTGGAAACGGTTTCTGGATTACAGTTGACCATAATGGCCTCGTAACCTTCTTCTTTTGACGCCAGAGCAGCGTGTACACAGCAGTAATCAAACTCGATACCTTGACCGATACGGTTAGGACCACCACCCAGTACGATAATTTTCTCGCGCTCGCTTGGGTTCGCTTCACACTCTTCTTCGTACGTTGAATACATGTACGCAGTATCAGTAGCGAATTCAGCCGCACAGGTATCAACGCGTTTATAAACAGGACGAATACCCAGCTTCTGACGATGCTTACGGAACGCCTTTTCACTCACACTCAATAATTGAGCTAAGCGCTCATCACTAAAGCCTTTGCGCTTCAGGCGGAAGATGCGATCTTCATCCAAGCTAGTCAAAGCACTTTCTGCTACGGCGGCTTCTTCTTTGATCAGATCTTCAATCTGAACCAAGAACCAAGGATCGACTTTGCAGTGACTAAAGATCTCTTCCACTGTCATGCCTAAACGGAAGGCATCACCAATATACCAAATGCGCTCGGCTCCCGGTGTGTTCAATTCAGCAATCACTTTTTCACGGGCGGCTTCTGGATCTTCTAAGTTGACCTTTGGATCAAAACCACACGCACCCACTTCCAGGCCACGCAATGCTTTTTGCAATGACTCTTGTTGAGTCCGACCAATGGCCATCACTTCACCCACAGACTTCATCTGTGTGGTTAGACGCGCGTCCGCTTGCGGGAACTTTTCAAACGTAAAGCGAGGTATTTTAGTTACAACATAATCGATTGATGGCTCAAATGATGCTGGTGTACGACCGCCAGTAATATCATTTTGCAGTTCATCAAGCGTATAACCGATTGCCAATTTCGCTGCGATTTTCGCAATTGGGAAACCTGTTGCTTTGGATGCTAATGCAGATGAACGACTTACACGAGGGTTCATCTCAATGACGACCATGCGGCCATTGTCAGGGTTAATACCGAACTGAACATTTGAACCACCGGTTTCAACACCGATTTCGCGCAATACTGCTAGTGATGCATTACGCATAATTTGCAGCTCTTTGTCGCTTAGGGTTTGAGCAGGCGCCACTGTAATAGAGTCACCGGTGTGTACACCCATAGGGTCAAAGTTTTCGATAGAACATACGATGATGCAGTTGTCATTCTTATCGCGAACCACTTCCATCTCGTACTCTTTCCAACCGATTAATGACTCATCGATTAACAATTCATTGGTTGGTGAAAGATCCAAACCACGAGTACAGATTTCTTCAAATTCTTCTTTGTTGTAAGCGATACCACCGCCGCTACCACCCATGGTGAAAGACGGACGAATGATACAAGGGAAACCTAAGTCTTTTTGTACTTCCCAGGCTTCTTCCATAGTGTGAGCGATAGACGCTTTTGGACACTCAAGACCAATTTTCTTCATGGCCTTATCAAAGCGATCACGATCTTCCGCTTTGTCGATGGTGTCCGCATTGGCGCCGATCATTTCCACGCCATACTTCTCTAACACACCAGCTTTTTCCAAACCAAGCGCACAGTTCAGTGCAGTTTGACCACCCATGGTAGGCAACAATACGTCGGGACGTTCTTGCTCGATTATCTTCGTGACCGCTTCAACCGTAATCGGCTCGATGTATGTAGCATCGGCCATGGATGGATCGGTCATAATGGTGGCTGGGTTAGAGTTCACCAAAATAACTTTATAACCTTCTTCGCGAAGGGCCTTACAGGCTTGCGCGCCAGAGTAATCGAACTCACAGGCTTGGCCGATTACAATTGGGCCCGCGCCGATAATCAGAATACTTTCTATATCCGTGCGTTTTGGCATAGTTCTCTACTCTCCAACTAAGCTTTGCGGGCTTGCATTAATTCAATAAAATGATCGAACAGCGGTGCAGCATCGTGCGGACCAGGGCTCGCTTCTGGGTGACCTTGGAAGCTAAACGCAGGCTTGTCCGTGCGATGAATCCCTTGGGTAGTGCCGTCGAACAATGACTTGTGCGTCACCGTTAGATTATCGGGAATACCGGTTTCTGATACCGCAAAACCATGGTTTTGCGCCGTAATCATCACTGTTTTGTCTTCTAAGTTTTGTACTGGGTGGTTACCACCGTGGTGGCCATGGCCCATTTTTTCAGTCTTGGCACCAGAAGCGAGCGCCAACAATTGGTGACCTAGGCAGATACCAAATACAGGAATATCGGTTTCCAATATCTCTTTGATTGCTGCAATGGCATAGTCACATGGCTCTGGGTCACCAGGTCCATTTGACAGGAAGATACCATCAGGATTCATAGCCAATACGTCTTTGGCTGGGGTTTGCGCAGGCACAACCGTTAACTCGCAGTCACGATCCACCAGCATGCGCAAAATATTGCGTTTGACGCCATAGTCATAAGCAACGACTTTAAACTGACCACCCTCTTTCTTCTCGTGGCCTACACCAAGCTGCCAGCTGGTTTCATTCCAAGTGTAGGTTTTGTCTGTAGTAACTTCTTTGGCAAGGTCCATGCCTTTGAGTCCGGCAAAACCTTTGGCAAGCTCTAGTGCCTTATCTGTATCCACATCGTCACCGGCCATCACGCAACCGTTCAGGCTGCCCTTCTCACGAAGGATACGGGTTAAACGTCGTGTATCAATGTCGGCGATGGCCACTACATTGCGCTGACGCAAGTATTCATCTAGCGCTTGTTCACTACGGAAGTTACTTGCGACAAGTGGTAAGTCGCGGATAACTAGGCCAGAAGCCCAGATTTGGTCACATTCAGCATCTTCTGAAGTGGTTCCGTAGTTTCCGATATGGGGGTATGTAAGAGTAACGATTTGGCGGCAATAAGAAGGGTCGGTAAGAATTTCCTGGTAACCTGTCATGGAGGTATTAAAGACTACCTCCCCAACAGAATGACCATCTGCACCAATAGCGGTGCCTTTGAAAATGCTTCCGTCTTCGAGCGCAAGAATAGCTGGCTTTGACAAGGCTTCTTTCCTCGATCCTGCAAAAGTGACTGGTCGTAAAAAAGCGGGACTAAAGAGGAAGTAGCAAACCTGCTCTTTCCGAACTTCGATCCCGCTTTTTCAATATGATCTTTGACTGTGCCGGTGGCCGCCGTTGCGGCTTCAAACCACCCATGCAAATTGGCGCGCATTCTACGCGAATTTAGGCACAACGTCCATGACTAATAATATCCTGTTAAAAAATAGCCGATATGGTAACCACAGCTGCCAGTATAGCAAACGTTTTTGTATGTTTTTTGGCCAGATATTTGCAGAGCACTCTATAGAACGCTCTTTCTGTCGCTTTTTTGACCAAGAGCTGACTTTCTAAAACCAGGAGGTGCGCCATGGCCGATAGCCTGCATCAAATAGAAATTCACGCCGATAAAGCGGACGTGTTCAAAGCTCTCACCACTAATCCTGGCATTCAAGGATGGTGGACCAGTGACTGCGATGTAGCGAGTGACGAAGGTGGATTATGTCATTTCTATTTTAATAACCGTCAAACTCACTTTGTCATGCGCGCACAAAAGCTTCTGTCTAATCAGCGGATTTTTTGGGTGTGTGAGGATGGTCCAAAAGAATGGCAACAAACTGAACTCTGGTGGGAGATAACTGAAATAGCAGAAAAACACTGCCAGCTAGACTTTAAACATATGAATTGGCAGCGAGACGATGGCTTGTTCCCTTTATGCAACAGCACTTGGGGAACACTCATGAGTCATCTAAAAAATTACTGTGAAACCGGAAGCAAAGACCCACTTTTCACTGACCCGATTTCTATCAGCGCTTAATCTGCACAAGGTTTTGCTCGCCAAGACACTTGCAGGTGAATGCTTTGCTCTTGCTCGGCCTGAGCTTTGTGCATGACGCCATCAGCTTGAGTTTCCATCCGCATCATTATCGGAGTAGCGTGCAGGCCACTTTTTTGAACATTCATGGACGCGACTTGTAAACCACATAATCCGGCACTGTCTTGCATGGCTTTCGCAGTCGCTTTGGCATCATCGAAAGCCTTCGAGATTAGCTCGGCTTTTAATTTCGATTGCGCTTCTTCAGACGCCTCAACACTTTGTAAGCTTAACTGGCTAGGATTCAGACTAGGCAGCTCTTTTAGTACAATTTGATAGTCACCAGGGGACAGTTCCTCCAGCAAGAATTGCTGTTCGGCGATATACCCAACGAGTTCTCGGCCTTCCTCTTTATGATACTGATACATGGGGCGCAAAGAATGCTGCTTCGGTACAACCTTAAATGCCCGCTTATTTGCCCAGATTTCAAATTCGGCGATCTGTTTTTTGAGCGCTTGCGAAGCCTCTGATTGTCCTAATGCTTCACTATTAAAATTCACAGAAACCGTATGACTGGTAGCAATAGCGCTGCCATTTGATACGCCATGGGTATCTATTACCGTCCACTGAGATTTCTCCTCGATATTGCAGGCGCTAATGAGGACTATGATCATTGCCAATAATGGCCATTTGTAATTGTGCATTTGTAAATCCCTGTATTTGATATTCTTTTCAGCATAAGCTTTGATGCGTGATATACCAAGAGTTCCGGCGAGAATGTTACGGACGTCCTTTTCGTGGACACCGATTAAATATTTTAGGTTCAAAGATCAACGAGATAACTATGTGCGAATTACTGGGCATGAGTGCCAACACTCCTACAGATTTATGTTTTAGTTTCACGGGACTGACTCAGCGAGGAGGAAAAACAGGCCCGCACAAAGATGGCTGGGGAGTCTCTTTCTATGAAGGAAAAGGCGTGCGCAGTTTTCATGATGCAACACCCTCCGCTACCAGTGAAATTGCATCTATGATTCAGGGCCATCCAATAAAAAGTAAAACGGCAATTTGTCATATTCGCCAAGCCAATGTGGGGGACATCAATTTAGCCAACACCCACCCTTTCATTCGAGAGCTTTGGGGGCGCTACTGGGTATTCGCACATAATGGTCAATTAGAATCTTTTTCACCAAAAAACGGTATTTACGAACCGGTTGGTGATACTGATAGTGAAAGGATCTTTTGTGATGTCATGAATTACATCCGAGCCCACCTACCTAGAAATGCTACACCAAAGCAATTGGCAGAAATACTCGTCAAATTAGCTCAGGGTTATGCAAAGCAGGGCGTCTTTAACTGCTTGTTAAGCAATGGCGACTGGCTATTTACTTTTTGCTCAACTAAGTTGGCGTCCATCACTCGTCGCGCCCCTTTTGGACCGGCCAGATTAACCGATGCAGACGTTACGATCGACTTCGAATCAGAAACAACACCCAATGATGTCGTCAGTATTGTCGCCACTGAACCGCTAACCAGTGACGAAGAATGGCATTTATACAAGCCAGGAGAGTGGAAGCTATGGCAGCTAGGTGAAGTCATTGCTCATGGCCAAGCCACCATCTAGCAGAAGATGCTCTCACAAAGAATGTTGGTTAAGCATACAATTGGCGTAGTAGGTCGTGGTGGCAGGCCAATCAGAAAATACTGCATGTACCCCCACTTGTCTTGCGAGCACATCCAACACAACAAAAATATCTCCCTGGCTATTTACCTTATTCTGTATCGTTTGATAATACCAGCCGCCGCCCTGCTCCATGTTATTGCTGCGTTCAAGCGTCCAAGCAATAAGTTTCAAACCTGCTTGTTTTGCGTGGATTGCATATTCACTGGGCACAATTTCGTTGCCCTCTTCTTTCATAAGTACCCATAACGGCGGCGCAATATAGTGAAGCCCTAACTCTTTCAACTGTTTCATGCTCGGCTGCCACGTACTTGGCTTATTCTCGTCAAACTGCGGATCAACGTATCGGCCATCTAAGTAAACAGCTTGCTTCGCAAATTCTGGCTCATTTTTAAGCCAATATCGAATATCTTTTAAATCAAACGATTGCAGCCACACCTTTTCTGGATTTATTTTCGCTTCTTTGTATTCATTTACCAGCTTTTGAGCATATCTTTGCTGTGTAAATGCTGTTTCCTTATTGAGAGAAAATGGCATCTCCACTTGCGGCGTTTTTAACTCCGGGACCATGTCAACATCCCACTCAGAGAACAGTTTAATGCTCTCTTTATGAGTAACGATTTGCTCGCAAGTTTGGAATAAATCTGTGCGCCAACTTGGCGTTCCCTTAACAAACTCTTCTGCAGTTACCGCACTACTGTTGTAACCATCCATTTTAATACAAAGCTGTTTTAACTGCTTTAAGGTAAAGTCTGATGTACAGCAATTAGCCTGCGCCGGCTGTGATTCATTTGCAGGAACAAAAGGTTGATAGCACTGCTTAGCCAGTTCCGGACGTAAAAGCACATCCGTTGTTTGATGCAAATCGCATTGACTATGCCGACAAACTAGCTCTCCGTCCTTGGTAAAGGTCACATCACACTCTTGCTTGCCCGCCCCCATAGTATGGGCCGCCTGATAACTTGAAAAACCATGTTCAGGAAACATAAGCGGCGCGCCACGATGGGCGATTGAAAATGCTTGATGCTCCAAAATTTTATTTTGGCATCCACGTAATTGTGTTTTTAATTGACCATCTTCCATCTGATCAATCAAAAACATTGGACGTGGCCCTACACTAATTGAAGTCTGCTGATTCATGATGCTCAATGACGTGCACCCTGATAACAAGAGAATGATCGGAAATAAGCGAATCATATTGATTCCTCCCAAGGCGCTTTATCTAACACTTGCTGCAGTATCACTGCTGATTTTTTCCAGATCTGAAAGGGGGCTGTTTGCGGTTTATCTAGATAGTCCTGTAAATCTTTTTCCGAGACCCAGCGCCAATCGGAACGTTCGTTATAGACACTCCCCTGACACTCATCTGGCTGAAATGATGGAGACAAAGTTCTATGGGGAACTGAAACCACCAAACTAACAAAACTTCTGTCTTCGTTATAAAAAGCCTCTTTATACAAGACTAGGCTATCAGATGCGAACTGACACTGCGTCTCTTCATGAAACTCTCTTAGTGCTGCAGTTTGAATAGTTTCGTTTTCATCAATGCCTCCACCAAACGCGCCGTATCCACGATGGGCTTGAGGAAAGTTATGGTCCGCTAGTAGGAAATAAATTTCACCTGTATTCGCTTTACTAAAAGCGACGACACCTGCACCCTTGAGCTTCGTCTCTGAACACGCAGCGATCAAAATGAAAAGAAGAACTGCAATTTGTCTCATAAGTAAAGTATCTGAGTGCTTTAGCTTAGCACTACAACAAATATTTGTGACATTTAAGTTAAGTCCAACACCATTAATTGACCTCGATAATCCGGCTCACCTGAGAACAGCCAACCATTTTTCCGATAAAATGCTTTCGCTTGTTTATTACCCGGAATATATCTAAGAAAGATCTCTCTACTGCCGGCTAACTGACATTGCTTGACTACAAAATCATGTAACTGTTGTCCCAAGCCCAGATTCCGATACTCGGGCTTAAGGTAAAACAAATTAATATAAGAGTAGGAATTGGCTTGATTATTCTCATTGGCCTCTTCAATTATCGCTTTATACTCAATCTGACCAATAATCTGACCTTTAAGCCATACGTGCTTAAAACCCTCAGGGTTTTCCTGGATTAAATAACGAAACCAGTTCAACATTTCTTCTTCATTAAAATACGCAAGACTCCCGTAACTGGCTAGATGCGCGTCTTTTCGAAACTGTAAGCATAGTTGTTCGTGTCGATCAAAATCCACTGGTTTAAATTGAAGAGTTTGAGAGCCGCTTAGTTTATCCATTGCTTATTGACACAATTAATTCAATTCGTTTTGTTTCATGCTAAAAATAAAAAACCGAAGCGATGCTTCGGTTTTTGACGACTCGTTTAAAGCTGATCAGTTAAAAGCCTAACACATCGGGCATATCGTAAACGCCGTTGTCTTTACCTTTTAACCAAGCAGCAGCTCGAACTGCACCTTTAGCAAAGGTCATACGACTTTGTGCTTTATGCGTCACCTCGACACGTTCACCATCGGCTGCAAACATTACTGTATGATCACCGACAACATCTCCGCCACGAATGGTTTCAAAACCAATTTGCTTTTGCGGACGCGCCCCCGTTTGTCCTTCTCGGCCATAAACCGCTACTTCTTTTAGATCCCAATCTAATGTGTCTGCTATTACCTCTCCCATACGCAACGCTGTACCAGAAGGCGCATCGACTTTATGGCGGTGGTGCATTTCAATGATCTCTATATCGCTATCATTACCCATTATCGACGCTGCCATACGTAATAGGTTTAAACATAAATTAACACCTACTGAATAGTTTGGTGCAAATACGATAGGAAGCTCTTTACCCGAAGCTTGAAGCGAGGCTTTCTGATCATCGTTTAAGCCTGTCGTGCCGATCACGATACCTTTTCCATGTTGCTTACAAAATTCGATATTTTGCATCGTGGTTTCAGGTGAGGTGAAGTCAATCAACACATCAAAGTCATTTACAACGTCTTCTAAACTGCCCGCCAAAGCCACATTTAACTTCTTGCCAAGGCCCGCCATTTCCCCTGCATCAGCACCCTTAAGACTATCATCGGGTAACACAACTCCAGCACCCAGTACAGCATTGTCAGCAGCGTCTGTAGCTTCGATAAGAATACGGCCCATGCGGCCAGCAGCACCAATAATGGCAATACGCGTTGTCATGATTACAACCTTTTAAATACACGTTAGATAGTGACGGATTGTACAGCAATTACTAGAAAGGAGGGAGTATACAGTGAGTGGGAGGTGATTGATTATTAACCACGACGGTCAAGCCAAGTCGTCATTCTCCGGCGTCGCGAAGCGACAGACCGGAGAATCCATTTTTATAACTGAATATTCAAAACTCAATGCTATTGAAATGGATCCTCAATCAAGTTGAGGAAGACGCTCATAACTCAACATTCAAACAACTCAAACAAGCCACTCGCGCTCAAACTATTCGAAGAATGCCTTTACATTATCGAACCATGTTTTTTTACGAGGCGAGTGTTTCTCCCCCTTTAGTGAGGCTTGAAACTCCCGCAGAATTTCTTTCTGCTTATCATTCAAGTTCACCGGTGTTTCAACCATGACTCGGCATAGCAAATCACCTTGCGGGCCACCACGAACAGGAAGCACACCTTTACCACGTAAACGGAACAATTTACCGCTTTGTGTTTCTGCCGGAATTTTTAAATTCACGCGTCCATCAAGCGTCGGTACTTCAATCTCACCACCAAGGGCAGCATCTGCAATACTGATTGGCACATCGCAATAGAGATTGCGACCATCCCGTTCGAATATTGAATGAGGTTTGATGTGAGCTTCAACATAAAGGTCGCCCGCTGGGCCACCCATTGCACCGGCTTCACCTTCGCCATTAAGACGAATACGATCACCGTTATCGACACCTGGTGGAATTTTAACATTCAGTGTCTTAGTCTCTTCTTTAACACCTTGACCATGACAGCTGTCGCAAGGGTCTTTAATAATCGTTCCTTGACCTTGGCACGTCGGGCAAGTTTGCTGCACCGCAAAGAAACCTTGCTGCATGCGTACTTGGCCTTGACCATTACAGGTACCACATACAGTCGGTTTACTACCTGCCTTGGCGCCAGAACCATCACAGACTTCACAGTCGACGAGTGTTGGCACTTTAATGGTTTTTTCAGTGCCTTTAACCGCCTCTTCTAGACTTAGTTCTAGGTTGTACTTCAGGTCGTTGCCGCGTTGTGGCCCACCACGACGCCCACCGCCGCCACCGAAAATGTCACCAAACACATCTCCGAAAATATCACTGAAGTTGCCGCCGCCAAAACCACCCGCTCCTGCACCGGCTGACCCATCAACACCAGCGTGACCAAATTGATCATATGCGGCGCGTTTTTCTTGATCGCCTAGAATTTCATACGCTTCAGAGGCTTCTTTAAATTTCGCATCAGCATCAGCGTCATCCGGATTACGATCCGGGTGATACTTCATGGCCAGCTTGCGGTATGCTCGCTTGATTTCTTTGGCATCCGCTTGGCGGTCAACCCCTAAAACTTCGTAATAATCTCGTTTAGACATAATTTTTTACGCTTCTTTTAAAAGTAGATAAGCGCGAACACTTCAAAAAGCGCCGCGCTTATCGTCTGCTCAGACAAATTGTCGTTAGCGTGTCTCACTGGCGATGTTGTTACACCGCCAGCTTTGACGCAAAGCGCTACTTGTTGTCTTTCACTTCTTCGAACTCAGCATCTACGACATCGTCATCTTTGCCAGCTTCTTCCTGAGCACCTTCAGCGCCTTGCGCCTGTTGTGCTTGCTCAGCATACATCTTCTGAGCTAAACCTGAAGAGGCTTCAGTAAGCTTGTTCGTTGCCGCTTCGATGGCGTCTTTATCATCACCTTTAAGGGCTTCTTCCACTTCCGCGATAGCTGCTTCAATTGCAGACTTCTCTTCGTCAGTGGCTTTGTCGCCAGCTTCTTCAAGCGTTTTCTTAGTTGCGTGAACAAGACCATCAGCCGTGTTACGTACTTGAATCATCTCTTCGAATTTTTTATCCGCTTCCGCATTCGCTTCAGCGTCTTTCACCATTTTTTCGATTTCATCATCGTTCAAGCCAGAAGAGGCTTTAATCACGATAGATTGCTCTTTACCCGTTGCCTTATCCTTCGCGCTTACGTTAAGAATACCGTTCGCATCGATGTCAAAAGTTACTTCGATTTGCGGTACACCACGTGGCGCAGGTGGAATGTCAGCCAAGTCGAAACGACCTAGAGACTTGTTCTGAGACGCTTGCTTACGCTCACCCTGTACAACATGAATCGTTACCGCAGACTGGTTGTCATCAGCTGTTGAGAACACTTGTGATTTCTTAGTTGGAATCGTCGTGTTCTTCTCGATTACGGCTGTGGCAACACCACCCATGGTTTCAATACCCAAGGTTAGTGGCGTTACGTCTAGTAGAAGAACATCCTTAACGTCACCAGATAGTACGGCACCCTGAATTGCAGCACCCATGGCTACTGCTTCGTCTGGGTTCACGTCTTTACGTGGTTCCTTGCCGAAGAAATCTGCAACAGATTTTTGTACTAGTGGCATACGAGTTTGACCACCAACCAAAATCACTTCGTCTACTTCAGATGCACTTACACCCGCATCTTTAAGAGCCATTTCACAAGGCTTCAACGAGTTCTTAACCAACTCTTCTACAAGAGACTCAAGCTTGGCACGAGTCACTTTTACATTTAAGTGTTTAGGACCTGATGCATCCGCTGTGATGTAAGGTAGATTAACGTCAGTCTGAGAAGCCGATGACAATTCTACTTTCGCTTTCTCTGCCGCTTCTTTCAGACGCTGCATAGCCAGTGCATCACCGCGTAGATCCATACCTTGATCTTTCTTGAACTCATCCGCTAGGAATTCGATCAAGCGCATATCAAAGTCTTCACCACCTAGGAAAGTATCACCATTGGTTGCCAATACTTCGAATTGTTTCTCACCATCCACGTCAGCAACTTCGATGATGG
The DNA here is from genome assembly GCF_012295615.1 of Bermanella marisrubri. Lineage (NCBI taxonomy): Bacteria > Pseudomonadati > Pseudomonadota > Gammaproteobacteria > Oceanospirillales > Oceanospirillaceae > Bermanella > Bermanella marisrubri. The sequence goes on from NZ_CP051183.1 coordinate 2,904,750, forward strand.
AGATATCGAATGTACCACCACCCAAGTCGTAAACTGCGATAGTGCGGTCACCGCCTTCTTTGTCGATACCATAAGCCAATGCAGCCGCTGTTGGCTCGTTGATGATACGCTTGACTTCTAGGCCTGCGATTTTACCTGCGTCTTTTGTTGCCTGACGCTGTGAATCGTTAAAGTAAGCCGGTACAGTGATAACGGCTTCAGTTACTTTTTCACCAAGATAGTCTTCCGCTGTTTTCTTCATTTTCTTAAGAACTTCAGCAGAAATTTGTGGCGGTGCAAATTTTTCGCCTTTTACTTCGACCCAAGCATCACCATTGTCTGCTTTTGTAATGGTGTAAGGCACCATCTTAATGTCTTTCTGTACGACATCATCTTCAAAGCGACGACCGATTAAACGCTTGATGGCGTATAATGTGTTTTGTGGGTTAGTAACCGCCTGACGTTTTGCAGGCTGACCTACTAAAATCTCGCCATCATCTGCATATGCGATGATAGAAGGTGTAGTGCGATCGCCTTCCGCGTTTTCAATTACGCGTGCTTTGTCGCCATCCAATACAGACAAACAAGAGTTTGTTGTGCCTAAGTCGATACCAATGATCTTACCCATGTTATCCTCTCCAATCTTTCTCAATTCGTAAGAGCCGCAACAGTTGCTGACTCTAGCAATTCGGCATATGCCTGATTATTTCTTTGCTTGACCCTTTAATGGGTGCGGATATTGCCTTTTCAACCCATTACAACCTAATTTCTTAGGCTTTTTCATCCACAGCAGGCGCTGCTTTAGATACTACAACCATTGCAGGACGCAATAAGCGATCGTGTATGGTGTAACCTTTCTGTACCACATTAAGAACCGTGTTTGGCTCGGCATCTGGCGCATCCACCATGCTAATTGCTTGGTGTAAATCTGGATCAAACGGATGACCTTCTGGCTCAATCGCTTCCACCTTAAATTTCTTCAACGTGTTAACGAAGCTCTTTTGTGTCATTTCAACGCCTTCCAAGAAAGGCTTCACCACTTCATCTTCAGGAGATGCTGCAATAGCACGCTCTAAATTATCAACAACTTCGAGCAGCTCTCGTGCAAATTTCTCTGTGCTAAATTTATGAGCCTTTTCTACATCTACTTCAGCGCGACGACGAACATTTTGCGTTTCCGCTTGAGCGCGTAGGACTTCTTCTTTGAGCTCTGCCACTTCCGCTTGCAGGGCTTCCACTTGAGAATCTTGCTCTACCACTGACTCAACAGTGTTATCCGCTGATTCTTGAGCTGATTCAGATTGCTCTTGAGCAGTTTCTTGAGTTTCTACTTCAGGGTTTTCAATATCTTGGCCTTGTTCAGACATTCGCCTCTCCGTACAAATATTCAGGTTATTTTTAAGCTGCCTTTAATGTGGGGATGAAATTATTTGTTTCAAGAGGCTTTACAAAGACATTTTTTACTGTATAAATAAACATATGTATAAGCATACAGGCAGCGAGAAAGACGCTCATTAAGGGAGAGGGATTTATGCTCACGCACATATCCATAAAAGACTTCACTATCGTAGACAGCCTTGAACTGGATCTAAAGCAAGGGTTCAGTGCCGTCACAGGCGAAACCGGCGCAGGTAAATCCATTATGCTGGATGCCTTATCTCTTGCCACAGGCCAAAAGGCCGATGCCAAGCAAGTTCGCCCTGACGCTCAAAAAGCCGAAATATATGCCTGCTTCGATATTGCTTATCAATCAACTGTTAGCCAGTGGCTTCATGACAATGACCTCGAAGGCGACGGTGAACAATTAATTCTTTCCCGCATTATTACCAACGAAGGTCGCAGCCGCGGCTACATCAATGGCCGCCCAGTATCACTTCAACAACTTAAACACGTCGGTCAGTCTTTATTGGATATTCACGGACAACATGCTCATCAGCAATTGCTACACAAAGACAGTCCTCGTTTATTTTTAGATGCTTATGGCGAACATGAAAACCTATTGCAAACAGTCAAATCCCAATACCAAGAGTGGCAAAGCCTAAATAAAAAACTGGACGCCTTGCAGAACCAGAGCGATGAGGTCAACGCTCGTATTCAACTATTGGAATACCAGGTAGAAGAACTAGACATACTCAGCCTTGAAAAAGACGAGATAGAGTCTCTCGAAAAAGAACAGAAACGTCTCGCTAATGCAGAGCATCATCTGCTCACTGCCCAACAAGCTTTGCAGCTTTGCCGCAGTGACGAAGATCAAATTGACGCCTATCAAGCGGTACAAATGGCACTACAAAAACTGGATCCTATGGTAGAGAGCGACACCAAATTGCAAGCTGCCCATGAACTACTCAATCAAGCTCAGGTTGCTCTAGAAGAAAGTGCAAATGAATTGCATCACTATATTGACGGATTCGAGATTAACCCTCAACGCTTACAGCAAGTAGAAGAGCGCCTAAACACCATTTATGAACTGGCTCGCAAGCACAAGGTACGTCCAGAAGAATTATTCGACTTACACCAAGACTTGGCCAATGAACTAGCGGACATTACACATGAAGACGCATCGCTAGAATCTTTACAAGCAGCTCAAGAAAAAGCTCAAGAAGCCTATAGTCAAAGTGCAAATCAACTAAGCGATAAGCGCCAAAAAGCAGCGGCAAAATTGGCTAAAGCGCTACTCTCTCAATTAAAAGAACTGGCCCTGGATAAAGCTCAATTAGAGTTTCAAGTGACACCACATAGCCTTCATGAGGCTAATAGCTACGGCTTAGATGATATTGAGCTGATGATCAGCTTAAACCCAGGCCAACCTATGCAGCCAATGCACAAAGTAGCCTCGGGTGGCGAACTTTCTCGCATTAGCTTAGCACTACAAATCCTGATACAACGCGGACCTAATACCTTAATTTTTGATGAGATTGATGTAGGAGTTGGGGGCGCCACCGCTGAGCGCATGGGGCGCTTATTAAAGAGTTTGGGAGAACATAAGCAGGTCATTAGTGTTACTCACCAGCCGCAAGTCGCGGCATTAAGCCACCAGCATTTATTGGTGAATAAGCTCAGTGGTAAAAAACAAACTCGCACTCAAATTCGAGAGCTTAGCGCTGATCAGCGCCAACACGAATTAGCTCGCATGATGGGCGGTTTAGAAATTACTGATACAACGCTTGCGCACGCAAGAGATATGCTACATGCGGCCCAGGCCTAAAGATAAAAAAGACTCTGTGTGGGAGGTGTTTCAGGAGGAAACACAGTTTCCGAAAGGAAGTTTCGTGAGGTTGTGGACAAACTGAACGAAGTAGCGGATGACGATAAAGGAATTATCGCCATCCGCTTTTTTTATTTCTCGTCTCTTGGCTTCACATAAAGCACTAAATTGTGCTCAACAAGATCATAACCATATTCTTCTGCTATTTGATGCTGAAGGCGCTCGATCTCTTCATTAACAAACTCAATCACCTTGCCGGTTTGCACACAAACCATGTGATCATGGTGATCGCCGCGATCCAGCTCAAAAACACTATGACCACCATCAAAGTTATGGCGCTCTACAAGGCCTGCCGTCTCAAACTGAGTGAGTACACGGTAGACAGTGGCCAAACCCACTTCCTCGCCGGCATCCATAAGTGCTTTGTATACATCCTCAGCACTCATGTGAGGTTCGGGATTATTTTCTAAAATTTGCAGTATTTTTACCCGCGGCAGTGTCACTTTAAGACCTGCTTTGCGTAATTCTAAGTTTTCATCTGCCATAACTTGCCCTTTGGTCGTTGCGAGCCGCGCAACTTCAGGTATCATGCATTCATCGTTAAATAAGTGAGTTATTTTACATGTTCCGAATTATTATCACAGTCATTCTTGCCACTTTTATATCCGCATGTTCCATGCAGGTTTATAAATTAAAAGTGCAACAAGGCAATATTGTGACCCAAGACATGCTAGAAAAATTAAAGCCTGGCATGAACCAGCGCCAAGTGGCCTACGTTATGGGAACCCCAGTTCTAAAAGATCCCTTCACTGCCAAGCGCTGGGATTATGTTTATCGAAGCGAACGTAGAGAAGATGAGGTAAAGCAATACGCTATCACAGTTTTCTTTGATAACGCTGGCAATTACACACATTATAAAGGTGAGCTGGATAATACCGTTGATCCGCAACCACTAACTGACGACGAAAAACCAATCAGTGTGTTTGGTGATGGAGCGCCAGAATAATCAAACACTAGGCCGATATTAATCGGCCTTTTTTTCTTTAGCTGCTTTTTCTGCAGCTTTCGCAGCCCGATTGGCCCGTGCTTGCTTGGGATCGATTATAAGCGGGCGGTAAATCTCTACTCGATCACCTGCGCGTAGCACGTCGTCTTTAGGACTACGTACCGCTTTACCAAAAATACCCATTTTTGCGTTTTCAAGATCAATCTCTGGAAACTCCTGAAGGATTCCTGATTTTTCCGCAGCTTCAAACACAGTGGTCCCTTGCTCGACTTCAAGCGCCAAGATACGCTGTTTTTCTGGCTTAGCGTATGCCACTTCTACCTGAATCATATCTGCCATTATTTCTTTCCGTACACTACATCGGCTCGCTTTACGAACGCATCCACCATGGTATTGGCGGCTTGCTTCAAGATCGGGCTCAATGTCATTGATAAAATACGACCTTTGACTTCGAAGTCTAATGTTAACACGACTTTACATGCCTCATCAGATAGAGCTTGAAACTCGAACAAGCCATCTAGTTTATCAAATGGGCCATCCACCAATTGTAAAGACATAGAATGTGGCGGGTTAAGGGCATTTCGAGTTGTGAAGGTTTGCTCCAAGCCCCCCTTCTTTATGGTCATCCCTGCCTCTAAAGAATCGGCGGTTTCTTCGTTCACATGAGCGCGGTCACACCATGGCAAAAACTGCGGATACGACGCTACATCTTTTACAAGTTTGTACATATCTTCAGCACTATGCATAACCAGTGCGCTACGCTCTATCTTTGCCATGAATCCTCTCAAGAAATGATACCTAGAGTGCAAAAAAAAGGCCTGCTAAGCAGGCCTTTTTCTTCGTATGATTTTTGACTCTGTTATATCAAGCCATTAATCAAAACTGCCGCAATTGCTAGCGGAGCGATGAACTGCAATATCAACTTCCAGACATTATACACTACAGGGTTTTGCATACGAACCTCTGCAGCAACGTCTTGAGAGCGCATCTTCCAGCCCACAAACACTGCGATCAATAGACCACCTAGAGGTAGCATGATATTTGCCGTTAAGAAATCTAGGGTATCGAAGAAAGTCTTACCGAATAGGGTGTATTCAGACCATAGGTTAAAGGAAAGCACGGTACCAATACCTAACAACCAAATGATAATGCCCAACCAAGTGGCGGCCGTTGCCCGTGATACACCTTTCGCTTCTACTGCCCAAGCGACTACTGGCTCACCCAATGAAATGGCAGAGCTTAGTGCTGCAAAGCCAACTAAAATAAAGAATAATGTACCAAAAAAGGTACCAGCAGGAATTTGAGAAAACGCAACAGGCAGAGTCTGGAACAATAGGCCTGGGCCAGCCGCTGCTTCCATACCGTTTGAGAAGACAACAGGGAAAATAACAAGACCTGCAACCAAGGCGATAATGGTATCAAGCGCAGCAACCGTCAATACGGTTTTACCAACAGATGTATTGGCTGGCATGTAAGCACCATAAGCCATAATGGCACCCATACCCAAGCTTAGGGTGAAGAATGCATGACCAAGTGCAACCATTAGGCTCTCACCCGTGATCTTGCTAAAGTCAAAGCTAAATAAGAAGCTAAAGCCCTCTGCAAAACCATCCGTGTTCATGGAATAACCTAGAAGCACAACAAGGATCAAGAATAATAGCGGCATCATGATACTGATCGCACGCTCTAAGCCCTTGTTTACACCGCGTGCCACAATGGCAATCGTGATAACCATAAAGATAGTATGCCAAGCTAACAACACTTCTGGGTTGGAGATAAGACCGCTAAATATTTCACCAGCTTGTGCGGGCGTTGCACCATCGAAGGCACCACCTGCCATGCGGAATACATACGCCAGCGCCCAACCTGCAATAACTGAATAGAAAGAAAGAATGAAGAAGCCTGATAAAGCACCCATCCAACCAATCGAGCCCCAAAACGGATTGGCCTTTTGATCTTTAGATATGGCTTGCATGGTATTGATTGGACTCTGACGCCCCATACGACCCAAGCTTACTTCTGCGATCATCACTGGGATACCGATAATGGCAATACAAGCAAGGTAAACCAATACAAACGCGCCACCACCATTTTCACCGGTTATGTATGGAAATTTCCAGATGTTTCCAAGACCAACCGCACTGCCCGTTGCTGCCAAAATAAACAGCCAGCGGCTACGCCACAGACCATGAATGCTTTTTTGTTCCGCCATGTGTTTCCCCAGTTTATGGTTATTGTACAAACGAATTGTGTTGAATTTTCTGGTATATCTCAAGGCCCGAAAATGCCCATATCTTTTTTTTTCGTAGCGCCCTATAATTCGCGCCATGGGAAAGACTAAGAAAAAACCAAAGAATACCAGTTCGACTATCTGCAGTAATAAGCGAGCGCGACACGACTATCACTTGGATAACCTCACTGAAGCCGGTTTGGCTTTAGAAGGTTGGGAAGTGAAAAGTATTCGTGAGGGCAAGGTACAACTAACGGATTCATACGTGATAATCCATCGCAATGAAGCTTGGCTCACTGGCTGTAATATCACGCCTTTGAATACGGCCAGCACCCATGTTGTTTGCACGCCTAAACGAGATCGTAAGTTGCTTATGCATCGCAAAGAAATCGATCGCTTTGCCGCCATGGCTGACCAAAAAGGATACACACTCATTGCATTAGAGTTGTATTGGAAAGGCCCTAACGTCAAATGCAAGATCGCATTAGGTAAAGGTAAGCAAGCCCATGATAAGCGCGAGACCAGTAAACAAAGAGACTGGGATAAGCAAAAAGAGCGCATCATGAAAAACAACCTTCGCTAGTCTTAGCGTACACGACTTACTTTCTCGAATTACTACTGCTAAATAAACATAAATAAAAGGCCCATTACTTGTGTAATGGGCCTTTTTGTTTGCTTAGAAGTAATATCCCATCTGGATATTAAAGAAAGTATTCCAATCACCTTGATCATCACCCTGCGCCAATGCAGTACTGTATTCGCCATCGCCAATGAACAACGCATTACGACCAGACGTGATATCAAAGTTGGTATATAAGTTACCCGTGGCTACCTGTAAGCCAAAGGTATTCACGTAAGAGTTTTCAAAACCAGACGCGTCTTTTTCAAGCATGCTGAAATCGTTGAAAAGCAATACAGAATCAACTATACCGCCTTGCAATGGTAGAGGGTAAGCCAAGTTTAAAACATACATATTGGCTTTAGCTGCTACGTCATAGGTAGCGCCAAACGTACCGTACTGTACAGTTTTATCATCCGCACCGCCGTTACGTGGATTGAACTCATATCGAGCCGCTTGTGCTTGAACCTGAATGGGACCTAAGTCACCGTTAACAAACGCAGCCACGGCATAGGCATGGCCCATTTTTTCAGTCACATTATTGTATAAACCTGAAAGCTGCAGCGAACCACCCACTTCCAAACCACCTAGATCGTAAGCCATGTGCAAATTCGCTTGATGGGCTTCTTCGTTAGCTTCAGTCGCTGTAGGGTTTTCTTTTGTGGTTACAAGATCTGCAGAAAAACGCTCAGCGTCAGATGCGTTACGACTATCACCCGCTGCAAAATAGGCTACCTGCACATTCAACTTATCTTGTTGGGTAATGTACTTGATACCCGAATCGTAATCATCATTAAAACCCATGAACAAAAAGTTGTTACCCCAGTCGCTGTGACCTTCGTATGGCTGAATGCCGAAAGGTACCTTAGTCAAACCAACTTGTACTTCGGAGTTTTCGTCAATATCCGTAGCAAAATACAAATGGTGAATCATGCTTGGGTTACCATTGTCATACCAGCGATAGGAACTGGAGATGCGCACTTCTTTATGCTTTGCCTCAACACCTAAATTGATTTGATTGAAACCAAAATCGCCGCCACGATTTTTCTGTGCGTCGTTCCAATCTTGCACCGTGTAGTTCATACGGAAACTACCGGTTAAATTGACATAGTCCTCTGCTAAAACCTCTGATGAGGCCATTGCAGAACCTAATACTAAGGCCATGAATTGAGACTGCTTTTTCATATACTACCTTTCGCTGGTTAATAGCTGACCATACGGACAACAAAAAAGCCGCTATTGTAAGTATTTTGAACACACTGGCAATCTCAAATTAAGCAAAGATACACTTTTGGCCTGAATCTTCGAATCCATGTGAACCAAACACCTTAAAAACAGGTACATCAAACAGAATTCTAAATTGAATGGGTACCATATGAACGATTCTGACAAATCACGAATCATTGAAATGGCATGGGAAGACAGAACCCCATTTGAGGCGATTGAACGAGAATATAAGCTAGACGAGAAAGCGACAATTGCCCTCATGCGAAGCTCCCTAAAACCGAAAGCCTTTAAAAATTGGCGAGCAAGAGTATCTGGACGCAAGACCAAGCATGAACAGCTGCGAGACAAATCCGTATTGCGGGCTTATTGCCCAACCCAATACAAACCTCGTTAGTTGCATGCAAAGATGACTAGAAAAAACAGGCAAAAAAAGCCCCAGCGGAGACCGATGGGGCAAAGAGAACAAAGGAAGAAAAACCTTAAAACAACCATTGAACAAACCACTCAAAGGATATTGTCCAACAAAAACACGTATCCGAACTAACCCGCTAGGGCTTGTACAGATACAAAGGCAAGACTCAAAACAAACATGATTGAGCCCATCACCGAATAAAACTGCATCATTTTGGTGACTCCAATGAGTATGATGAACCAATTTGAGGCGCATTCTACCCAATACATACGTACCACACAATGCCTAAAATTCAATCAACCCGATTTCCGTAGGATTTTCTTCGGAAGCCACCTTTCACAAAATCCAATCCGGCAACACTCAGCGAAAGATATAATTTGATAATCCCTTGAATAAGACCCAGTGCGGCCATACAATGCGTGTTACCAAAAGCTTTTGGGGACGATTTTGGATTCGACGCCGATGATGAAGCTTGAGGTGCATGTGGAGAGGGTATGACGATCTCCTAAATAAACGTTATACATATAAATAGTCGCAAACGACGAAAACTACGCACTAGCGGCATAATAGCCCGCTAACCTCTGATTCTGGATGCCTGTGGACAGATGACGAGGGCACGCAACACAGGCTCGCGATGGAGGCTTGTCTAAGGCTGAAGCGTTAAATAAGTATTAGGCTCGCCCTAAACGCCCTGTCTCTCGGGCCGTGATGGGTTAATCTAGTAGAGTGACTAAACATGTAGAACCGATAGTGGAGTGTTGGCGGACGCGGGTTCGAACCCCGCCGTCTCCACCAAATACTTAAAAGGCCAACCGTTCTCGGTTGGCCTTTTTTATTAAGGCTTGAAAATGTTGAGACCACGTTGAAATAAATAAAGCATTCCGATGAACAATAACAACCAAGCCTTTAACCACCGTTGTAAAGCGCTTTTAGTATCGCTTGTCTTGTATTCCTATACGGCAATCTTCCTCTCTTTTGGAGCAAATTCGAAAACATCCGAATAACAGTTTTCCTGTTTAAGTCCTTCGCTCCTCAGTTCATCCATGGTGCCGTATACCATTTGAGGGGAGCCACAAAGATAAGTCTGTGCGTCAGATAAATCTAAAAGGTCTTCCTTGATGACTTCATAAATGTAACCTGTTCGTCCACACCATTTTTTGTCGGCGGATTCCAAAATGGGGGTGAAGTGTAGATTTTGATGAAACTCAGACCATTCATGAAATCGACTTAGCATAAAGAAGTCATCTATCTTTCTATTGGACCAATAGATTCTCACATTGGCATCAGGTCTCTGAGTTAATATTTCTTCTGCAATGGACTTTATTTTTGAAATACCTGATCCGGCGGCGATAAGCACATGTGGAAATCTTAAATCAGTTTGCAAAAACGCCTTTCCCATGGGTAAGGCAATATTGACTGGCTCTTGATTTTGGAGCGCTTCCATTAAACGATCTATCACCTTGCTGGAGAATTCGCTATTTTTTTGAATAATCAACTGCAATGAGTTTGGCTGCTCTAGATTGAAACGACTGGCGATCGTATAAAATAGAGAATGTACCTGTCCGTCGTTATTTACATCCAGCTCGAGCGCAAGATACTGACCTGATTTATAGCTAAGATGCTCACCTTTTAGCGATTGCAATTCAATCTCAAAAATTATCCCGTTTAGCGGCCTTACACTAATAACACTGCACGCATATGTGCCAACTTTATCCTCTGCAACCACTCTACTCATAGCTGAATCCGTCATTTGAATTACTAATTTTCATCATGAGAAGCTTAATTTAGTTTAATAATGAGTAGAAATGTTATATTTTCAGCATTCCATTATTTTTATTCATAAGAACTATGATTGAGCGAATCCATCTTCGAATCGTGCATGCCGTAAAAGAGCAAGGATCACTAACCGCAGCAGCCAAAGAGCTATGCGTTACCCAGTCAGCTTTGAGCCATACGGTACGAAAACTGGAGGATAACCTGGGGACAGAGATTTGGATTCGAGAAGGTCGAAGCTTGCGCTTGACCCAAGCTGGGCAATATTTATTGAATATCGCTAATCGCGTACTGCCGTTACTGGATCACGCAGAAACCAAGCTAAAACAGATTACTCAAGGTGAAAGAGGAACGCTACGCATTGGAATGGAATGCCACCCTTGTTATCAGTGGTTGCTGAGAGTGGTATCACCATTCTTAGACGCGTGGCCAGATGTGGATGTGGACGTGAAGCAAAAATTCCAATTCGGCGGTGTCGGTGCTTTGTTGGACTACGAAATAGATTTGCTGGTAACACCGGATCCTTTCTATAAAAGCGGACTTAACTTTCAGCCTGTGTTTGACTATGAGCAAGTGTTGGTTGTACCTAAAAATCACCCTTTAGCGTTTCACCAATATGTAAAGGCGGAGGACTTAAGAGATCAAGTATTGATCACGTACCCAGTCGCAACAGACCGCTTGGATATATACTCACAGTTTTTGAGTCCTGCCAATGTTAACCCTAGGCTTCACAAAACGACGGAAGCCACCGATATCATGATGCAAATGGTGGCTTGCAATCGAGGCGTCGCGGCATTGCCAAAATGGCTAGCCGAAGAATATAGCAAAACACTGCCATTAACTGTTTTACGGTTAGGTGAAAATGGCATTGATAAGCAAATCTACCTCGGTACCCGAGATGGTGATTCCGGCATCCAATACCTTCAGGCCTTTATGGATCTTGCACGGAGCTTCAACTCACCAACAAATTAGCCAACCAGCACAGCCACGACCATTTCATGAGAATATGTAATGGTTTAATGAGATAAAATCAATTTTTTTCATGTGATGATCCAAGTATAAAGTGTGCAGTTTATTGATTGCACGCTCACACGGAGACATTGTCATGAGTAACGGTTTTACCTACAAGATTAAAAGCATTCGCTTTGATGAGAACTATCAGCCTGCGGATAGCACACGCATCACCACTAATTTTGCCAATCTAGCGAGAGGTGATAACCGCAAGCAGAATCTACGCAATGCTTTACGCATGATGGATGCTAGATTCAATGCTTTAGCCACTTGGGATAATCCTAAAGGCGATCGCTATTCTCTAGCACTTGAGATCATTTCAGTGGATATTGATATCAAAGGAGATGGCCAGCACTTCCCATCTATTGAGATCTTAAAGACCAATATCATTGACCATAAGACCGGGAAACGCATTGAAGGTATTGTGGGCAATAACTTCTCCTCTTACGTACGAGATTATGACTTTAGTGTCGTATTGCGTGACTACAATAAAGATCAAACAAGCTTCAGCGTTCCGAAAAATTTTGGCGAGCTCCATGGAAATCTATTTAAAGATTTTCTCAACTCAAATACCTATAAAGATACATTCAGTAAGCCTCCTGTTATTTGCTTAAGCGTTTCAGAAAACAAAATTTACCATCGAACTGAGAACAAACACCCGATCCTCGGCTCTGAATACCGACCCAATGAATCATCATTAACCGAACAATACTTTAAAAAAATGGGCTTTGACGTGCGCTACTTCATGCCACCAAACAGCGTTGCTCCCCTCGCATTTTATTTCTTTGGTGATTTACTCGGTGACTACACCAATATTGAATTGATTAGCACAATTAGCACGATGGAGACATTCCAAAAAATCTATCGACCTGAAATCTACAATGCCAACTCTATAGCTGGATATATCTATCAACCCAATCTCGAGCACTCTGATCACTCGGTCACTCAGATTGTTTATGACCGTGAAGAGCGGAGTCAGTTAGCGATTAAACAAGGCAAGTTTGCAGAAGAGTATTTCATTAAGCCTTATCAATCTGTATTGGATCAATGGTCTAACAACTTCGCCTAATTGCTACCTAAAGGAATGAAAATTATGAAGACACTACTACCCACCTCTAGTGCCGGTAGCCTACCGAAACCATCATGGCTAGCTGAGCCAGAGAAGCTTTGGTCTCCATGGAAGTTGCAGGATGAAGAACTTAAATTAGGAAAACAAGATGCTCTTCGTGTGATATTACAAGAGCAACAAACTGCCGGAATCGATATCGTCAGTGATGGTGAACAGACACGCCAGCACTTTGTTACTACCTTCATTGAAAACCTAGACGGTGTTGATTTTGAAAATAAAAAAACGATTCGAATCCGTGATCGTTATGATGCCAGCGTGCCGGGGGTTGTCGGACCGATTAGTCGAACCAAACCCGTATTTGTTGACGATGCAAAATTCTTGCGTCAACAGACTAATCAACCCATTAAATGGGCACTACCCGGTCCTATGACTATGGTAGATACGTTGTACGATGATTATTATCAAGACCGTGAAACCTTGGCATGGGAATTCGCGAAAGTATTAAATCAAGAAGCAAAAGAACTAGAGGCTGCTGGTGTGGACATCATTCAATTTGATGAACCCGCATTTAACGTTTTTCTTGATGAGGTCAATGATTGGGGGATTGCTGCGCTAGAACGGGCAATCGAAGGGCTCAAATGCGAAACGGCTGTGCATATTTGTTATGGCTATGGGATCAAAGCCAACACGGATTGGAAAAAAACGTTAGGTTCTGAATGGCGTCACTACGAGAAAACATTTCCAGCGATACAGAAATCTAATATCGATATTATTTCTCTTGAGTGCCACAACGGTCGTGTGCCATTAGAAGTTCTTGAAATGATTCGCGGAAAAAAAGTCATGGTAGGCGCCATTGATGTATCGACTAACGATATCGAAACACCGGAAGAGGTCGCAAACACTTTAAGAGAAGCCTTAAAATACGTCGATGCTGATAAGCTATACCCTTGCACCAATTGTGGTATGGCTCCTCTTTCCAGAAAAGTCGCTCGGGGTAAACTCGAAGCATTAAGCGCAGGCGCTGAAATCGTAAGAAAAGAGCTAAGCGCTCTACAAAAAAGCGCTTAGTCTTTAGACTTCTTAGGGGCTTGAGCCCCTAATTAAAATTACAATATCTTTCATTTTATTAATAGAAGTTTCTTAAATGAACATCATGGAATTTTTATCCAGTAATCTCATGGCATTTATTGCTCTGATTATTACCGGAATCTTTGCAGGTATTTTGGCGGGTCTACTGGGAGTCGGTGGCGGTATCGTTATCGTTCCTGTCTTATTCTTCTTATTTCAAGGATTTGGTGTATCACCAGATTCGGCTATGTTAATCGCTACTGCCACTTCCTTGGCTACTATTGTACCGACATCCATCAGCTCGATTCGTTCTCATCACCAAAAGGGAAATGTCGATTTTGATCTACTCAAGTATTGGGCATTTTTTATTCTAATTGGCGTACTACTAGGTAGCTGGCTAGTGACTCGTGTGGATGGTACTTGGCTTACGGCATTGTTTGGGATAATTGCGACATTATCCGCATTGAACATGCTATTCAGAACCGGAAAATCGGCTTTGTTTCAACAACTTCCAGGTACTGCTGGACAAACAACCATGGGCACGTCTATTGGCTTTTTCAGCTCAATGGTAGGAATAGGTGGCGGTACTCTCTCTGTACCCTTACTGACATTATACAACTACCCGGCTCACAAAGCGGTTGGAACCGCAGCAGCTATAGGCTTGATCATTTCTCTACCTGGGGCGCTCACTATGATGGTATTGGGAAGTACGCCAATTGATGCGCCATCTGGTACAGTCGGATTGGTAAATCTCGTTGGATTTATTTGTATCGTCCCGCTTACCGTATTATTTGCCCCCGTTGGGGCTTCAATAGCGGCTAGGTTGGATGCCACTAAACTAAAGAAAGTCTTTGCGATCGTATTACTGTTCACCGGTTTGCGTATGTTATCGCAAATATTACTCTAAGCCGTTTTTGAGAATGACCAACACGCATATCACTATTTCAAGGAAGAAAAGTGATAGCGCTATCATCATCGTTATTGAATCCCATCGGATATCAACCTTTATAGATGAATAATGTCTTTTCGAAGCGATGCTAGCCGTGCGAGTATCTCATTTTGCTGGCGATAACTGATGCCTACTTTTTCCATGGCATCAACTAATAGTTCAACCGTGCGATTAAAGTCAGCTTCATTTATATCCATACCGGTATGGATATCTACCATACTGTCACCTTTATATTCACAAGGCCCATCCACCACAGTACAGAAATGAGCAATAAATCCATTGCGAAAATGTGTAACATCAGATTTTCTAAAATAGGGTAAAACCTGTTCATCTCGAGCGATATTTTTAATAAACGCATCCACAAGTTTCTCGATAGTGGGTAAACCACCAATGCGTTCATATAATGAATCTTCATTAGAATTTGGCAATGTACTGCAAGCCATTAGAAAAATGATAAGCACGGGAACTAGAAGGCATTTGAAATAGAACATTAGAAGTACCCCGTAATAGAAGAATACCAGCCTTTTTGATTGGCGATACCAGCAATAGAGCCCAAGTCCAAGTAAGCGGCTGTAATACTCAAATGCTTGTTGGGAAACCAAGCGATAAATACATCGGACCAATCATTTTCACCTAGGCCTAAGTTGTCGGGCTTTTGTCGGTACTCCACACCTATCGCGAGAGATTTATGAAATAGAACCGCCGCGGAAGCCTCCAGTTGTAGACTTGCGCCTTTGCCTCTTGCACCAAACCCAAGCAAACCCATTTGATTAGCTTCTGTATGGCGCGCTGATACATTCCAAAGTAAGTTATATCCAACCACAACACCTAAGTGCAGTTTGCTAGCGGTAAAATAAACATCGGTTCCATTATCGCTTTCTGCGCCAAGGGAAAAAGGAACACTCGGGGTATCGAGTTTTTTATACTGCACTCCAGCGGATATTTGAGGAAAATGGCTATACACCAAATCGCCATATAAACGAAACTTGGCCCCGGTAATAGATTGCTCTAACTGCAAAGAAAGCGGGTTAACATCAAACGTCTGCTCAGCATAAGAGAGTTCAATGCGATCCTTAATATTAACCTGAACTCCACATACGTTAAGATCAAAATCATCAACTGAGGCGCGTGAACAAAATCCCGAAGCGAGTACTTCATCCTCTGTAGCATAGCCCGCCAACTGTGACCAGGGTACCAGTCCACCTCCAGCAGAACCTTCAACCATGGATACACCAGGTGTCGCTAGAATTTTACCGCCTGCAGCAGATGCGGAACTAATAACGAGCAATAGTAAACTAAGAATGAGCTTCATAATTTGATAACCAATTAATAAACGCATCTGCCTTAAGAGGCTTACTTAAATAAAACCCCTGAGCATGATCGCAGCCGAAACTTCGTAGAATATCTAAGCTCATTTGGTTTTCGACACCTTCTGCCACTACTCGCATCCCTAATTTATGGCCAAGCTCGATAGTCGACTTAACAATAACTTGGTCAGCATCTGACTGTTCCAGCGTCATAATAAAGCCCTTATCAATTTTTAATTCGTTCGCCGGAAGGTCTTTAAGTTTTGATAGTGAAGACTGGCCAATCCCATAGTCATCAATCGATACTTCAAAACCTACCATTTTAAGATTAGCTAATCGATTGATAGCTTGTGATTCGTTCTCCATAAGATCACGCTCTGTCAGTTCTAAGGTAATCTGGCTCGCGGACACACTATAGCTAGCAATCGTATCTAGTATAAATTCAATAAAACCATCATGTTGAATATCTTGCGCGGAAAGATTAATAGCCACTTTCATTAAATAACCAGCTTCATTCCAATCAGCAATTTGTCTTACAACATTGCGCACCACCCATTGAGTCAAGTCAACAATTAAACCAGACTTCTCAGCTAGATCTATAAATAACTCTGGATTAACAAAGTCACCGTCCTCATTCACCCAGCGAATGAGTGCCTCAACCTTATCAATTTTTTCTGTTTTTAAATTCAACTTCGGCTGAAACGTCATAAACATACTGCCATTATCAGATGCCAAGGTGTCTTTTAGATTCTCTATAATAGAGATACGCTCCAAGTAAGCTTCATCCTCACCCGTTTCATAGTATCTAATTGCCGTATACTCATCTTTTGCAGCATTAACTGCGATCTCAACGCGACGCAGTAGAGTCTCCCCCTGATCGGCATTATCCGTATCAATTACAACACCACAATAAAGATCGAAATTTATTATCATGGAATCGATTTCATAGGATTTTATAAGTTTTTGACGCACTGTTTGGCAATACACATCCACTTCATCAATCTGGGAAAGCGTGACAACTAAAAGAAAAAAATCATTGCTTATTCGTGCTGCATTCGCATAACTCTTATGATAAGAAACATGAGACTCTACAAGTTCATTAAGGCGACTTGCCAATGAAATAAGAATTTCGTCACCAACCCTCGGGCCCATGGTATCGTTAAGTTGTTTAAAAGACTTTATATCAATGCCTATCAATACTAGATGCTCGCTTTCATGGACTGACGAGTCTAATTCTTTCTGTAGTGTGTGTCGGTTTAAGAGCCCTGTTAAAAGGTCATGCTTTGCTTGATAGATGATTTCTGACTCTCGCTCAGAAATCTCTTGACCCATATTAAAAAACGCTTGTTCAAGCTCCCTAAATTCTTGGGCTTTTGGCGCATTGCCTTCGATATGACTAAATTCACCTTTTGCAACCTGTTTTGTGAGCATAACCAAGTTACTTAGCGGTATCGTGATACCTTTGGCTAAAAGTCGAATTGAGATCAATGCTATCAACAAGGTAATAACGGCGATAAATACAACGGAATACAGCAACCGATAGTAGTCTTCGTTCTCCTGCTGTAATGAAGCGGTAAGCAAGGCAGACAGACCTGTCTTCTCACCAAAATCAATCACTCGATGTCGATACAAAGGATGTTCGATTTCCCGTTCAATTTTACTTTTTTCTGCCTTACGACTATTCCAAAAAATCGAGGCTTTCTGAGGGCTGTCAAGGCTCGTTATTAATACGTCATCTTGCTCTATTAAGCTGATATCAAGTCCCGTTAATTCTTGAAGATCACTCAAGGCATGCATATCTAACTTAAAACCAATAACAGAATAGGCAATTAAACGCGGCGCTTTTATAGGCAACACAAGGACCTGATAGACATTTTTGTTTACAACTAAAAATTGCGAGTTATCAAGACGCAAGGGTAAACCATCTAGCGCCTCCTGAAATACGTCTTTTTTGGTATTATCACGGACAGAAAGATGATTAAGAACACCTTCTGTATCAAGTAGCATCATTACATCTGCCTTGATACGCCGACCATGATTATTCAAAGCACTCACAATCGTATTAGCATCACTGGTAGCGACTGCCTGTTTAAAACCAAAATCTGCAGTAAGCACTCGAGCTGCCGTGATTAACAGCTGTTCCCTTGCGGTTAGATATTGATTGAGTACACGTTGCGCACTCTCTACACGTCGTTCAATTATGTTATGGCTATATTCGGCCGTGCGCAGCCAAATACTCGCCATAATTGCTAAGGTTGTTAGAAAGATTAAAGCGATAAACAACCATGTAATCTGGGAGCGTAAGCGAAGTGATTTAAAGGGAGCCAAAAACATCTTCAAACGTATTTCTTGGTTCTGGAGATTGAATGTCCAACGAAACAGTTATTTGACTAGTATTGCTCGATGGAACCTGAATTACTTTTCGATAATCGACACCTTGCTTTGTATCTGGATGCCAGACCGCTATCGAATTAACTTCCTCGGGCAGTGATTGGATGTACACCATACCGTTAACATCAGTCAGATAAGCTTGGGCATCCGTCACATAAATATAACCAACCATTGAATCATGAATGTTACACCCTAAAACCACAATCCCTTCTTGATCAAATTTAATAGGGTCTTTAGGTTGGCCAGCGTACAGCTTTAGTTCGAAAGTTTTGGCTTTCGAAAAAGAATAAACATGATGGCGTATATTGTCTGAGTTGGGGAAATTTATTTCGCTATGTATGGGAGCCAATAACACCTTTGGAACAAAAGATTTATCCATTTGATCCATAACCAAGGGTTGCTTTGAGACATTAACTGCCTCACTAGAACCAACTAACTGGACTACCGCATTGGCTAAAGGCTCACCAGCATTATCAGTAACGAAAACCTCTATAGCTCCTGCATTAACTGATCTGGCGCAAAGACAGATAACAATGATAGCCGTGCAAATCCACGACGATGTAAACGGGTTCATAGGTGCCTTACTATCCTTGGGTGTTAATTTGAGTATGGCAACTAGAAGTGATTTTGCAATGAGTAGTCTTTAGGAAAAGAAAACAGAGGATCAAATAATTAGGCCCACACTCATGGACCTTCATTCTTGCAAATATAATAATCAATTGACTCTGGCTTACCAAAGAATAACCCCTGGGCATTTACGGCCCCCAAGTCAATACATAGCTGACGCTGTATTTCAGTCTCTACGCCCTCAACAACCAAATCCAAGTCCAAAGCTTGAATCATTTGCACTAAACCTCGCAGGAGAAGCTCAAGCCTATGGTTATTTGCGCTGGGTAACATAGATTTATCAATTTTGACTGTAGTTATCGGCAGGTTACGTAAATGAGATAGCGATGAAAATCCAGTGCCGAAATCATCTAGCGCTACTTTAAAACCGTCCTTTCTTAATTGCGCAACTGCGTCATATACGTCTGTTCTTTGATCTGTAAAAGCAGTTTCTGTTAGCTCTAAAACTAAACGATGCCGGCTTACACCATACGCTTGGCATTCACTAACCAAAAAATCTATCAGACTAGGGTCTCGTAACTGTAAAGGCGATAGATTAATGGCAATGTACAATGCAGGCGATAATTGAGATAGCTGATGGATTACTTCACTAATAACCCAGCGACCTATTTCCATAATAAGATTTGATTCTTGAGCAACAGGAATGAAAATATCTGGCGGTACTAATGTGCCATCTTGATTCCAGCGGATAAGCGCTTCAAATCCTACTAGAGAATTATTTTCGACTAGCATAATTGGCTGATAATGCAGGCAGAATTCACCATTAATGAGGGCATTTCGCAAACCATTTTCAATTCTCAATCTATTGGTAAATGCTTTTTGCATGTCTTTCTCAAAAAAGCAAACTTGGCTTTTACCATCTTGCTTAGCTTTGTGCATTGCGATGTCGGCCTGAGATGTTAGCACTTCAGGACTTATGTTGTGATTTGGGTTAAAACTTACGCCAATACTTGCCGATGTATAGAAAGTGAACCCATCAAATTCAAAAGGTGGTGCTAAAACTTGTAGTATGCGTTGCGTGATGCGCGTGATGTCATTTATTGTATGGGGTTCATGCAATAAAATAACAAACTCATCTCCGCCAAAACGCGCAAATACCTCGTCGCCACGTAAGCAACTGGTTGTGCGAACGGCTACCCTTCGCAATAACTCGTCACCATGCTTATGACTCCAAGTATCATTAATCATTTTAAAGTTATCGAGATCTAAAAAGATAACCGTGATGGGTGATTCCTTGTTACGAGAAGATAGAGCATGCTTCAAAGACTGTTCAAAAAAGTATCGGTTAGATAACCCAGTAAGTGGATCCTGTTGAGCTAACTGTTGGGTTCGCTCGTGACTCAAGCGCAGGTCTTCTTCGAGTTGCTGTCGTGTTTTTGCGTTAGCAATAATCGTCTTCAGCATAATTGGATTTACGGAAGACTTAAGAACAAAGTCTTGAGCACCGGATTTTAAGCATCGCATGGCAAGGTTTTCGTCAGTATCATTGCTCACCATGACGACAGTAGTATTTCTCGTGGTTTTGTTTGCTTTTATTTCAATTAAAAACGAAATACCATCCGCATCAGGCAAACGCTGATCCAATAATATGACATCGAACTCTTGAATTAAAATATGGTTTCTAGCTGATGCCACATCCGATGCAAATTTGATCTTGATAGAATTTAAACTCTTGGTGAGTGATCTATACAGTAATTTTTGATCAATCTCATCATCATCTACGACTAATATATCCACTAGCTATTCCCTGGCTTTGGCATTTTTACGATTTTCCAGTAACCATCCAGCATAGATACAACATCTAAAAATTGGTTTCCGCATTCACTTTTAAAAAAATACCCTGCAGCATGTAAATTGTATGCTCGAACTTGATCTTCCTCAGCCTTAGACGTAGTGAGAACAAATACTACAATATCATTAAATTGATCACTTTCTCTAAGCCATTCCAAAAAGTCCAAGCCATCCATACGCGGTAAATTTAAATCCAACAAAATAATAAAGGGTTTTTTTACCGTCCCGCTTTTAATAACCTCTAATGCTTCTAATCCGTCAACCACTCGATGAATCGGATTGGCTATACGGTGCTTCTTAAAACTCCGCTGAATAGACATAGCATCAATATCATCATCTTCGACTAACAGAAGAGTTATTGATTCATCACTCATAGCTGACCTCTCTGTTTGGGTATCGAAATCGTCATATTAAGGCCGCCTAACTCTGACTTTGATACGTCGATTTTACCACGTAAGCGGCGCACTGCTTTTGCCGTAATAGCCAGCCCCATCCCGCTACCTTCCATTTGATCTCTCGGCTTTAGCGTTTTAAAGGGTAAAAATATGGTATCGAAATATTGCTCGTTCACTCCCTCACCATTATCTTCGACACTAATGTAAGCCTGATCGGCTTTTTCTTCAATGGTAACTCTAATCTTTTTCTTTTCATTAGTATTATGCTTTAAAGCGTTTGATATAACATTACGAATCGCAATCTCCAAAGCCCTTTTATCAACCGATATATGTAACTCTTCTCCCTGAATATCAGTAATATTGAGACAATCATGAAGTTGACATACATCTTTTACTAATGCTTTTACATTAATATCGGAATACACTAGCTCGTGAGTACCGGTTCGAGAATAAATCAATAGATCATCCAACAAGGCTGCCATTCGATTGCAGCGCCCCTTGATCATTCTTAAATGATCTTGTCCTTCTTCATCTAGTGCATCTGAATAGTCTTCAATCAACCATTCACTTACGTTTTTAATACCGACAAGAGGCGATTTCAAATCATGGGATGCTATATAAGCAAACTGCTCGACGTCAGAATTAGCTTGCTTGAGCTTTTCAACCGACTGCTCCAGCTGCCTGATTAATTTTCGTTTGTCTTCAATTGATTGAAAGTTTACGGTAATTAACTCTTGGTTAGAGTCGAGATCTGCCTGCGCGGTGATTCGGCAAGTACACCATTCCCAAGTTCCACTTTTAGATAGTCGACACTCTAGAGCCTTAGGGCCGTTCTTTTCTTGGATTGCTTGCTTAAACTTATCTTGAAATTCTGGAAGATCATTGCTGTGTATGTATTGTGAGATTACTCGTCCTGCTGCTGCGACATTGGAGTCTTGCCAATCATCAAAATCGCTATTACTAATAAATATTTCTCCTTTTTCATCACATAAGCAAAGACAACAACCGGAGGCATTGAGCGTAATATCGAGTAAATTGCTAGAATCCGTTTGATGACCTTTATCGGGTGAAGATGATAATTCTTTGCAAACCAGAAGCCTCTCTCCAACACCACCAAACTGACTCAAGCTAACTTCTACACTCTTTCCTTTTATTCTTGTTGCTACAGTAATTTTCTGTTTTTTATCTATATCTAATAAGCTCTCATAGTCCTTTCTATTATCAACAACCTCTTTCAAAGAATTAATATCAGCATGATCAATAACCTTAAGAAAAGACTCATTTTTTTGCTCGATATTAAGGTGGCTATCTAATATGGCCAGACCAAATTGGCTAGACTCAAACAGTATCTGCATCCTAATATTACTGGTGGCCAACATGGCGAGCGTCTGCTGTCTCTTGTAGTTTGTAAGCAACAGCCAAACCGCTAGAGCAGCGAATAAGATTGCAATAAATATGCTGAAATAGAAGTATCGAATAAAGCTTTGACTCTTCTTATCACTTGGATAAAGCTGTACCTGTATAACGCTATCTTCATAGTTTAAATCATATACCGCGATTGGTTCCCAATAATCCTCATGATCTGCATCCAATACTTTTCCATTGATTAGTAATCGATAGTGATAGTTTTTAACCGACGAAAAGTACTTCATTGTTTCGATAAGAACTTTTTCATGATCTGGCGTAAATACTATCTCCGCACCCTCTCGCGCTAGCCTGAGCTCCATCCTGTTCCCGATTAGCTCAGAGTCGGCTTCAGCCGTCTCTAACAAAAATATTTCTTGTGTCCGTATATGCGGTATTTTTATTCCCACAACAATAAAAATAACAAGCGGTATTAAAGTCGCCGTTTGCCATCGGATGAACTCAAATGGTTTATCTTTCCAAAAGATATATTGGCGTCGAAGCAATGCCGAAGACATGATAAAAAATAGAAATGCGGTATGTACTGCCATAGAAGTAAGCTCTTGCCAGCCATACGCAAAACTCATCCCTGTGGCATAGCCAATCAAGGCCATTAGGCTCAAGCCAAAAGCAAAGCCGCTAGCTGGCCCAATTATTAGTGAGCTTAATCGATGCTTTATAGGCACCGCGAAGTAAATGCTTAATAAAACAAAACATAAGGCTGTATTGGGTGCCATTCTTCCGGGATGAGATGTTCGAGTGAATAACCAGTGTTCCATGAACAATTGATCTAATCCCGTATTTATTTTAAATATATATTGAAACAGCGTGATTAAACCTATGCTCATCAATACAAAGGAAATGAGACGAGCAAGAAAGTGGTGATTATTCAATAATGAGGCTAGCGCCAGAAGAAGAAAACACAGCGCCGTGTTGAACTGCATTGGAGCCCAATCGGGGCCCAGTTGTAATACACTGGGCCAGTGAAAATACCAACCCAGCATGACGGCAATAGAAATGGATAGCGTTATGAACGATGTAACACTTTGGGGAGAAACTGCAAGCGATAGTCTTTGCATAAATATTGACAATCCATGTTGAGAATATTGCTGTTACGATTACATTATTACCCTTGCAATAATAGGCAATAAACGACAAATAACACATTTTCACACTCATATTCATTACGATATGTTATTACAACTTTAGTCGCTATGCTCGCTTACTACGTCTAATATCTGCTTAGTATTAACTTCCGTTGGGTAATAAGATTTTGTCCATCCAAGTCGTACAATAACCATATTCTCCGAAGGAATCACCATAACGTGCTGCTTGCGATTACCCAGCATTGCATAGGTATCCTTGGGTAAACTGGGCCATCGCAACTCGTCATCGCCATGATTTAACCAGAATTGATAGCCATAAGCCTTTTCATTTTGGCTGTTATTAGGCGAAGCCGCACGGATAACCCAATCTTCAGCTAATAAACGTTGACCTTGATATATACCACCGTTAGCCATGAGCAACCCAAGGCGAGCCCAATTTCGTGCGCTAGCATATATGTAAGAACTTCCGACAAATACACCTGATGCATCGGGCTCAAAAATAGTATGTTCCATGCCTAACGGCTGAAAAAGTTGAGTATATGCAAAATCAACTAAGCTTTGTGCTGAATTGCCGGTACGACCATATAGCCAACGGGCGAGAATATTAGTGGTACCCGATGAATAAGAAAAGTGTGTTGATGGCTCATGAATTAATTGACTGTTTAAGGCCACGTTAGACGCACTGCCCGCCGTAAACAACATGTGTGTAGCATCGCTACCTGGCGCATAAGTTTCATCAAAATCTAGGCCTGATGTCATTTGCAACAAATGTTCGAGCTCTATTTTTTCTCGCCCATCATTTTGCCAAGCCTTGAAACTTACACTTTTCGGCTCACTAGGATTTAAATAAGCATATCGACCGATCAGCATTGCAGTAAGGCTTTTTCCCATTGACCACCCCATTAATGGCGTTCTTGCATCAATACCTTCTGCATAAGTTTCTGCCACTACGCGCTGATCTTTTACGACCAGTAGCGCACGCGTCTGATATCCGTTGCGATTATCCTGTTTTAAAATTGAACTGACTTTTTCCTGCAATTGCTCATCAATGTCGACCCATGTTTCTTCTTGAGGGTTTATCTTGTCGGACGCAATAGGTAATGCAACTTGATCTAAGGCGTGTGTGTCACCTATCTCCAATGTACACCCTAGCCCCTTTCTATATTTGGCTATCGTTTTAGCCATGCCAAATAATTCGGCCTGTACCGTATTATTTTCATAGTCGAAGGTTAAATCCAATAGTGCGGCGGCTGGGCTATAAGACACCACATCCTGAAGTGACTGTTGCTCATCAAAACCACTGATAAACCGAGCTGAGCAGGCAAGCTTTGCTCCAAGCCCTGTTGCAACATTCACAGCGCTGCCTAGGTGCCATATGGAGAAGCCTAAGAAATATTGGGGCACTGAGACCAATACAACAGCAATCAAGGCGAAAGTAATAGCGAACTTTTTCATGGCATTTCTTTTGTCATTATTTTAGTGAGCAAAAGCTACTGAATATTAGACAAATGCACAATGTTGATAACGGATAATCATATTAAGTGGCTGGGCTGAATTCTGTGCATATAGGCGACTGCAGCAGAACGACTATCCAGTGACAGCTTGCGATAGATATTCTTCAAATGCCACTTTATGGTGGTCGCTGCTACCGCCATATCGTCAGCTATTTCTTGATTGCTCAGCCCTTGGGCAAGTAGCATTAAAACCTCTTTTTCCTTATTCGTTAATTCGTTATATCGCGCAGTTATATCGTCGGCATCCGTGGCATACCGTGGAAATAGGATATTACGATAAGTGGACAAGTATTGTTTGGACGGTTGTAGTTCGCCCATGGATATCAAATTCGAAAGAATAGGAATAATCAAAGGCGCTTCGTCAAAAAGAGTACGGTTGAAAAGTAGCCAACCATAAAACTGTACCGCCTGCTTCAAAAGTATCTTACTTCTCGCTCTTTTACCTAAATACCAGTGAGCGACGATAATCTGTGCCTCTGCTACCAAAGCTCGCACATGGTAATCGTGCTTCAAGAGCTCATCCCTTAATGGTTGCAATAGATCAATAACGTCTTGATAGCAGGATTCATACAGCAACTGCATTGCCCAAGTCTGGGATAGGTAATCTCTAACATCAAGAATCAGGCTATTCTGGTCAATCTCAAGTGAGTCAATATTAAATTTTTCATTCAAGTATTGAATGGACTTAAGATCATTTTTCGCTACAGCCTGTCTCATTCTTTCAGCTACGAGCTTTCCCTGATAACGGGGGTAATTTCCCATGGACAAAAATCGCTGTAAACGCACCAAGTATTCGAAACTTTTTTCTACATTCCCAGTTAAATCAAGAATACGTGCATAATATAAGTAAACGTGAATGATAACTTCTGTTGAGCACGCATTGTTAATATGCGGCATTAGCTTTTCACAAATAGATTCTGCGCCTTTGAGATCATTTTTTTCATAATACATAATGATCATACCCGTCGCATAATTCTGCCATGACGGATCTTTAGTATTTTCTTCCTTGCTATTAAAAGCCATCAACAACTGTTGCACAGCTTGAGCAGTATATCCCCGATATTTGTCACAGGCGATCAATAGCATTTCCGTTAAACTTGCTAAATAAGTCTGTTGACGCTGATTCATGTAGAGTAAAGCATCTCGAGCTTTTCGAGCAGTCTCATCCAGTTTACCTTGATAGAAAGATTGATAAGCAGAAACAACTAATGCAACGCAGTGAATAACGCTATTTTTCAATTTCATATTTTCAAGGGAAGCCAATGGTTCGACTCTCTCCTCATCATCAACAGTAAAAAGCGCCAATGTATTACTTAATATATTGATCACTTCCTTATGGTCGTTTTCGGTAGAAACATCTTGCATTTGTTCGATAATATATCGAGCTTGATGAAAACGTCGCGTAAAAATCAACGCTACGACTAGAGGAATAATAATAGAGTGATAAGTGAGTAATTCTTCGTGATTGTCATAAAGAGTATCAATTAACATTTGAAAACTCCCATGACGCAACCAAAAATCGGCTGCCCTTTCCAGTATCGTTCTTCTCTCATCTATTGTTAGTGGAAAACGCTTATGCAAATACTGCCTCGCTTCAGGAACCCAGCGATAGTGACCTTGTTGAGCGATATTTGGCAACAGGTAGCGATACTCTTGCCAGACGTAGGATAGCGATAAACCATTTGGTGCTAGATTCCGCCAAAGCGATTCAGATATTTCTGAAAAGCTTGCCAGCACACTCAGAGAGCTTAAATCTTTTTCCTGAAGCGTATCCCCCCACTGAGATTCTAAATACTGATCTAATTGGTTTTCTATATTTGCTTGATGCCAGTTCTTTTGCTGCATATAAAACATCAAAGGCCATATGCCTTCGGTTTTTTCAAGTAACTCTGGTTCCTGCAATAATCGTATTTCAACGGTATCAGGTTGAATCAAGGAGATATTGGGCATGCGTCGGCAGGCTATGTAGATATGGTCATCACAACTCAACTTATCTACCAATGTAGAAAACAAAAATGTGAACTCTTTTTCACTTAAGTGATGAACATCATCTAGCAATACCGAAATAGATTGGCCAGTAGAAACTTGGCTTAATTCTCCTAATACTTTTTTCGTAAATTCATGGGGTTTTTTCTCTGTAATATCAACGGAAAGATGAACAGAAAACTCATTTCTCTGCTGAATTAGGTGGGCATGCTCATGTAAATAAGTGGTTTTACCAAAACCTGGACCAGCAACTAAAAGCGTTGTTTTTATGGGCTTTTTTTCGCATTTTAGCATCTCATTATCTACCACTTTATTATTGTTTTACTCATGTGGAAGTATGAAATTTAACACACCCACTCCCCTTCTGCCGAGCAGTCTTATCCCCTCCCTACGGGGGGGAGGCGAAGTTCTTTTTTTCTACTAGTCTGCGTGCACCCACAACAACAATAAAAAGGAGGCATATATGTCGACATCAGTATGGGTGACTTGGCCCGCTATCGCTAAAGCCGGTGGCAGTATCGGAATCGTAATAGGATTGCTCACGCTAGGCTTGCAAAGGGAAGACCTAACTGAAAATAATCTCATTGCCACAGAGGACTTAAGCAAAGCCAATGCTGAAATTGTATGTGATGAGCGCAGTTTGACCGCACGTACCGAAGATGGCACCTGTAATATTCTTGATAATCCAGCCGAGGGCTCTGTTAATCGGCGCTTTGGACGCAACGTCAAATTAGAGGCCGCCTATGGAGAAACCGAAAACGATACTCTACTAGAACCAAACCCCCGTGCCGTTTCCAATGAATTAATGGCAAGGGAAGAGTTTAAGCCCGCCACGAGCGTGAACTTTATAGCCGCCGCGTGGATTCAATTCATGGTTCACGACTGGATTGATCATGGGGATGGGGATGCCAACAACCCGATTCTTGTGGAGCGCCCCGCTGGAGATCCTAAGGGTCCTGGTACAATGAGTATTAAACGCACAACGCCTGATAGCGACCGCACTGCAGAAGAGGACGCGACCCTACCGGCGACCTATCGCAATATAAACACCCACTGGTGGGATGGATCTCAATTATATGGTAGTGACAAAGCTACGAATGACTCTGTAAGAGCATTCGTTGACGGTAAACTAAAGGTTGAAGAAGACGGCACACTGCCAACGGATTATTGGAGTAATGTTCCGGTTACTGGCTTTAATAAAAACTGGTGGCTAGGTTTATCAATGCTGCACCAGCTTTTCACGTTAGAGCACAATGCTATCGCTGAAATGCTAAAGCAAAAATACCCTGAACGTGATGATCAATGGCTTTACGATAAAGCTCGTCTGGCCAATGCCGCGCTGATGGCAAAAATTCACACTATCGAATGGACACCTGCCATTATTGCTAATCCAGTAACTGAGAGAGCCATGCGCGCTAACTGGTATGGTCTAACAGATGAACGTGAAGGTCGAGACAAGGTACAAGAAATCTTAGACGGGTTATCTGAAGGTATTACTAGCTCTCCATTATTAACCGCTCTTCTATCAAGTCGTCCTGATTTAATTGAAAAACTGGACGACCCGAATTTTATTGATTTTGCGATTGGTGGCTTGGTAGGTACACGCGAACCCTACAACGGCGGAACCGATTATTCGTTAACCGAAGAGTTTACAGCTGTGTACCGTATGCACCCACTATTACGTGATGATGTTGAAGTCTATGATATAGGCTCTGCAGAAGTAGCGCGTCGCATCCCTATGATGGAGACCCGTGACGGACACGCAGAGGATATCCTAGACGAAGAGGGTGGCGAACGACTTTGGTATTCTTTTGGTACAACGTACCCAGGTTCTCTAACACTACACAACTATCCTGAATTCCTGCGAAACCTTTCGATTCCGTTCTCTGAAGACATTGATCTAGCGACAATCGACATTCTACGAGATCGTGAACGTGGTGTGCCTCGTTATAATGAGTTTCGTCGTCAGATTGGTCTAAACCCCATCACCAAATTTGAAGACCTAACGAGCGATCCCAAAACGTTAGAAGCGCTTAAACGTTTATACGATAACGATATTGAAAAAATCGACGCCTTAGTTGGTCAACTAGCAGAGACTGTTCGCCCCGAAGGCTTTGCATTTGGTGAAACGGCGTTTCAAATCTTTATCCTAAATGCCTCTCGTCGTTTGATGACAGACCGCTTTTATACCTCTGATTACCGCGCAGAAGTATATACGCAAGAAGGGATTGATTGGGTAGAAAACAATGACATGAAAGACGTACTCGAGCGTCATTTCCCAGAGCTAAAAGTAAGCCTAACCGGTATTGAAAATGCCTTTAAACCTTGGGGCTTAAAGATTCCTGATAACTACCAAGAAATGGCAGCCTGTGACAAGCAAACCCTGCTATGGCAAAACGGTGTAACTCAGACATTATACGAGCAAGGCGAACGTCCCGCACTGCAGCCGGTTGATATTGGTGGCTTAATCGATTCCATTCTGTGGAAAAAGGTGAATCGCAACGAAGATGTCGCGCCATTAGGTTATGAGAAACCTATTCACCCGTATGGCGCCATGGCAACAGTTGCATTTGAATCCAGCAATAGCCATCCCTATACAGGGATATTTGAAGGCGCGGAGTGTGGTCTTGTTCGTCTCTCCGTCACAGGTGATCCCGATGACCGCGGTTTTGCGCCTGGATTAGCATGGAAAACCTTTATTGATGGCAAGCCTTCTAGCAATGTGTCTGCACTCTATACATTATCAGGCCAAGGGGATAACCATGATTTCTTTGCCAATGAGCTTTCGCAATATGTATCTGCTGAAGTCAATGATACGTTAGGCAGCACGGCGCTATTCTCTTTGGTGACCAGTAAACCTACTCGACTGATGACAGAGAACCTAGCGGAAACACAAGCAAATGGTGAAGTGGAAGCAACCCCAAAAGCACCAACACAAATATACTTTGTGCCCACGCAAGAAGTGCGACAACGCTTTGCTTCTAGTGCTCATGATTTCCGAGATGATCTCATCACCTTGCAATCGGGTACCGCACTATATGACGTCTACGCCACCGATAAACCTATTCGTACTAGTATCTTTGGTTGGATCAATCGTCGCTACGCGAGCGATCGTCGCAATAGTGCAATTAAAGTGGGAACCATGCGTCTAACATCCGAAATGACCACATCGGCATTTGGTGATGGCGGCGTTTTCTTTAAACATCAACGCTATGAAGACCGATAGCATTTAATCAGTTTTCCAGTGCCTATTGCTGCCCGCATCGCTTGCCGATTGCGGGCTTTTTTATACCTCTATGAAAAATTATATTAAACGGCTAAAAGATATGCTGCCTTGTTCTTTGATAATGAATGAGACATTAGCTCAATACATATTTATAAATCACAAAAAATCACGTTTCAAATCTCACATTCAAAGTTGAACCCACCTATTCAAATACTTCTTTAACCAGATAACATCACAGTAAAGGACAAGTGCTTAGCATTATTGGCCATATTGCCAATTCATGTTTACTTCTATTTCCTGTCTGATAAAAAACCTAAAGCAACCTTGGTTGCACACAATAAATATAAAAAACTCACCTCAACGAGAATTAAATATGTTCAAACGAACTTTTATTCGCCAAATCAGTGCTTTGGCGACACTTGGCTTTTTTAGTCTTCATGCATTGGCAATGAGCGCTACTCCCGATCCACAAGCTAGTGTTGACGGAGATGCCATCACGCAGTTTCAAAACAGCTGGGCTGGAAAGGCATTAGCCCACCAACGTAACATGGATGCCAATAAACCACTCGCCGAAAACAATATCATCGGCTCTCATAACTCCTATAATTCTCGCAAATACCGAAATGCCACGCGCTACCTTGATCCCCAACAAATCGTTTCTATCTATGATCAACTGCGATTAGGGGCACGTTTTATTGAACTGGACGCACACTGGACTGCGCATACCCATGGTTGGCCTTGGCAATGGGGAACAGATCTTTTGCTTTGTCATTCAGGTATCGGTGTTGATGTAGGTGATTTGCATGTGGGCTGTAGTTTGACTGATCGCCGAGTTGAAGATGGGATTGCAGAAGTAGCTCGCTGGATTAACGAGAATCCGAAAGAAGTCATCATCCTCTATTTTGAAGATCACACAGACGGTCGCCATCAAGAACTTTTTAACGTGATAAACAAGCAACTGGGCGCAAACATTTACGCGAGCCAAGGGTGCAAAGCTATTCCCAACACACTGACCAAAAATCAAGTACTTGCAAGCGGCAAGCAAGTCATTGTTTGGAAAGACGGCGGTTGCTCCGGTAATCAAAATATGAGCAACATGGCTTTCACTAGCCTTGGAGATATTAATCGCATTTGGGAAGATAGAACCAGCATTGGGGCCATTGGCGCTTTCTTTACAAATGGATCGGTAAAGAAAATTGAATCAGAAGATGTCATTCAAGCATTTAAAAATGGTGGCAATATCGTCAACCTTGATGATATGACTCATAGTGACGACCGCTTGTCTGCTGCGATTTGGTCATGGGATGTAAACGAACCGAATAACTGGGGCGGTAACCAAGACTGCGCGCTTCAATGGGAAAATGGCCGTTGGGATGATACAAGTTGCAGTAATCAACATTTCTTCGCTTGCCAGCATAACGAAACACAAGAGTGGAATATTTCTACTTATCAAGATGCCTGGCAGGCCGGACAACAAGCTTGTTCATTATTAGGTAACTATCGCTTTTCTACTCCCAGCAATAGTCTCGAAAACGAAAAACTAAAAACAGCAAAAGGTGGTATTAGTCACGTGTGGTTGAACGCCAGTGATCGAACAGAAGAAGGCACTTGGATCACTCATTAACAACGACAAACAAGAGTGTAGGACACAAAAAAGCCGCTACCCAGAGGTAGCGGCAAATGCATTAATCGGGGGTATTATGATTATTTGTGTTCCTCAAATGCTTTATTTTCATGTTTGATGATATAGCCAATTAATCCACAGACGATGCCTGCCACACCCAAACTAAATAACACCAATGCCGCTGGCTGATCCGCGAAAGTGAAATAGGCGCTCACATTTTCCCAACTTACAATCGAAGTACCCATGATTAAACTCCTTGTGGTTCAGCTAGTTTGTTTGGAACATCACTTTCAATCGACGCTGGTGTATTCGCCTCAGGATAGGGTTTAGCTAAAATCTCTACTTCATCAATACCAATTTCTTCCGCAGACTCAGGTACGCGCAATGCATTGGCCTTTTTCAGTGCATAAGATATTCCGTAACCTGGTAAGAAACCTAAAGCGATCATAACCAATGCAGAAATTAATTGTCCGGTGAACGTAATGTCTGGAGCACCATTCACGTTTGGTGTGCCGTGGGCAAAAACACCAACCAAGACAACAGCGACCGCACCAGTGAAACCATGAACAGCTACTGCACCAACTGCATCATCAATTTGCAAACGTTCCAATAGTTTGGCGAATTGCACCGCAGCAACACCCATACAAGTAGCGATTATAAACGCAAGTGATGGGCTATATAGATCGAGACCGGCGGCTACAGAAATAATACCTACAAGACCACCAGACATGGTCCAAAATGGATCGCGAGTTGCGATATAGCAGCCAATAATGCCGCCAGCAAATCCCATTAGTGTATTAAATGCGAATGCAGACAAATTAGTTGGAGTGTTATAGATAGTCGTCCAGCCAGTTTCGCCGCCGTTGAATATAATGCAGCCACCCAAGAAGCCAAAGAAACCAAAGATGATCATCATGAGACCAATCAAGGTCATAGGTAATGAGTGAGGAGCTATAGTTTGCGCAACGCCATCAATAAACTTGCCTTTACGCGCACCTAAGTTAATCAACACACCTAGTGTAAAGAAACCCGCAATGGCATGAACAACACCCGAAGCACCTACATCGTGATAACCCAATTGCGTTAGCAACCAGCCATCAGGGTGCCATCCCCAAGCGCCTGCCAAAATCCAGATGGCACTACCTAAGCACACAGTGAGAATTAAAAACGCACTGACTCGAATCCGCTCAATAACCGCTCCGGATAATATTGAACCCGTAGTCGCACCAAATAGAGCAAACGCCGCCCAAAAAATACCAGTACCCATGTCCTGTACATCAGGACCCATACTTTGCGACCAAGGCAAAGCAGCGGAAGCATCAATTGGAGTAAAACCGTGAGGGAAAGCGTTATAAATCCACCAGCCAAACAAGTAAAAAGTAGGAATGATAACAGCGAGTGCAAGAATATTTTTTATACCCGCAGCCAGTGCATTTTTGCTTCTTGACGCCCCCATTTCGTAAGCAAGAAAGCCTGCGTGGATCATGACCATAATAGCAGTACACCACCAATAAAATACTTCCATATTCATGGCTTGGTGCATTTCGAAAGAGGCCTGCTGCGCCTCAACCATGGCTTGCAACGACTCAATCGTTGCCGTTTTTGTTTCCATAAAGTGCTCCTTTTATGTAGCAATATTCAACATAAAGCACTTTATCAATACGCCAGTACTAGGGTTATCAAGAATTGGCAATGTTTTACGAGCGAATTAGAAGCTCAAAGAAAATCCGCGCCCACTAAAGGTGCAGACACTGAATACTAGCCTTCAGTAAGAAAATTACCCAAGGATGCTTGTGTATTACTAAGACTGGCGATATCCGCATTTTCTTTTAAGTTCACACCAGAAAGCTGTAATCTTCGCGATTCTTGTAATAAGTACCAAGCTTTTTGCGAAGCAAGAGAATAATTCAACCCCTTTGGTCGAATATTAGAAATACAATTACGCATGGCATCGTTACACCCACGCTCAGCTGCCCAAGTCAGATAAAGCCCTAAACTATCCGGCGAACTCAAGCCAGGTCGTTCTCCTATTAAGACTACAATACACTTAGCGCCAATGGCTTCCGCAACATCATCACCTAACGCAACGCGGCCTTGCTCAGCTATAACAATAGGGGCGACCGACCAGTGATGTGCAATTAATTTTGGCACTAAATGGTCGAGAAATAATGTCGTATTTTGCTCAACAGCAATCGCCGATAAGCCATCGCAAATCAGAAATGCCACATCATAAGGCTTCAATGATCTTTGAGTTTTCAGTCGTTTAATATCTTCAGATCTTAGCTGCCTGCCTAAATCAGGTCGTTGCAAATACTGAGCTCGATCTTGCGCTTCACTTTTAACACGAGTGACACCAAATGTATTCCAAGGCCTACTATCAATTTGCTCATAAAGCTTTTCAACATCAAACTCCTTGTGAACGGCATCTTGTGCTTTAGCATGTGACAATTGAAAACTCAGCCACTCATGTGTCGGCAAACTGGTGCCAGCACGCCCTAAACCAATTCTAGCATCGGTGAAACGCTGCAACTTTGACCATGGATTAGCAATAATTGTCGTTGTCATATCAGCCAATCCTTTCTAGAGTCGTGGCAAAAGAGGCAGGCAAGGTTTTATTCAATAGCCCGCTTTCGTTGTTAGAAAAAATATCGCTGTCTTTGAGCCATTGATGAAATTCAGGAGCAGGGTTACGCTGTAAAAGCTGTCTAATATACAGGGCGTCATGAAAGGAGGTCGTCTGATAATTTAGCATAATGTCATCCGACCCCGGTATTCCCATAGCAAACGTAAGACCCGCGGTTGCTAACAACGTCAATAGATTATCCATATCATTCTGATCAGCGTCGGCATGATTGGTATAGCAAATATCACAACCCATAGGTAAGCCTAGTAGCTTGCCACAAAAATGGTCCTCCAAGCCCGCGCGAGTAATCTCTTTTCCGTTGTATAAATATTCTGGCCCGATAAAACCAACCACCGAATTCACGAGTAATGGACTAAATTTTCTTGCAACCGCATACGCTCGTGCTTCACATGTTTGCTGATCAACATCGAAATGCGCATTGGCAGAAAGAGCACTTCCTTGGCCAGTTTCAAAATACATGAGGTTATTACCCACTGCGCCGCGATTCAGTGACAAACCTGCTTGATAGGCCTCATCTAAAATTGAAAGATCAATGCCAAAACTGCTGTTTGCTTTTTCAGTACCTGCGATGGATTGAAATATCAAGTCGACCGGCGCACCTTTTTCAATGGCTTGTAATGTGTTGGTCACATGAGTTAGTACGCAATGTTGAGTTGGAATGCCATAGTGCTGAATGACTTCTTCCATCATGTTCAGCAAAGTGATGGTTTGTGCTACGTTATCTGTCGCAGGGTTAATACCGATAACGGCATCACCATTACCATATAGCAACCCATCTAGAATACTGGCGGCGATGCCTGTCATATCATCTGTCGGATGATTAGGTTGCAGTCGAGTTGAAAAGCAACCCGGCAAACCAATCGTGTTATTAAACGCGGTTTCAACGCGACATTTACTAGCGACAAGAATTAAATCTTGATTACGCATAATCTTACATACAGCGGCAACCATCTCAGGTGTTAAGCCAGCCTGTATTGCGGCTAAATGCTCCGCCTGAATACCATCATCCAACAACCAATTACGCAATTCTCCCACGGTTAAGTGAGAAATAGTCGCAAAGCTTTTAGCATCATGTTCATCGAAAATTAACCGAGTAACCTCATCTTTCTCATACGGGATGACTGCGTCTTGTAAAAATTGCTTAAGAGGCACATCCGATAAGCATAATTGCGCAACAGCGCGCTCTTCGGCAGAGCTCGCTGCTATTCCCGCTAAGAAATCACCAGACCTACTTGGAGTCGCTTTAGCCAATAATGTTTTTAAATCTTTAAACTTAAAAAGTTGTCCTGAAGCCTTGTGCTGATACGTCATGGAAAAATATCCAAATCACTGGGAATAATTTTTGCAAAATATTTACTACAGAGTTTAAGTAGCCAAGCAATAATCGATAGCATATATGGCCTATCGTGCTGAGCGTTATCAAATATTGGCAAGATCTTGACCATCAGCCTCGAGAAAAGCAATAAAATGAATCAAAACCAACTTACTCATGCACACTCTCGGTGCGGAAAAATACGACATATCACAGCCCATGATGCCGATGAGCACGCCCACAATCTGACTAATTGGCAGCAAGAATATGATCAAGTCAGTCCTGGTGCATTTGAAGGTAGCATTAAAGAGTTACAGTTGAATGGCATTCAGGTATTCAAGGAATTCACCAGCCAATCCGTATTTCAGAAATGTAACGTTTGGTCCGATTCTCTATGGATAGGTTTACCTGAAAGTAAGCCTGAGCAAAGCCGAATCAATGGCCACCACTTACAATCACATCAAGTAATGTGCAGGCCCGGTGATATAGATTTCAGTTTGATGACACCGAGTCAATTCAACATTTTCGGCATTGTTATCGATCAATCGCTGTTAAGTAATATTGAAGATAGTGATTATTCCTCTGCTCAGCAGTTCTCTCTATCTGAATGCATCAGTTTAAAAGCCAAGACTTACAATAATCTCCATTATTTATTGCAGCGATTATTAATGCATCCCCATGACGGCATTCCAGAAAAGGTGTGCCATGATCTACTCCTGCTAGCGCTACACGACGTCTTGACCCCGGAGTCAGTCAATTGCTTACCACCAACGAGCCTTAAGCGACGCAATCAAATTGTAGATCTTACCTTGCATTATCTGAAACAGCATCATGATGAACCCGTCACCGTTACTGAGCTTTGCACACTCGCTTGCGTTAGCCGACGAACCTTACAATACAGTTTTGAATCCGTACTCGGAATCAGCCCCGCACATTTTTTACGCATTAGCCGACTCAATGGTGCGCGACGATCATTGCGGCAAGCAACAGAGCAAGATTGTATTGCGGACGTTGCTGCACAATGGGGCTTTTGGCATTTGAGCCAATTTGCTAAAGACTACAAACAACTTTTTGGTGAGCTTCCCTCAGAGACTAAGCACCTCTATTCAACGGTGAACTAAATAAGCCGCTTTATTAAAAACGTCGCTAGACTCTGAATCTCAGCCCTCTGTTTCCAAGCGTTCGAGCAATCTTATCTTGGATTTCTGTCGTATGAGCAATAAAATCCCCTTTCCGCTGGTGATTTTGCCGTTCTACGGTTATTTTTTATACAGCACTTGTGTGTTTTCGACTAAGACAGTGAGAGTAATCGATCTATGATGACACTTATTATTTTATTAGCAGCCGTTGTGGCCTTGCTAATCGTTATGCGCCGTGAAATGGGCGCCCTAGCTGCGATAGTCGTGATGGCTGTGGCAGGCGCTGCCTCGTGGGTAGTTGCATCTAAAGTTCTGGCTATTGTTCTGTTTGCTTTAGCAGCAATCACAGCAGTAACCGGTTTATCCCTATTCCGCCGACTTTGGCTAACACCGATCATTTTTAATGTCTTCAAAAAGGTTGCCCCAAAAGTCTCTGAAACAGAGCAAGTGGCCTTGGACGCTGGCACCGTGGGTTGGGATGGTGAATTGTTCACCGGTAAGCCTAACTGGAGCAAGCTGTTAGACAACAAATATGATGGTCTAACGGAAGAAGAACAAGCGTTCTTAGATAACCAGTGTGAAGAAGTGATATCTCGCTGCAACGCTTGGGATGTTGCTGTAGAACGTGCCGACCTACCAAAAGACGTTTGGGATTACCTTAAGAAAGAAGGTTTCCTAGGCATGATCATTCCGAAAGAATACGGTGGCTTACATTTCTCTGCTAAAGCACAGTCTGCCGTACTGCAAAAGCTATCTGCCAACGAAATGCTAATGGTAAGTGTTGGTGTACCTAACTCGTTAGGACCCGGTGAGCTTTTGGTAAAATACGGTACAGAAGAGCAAAAGAATCACTATCTACCACGCCTAGCAGATGGTCGCGAAATTCCTTGCTTTGGTCTAACTGGCCCACGTGCAGGTTCTGACGCTACATCACTACCGGATACAGGTATCGTGTGTAAAGGTCAGTTCAATGGCAAAGAAGTGGTTGGTATCAAGCTTAACTTCGAGAAACGCTGGATCACCCTAGCGCCTATCGCAACGGTTGTAGGCTTAGCGTTCCGCATGTTTGACCCAGACAACCTATTGGGTAAAGGTAAAGACCGCGGTATCACTTGTGCGTTGATTCCTCGTGAAACAGAGGGCATGGAAATTGGTCGTCGTCACTGTCCGATTGGTAGCCCATTCATGAATGGTCCAATTCGCGGTAAAGATGTGTTCATCCCGCTTGACTTCATCATTGGTGGTGAAGAGATGGCCGGTGAAGG
The DNA here is from genome assembly GCF_012295615.1 of Bermanella marisrubri. Taxonomy (NCBI): domain Bacteria; kingdom Pseudomonadati; phylum Pseudomonadota; class Gammaproteobacteria; order Oceanospirillales; family Oceanospirillaceae; genus Bermanella; species Bermanella marisrubri. Next base: position 2,943,029 of record NZ_CP051183.1, read on the forward strand.
CTGGCGCATGCTGGTTGAATGCCTAAGTGTTGGTCGCTGTATCACTCTACCCTCTGGCGCAGCTGGTGCAGGTGCCTATGCAACCGGTACTGCCGGTGGTTTTACTCGTATCCGTCGTCAGTTCAACACGCCTGTTGCGGATATGGAAGGTGTTCAAGAGCCATTGGCGCGTATTGCAGCTCACACCTATATTGCCCAAAGCTCTGTTAACCAAACCGCTAACATGATCGACCGTGGAGAAAAACCTGCGGTTCCATCAGCCATTCTTAAGTATCACCTAACCGAGATTTCTCGCAGCGTTCTTGGTGATGCTATGGACGTTCACGGCGGTAAAGCGGTAACGCTTGGACCTCGTAACTATCTGGGCATCGCTTACTCAGGTAACCCTGTATCTATTACAGTGGAAGGTGCGAACATCATGACTCGCAGCTTGATGATCTTCGGTCAAGGTGCAATTCGATGCCATCCATACGTTTTAGAAGAGCTGGCGGCGAAAAAAGCAGACGACAAGAAAGCGTTCGATAAAGCCTTCTTCGGACATGCTGGTTTAATCTTCGGTAATGCTGCTCGTGCTTTTACCCTTGGTTTTGGTATTGGCAAGGCAAGCGTTCCGTTTGATTCAGCATCCAAACCTTACGCGCAGGCGGTTGCTCGCTTTAGTGCTGCGTTTGGTCTATGTGCAGACGCTGCCATGACCACATTAGGTGCAGAACTAAAAATGCGTGAACTTATCTCTGCGCGCTTGGGTGACATTCTTGCCAATATGTACCTTGCCTCTATGGTACTGAAGAACTGGCATGAAAGTGACAAAGTAGAAGGTGAGCGTGAGTTAATGGAATACAGCCTTGGCTTATTACTCTACCGTGCAGAAACCGCTTTAGATGAGTTTCTACAAAACCTACCAAACCGTGCAGTAGCAAAAGTTCTGCGTGTGTTAACTATGCCACTGGGTCGTCGCTGGGATAAGCCTCATGATGATGCAATTCGCGCCATCGCTCGTGCAATCTCTACCGACTCAGCTGTTCGCGGTAAACTATTGGCTGGTGCCATGGTGAACGACAGCAAAGGCACAGCAGAAAACCCTGTTGCTCGCTATAATGCGTTGCTTAAAGACTACGAAAAAGCCGAGAAGCTTTATCGTAAAGCAACCAAAGCCTACAACAAAGGCGAAATTCCAATGGAAGCTTTGCATCCAGAACAACGCTTCGAAGAAGCGCTTAAGGCCGAAATCTTCACTAAAGAAGAAGCTGACTTTATGCGTCAATACGAAGCCTCTGTATTGGAAATGCTAACCGTTGATGACTTCCCATTTGACGAGTTTGCACGCAACAAAGAAACTCTGATTAACCACAACCCTGCATAACTTGGCGTTATTTAATCAGAAAATAAAAAAGCCAGCTCAATGAGCTGGCTTTTTTTTACTCGTTGTTTACCCAACGGCTTAAGGTAAAGTTAAAACTTAAAGCGCAGACCAAAACCAAATGATGAAATATCCGTTGTTGTTTCTATGTCGGCACCAACCGCTTGAGTCTCTTCCCAACCAATACCTTTGCCTTCATAAGATAATTCCAACTCTAAGTTTTCATTAAAAGCAAACAATACGCCCGCCATAAAATTGAGTGCAATTCCCTCTAGGTTTTTGTTTACGGTATTGCTATCACCTAAATCGGTATACTCATATAGACCAAAGCCAATGCCCACAAAGGGTTTTAAACGTTGGGCACCAAAAGGAACATACCAATCAAAGTCTAAACCTTCGTATTTGCGCTCATCATCACTAATTTCTAAGTCAATGGCATTGGCACTAATTTCAAAACGATTGCCAGATTCTAAAACCCAACCTAACTTTAAATCTCCTTGGCTATGGTCATAGTCATAATCGGTATTGATCACGCCTTCTTGGCTTTCTGTAGCGGACCCGCCAGAACCACCAATCCCTAAATAGAAACCGGTGTCACTAGCACTTGCCACATTGCATAGGATTAGAGTGGAAATTAATACACTTGTACTTAAAGTAGAACGATATGCGCTTTTCATGGCTTTTCCTTAGCGTTTATTATTATTTTATTGATCTGATTATGCACATTCACTATCGCTCTGCAATTGCCCTCACCACATTTGCCCTATAACAATCATGAACTAGCCTTATAAGAGAGTTCTAATTGGTACAAACATTATGGATATCACGCCAATTGCCAAGCAAGCAACATGGCCGCAGGGAAAGAATATCTGCAGTAAAACAGATCTTAAGGGCAATATTACCTATATAAATCGCGCCTTTATGAAAGTTACTCAATTACATGAAGGCCAATTGCTGGGTCAGCCCCATAATATTATTCGCCATCCAGATATGCCCAAAGGGTTCTTCCGCCATATGTGGCAGGAATTAGAGGCGCATCATGAATTCACCGGCATTATTAAGAACATTACCTCTATGGGTGAATACTATTGGAGCGATGCGCTGATCAACGCCACTGATGATGGAGAAGGGAACCAAAACGGTTTTTTCTCCGTGCGAAGGGAAGCGTCACAAGAATTAATAGAGCAAATCGAACCCATTTATAAAGCCATGCTTGAAATAGAAAAACCTGGCACCGATGAATCCATCAACGCCAGTGTGCAATACTTTTTAAAAGCGCGCATTACGATACAAACTTCTGCTAATAAGAGCCATGACATAAGTGGAGTGACTTCATGAGTAAACGCTCTCGCTTGCCACTTTATCGTACACAGTTATTCATTGTTGTGGGCATATGTATCTTTTCTTTAATAGTGGCCGCTCTAGCCCCTCTTATATCCAAGCAATATGAGCATGCTATTACACTTGGCTGTCTATTCCTTATCGCACTCAGCATTAGCTTTTTATCCTGGTCTGCGATGAAAGTCGAACATCTTGTCCGATACATGCATGGCGCTTTGCGTTTCGCAAACAAAGGCCAACTCAATCGTAGAATTACGGATACGCCTAATCTGGGTGAAATCGGTTTTGTAGCATGGGAATTAAATGATTTTTTAGATCAAGTGGAAACCTATTTTAACGAAGTCAATGCGTGTATGAAGCGAGTAGAAACGAATGACTTTGATCGTTTGCCTATCAAAGAAAACCTATACGGACAGTTTGCACAATCATTAGACTTTTTTGAGCACGCTATTCATGTTATGCGTCAAGGTAAAAAGCTGCAAAATAGTATCGCCTTGAACAGCAAGCTAGCAGAACTGAATGTTACCAACCTTATCAATAACTTAAACCTAAACCAATCCGACTTAATCACCATGAGTGCGCAAATTGATGGGGTGACTGAACTAGCGAGAAATAACCGCAGTCGCTCACAAGATGCCAATCAAAACATCAAGGCCATGAGTAGCGACATTGAAAGCATTGACAATGCCATGGGCAAGATTGTCTCGGTGAATGAAACGCTTAGTCAGCAAGCCAAAGAAATAGAGTCATCACTGACACTGATTAATCAAATTACCGAACAAACGACCCTATTAGCATTAAATGCCAGTATCGAAGCTGCTCGTGCCGGAGAGCATGGGCGAGGGTTTGCGGTGGTTGCGGATGAAGTAAAACACCTATCTCAGCAAACGCAAAAGATTGCAGAAGAAATTTTCAGAAAGATTAATGGCTTTACCTCTGCTATGAAACAAACCTTAGACTCATCTCTACATGCATCAGAGCAAGCGAAGCGCACCAATGAAAAGCTGGTTGATGTAGTCCAAGGCGTCAATACCATTACCGATTCAGCCGATAAAATTGCCGATGTATTGGTGGGTGTTAATCGTGATAGTTTCTTAACGCTGATCAAATTGGATCACATTATCTACAAGCAAAACGCGTATTTTGCTATCAATAACGAAAGTGATCAGGCGAGACAGGAAGTGAATTTGACCCATACTGAATGCCGTATGGGTAAGTGGTATGACTCTAACGATGCTCAAGCAGGCTATTCAGCCAATCATGCATTTGCACAAATTGAAGAACCTCATCGCATTATTCACGAAGAGGTTCATAAAGCACTTTCAGCCTCAGCCCATGCCTCTCAATCTCGTCCCGATATCGTGGTACAGCACATGAGCAATGCCGAATCCGCCAGTGATCAAGTCTTTGACTTAGTGAATCAGCTTAAACATTCTTCTGTATCAGAGTCTGATGCCGACTTATTTTGATCATAAGCATTCAGCTCGATAGCCGCTCTTGCTATGCGATTTGCGATGCCAGACCATTCGGTATTATTGGGTACACACTCTGTGTAGACGGTATCAGGCATTAGGCAGTCCACTTCATGCAATGTGCTATACCAAGATTGAGCATAACCTTGATGATCGGCAGGTAAGCGCAAAGCAATTTGATCACCATGCAACTGACTGTCGTTAAGAGCGGTTTCAATTATCTCGCTATGATAAAGAAACACACCTGCAACACCGTTTCTTATGAGTGCGTCTAGCTGTTCGGTTTCACACAAAACTAGGGTAGCTTTTGGTCGATAGTGAACTTTTTTGTTACCTGACACTTTTTCGTTGTGATTATCAGGTTGTAGCACGGTTTGATCTAATACCGCTTCAATTTGTGATGCTGATATCGGACCAGGGCGTAAAACCCGCGGTGACGTCCGAGGATAGTCACTGATATCCAAAATCGTCGATTCGATTCCTTGCTCACAAGCACCACCATCAACCACTGCATCAATAAGCTCTCCCATACCGTTCATAACATGATGCGCTTGAGTAGGGCTCAATTTTTCATAGGGATTAGCGGAAGGTGCCGCCACTATCAATTCATGAGTGCGCAATATATCGAGTAATGCTGGTTGATTTGGCATACGAATGGCAACGGTGTCCAAACCACCGGTAAGAATATCCGATACGCCTTCAGCTTTTTTCAAAACTAATGTAAGCGCACCAGGCCAAAAAGCTTCTACCAAACTTTGAGCAATATGCGGCACATCACGGGCCCATTTTTCTAGCTCCGTGCTATTGGCAATATGTAAGATAAGTGGATGATCAACAGGCCGGCCTTTCGCTTCAAAAATCGACGCCAGCGCAATATCGTTGCGCGCGTCTGCCGCCAAGCCATACACCGTCTCAGTGGGCACGGCTACCAGTCCGCCCTGCTTTAGAATCGCACCCGCTTGCTGACGATCCTTCGCTGAATGGGCTTTCAATAATTTTGCTGTCATCAGAAATAGCCCTCTCGCTTTTTCTTTTCCATGGAGCCGGATTGATCTTTATCCAACAACCGCCCCTGTCTTTCACTGGTATTACTCATCAGCATCTCAGCAATGATGTCAGTAACCTGCGTTGCTTTACTTTCAACGGCTCCGGTTTGCGGGTAGCAACCAAGCGTTCGGAACCGTATCCATCGTTCAGCTAAAGAATCTTTCTCTTGAGGTGTTAAATGAGGCAGCATACGCTCATCATCCAGCGCCAAAATTTGTCCGCTATCTTGATCAATCCAACTCAAGCGCGGTGCCGCATAATACAAAGGCACAATTTCAATTTGCTCACGCAAAATGTAAAGCCAGATATCCAACTCCGTCCAGTTGGACAATGGAAATACTCGTACACTTTCTCCCATCCCGAGAGAGGTATTGTAAATATTCCATAACTCCGGTCGCTGTGATTTAGGCTCCCATTGATGCTTGTGGTTACGAATGGAAAAAACTCGTTCTTTGGCACGTGACTTTTCTTCATCGCGTCGGGCACCACCTAAAGCTGCATCAAACTTATGATCATCAAGCGCCTGCTTTAATGCTTGGGTTTTCATGAAATCATTGTATTTCACTGAACCCGATTCAATTGGGTGAATGCCCATTTCCAAGGCTTCATGATTAATATGAACTTTTAAATTCAAATCCAATTTATCCACCAAGCGGTCGCGAAATTGAGCCATTTCACCAAACTCCCACGTGGTATCGATATGCAACAACGTGAACGGTACCTTTGCGGGGTGAAAAGCTTTACGTGCAAGGTGAAGCATAACGGTTGAATCCTTGCCGATAGAATAAAACATACAAGGGTTATCAAAGCTAGTTGCCACCTCGCGTATGATATGAATCGCTTCCGCTTCCAATGCTTGTAAATGACTTAAATGACGATCAATGTTCAATTGTATCTACTCCCATTTCATGCCATTGGTTTAAAGCAAATTGCGCAACGTTTTTCCCATCATCCGAAATCTGCAATAGATGCAGCCACCCATTTTTGACTAGGTCACTCACTACAGATTCAGTTTCGATAATCTGCTCGATGCGTTCTCTTGGTGCTCTAATAAATACACTTAAACGCATTGCTTGATGCTGCCAGTTTTCGCCATCATGAATCGACTGCATAGGTAAACCTATTCGTAGATCACCACCATTGCCCTCAAATACGCCGATATTGCCGCCCACCACATTATGCAATACCTTATTGCCACTACCGTATTTATGGTTATCCCAAACCGATGCATTGTATTGCATGTTTATCCAATTGGTGACCACCATAGGGGCTGTCATTATGGTACGCAGCAAAGAACCGTCTTGATCTTTTTGCCAATCATAATCGTGTAAAAACGCCCTTCCTTGTAAATCCACGGATTGACTCATATCGCGGGGCGCGATGATAAATGCTGCATTATTTGCCAATCCCCATTCAGGACGTACTTGTGACCAATCTTTTGTACGCTGCTCAATGTATTGAGACAGGCGCTCATCACTGGCATCTAATTTAAGCCGAACAGCTCGTTCTTGCTGGGCAAGAACTTGCGCGTTTTGCAACCACTCTTGCATCTCTAAGCGTAGTGTATGACCTTCACTCAAAATGCGAATTTCATCCGTCGTTGTGTTATGCAACGCAGCAATAAACTGAGTTTCTAATGGAATATTAATATCAAACTGAGCCATATCCTCACGAACTCGAGAATCATTCAAGAGTTGCGCTAATACGCGCACATTCACTTCACCACTCTGTCCACCGCAAGCGCCACATTCCAACCCGGCTGCATGTGGATTGTTACTGCACTGCACACCATGGCCTACCAGTAATACGCTAGGCGCAATGTTGTGTGTTAATCCCATTGCTTTCAAAATAGTGGCCGCTAGATTGCTTTTTTCTTCGCGGGTTAATGATCGATGTCCGGTTTTTAATACCCAAGAATGATTATCGGGCACCATGGAATCTGATTTTTTGCTGGGCCAAAAGCTTTGCTTCAGTAGTTTAAAGGCATACATCCATCCACCTGCCTCGACCATACTGAAAGAAGCAGCCGAACTTTGGCTCCACTCTTGATATCGAGCCTGACTGTTATAGCCCCGACTTGCTTTTTGCTCTTGCTCATGGCGAGCAAAGCTATCAAGCTCAGCTCGAATGCTCGGTGCTAATAATCCCGGCAACTGTTTTCTTGAACGCTGTGAACCCAGTGGCGAATATTCAATGGGTAAACCAAAGAAACCTGCAAAGCCAAGTGTTTGAATGTCCGAATTCTGTGACTCTAATGCACGACGAATCACCTCAGAGCGAACGTCAATACAAAATGCCGCTTGCAGTTTAGGTCGTTCAATTTTCGCCGACTGTAAATCCTTGCTTTCATTGTTTGCGAGCAACTGCTCAGCAATCTGCTCCTGATAAGCCAGTTCCATTGCTCGCTGCCAAACCCAGAGTGTTTTTTGCAAATCTTCATGCTGACGGATAAGTTGCGGTAGAGAGGCTTGTTCTTTCTGCCACATATGAGAAAGCTTACGCCCCAAATGGGGGTATTCATCATTATGATATTGCCAAAGCACCCATTCCCAGGCCATACGAATCGCCAATAAGCTCATCATGCTAGGCACATTATTTTCACTTTGGCCAAGATCCTTTTGCCAATTTAAATAGGCAATCCAGGAAGCCCAACCATTAATATCTAAAAGCAAGGCGTGTGCATAGTCTTCAATTGCAATTTCACTGACTTGGAGATCCATAAGGGCACGTGCGATTAGACTCTCTTCATTATCGGGTAGCTGTTTAAAGTAATCATTCAAGCGCGCCTCATCCATAAGAATGGCAATGCCTTTATCTTTTTGCACAACCCATAACCACTGCTCGTAAAGATTTTTACTTTCACCAAGGCGGGTTGGGTTAACTGGACCGTCTTTCTGAAAGTAAGCCGCGCAAAACTGACTGATTTGATGAGTGATTTCATCACGCCACGCCATTTTATGCTGACGATCACGACCACTATCCAGTAAGTCACTAATATGATGCCAATGGGGCAAGTCACTTTGCTGTTTGACAACCGCTAAAAGGTTTTTATTGGTTTCTTTTGAACCCATTAGGCTTGCAGCACGCTGCAAATGTTTTTCTTTAATTTTTCCCTGCTGCCACTGTTGCAAATAGTAACTGGCAGGCATTAAGCATTGCACTTGTGCAAGAGCAGATAGCTTGGAAGAAACTTGGTCTATAGACTCATTACGCATTTTCCAGAATGGATTCACGGCAATGAATTCATCTAAAGGCCAAGTGGGCGCAATCTTTTCACAGGCCTTGTGAAGTAGGTTTTCAATATTTTCTGCAAGCGCCATTTCAACATCTTGTTTTACAGGGATCATGATAATGACTCCTTATGTGAAGACTGGAGTTGTTTCGCTTTCATTCGCATCGGTAAACGTATTGGCCATACCTTTAGCGTAATGCGCGTCGCCCACTCATCTAGGTATAAGCCTGCATAGAGATACAATTGAATTTTTTGCACTGCATGCCAATGCAAGGCATAGCGTTGTAAAAGATATCCAGAGAACAAGAATGCAAACAGCACACTCATCCAAATGTCTGCATACCCTTGATGCTGAACAACCACATCAGAAAAGCTTAAGGCCGCTAAGGACTTAAGAAGTGTATAACTGACCACCAAAAACAAAGCACCCGCTAAAAGTTGAACAATCGATAGTGCGTGTAATTGACTACGACGCTCAGCCAAATAAGTGGTTAACGCCAGCAAGATAAGCAACCAAGGGCTCAACATTAACGTCAAGTTTTGATTAATGTGATTGGCAGCCAAAATGGCTAAGCCGACTAAAATGCCTGCTAGCAAGAAAGCGTTAATCCAATCTTTGATCTCAGGCACGCGCCCCCAAGCCAACAAGCGCTGTTTATATTGGTTGACCGCATCTCCGGCCGACAAAAATGCGTACGCTTTGTAGCAAGAGTGAGCGACAAGGTGCAACAGAGCGAGCTCGTATAGACCAAGAGCACATTCCACAAGCATCAATCCCATTTGTGCGCTGGTAGACCAAGCTAAACGGACTTTCACACTAATACGTGTTGCCATAATCCAAGCGGCGAATACCGTTGAGAGGCCAGCCACAATTAAGACGAACCATTGAGCTACGAACGCTTGGCTAAATAACGCAGCAAAGCTCATGAGTAGAAAACCACCCATGTTAATAACGCCACCATGTAAGGCTGCCGACACAGGAGTAGGCGATTCAACTACTTGGATCAACCAACCGTGCATGGGTAACTGCGCACACTTGATAAGAGCTGTATTCGCAATTAACACAGCCGCCAGTTGCTCATGAAAACTCAGTGCGACTTCGCTACCTTGATATGCGGCCAATACTAAATCAATCTGCCATGTGCCATGCACGTGGTATAGCAAGATGAATGCGAGCAACAAAGACCCCTCTGCTAAGCGCGCAAACAAAAACTTTTTGTGGGCAGCCAAAGCTGCTCGTGGCCTTTCTGGATAGAACATCAGTAGTTGGTGCATGGATAAGCTAACGGTTATCCATGCCACCAACATCAGCAACATGTGATTACTTAGCAGTACTACATTCACCGCTGAAAATGTCATAAGAAGCAGAGCAACAAAGCGAGCTTGTCTCGGTTCCCCCTCTAGGTAGCGATGGCTATAACGCATTACCACTAGGGCAATAAAACTGACCAATATCATTAAAATTTGAGTCAGTGGAGTAATGGCAATCCAAGATGTCGGCTCACTAGTACGAGCACCGAATAAAGCCATCACGGCCAGCAGACTAGCAAAAATGAAGGCGATTCCCGTGGCACACTTAGCGATACCCCAAATTATGGTGTCGCGATTAAGCAATACCGCTATCGCAGCCATTGCTAGAATCACGGGAACCATCAAGTAAGCTCCAAACATCATCCAATCTTGCATAGCCATCACCTTAATTCGAAAGTTTGCTGTTTAAATCAGCGAATACGCGAAGTATGGCGTCTTACTGGAATTAAAGTAAAATAGATATAAAATAAGTTTTCGTTCTATAAAAGAGAACTATATGAGCCGACTCAATTATCATCATCTCTACTACTTTTGGCAGGTTGCGACTCATGGCAACCTCACTCAGGTAGCACAAAGTCTCCACGTTTCTCAAAGTGCGCTGTCTTCACAGGTGAAGCAACTGGAGGAAAGTATGGGCACAGATTTGTTCGAACGCAGAGGTAGGAAGTTAGTACTCACTGAAGCTGGGCAGCGCGTATTAGGTTATGCACAAGATATATTTAGTAAGGGTGAAGAGCTCGAATCCTTGATAAGAAGAGGCATAGAACCTGAGTACCAGCATATCCGTATTGGCATATTGTCGACCATGTCGAGAAACTTCATCGAAGGTTTTATCAACCCTCTTCTACAACAGTCTTCGAATAAGGTACGCTTCAGCCTGCACGCCCGAGGTATGGCCAACCTACTAGATGGACTGAGCCAGCATGAATTCGATTTAATTCTTACCAATGCGCAAGTTAGTGGTCCCAGCAATGACGACGCGCCTTGGCAAAGTCAGCTAATCGCCCGCCAATCACTCTCAATCGTGGGTGCAAAACACATCAAACCAGTGCACCCATTTCCTCACGGATTCAACCAATATCGTTGGGTCTTACCAGCATCTAACAGCGAAATACGAAGAAGCTTTGATGGTTTTTGCAGTGTGCATCAATTCGAACCGGATATTTTGGCCGAAGCCGACGATATGGCAATGATGCGTTTGCTGGCCAGAGACAGCGGCGCACTAGCAGTACTGCCAGAAGTCGTCGTGAGAGATGAAATTAAGCAAGGCATTCTACATACGGTGATGCCTCTACCTAACATTTATGAAAACTTCTACGCTATCACTGTGCAGCGACAATTTCGTCCGAGCCTAGTCGCTGATTTGTTGGGACAAGCCAGCCAACTAAAATAGGAGCGACATCAAGGACTTGGTCTACACGTTAAATGTGGTCAAAGCCAAAAACTTGTGTTGATTGTTACTCATTTCATTCTTGGCGGGTCTCATGAGTTGGTGCCCTCCTGCATGAACAAATAGTAAGTTTCAATCGGCTACGCTGGGTAATTTACGACCGATTAAACAAGCAGCTAAACCGCTTAAGGAGAAGAACACCATTACCGCTATTTGTGAATACAATGCGATAACAGAGGTAATCACACCTGAGATTAATAGTAAAAAACCAATGGCAGTATTACTAACTGATACGTATTCGGTTCGCTTATTACCACCAGCAAGATCCACCACATAGGTCTTTCGCGCGATGCGGATGCCTTGCAAGGTGACAGATAGAGCGAAAAATAAAATCAAATATAGATAAAAGTCGTATGGTGTTGATAACCACATTGTTGCCACAACAAGGGCACATATAACAGTCGATAGTCCGGCTGTAATCATTAAAAGTTTATGACTGGCTAGATCTGCAAAACGCCCCCAAAAGCGCCCTGACAACAAGCTAGCTAAACCACTAACACCAACAAACAAGCCCAAATTCATCCAACTCTGTGCTAGATCGGATGACTGTGCAGCCAATACAATGAAAGGCGCGGCCAAACCTGTACTAAGTAAAAACGCCCGCACGGTAACGAAGCGAGAAAACTCTGGATCAGTTTTTAATATAGACAAACTCTCTATGGCGTTTTTAAAGGCATTACCGCCACCATCGGTCTCACCAGCAAACTCGTTGACTGAAGCATAAGACCACGCTCCTAAGAACCAAGCTCCAGCAGCAATCGCCAATAGATAAGGATAAACACCAGCATCAGGATCCACATAAACAAACAAACCAACACTAATTAACAAGGTCACCAAACCTGAGCTACTTCCGGCGTATCCAGTTAGTAGACCGCGTCTAGACTTGGGAATGGTTTTTCCCAACACATCTTTAGAGGCTACTGAGCACAAACCACGACTTAAACTGAAGACAATTAATAACGCGATCGTAGTAATACCGGCTTGCGTTCCCTGCCAAGTAAGAAGGGTCCACATCATGAGCAAGACGCATACACCTTGCAACACGCTGCCCAACACAAAGCTCCATTTACGCACAGGATAACTACGAATCACTCCGCCAATAAATAACTGCGGTAGTAATGAACCAGACTCCCGAATGGGCACAACTAAACCTGTGTATAAAGCGGGCACACCTGCTCCGGCCATTAACCAAGGCAAAACAACTTTACTGCTAGCCAGAGCATCGGCAAGTTTCGTGAGAGTTTGCGTTAGTAAAATTTTGAAAAAATTACCAGGTACTTCTTTGCACGCCGATTCATCAATATCCTTGCAAACCCGTGCATCTTCCTCATTTGCTGCGTATTGATATAACTTATCTAGATCTAAGCTCATTTATATTTAATCCGTACTACTGGCCTAACCATTCTTTCGCTTTGGCTTTGACGAAATTCATTGCTTGGCTGGCTTCTATTTTAGGCGGCATGATAAGTTCGTCTGGATTGATACTAACATCTATCACAAATGGCTTGTGTGATAGCAATCCTTGTTCAATGGCGGTTTCTAGATTTTCTGGTTGCTCAACAGATATTCCATCGGCACCGCACGCCTTTGCGAACGCAACAAAATCCGCATTCTTTAAATCAATACCGAACGCTGGCAAACCGGCCGCCTCTTGTTCTAACTTGATAAACCCAAGTTTTTGATTATTTAAAATTATAATGACCATGGGTAAATCATAATTGACCGCCGTCACAAGATCGGTCATGGTCATAGCAAAGCCACCATCCCCTACAAGAGAAATAACCGTTCGATCAGGATAAGCAAGCTTGGCACCTATGGCTCCGGGTAAACCCACCCCCATAGTACCTAGTGCTGATGACAAGGTATAACGCTGACTGGGCTTAACATGTAAATGACGCGCAGTCCAAGCGTTAACCGTCCCGGTATCACACACGAAAATAGCATCGTCAGGAGCTACGCGGCTGACTTCGTGAATCAAACGCTGCGGTTTAATCGGGAAATCGCTACTGGTTTCAGATTTGTATTGGCTCTTTCTCCAACTTTGCATTGCATCTTGCAACACACTGAGAAAGGCATCATCGGAGCGAGGTGTTAGTTGCTCCAATAAGGCCTGTATTACAAAGCGTGCATGCCCGACTAAACCCACATTCACCGGATGACGTTTACCGATTTGGGTTGCTTCAATATCAATCTGAATGACTTTAGCGTTTTTCGGATAAAATTCCTTGTAAGGAAAGTCGGTACCAATCATCAGTAACAAATCACAATCGTTCATGGCCTCAATGGCAGGTTTTCCACCTAATAAACCGAGACCGCCAATGCAATTTGGATGCTGATCATCAATCACTTCTTTTGCTCTAAGAGTGCGAACAATCGGCGCTTTTAATTTTTCTGATAACTCCAACAACTCAGGTTTTGCACAAGCAGTACCAATGCCCGCTAAGATACAAATTCGTTGGGCATCATCAATCAACTTTAATGCTTCATTACAATCGCTAGTAGAAGGGATCGTGTGTGTTTCAAATACTGTATCAGAAAGCTCGCTTACATCTTCGTTGATTTGTTTTTGCGCTATGTCACTCGGTAAATTGAGGTGCGCAACAGTACGACCAGAAATGGCAGCGCGGCAAGCTTCTAACAAAACATCGGGCAATTGATTGGCCGTCGTAACCGTTTGCGAATAACAAGATACATCTGAAAATAAGCGTTCAAGATCCACTTCTTGATGATAGTTCGTACCCATGTATTGAGTTTCAACCTGACCTGTAATCGCTAGCACTGGAGCATGATCCATTTTCGCATCATACAATCCATTTAATAAATGAATAGCCCCAGGGCCGCTGGTCCCCACGCAAGCGGTGAGCTTACCTGTTAGTTTAGCCTGCACAGATGCGGCTAACGCGCCTGCCTCTTCATGCTTGACTTGAATAAACTCAATACCTTCTTCTTTACGCACTGATTCCATTAAATCATTGATGGCATCACCTGGAATTCCGAACAGGTATCGAACACCATGTTGCTTCAGAACTTTTACAAATAAATCAGAAACTTTCATGTTGCGCTCCTTCACATGTGTTTTTCTAGATTGCATGACTCTCACTGCTACGTCAAACGCGCAAATACAGACTTCTCTATATTGTGATCTATCCTTTAATTAGGTCCGTACACCTTTTAAATTCTCAAAGGAATGCTTATGTCTGACTTAGACTCGTTTTATCAATGGCTAGAAGAACGCAATCCTGGTCAAGAAGAATTTATTCAAGCTGTCAAAGAAGTTGTTTGTGATGTCCATGGTCTCGTCGAAGACGAAGAGCGCTATCAAAATTGGAACATTTTAGAACGCTTGACTGAGCCAGATCGAATTATTTCATTCCGAGTGACATGGCAAGATGACGATGGTCGCATTCGCGTGAATCGCGGTTGGCGCGTCCAGTATTGTGGTGTTATCGGCCCTTACAAAGGGGGCCTACGTTTTCACCCCAGTGTCAACGAATCCATATTAAAGTTTCTTGGCTTCGAGCAAACTTTCAAGAATGCCCTCACAACTTTACCCATGGGTGGTGCTAAAGGTGGCAGTGACTTTGACCCACGTAATTGTAGCGACGGTGAAATCATGCGGTTTTGCCAAGCTTTCATGAACGAGCTGTACCGTCACATAGGCGAAAATACAGATATTCCCGCTGGCGATATTAATGTGAGTTCTCGTGAGATTGGATACTTATTCGGCCAATACCGCCGCCTAGCCAATAGTTTTAGCGGTACTCTCACGGGTAAAGACATTGAGTTTGGTGGCAGCCATGTACGCTTAGAAGCTACTGGATATGGTTTAGTCTATTTTATTAGTGAAATGCTAAAGCAAGACGATGAAGAATTGAAAGACAAAACCATCGCGATATCTGGTGCTGGCAATGTTGCATTACATGCGGCAAAAAAAGCCATTCAAATGGGCGGCAAAGTGATTACACTGTCGTCTAGTAAAGGTTACTTATATGTTGAACAAGGTTTAGAAGAGTATCACATAAATGAACTGATTGAGCGACAAGGCAAGTGTTATAGCGACTCTACGGAGTTGTTGAAAAGTATCAATGGCGACTCCAATGCCAAATGGCATGACGATAAAACACCATGGGAAGTTGAGTGTGATATTGCACTGCCATGTGCAACGCAAAACGAACTTAAGCTTGACGATGCCAAAAAGTTAGTAAAAAACAAAGTGAAATATGTGGCAGAAGGTTCGAATATGCCTTGTACACAAGACGCTATTGATTGTTTTGAAGAAAGCAGTATTAAACATGCGCCAGGTAAAGCATCCAACGCGGGTGGCGTTGCGCTGTCAGGGTTTGAAATGGCTCAGAATGCCTCCTTCACACCAATGGGGTATGATGATCTAGACGAAAAGCTAAAAGCCATCATGACAAATATACACACCCAATGCTGTGAGGAAGGTCAACAAGACAATGGCTTCATACACTATCGAAAAGGTGCCAACTTGGCTGCATTTAAACGAGTGGCTGATGCGATCGTCTCTCAAGGTGTAGGCTAAAACACGATCAGCGGGACCAAAATAGCGGCTAGTATATTTAATACAAAGCCCATTTGGATCATTTGCGATTGAGAAACATAACCGCTGCCATAGACAATGGCGTTGGGTGGCGTCGCCACAGGAAGCATAAATGCACACGAAGCTGCCACAGCAACCATTGATGCGGAAGCTGTCGGCGACAAGCCCATAGCCTCGCTAATACCAATAAACGTCGGCACCATAAGCGCAGCCAATGCGGTATTACTGGAAATTTCCGTCATAAAAATAATGAACAGTGAAAGAGCGATCAACATGAGCATCGTTGGCATATCATTTAATGCCGATGCTATGAGATTCGCTAAGAATTCATTGCTGCCCGTTTCCGTTAAAACCCCACTTAAACACAGACCTCCACCAAACAGCAGTAATACACTCCACTGAGTTTGCTTTTCGAAGGTTTCAAATGATAAACAACCCGTGACATGCAATAAGATAATGGCCGATAGCGCAACCCAAGCATCATAACTTTGCTCAATACCAATGAGAGGTTTTAGTTCACTACCTAGCATCCACATGCATGCAGTTATAAGGAATATAATAACGGTCACAACTCGTTGTCGCGTCCATTGAATTGAAATGGTCTCATGTGGCTGAGCCAACGCTTTTACATTAGGTTTCAATACAACAAAGAGCAGTACCCACATCAAAGGCAAAAATACCAAAGTAACGGGTAGACCAATCGCCATCCATTCAGAAAAACTCAACCCCAGTGCTGCACCCGCAATGGCATTCGGAGGACTTCCCACCAAAGTCGCGATACCACCGATACTAGCGCTATAAGCAATTCCCAGAAGGACAAACACATACGTACTATTATCTCGCTGCACACTTAAGGCACTCAGTAGCCCTAGCGCAATGGGCAGCATCATAGCCACTGTCGCCGTGTTACTGATCCACATGGAAAGAAATGCAGTGACTAAAAACATCATCAAGCAAACCAATACACCATTACCCCGTGCTTGCTTGACGAATCGTTGTGCTAGCCATTGATCTAAATCGTGTTGCTTCAGTGCAGCAGCGAGTGCAAAGCCGCCCATAAATAAAAATATAATAGGATGAGCAAAATGGGCCATCGCCGATTTAACATCAAATACGCCAAGAATAACGGCCAGCACGGGAATCAATAACGCTGTTATGCTGATATGAATAACTTGGCTGAACCAAAAACTGGCCGCCAATAACATAATGAACAAACCATCTTGTTTAACATTCTCATCAACCACAGACGAGGCAAGCAGCCAAGAGACGATAGGTAGAATGATAATTAGGAGTGGCTTGTTCATATTAATCACCTAGCAATAAAAAAGGCAGCTTAACCGCTGCCTTTTATCATAATGAAGTTGCTCTAAGTTTACATCTGTGACTGCAAGTAATTTTGTAAACCAATGCGCTGAATCAATCCTAACTGCTGCTCTAGCCAATGAGCATGATCTCTTTCGGTATCATCCAGCAATTCTTGCAACATATCGCGTGTAACAAAGTCTTTCTCTTTTTCACATAAAGCCATGGCATCTTTTAACGCGTTGCCGACTGCGTACTCAACATCTAAATCGCTTTGCAACATAGAAGGCACATCATGTCCGATGTTTAGACCATCACGGGTGGTCATATCCGGCTTACCTTCAAGCATTAAAATCCGCTCGATCAGTTTTTTAGCATGGCCTTTCTCATCATCAAATTCATGAGCGATACGCTCATACAATTTGTGCAAGCCCCAATCGGCATACATTTCTGAGTGAATGAAATACTGATCCATTGCCGCTAATTCATAGGCCAGCAAACCATTCAATGCATTGATAATATCGTTATTGCCTTTCATGGTTATTCGTCCTCTTCAAGCTGCGATTGTAAATAGTTTTCAATACCAATAGCGTCAATCTGATGTAGTTGAGTTTCTACGAAGTCTAAGTAATCTTCTTCGTACTCAAGAATTTCGCTTAGGATGCCGCGACTGACAAAATCTTTCTTTTCTTCGCACAAAGCGATGGCGCTTTTTAGCTGATCAATCTGCTCATGTTGAAAGGTTTCATCCAGTGTGATCATTTCTTTAGGTTGTTCACCCACTTTAAGCGGGGACAAACGCTGAAGGTTAGGTAGCCCCTCGAGCATTAATATACGCTCGATTAATTCATCAGCCTGTTTCATGTCCTTGATGGACTTTTTATAAGCGACTTTATCTAGATTCTCAAAGCCCCAATTGCGAAACATTCTCGCATGTAAAAAATAATGGTTAATAGATGTTAACTCGGTAGTGAGCACACCATTTAACGCATCAAGAATATCCGAAGTGCTTTTCATAATTGAACCCTTTTTGAATTGACACGCATCAACTCATGCCTCATAAAATATAGTCATACTTTGCATTAAAACATCTAGTTTTTCCAATTTTTTACGTATTTAACGCTATTTTTTTCAGTTAACAATAATAGGATTTATTATCAGTTTTGTTTACAGCGTTAAGTGACGAATTTTTGTAAGTTTTTCCTGTTATCTTTAAGAATCATTCTCTATTTTCTCTATCACAATTCGCCCACCCCACTCTCTAATAATCAATCCAGTTTTCTTGTTGGCAACAAAAAAGGCACTTAGGTGACCCTAAGTGCCTTTTAATATTTTGAATGCTTTAGCCCGATTCGATCATTCGATTCAGCGCTAAGTATATCTTTACATGGCTTTAATGGCCTGCTCCAATTTCGCTACGGCTTGATCCACATCTTTGAGCTTATCTAAACCAAACAAACCAATACGGAAGGTTTTGAAATCATCTCCTTCGTCACACATCAATGGAACCCCCGCTGCAGCCTGCAAGCCTTGCTGTGCAAATTTCTTGGTATTTTGCATGTCGGCATCATCGGTATAACTCACTACAACTCCCGGCGCTTTAAAGCCATCGGCCGCCACACTGTCAAAACCATGCGTTTCTAACATGGCGCGGACTTTCTGACCCAAATCGATTTGCTGTTGTTTTAACTTATCGAAGCCGTATTCTTTACTTTCCAGTAAAGTATCGCGGAATTTTTTAAGCGCATCAGTAGGCATAGTGGCGTGATAAGCATGACCGCCGTTCTCATAGGCCTGCATAATTTGTTGCCATTTTTTGAGGTCACATGCGAAGGAGCTACTCGTTGTTTCATCCAGTCGCTTCAATGCGTTTTCGCTCATCATGACTAAAGCGGCACATGGTGAAGCACTCCAGCCTTTCTGAGGTGCACTGATTAATACATCGACACCAAGATCTTTCATATCCACCCAAAGCGTACCGGATGCAATGCAATCCAATACCATCAATGCGCCCACATCATGGGCCGCTTGCGCTAGCTGTCGGACATAATCGTCGCTCAGAAGGATGCCGCTTGAGGTTTCCACATGAGGAGCAAACACCACAGCAGGCTGTTTCTCACGAATACTCGCCACGACCTCGTCAATAGGCGCTGGTTCAAAGGCACGACTGGCGCTTTTGGTCCGTGCCTTGCATACGTGGTGCTCAGATGTAATTTTGCCCATATCTAGAATTTGGGTCCAACGATAGCTAAACCAGCCGTTGCGAACCACTAGACAGGTTTCATCATTGGCAAACTGACGTGCAACGGACTCCATACCATAGGTACCGCCACCAGGAACCACAATGACGCCATCGGCATTGTATACCTGCTTCAGTTCACGGGAGATGTCGCGCATAACGTGCTGGAAGCTTTGCGACATATGGTTAAGTGAGCGGTCAGTAAAGACCACGCTATATTCGAGTAGTCCATCTGGATCGATATCGTTTCTTAGAGCCATGGTAAAACCTATTACAATTTTGTGTGTATTTAAAAAGACAAGTCGCGCCCTGTAAACCCCAGAGTTGCACTAAATATGGGCAGCAAAGCAGATCAAATGGCGATTATGGGGCTTGTATTTATAACAATTCTACCGTAATTTAGACACTGCTAAGAACGAAGAAAATTTTATCGAGGGAACTAAAGAAAATTTTATCCAAATAGGATAGAGTCTGCGCCCTTTAAATTCTGCGCCTCAAAAAGGCTGGAAAATGTGAAAATCGGTCTATTTATCAGATAGGCTTTCGTCAGCATTAGGAGATATCCATGGCAAATGCCCCTTTGGTGGCCAACAATATCCACAAGCAATTTGGTGACCATGAAGTACTCAAGGGGATTTCGCTTGAAGCCAACAAGGGCGACGTAATATCCGTTATCGGCTCGTCTGGCTCAGGTAAGAGTACCTTCCTACGTTGCCTTAACTTGCTCGAAATCCCAACCCAAGGGGACGTGATCGTGCAAGGGGAATCCATTGAATTTAGCCACGACAAAAAAGGCGAACGCATCCCTGCCAATACCCGCCAAGTGGAACGTATTCGCGCCCAACTATCTATGGTGTTTCAAGGGTTTAACCTATGGTCTCACATGACCGTATTAGAGAATATCATTGAGGCACCTATTCACGTCCTGGGGCTATCCAAAGCAGAAGCCATAGAACGAGCAAACGAACATCTGAATCGAGTGGGCCTATACGATCGCAAAGATTACTATCCAGCTCATATGTCAGGCGGTCAACAACAACGGGCAGCCATTGCACGAGCCTTAGCCATGGATCCAGAAGTCATGTTATTTGACGAGCCCACATCGGCACTTGACCCTGAATTAGTAGGCGAAGTACTAAAGGTCATGCGCGAGCTCGCCGAAGAGGGCAGAACCATGGTGGTGGTCACCCACGAGATGGCATTTGCCCGAGACGTTGCCAATCAGTTAATGTTTTTGCACGAAGGCAAAGTTGAGGAATCGGGCGACCCTTCTGTTCTATTCGACAATCCTAATTCGGAACGCTTTAAGCAATTCATTTCATCTGTTTATTAAAACCATAAGATAAACCTCAGGAGAACGACAATGAAACGCCAACTACTAACTCTTTTTAGTGCGCTAGCACTTTCTGTAAGTGCAAATGCTGCGGACCCGATTCGTGTGGCCGTTGACGCGCCATACCCGCCGTTTGAATACAAAGCCCCAGACGGTAGCCTAACCGGTTTTGAAATCGAGCTAGGCAATGCAGTATGCCAAGAAATCACAAAGCAAGATTGTGATTGGGTCATCCAAGCTTGGGACGGTATTATCCCTGGTCTACTAGCGCGCAAATACGACATGATTTTCTCTTCCATGTCGATCAATGAAAAACGTAAACAGAAAGTACTTTTCTCTGAACCATATTATCAAACACCTTCTGCGTTTTTTGCAGAAAAAGGTAATGGCTTCAACCCAACTGACAGCAAAGGCAAGCGCATTGGTGTTCAGCGTGCCACTGTTCAAGATACCTACCTAACTGAAATGCACAAAGAAGCAGAAATCGTTCGCTATACAACAGCAGATGACATGGTGATCGACCTTAAAGGTGAACGTCTTGATGCGTTATTTGTGGATGCGCCTGTGGGCGAAAGCATGCTTAAAGACGACAAAGGCTACGAGCAAGTTGGCGACATGGTGAATAAACCTGTTTCTATCTTTGGCGAAGGCATCGCTGCGGCATTTAACAAGCGCAACAAAGATCTAGAGAAAAAGGTCAGTGCTGCACTTAAGAAGTTGAAGAATGACGGTACCTATGACCGCATCATGAAAAAATACTTCAGCTACAGTATCAAAATTTAATTACTAAGTTTTATTGATTTAGGAAACGGCACGTCCGCAATGATAGATTTACAAGGTTATGGTCCAAGTATTTTCGGTGGTGCAATGGTCACCATCGAATTGGCCTTATTATCACTCCTTATCGCCTTTCTATTAGGTTTGTTAGGTGCTGTAGCTAAGCTTTCGTCGAGTAAAACGGCGCAGGTTGTGGCTACTACTTACACTACCCTTATTCGCGGCGTGCCGGACTTAGTCTTGATGATGCTCATCTTTTTTGGTGGTCAAATCGCATTCAATAGTTTTACTGAATGGCTGTATTTTGCCAGCGACGAACAAATCGATATCTTCATAAACATCGATGAGTTTGTAGCAGGCGTTATCACGATTGGTTTTATTTTTGGTGCTTACATGACAGAAACCTTTCGCGGTGCATTCATTGCCGTGGATGTAGGCCAGATAGAAGCAGCCAAGGCATATGGCATGAATCGCTGGCAGGTTTTCACGCGTATAATGTTTCCACAAATGATGCGACATGCCTTGCCAGGCCTCGGCAACAATTGGCAGGTATTATTAAAGACCACTGCATTGGTCAGTGTAATCGGTCTTGCGGACATGGTGCGTCTTGCCACAGAAGCCGCTAAAACTACCGGAGAGCCCTTCCTGTTTTTGATTCCGGTTGCTTTCGTCTATTTGATGCTAACTGCGATTTCAGAGTGGGTATTTAAGCGTCTAAAGAAACGCTACAACGCTGGCATTGTGGAGGCTTAAAATGGACGCATTACTCGCTTTAATTGATCAAAATGAGATATTTAATCTCACCACATTAGAACATTATTGGGATGGTTTTGTTATGACCACCCAGTTGGTTTTTCTTTCATTAATCATTGGCTTGCTGGTATCGGTTCCTTTAGCGATTATGCGCACCAGTAAAAATCCGTTGATTAACTACCCAGTATGGGTGTTCACGTATGTATTTCGCGGCACACCATTACTGATACAGCTATACCTGATTTATTATGGTGTTACGCTCATTGAAGGTATCCAAGATTCTGTTTTTTGGGTCATTTTTGAACGCGCTTATTATCCTTGCTTAATCGCTTTTGCCTTAAATACAGCGGCCTATACCACTGAAATTTTCAGAGGCGCTATTGAGACAACCAGTAAAGGCGAAATTGAAGCTGCGAGAGCCTATGGCATGAGCTGGTCAAAATGTATGAAGCGTATTGTTCTTCCCAGTGCGTTTCGTCGTGCTATCCCAGCCTATACGAATGAAGTAATTTTTATGTTGCACGCCAGCGCGATAGCTTCTACGGTGACGATCATTGATCTAACGGGTGCAGCGCGGGACATTTACGCACGCTTCTACGCACCTTTTGAAGCCTTCTTGTTCGTGGCTGCGATTTACCTATGTTTGACCTTCAGCATAATCATGTTGTTCAAACAATTGGAAAAGCGCCTTTTAGGCCACTTACAGCCTAGGTAACGTTTACCTAGGCTTCGTTATTCCATATTTTTTCAAAATATCCCTGTAGCGCTGGGTTTGAGTGAACTGCTCCAGCACTTTAGCAAAGTCAGCGGACAAGTTCTCCGCATCGTCTATTTGTCGCGAAATCGCAATGTAATCTGGAGCATAATCGATGGCTGGCTGTAGAAAATTAATTGGCAAGCGCAAACCAATTTCTTTTAGCAAATGTCCGATTACTGCTTCGTTTCCCACCGCTACATCAATTACTCCACGCTGAAGCGCCGTAATTAATGCACGGCTATTTGCATACGTCTTTTTAACTTTCGGCTCAAATTGTTCAAAACTATTGCCGTGCCAATAGCCATCAACATAGCCGAAACGAAAACCAGAGAGGCTCTCTAAATCACCTTCGAATTCAATACGTTGGCTAGCCATAACGAACAAGTGACTACTTTCGTGAAGAATTGCAGGCTCAACGTAATGCACATCACTAGCGCGATCAGGCGATTTAAAATACAGCATCACTAAATCAATACGGCCTTGCGCCAAATATTGCTGAACTCGCTTCCAAGGCAAACGCTGATATGCGATTGAATGTCCTGTTTGCTGTGCGATGAGCTCGACAATCTCCACCGCTGCGCCGGTTAACCCTTCGTCGGTATCATAATAAAAAGGAGCATAATCTCCCTCGCTGATGCCCACCACCAGTTGTGACGCCTGACTGGAGCCAATGCTAATAATCGCAAAAATCAAACAAACGATTCGCATGGGTGCCTTATAGATACATTGTTGAGTATTTATTAATCACCTTATAATGCATTAAGCGATATAGCAATTTAGCCTTGGGACTTTTTTTTCTGAATCTCTTCGTATATACCCTGAGCTTTCTCACTCAATGCAGAATACGTTTTAATATCGCCATTACGCTGATACTGCATGGCTTTTGCCAATGTCATTTCGTACTCTTTCTCGAGTTTTTTGATAGGATCTTTCTTCAGGAATCCAAACATAATTTACTGGCCTGTCATTGAACGGTAAGGTTTTTACGCACTAATGACGAAGTCCGATTACAAATCCAGCGCAAGGGAGTATTCATGCCTTATTTTCAGCATCACAATGTGAATTTCCATTATGTAGAAGAATGCTCACAAGAAAAAAGCAAGGGCACAGTTATTGCGTTGCATGGCCTAGCGCAAAATACCCATTATTGGACCGACACTGGTATCACTGAGTCTTTGGCAAAAGATTACCATGTCGTGTGTCTTGATATGCGTGGCCACGGACTCACTACAGTGGATGGCGAACCGAAAGGCTATGACGTTGAGGTGTTAATCGAAGATGTAAATGCACTAGCAAACCATCTAGATATTGATCGCTTCCATCTGATGGGACATAGTACTGGCGGCATGGTCGCAGCCCGATATGCGATGCATTACGGGCAAGGTGCCAATCAACGTTTGCGTTCATTACTGCTCTGTAATACCAGCGCCAGCATAATGTTCAGTAAGATGCCTAAATTCGCAAACGAAGCTGCAATTAAAGCTATGGCATACAGCTTTGAGCACTTCTCTTGGCAGCAAATCATTCAAGGGTTGAAGCTGCAACCTGGTCCATTGTTTAAGGGGCTTGCCAACCACAAAGACCCTAAAGCAATGTTTGATGCAGCCTATGAAATGATGAAACACGGCGATCAAAACAGTATTGCAGACTTCGTCCGCGTATTTTACAACGACCCCGATCACCATGAGAGCGCGTTACGGACCATTGAATGTCCTACCCTAGTGGTCACTGCAGAGTTGGATCCTATTTTCACGAAAACCAGTGAGTATTTTATTAACAACATTCCCAATGTTGAGCACGCTCATGCAAAGCACATTGGACACATGACGGCTTTAGAGGATCCTATTTGGTTTAACTCAGTCATATCGAAGTTTTTGCGCCAACACCACGATAAATAAGAACCATTAACAAGATCCTTTGTCATAAAGTACCCGTATAAAACCCATATTTGCCGATGGCCATATTATGATCCGGAACGTTTTAATCATCACAGCACTCACCATAATAGCCGCTATCACATGGCGCTTTCTCAGCAGTGATGCCTCACAGTCACGAGATCGAGGACCGACTCCGGTCGTGCTGCATAGTGTAACAACGAAGCCATTGGAACAAACCATTGAAGCCATCGGTTCAGCCCGTGCGCAAGAATCTGTCACCATTACAGGTAGCGTTACTGAAAAAATTGAAAGTATCCATTTTCAACAAGGTCAGAAGGTGGATAAAGGTACCTTGTTGGTATCACTCAACTCTGAAGAGGAAGAGGCTCAGCTTAAAGCGGCTCGCGTAAACCTATCTGAGCAAAAACGTGAATATAAACGTATAGAAAACCTAGTCAAACAAAAAAGTGTATCGGCCTCAGAGTTAGACCGTTTGCAGTCTTCAATAGATTTAGCCAACGCCCGTATAAAGGAGGCTCAAGCAAAAATTGCCGATCGCAGAATTCGCGCACCGTTTTCAGGACAGTTAGGCTTACGTTTTGTTAGCCCTGGTGCTTTATTGAGCCCCGGTGACAGCATCACCACTCTTGATAAAATCGATCAGCTCGAAGTGGAATTCGAAATGGCCGAAACTTACCTACCTTATATCCAGCCAAATCAATCACTGAATGCCATCAGCAATGCTTATCCTAAACTCAACTTTAATGGCCAAATCAAAACCCTAGATAGTCGCATAGACAATACGACTCGTAGCATTCGTGTCCGTGCCACCATTGATAATCAAGATCAAAAATTAAAACCCGGCATGATGCTAGTACTACGTATTATTAGTGAACAACGACAAGCTATTATGATCCCGGAAGAAGCCATATTTATGCGTGCAAAACAACATTATGTTTATATCGTCGATAAAAACATGGTCGTAAATGAGCGCGCTATAAAGGTAGGACTACGTACTCGGGGTGAAGTAGAAGTAATTGAAGGCTTGAAAGATGGCGAGCAAATCGTACATCAAGGCTTATTAAAAGTGCGCCCGGGCAGTCAGGTAGAAGCCCAAGTAGAAACTTGGCGTGAGGGTGCATAATGATTATCACCGATACTGCGGTTAAACGTCCGGTTTTTGCATCCGTTATCAGCTTGATCATCGTTGCATTTGGCCTGATCGCGTTTGATAAGTTGCCGCTTCGTGAATATCCCGACATCGATGAGCCGGTTGTTAATATTCGTACCGACTACACGGGTGCAGCTGCCGAAGTGGTAGAAAAGCGCATCACGCAAGTCATTGAGGATCGCATATCGGGTATCGAGGGCATTAAAAATATCATTTCCCAAAGCGAAGACGGTGAATCTGATGTCACGATTGAGTTCAACCTTAGTCGAGACATTGATGGTGCAGCCAATGATGTTCGCGATCGAGTCTCTCGTATATTACAAAACCTGCCTGAAGGAGCTGAACCTCCAGAGGTCAGTAAAGCGGGTGCAGGGGACGATACTATCATGTGGTTCAATCTCGTAAGTGACCGCATGAACTTATTGCAATTAACCGATTACGCGAACCGTTATTTAGTTGATCGCTTCAGTGTTGTTGACGGCGTCGCGCGCGTTCGTGTTGGCGGTGGACTAGACTATGCTATGCGTATATGGCTTGATCGCAAACAATTGGCCGCACGACAAATGACAGTAGCTGACATCGCCAATGCTCTAAGACGAGAAAATATTGAATTACCAGCGGGCAGTATTGAGAGTGATCAGCGACAATTTACCGTACGCTTAGAACGCGCATATCCCACGCCAGAGGCTCTTAGCAATCTCGTACTGCAAAACAAAAATGGTTTTGTCGTAAAGCTAAAGGATGTTGCCCGAGTTGAACTAGGAGCCGAAGAAAAACGTAAATCCTTCCGCGGCAATGGCGTGCCAATGATCGGCATTGGTATCACCAAGCAAAGTACAGCAAACACCTTAGACGTCGCTCGTAAAGCACGCGCGCTTTTAACTGAGATCAATGAAACTCTACCAGAAGGCATGGATCTGTTGGCCAGCTATGATAGCTCGGTGTTCATTGAACAAAGTATCGAAGAAGTTTATCAGACCTTGTTCATTGCCATGATTCTCGTGATCATAGTGATCTATTTGTTTCTAGGTAATGTCCGAGCAACCCTGATTCCCGCGTTAACAGTTCCCGTTTCTTTATTGGGTAGCTTTATTGTTTTGTACTTTTTGGGTTACACCATCAATCTTTTAACCTTGCTGGCCATGATACTCGCCATCGGCATGGTAGTAGATGATGCCATTGTTATGCTGGAAAACATTCACCGTCGTATCGACAGCGGCGAGCCTCCTTTAGTAGCGGCTTTTTTGGGTGCGCGACAAGTAGCGTTTGCAATCGTAGCGACAACATTAGTGTTGATCAGTGTGTTTTTACCTATCACGTTTTTAGAGGGCGATATTGGTAAATTATTTACCGAGTTTGCCGTGGCCATCTCCGCTGCCATTGGCTTTTCGTCCATCGTAGCTCTCACCCTATCGCCAATGTTGTGTAGCCAACTATTGCACGGTCACGAACATAAAAGTTGGCTTACAGTAAAAACAGATCAAGTATTGGATAGTTTAAGTAGAACTTACCAAGAATATTTAAAGAAACGATTGAAAAAACCCTTCATGACATTTGCTATGCTCTTGGTCGGATTGCTAGGTAGCGTTTGGCTATTCAATCAAGTGCCTAGTGAGTTCGCACCTAAAGAAGATCGTGGCGCCTTCTTTGTATTTGTGTCTGCACCTGAAGGTTCAAGCTATGACTATAGTAAAGCCTACATGGATGAAGTCGAAAAACGTTTGATGCCCATGGTTGATAGCGGAGAAGTAAAACGATTACTGGTACGCACACCACGCAGCTTTGGTAGTACGTCAGACTTTTCCGGTGGCTTTGTCATCATAGTTTTGAATGATTGGGCCGAGCGTCGATCCGCGTTTACCATAATGCAAGACGTCAACAAGCGACTTTCGGATCTTGCTGGGGTGCGCGCATTCAGCGTCATGCGACAAGGTTTAGGCGGCGGCCTAGGCAAACCTGTCCAATTTGTTATTGGTGGTCCGAGTTACGACAAACTTGCCCAGTGGCGCGACATCATTATGGAAAAAGCGGGTGAAAACCCTGGGCTCGTAGGCCTAGACCATGATTACAAAGAAACCAAACCTCAAGTCGTGGTAGACATCAATCGTGAAAGAGCCGCTGACCTAGGCGTAAGTGCACAAGAAATTGGTGAAACATTAGCCATACTGCAAGGTTCACGCAGGGTTACGACTTTTTTAGATCGCGGCGAAGAATATGATGTCATCTTAGAGGGTGAACGTGATATCCAAAATACGCCTCTTGATATGAATAACATTTTCGTGCGCAGCCGCAATCAGGAAAAATTAATTCCTCTAGCAAACCTTGTGACCTTTAAAGAACAAGCGGATGCAGCCGAACTGAATCGCTTTAATCGCATTCGTGCTATCACCATTGAAGCCAATCTAGCTGAAGGTTATACACTTGGTGAAGCGATTACCTATTTGAATGACTTAGCAAAGCAACACCTACCGGGTGAGGCGGTTATAAGCTACAAAGGTCAATCGCAGAGCTTCGAGGATAGTAACGCATCCATTTATTTCATTTTTGCATTAGCTCTTGTGGTTGTGTTCTTGGTCTTAGCAGCCCAATTTGAAAGCTTTATTCATCCCTTGGTAATCATGCTTACGGTTCCTATGGCTATTGTAGGTGCATTAGCTGGACTTTATATCTTTGCCCAATCATTAAATATTTATTCGCAAATCGGACTGATTATGTTGGTCGGACTAACGGCTAAGAATGGTATTCTGATCGTAGAGTTTTGTAATCAATTGCGAGATCAAGGCAAGGAATTTGAAGAAGCGATACTTACTGCTGCAAGTATCCGATTGCGACCTATATTAATGACCGCTATTACCACAGGGCTCGGTGCAGTCCCGCTGATTCTCTCATTCGGTGCGGGATCTGAGACACGTCAAGTCATCGGTATTGTCGTATTAACGGGTATATTAATTTCTACATTGTTTACGCTTTTGATTGTCCCTGTTATGTACCAACTATTGGCGCGACACACCACATCACCTCACGCTCGAGAAGAGATGTTAAATCAACAGCTAGAGTCTATTGATCAGGAGAATATTTAGAAGTTATGAATGTCTCTTCAGTACCGATTAAAGCAATCATATTTGATTTGGATGGTACACTTGTTAGCTCCCGTTTAGACTTTGCTTATTTAAAGCGGGAATTAGCTTGCCCAAAAAATGTAGACTTGTTAGAGCACGTTAATCATCTACCCGAAGCACAAAAAGTAGAAGCTCATCGTTTTATCTATAATCATGAAATGGAAGACGCGGCTCAATCATCGTGGTTACCGGGTGCCCAGGAATTTGTCGATCTTTGCCTGTCGAAAAAAATACCCATGGCGATCATCACTCGTAATATGAGAGATGCCGCCATGCTAAAAATTCAACACAACAATATTCCCATTGACCTAGTACTTACTCGAGATGATGCACCGCCTAAGCCGAACCCAGAGGGACTGCTTCGAGTTGCCAATAAATGGCGACTGAATCCCGATAACATCATGTATATTGGTGACTTTCTTTACGACATAGAAGCGGCCATTAATGCTGAGATGTGGTCATGCTTATACGCTCCAGAAGAATTGTCCGACTATGCTCATAAAGCTGATCTTGTAATTCAAGATTTTTCCGAACTAGAACACAAAATCACGTTTTAACCATATCATCGGACTAAGCAGACTTTATACTAGTCTCGACTACAAGAATTTACTTACAAATAATTCACTTTAAACGGTGTAAGAGGACATACGATGAAAAAGCTTGCTGTACTTTCGTTATCTACTCTAGTGATGACGAGCGTTGCCGATGCACGCCCTGCTTATAATATTTCTCTAGTAAATGATTATCTATTTCGTGGTGTTACACAAACCGATAACAGCCCTGCTATCCAAGGCGGAGCCGATGTCAAAAATGGAAATGCCTACGGTAGCGTTTGGTTCAGTAACGTAGAAAAACCAGATGGTGCAGAAGGCTTACCCGTAGAGATGGACGTCAGCTTCGGATACAACAACAAATTCGGTTCTTTCAACCTTGATACTGAAATTATCACTTATAACTATTTAAATGACGCGCAATCTGATGAAACCGAATTTAAGTTCGGTACAAGTCCAAGCAAATCATTAACCATTGATGTTTATAGAGGCATCAAAGGTAACTATTGGTATCCAGAATTGAAGCTTGAGAAGTTTTTACCCAATCGCTTTTATCTAGACGCATCTATAGGCTACACCCTCTATGATGATGCTGACGATGATACTCTCAACGGTCGTATCGAGTTAGCCCGTGATTTTCCAGAATTCAATGGTTTAGATATTTTTATCGGTGCGACCTATGTCGAAGATCAAAATCCTGGAAACGACGTAGATGACGACGATGACGTAAACTTTGTTTTTGGCGTTCGCAAACGCTTTTAATTTAGAGTCTAAGAATAAAAAACGGCGCCAAGTGCGCCGTTTTCAGTTATAAACTACCGAAGCATCGTCATCTCTTATTTCTCGATAGTTCGAGTATAAGCTAGAGTTAGCTGATCAGCCTCCACTGTGTATGCTTCAATCGTAAGTTTGTTACCGATGAAATCAAGGCGAAAGAAACCTTTTATATTATCCTGCTGCCAATAGCTTTCATTACGGTTCTCATCGCGAAACTCACGAGTTTTCGCTCCAGCACCAGAAATAATAAACTCTGTTTTCCCGCAATTTTTTCTCGGCTTCAAGTACTGTAAATCATGGTCGTGCCCTGTAATGATTAAGTCCACATTGTCGCACACAGATTGTTCTAAAAAGTTGTGCCAAACAATCCCTAACAATGGTACGCGATCGTACAAACCCGCATCACCATGTAATCCGTTGGATGCATAGGGATGATGGGCAAACGCGATACGCCAAGGCGTTTGGCTGGTTTGTAACTGATCCTCAAACCACTTCTGCTGCTTTTTTTTGTAAGGGATTTGATAATACTCAGGATTCAAATCACTAAGGGCCGCCAACGGATTACTATCGAGGGCAAACAGATCGACTAGCTTGGCCTCGCTCTCAAGCGGTGCAGCAAAGCGGTAATAGCGTGCTGGCATGTTCCACTTATCGCTATAGCGGTCTGCTTGATAGTGATAGTCCACTTGATGCTCACCCTTATTATTATTCAAACCGATACCGCTCACGCTTGAGTTATCGTGATTACCCAAAGCCATATAAAACGGGAAATCTAAGTTTTCGTATGGGTATTCAAATTTAGTTAGCATTTGCTGATCTTGCGCACTATCAATACCAACTTCGTAAATGTTATCGCCTAAGCCAATAGCAAAATCACAAGCTTTCTCTGCACATACGGCTTCTATTGCGCGACTCACTTCGTACTGCGCTTCTTTACCCGTTCCCATATCACCAATAGCGATAATACTTACCTGACTATTAGGAGCTGGAATAGGCGTGGGTGTGGGCTCAGGCTCACCAGACATAGCGCAAGCAAGGCTTGGTAGCAAACAACCGGTTAGAGCCAGTGAATGTAGCGTTTTTATTTTCATTATGTGTCCTCCATGATTGGAGCCGACACATTAGCGATAAATTATTGCGAGAAAAATACGAAATAGAGACAAAGTGGTGTCAAAAAAAAGACACGTCACCTGAAATGTGAGACGTGTCTCGAACATTTGTTCTACAAGTGCATCTCTAACAAGTCATCTTAATCTCTGGCCTTGATCGTGTTTCACGATCAAGGCACCGAAGGACACGGCTTTTAGAATCAAGCTGAATTATCAGAGGTGGCTTTAAACTGGATCACCGCACGATAGCGAGCTTTTCCTTCACGAACATGATTAATCGCATCATTAATCTGGTCTTTTTGGAATAACTCCACTTGTGGTTTAATTTGATGGCGCGCAGTGAATTCAAGCATCTGACTAATAGTACTTGGACTACCAACAGGGCTTGCACTGATTGAACGCTGCCCCATCATGAGTGGAAATACTCCCACTTGAATAGGCTCTAATACTGCACCTACAAAATGTAAGCGGCCTTTTGCTTTTAGCGTATTGATATACGCTTCCCAGTTAAGACTGACATTGACAGTAGAAATAATCATATCAAAGCTGCCGGCAGCACCTTTTAACTCTCCCTCATCACGAGAGTTCAAGGTTTTATGAGCACCTAGTGCAATCGCTTCTTTTCGCTTTTCCTCTGTAGATGTAAATGCGGTTACTTCACATCCCCAAGAATTCAAAAACTGTAAAGCCATATGACCTAGACCACCAATACCAATTACAGCGACTTTTGCTGTTGGCTTAAGATCAAATTGCTTCATTGGGTTGTACACAGTTACGCCGCCACAAAAAAGAGGCCCCGCATCAGCCATATGGATGTCGTCTGGAAGTTTAACCACACTGCTCGCTTGCGCACGTACATGATCTGCAAAACCACCATGGCGACCCACTATTGTCATCTCGGCTGTTCCACATAAATTATGATCACCACTCATGCAATTCTCACAATGATTGCAGTAACCACTCTGCCAACCTAAGCCGACGCGATCACCAACTTTTAAGTGATTGACCTCGGCACCCACTTGCTTGATCAAGCCAGCAACCTCATGACCAGGTACAAATGGGTATTGTGTCATGCCCCATTCGTTATCTAGCATACTAATATCGCTATGACACACACCACAGTAATGCACTTCGATTTCAACTTCTTGGCTGCCTAATTCTCCCACCTCATATTCGAAAGGCTTTAATTCCCCTTTCGCCGTGTCTGCTGCAAAGGCTTTAATCATGTCAAGCTCCTCAATGGATTTTATTACGAACTATTGCGCATAATTAAAAACGGCTCTTCCTATTAAGGCTAGCGATTTTTATGGAAAGCGCTGTTGCATAGATTCAACAGACAACGGCTGTGGCTTTACTTAAGTAGGGCTTGTTCTAGCGCTGCTAACCGATCTTGCCCCCATGCAATCACATCGTCACTGTTCTGTGATTTTAAGTGATAACTGGGAACGCCCCACAACTCTAACTCATACAAAGCTTGTAGATTTTCATTGATCTCTGCTCGCCAATCGTCCGACTTTGTTAAAGGTTTAGCCATTTGCCAATCAAGGCCTGCCCGTTCAACGATTTTTTCCATACCTGAAAAACGCTCACCATGTATACCTTCACTGTTAACACCGTTGGCAAAACTTAATAAATAAGTCTCTAGCTTGTCTTGCTGACGAGCGAACTCTAATAGCGCGTAACAATTCTCAACAGCCTTGCCTAAAGGGTCAGCCACTTTGCCATAAGGAATACCTAACTTTTGAGCCTCCCGCTTCGTATCAAAAAAGATATACATTTTTTTATTTGCTGGTACCGGTAAATCGCGCATTACCATTGGTAATACCGGTTTGATATTCAGCTGCAATTGGTGAAAATGAGCAAATTCAATAGTGCGACGCAGTGCAATATAAGAATACGGACTACGTGCGGACCAATAAAAATCCAGTTCAAAATCTTGCGGATGCTGACACGGCGTTTTCATCAGTCCATCATAGGTTTTTACAAATTCTACTTTCGCAGGTGACGCGTTCAAGCCCAGTTCATTTAAGCGTCGCTCCAAATGGTCTAAGCGATCAACACCCCAATACCATTCAGATTCAAAATAGATCATGGCACTTGAATAATGTCCAAGTTTTGCCAGTGATTGCTCGTTGGCTCTTAATTGAGAAACAGGATTAGCAATGGAGCGATCTGATGTCATTTCATTGTTATAACATTGCTCATAAACTTTCAGGATTTCTAAAACATTGTCGCCTTTTTCCAATAGCTTGCGACTGGCTAACTCAATCTGTTCATCATCTAACGTGATTTCTCTCGGCGCCTTCAACTCATAAAGCTTGGCCAAAAACTGTGCGTCTTGCAGTGCATAACCTTGCCACATTCGCAATTCAGGAAACATGTCTCCTTGACGTTCTAAGATTGGCTTAATAACCAGTTTTAGATGATAACGCCGAACGAAACGCGGTAATACTTGCAGCAAAAGATAGCTATATGGATCGTTTATATGAATGAAAACGGTGAGAGTTGGCTGGCGACGTAATAATTTACGTTTGCGCGCTGCCCATCTGCGGCGTCGATTTCGCCAGCTTGGGGAACTGATCATAGCCGCTATATACGGCATTATCATAGATTTGATGCTCATACCTTGCGCCTATTTGAGTTGATGTCGCTGGAATGAAGCAGCTAGCGTAACAATTCTGAGACAAAAGCGGTATAGGCTTGTGATTAAAGGTAGCCAAGGGCACATTCAACACCACTACTTTTTCGCGGACGCTGCAAGTACATCCATGTACGCTCGAACTTGGCGTCCTGCCAAGTAACGCCGCTAAAAAGTTGTGGTATTAAATATGCTCACCGATACAGCTAAACCAAGCATGTGTTGCGATCATTTAACATCGGCGTTTGGCTCATCAAGCAATTCTTCCACTACGTCATCATCCACCAGCTCGGCTATCAGCATACCTGCGATGATAAACAAAGCACCAATCCAGGCGAGCATGGCGAGGCGCTCATCAAGCAAAACAAAACCGCCTAAGGCAGCGAATAAAGGCTCTGTGGAGTAAATCAAAGCGACACGCCACGCTTCTAAACTTTGCTGGCCAAGGGTTTGCGCTAAATAGGCAAACGCGGTACCCAAAGTACCACCCAAAATCAAGGCTACCCAAGGCACAAAGCTACCTTCAGATAACAGTACCTGAGTCACGCCTGCAAGGGATTCCGCTTCCCACCAAAAGGCACTCAAAAAGCTTAATACGGTTACCGTTATCATTTGTACTTGAGTGAGACTTAATGCATCAATGGTTTGGGCAAAGCGACTGATATAAACGATATGCGTGGCAAATCCCAACGCACAAATCAGCACCCATAATTCACCTTCACCAAAACCACTCAATCCACCGGTCAATAACAGGGTTCCGATAGTAGCCAGAGCCACCCCCAGCCATACATACCAGTGCTGGGTTTGACGCAGCCATAGCCAAGCGATAATCGGCACCATGACCACGTTTAAGCCGGTGATAAAACCAGCATTGCTAGCAGTGGTGTACTGCAGGCCAATGGTTTGTGTGGCAAAACCGGTAAATAATAAAAAGCCTAATACCACCCCATGAATGACCAGCCATTTATCCAAACGGCGCCAAAACCCATGCTTAGAATAAATAAACCAAGCAGCCAAGGTGATAAAGGCGATTAAAAAGCGAATGCCATTAAAGGTATGAGCACCCATGCTGTCGAGGGACATATGCACAAGGGAGAACTCTACTCCCCAAACAAAGCAGACAAATAACAGCACCCAACCCCAGAAATGCGCGGTCTTGTTCATCAAGATTTACACCTGTTCAATATTTAAAACACTGAAGTCTAGAGCATATCATTGCTGAAACCAAGCGCTTTAAAGACTCAAGACAACAACGCCCATGGCAATGAACAAGAGAGCCGCAAGTGAGCGCGTTAAATTCAGCGGCAACTTGGATAAAAGTTTATCCCCCATCCAAATGGCTGGGACATTAGCCGCCAACATACCCAATGTAGTACCCACGGTGACCCAGAATATGGATTGATAGTGGCCACCTAAAATCACCGTAGCCACTTGAGTTTTGTCACCCATTTCCGCAAGGAAGAATAAAACCGTAGTCGCACCAAATGCCCCCATATGAGCAAGCAAATTGGGCTCCTCATCTACCTTATCGGGGATCAAAATCCACAAGCCCACGGCAAAAAAGCTAGCGGCGATAACCCAATCTAGCCAAGGACCGTGCAGCCAGTTCGTTGCCCATTCACCCAGCCAAGCACTGATGCCGTGGTTGATAATAGTGGCCAAGAAAATACCCGACACTATCGCCCATTTATTTTGAAATCGTGCTGCAAGTAAGAAAGAGAGAAGCTGGGTTTTGTCGCCAATTTCGGCGAGGGCCACAGTGACCGTAGAAGTGAGTAATGCGTCCATAAATAGAGTTCCGGCGGGAATAACAACCAAAGGCAAACGGCAACCTCCCGCCATTGGGGTTGCTATTTACCTCAGGTCTTGCCAAAACAATAGCGCCAATGAGACGGATTGTTTGATAACGCCATAAGCCATTGAGGGCTCAAGTATGTTGACGTTACCGCTCTTCCACTGGATTTGGTCACAGCAGTAAAAGCAGGCTACTCCCCTAAGATGCTGGGCATTATAAAAAGAACCGGTATAAGGTCAAGTCATTGACCGAAAACGGCCTAGCAAATCTACTGAATCCAAAACAAATCCTTACTAAAGCGTGATATCCTATACTCATCTTTATCGGTCCCATGTTTTGAGGTATTCATGTCCAAATCAGCGCCGGCCAATCCTGACAAGCAAGCCAGTGATCAAGCCGCCCAAGAGCCCGTTCGCAGTGGTAGCAAATTCAAAAGCGAGCAAGGATTCAGTGCCATTAAAGATGGTATTAAGTCGGGTTCCGGACATGCTGAAAACGCCCCTATTTTGCGCAAGCCTAAATGGTTAAGAGCCAAGATTCCAAGTGGTCAGCGCTTTGAAGCCGTCAAATCCAATGTACGTGAACATCGCCTAAGCACGGTTTGTGAAGAAAGCCATTGCCCAAATATCGGCGAATGCTGGAATAACGGCACGGCCACCATCATGGTGATGGGCTCCGTCTGTACTCGAGCTTGTCGCTTCTGTGCAGTCGATACCGGCAACCCAAAAGGCTGGTTAGATCGAGAGGAGCCCGCTAATGTTGCCGAATCGGTAGAACTCATGGGGCTGCGCTACATTGTATTAACGTCAGTCGATCGAGATGACCTAGAGGACGGTGGTGCCCAGCATTAC
This sequence comes from Bermanella marisrubri, assembly GCF_012295615.1. Taxonomy (NCBI): domain Bacteria; kingdom Pseudomonadati; phylum Pseudomonadota; class Gammaproteobacteria; order Oceanospirillales; family Oceanospirillaceae; genus Bermanella; species Bermanella marisrubri. Next base: position 2,979,852 of record NZ_CP051183.1, read on the forward strand.
GCCGACTGTGTAAAGTCCATCAAACAACGCACTCCAGACGTAAAAGTGGAAGCCCTAACACCAGACTTTGATGGCATTGAAGAACACGTTGCCAAAGTGGTTGATTCGGGCCTCGATGTCTTTGCGCAAAATGTGGAAACCGTAAAACGTCTGACTCACGATGTACGTGACCCTCGTGCTGGTTACGAGCAAACCATTGAAGTACTGCGCTTCGCTAAGCAGCACAACCCAGAGGTGTTAACAAAAACTAGCATCATGGTAGGCCTAGGCGAAACCGACGAAGAAATCTATGAAGCCATGGATGACTTGCGCGCCGCCAATGTGGATATTTTAACTCTGGGCCAATACCTGCGTCCGACGCGTAATCACTTACCTATTGACCGTTATGTGACACCAGAGCAGTTTAATCGCTATCGCGAAATTGGTTTAGAAAAAGGCTTTATGGAAGTAGCGTCTGGGGCCATGGTACGTTCTAGCTATCGTGCGGACCAAGTATTCGAAAAGAATAATCTAGGTATAGAATTACCAGCAATCCCAGACACCGACCGCATTCCGGTAAAACAGGTGTAAGCAATTCGTCCTATTCTTTGGCAAACATGCATAAAGGCTGCTTAACTAATTAAGTAGCCTTTTTTTACGAGTTGCTTATGCCCTCAAACGCACATGGATGCAGCCGCTGCCGGGACGAAGCACCGCTAGACTTTGACTTTAGCTTTGCCTTCCAACCCATTGTGGATATCACCACGGGTAAACCGTTTTCTTATGAAGCCCTTGTTAGAGGCGTTGAGACTGTAGAAAAACCCCATTTCCTTTATAAATTTTGATAAAATGCACCTTCGCATATGGAGGTGTGACAATGCCAAAATTCATTCCTTACAATTACGATCAAACCTCAATGGTTGTAATTAATTTCAAAGATCAATTGCAACCGGGTACGTTTGAGTACGCTGTTCATTACTTGATTAATGAAAAACTCGATCTTTCTATTTTCTATCCTAAGTACAGTAATCATGATAGTGGCCGTCCTGCCTATGACCCAGCTATTTTGTTAAAGATCATATTGTTTGCGTATTCAAAAGGCATTACTTCTAGTCGTGAAATTCAATGGTGCTGCGAAACCAATATCATTTTTAAGGCGTTGTCCTGCGATACGGTACCCCACTTCACAACCATTGCCTCCTTCGTGAGCGGTCATTCCTCTGAAATTGAAAACCTATTTGAACAGATCCTTTTAATCTGTCACGAGCAAGGATTGCTAGGTAACGAACTGTTTGCCATTGATGGATGTAAGATGTCATCCAATGCGGCAAAGGAATGGTCAGGTACTTTTAAAGAATTAGAGGAAAAGCGAGCAAAGATAAAGCGCTTGATCAAGCATCATATTACCGAGCATAAAAAGATCGATAAAAACGAATCCCTTGGTGAGGAACGAGCCAAGTGCGCTCAGCAAGCCATTAAAACTTTATCTGATGCTTACGATAAGATTGATAAGTTCCTAAAGACGTCTAGTCCAAGGATGGGGCAAGGCAAGAGAAAACAGGAAGTTAAAAGTAACATCACCGACAATCAGTCAGGCAAGATGACCACCAGTAAAGGAACCATTCAAGGCTACAATGGTGTGGCAACGGTCGATAAAAAGCATCAAATCATTATTGATGCGCAAGCCTTTGGAGAGGGCCAGGAACACCATACGTTGAGGCCTATTATAGAAAAAGTGCGAGAAAGATATAAGCGAATAGGCATTAGCAAAGATATCTACAAAAAGAAAACCATAGTGACTGCCGACACGGGCTTCGCCAATGAAGCTAATATGAAATATCTATATGAATCGGGTATTAATGCCTACGTGCCGGATAATCAGTTTCGAAGCCGAGATCCTAAGTTCGCACGACAAAAGAGAAAATACGGTAAGCGTCATCAGAATGAAAAGAAAAAAAGCCATGTTCGAAATGTGATTCCACCCAGTGAATTTAACTTCGATCCAGTGAATCTTGTCTGTGTCTGTCCAGCAGGTGAAACCCTTAGCTATCAAAATACCCGCATCTCAGACTCTGGCGTGCCCAAGGCCTTCTTTAATGGCCGAATCATGCAATGTCGAAACTGCGAGCTAAAAACCAAGTGCATGCAAAACCCAGCATCCGCCGATCACAGAAAAGGCAGTGGCCGACAGGTCTCTTTCACGCTATCCCATAAGCGAGGGCCAACCTACACCGATTGGATGAAACATCGAGTCGATAGTAAAGAAGGCAAACAGATTTACAGCCACCGAATGTCGGTAGTAGAACCTGTCTTTGCCAATATCGGAACCAATAAAGGATTAAATCGATTCAGCCTGCGAGGAAAAGACAAGGTCGAATCCCAATGGCAGCTGTATTGTATGGTTCATAATATTGAAAAGTTAACGAATTACGGGCAATTAAGTCATTAATATAGACATATAGCTGCCTCATAGTTTTTATCTTCATTATTTTAGTGTTTAAGGTTGATAATTAAAATTGATGTGGCAAATTAACGGCTAATTAAATTAAGTATTTAGGCTGTAGGGAATCATGGTCCTTAAAGTGGTTTTTCTACAGCCTCGTTAATGGCGAAGGTGCGTTTTCCGTCTTAGACAAAATCAATGACGACAATCGTTATCAGTTTGACCAAACCTGTCGAGTCAAAGCCGTTACCCTAGCGCAGAAACTCGGCATTGAATGCCGCCTCAACATCAACTTTTTACCTAACGCGGTATACGAGCCGGCTTCTTGTATTCAAACAACAATCAAAGCCGCCGATGAGGTTGGATTTCCTGTTGAAAACATTGTATTCGAATTCTTGGAAAGTGAAGAAATAAAAGATCGCGAACATCTAAAGCGCATTGTTACAGACTACCAAGCTCGTGGTATGAACACTGCTATTGATGACTTCGGAGCTGGCTATGCAGGCCTTGGCTTGCTAGCAGAGTATCAACCGGACTTTTTAAAACTTGATATGCTTTTGGTACGTGATGTGGATACAGATGAAAAGAAACACATCATTCTTAAAGGTATGATCGAAGTAGCCTATGCACTCAACATTCGTATCATTGCTGAAGGTGTAGAGACCCGAGGGGAAATGCAAACACTGAAAGACTTGGGTGTAGAACTTATCCAAGGCTATTACTTTGCGAAACCTGGTTTTGAATGCCTGCCGAACATTCAAAACCTGTAACATATAAAACGCAAAAACTTACCAATTACAGATATGAGTTTTCACTAGCTCCGACATCATTTCAATATGATCAGAGCGATCATTTAGGCAAGGAATATAATGGTACTCTTTGCCACCGGCTTCCAAAAAGTTCTCACGATTTTCTTCTTCCAATTCCTCTAATGTTTCTAAGCAATCAGCAGAAAAGGCGGGGCTGATAATATCCACACGCTTTACACCAGACTTCCCCCAGTCTTCAAGCGTATGATCAGTATAGGGCTTGACCCACTCTTCACGGCCAAAGCGAGATTGGAAAGTACAAAGGTATTCGTTCTCTTTTAAATCTAAAGCATGCGCCAAAGCATCAGCAGTAGCTTTACATTGGCGCGGATACGGATCGCCATTGTCTGCGTAGCGCTGTGGGATACCATGGAAAGACATCATTAATTTATCGCCTTTACCGTGCTCCTTCCAATACTCTTTAACCGAATTCGTGAGGGCTTGAATGTATAAAGGGTGCTGATGGTACTCGTTAACAAACCGCATTTCTGGCAGGTGTGGACAACGCTTTAAACCTTTAGCCAATCGATCAAAAACCGCACCCGTGGTGGACGCACTGAACTGAGGATACAGCGGCAACACCAGCATTTTTTCCACGCCCTTTTGTCGCAAATTGCGCCCGGCTGTTTCCATACTAGGTTCGCCATAGGTCATGGCTAATTCCACAGGGATATCTAAACCTTGCTGATCAAGCGCGTCTTGCAAAGCGCGCTGTTGGCGCTTGCTGATGGCCATAAGAGGAGAACCATCTTCCGTCCAGATACTTTGATAACCCTTTGCAACGCGACCGGGACGAAAACGTAAGATAATGCCGTTTAAAATTAACCACCAGATAGGACGAGGCACGTCCACGACGCGGCGATCCCATAAAAATTCGGCTAAATATTTGCGAACGGCTTTAGCGGTAGGCGCTTCGGGTGTACCAAGGTTGACTAATAAAACACCGATTTTAACTTGAGACACAGTATCCCCTTAACATATGCGGTCTGCATTAATGATAGGGCAACTATACGCGCTATTCTAGAGCGCGGTTCAAACGCTCTGTAAAATTTATTAGCGCAACTTCTCCATCAATACGTAATACCACATGCCTAGCGCTAAGAATTGATTACCAATCCATTCACTGCCAGGTAAACGCACATGATTGCACTGAGCAAAAGTATCGAAATCCTTCATATGGCCAGTGATGGCATTGGCCATAATTTCACTGACAATATGCGAAAGCGCGATACCATGACCACTATAGCCTTGTGCGTAGAATACGTTGTCGGAAAGCTTACCTAACTGCGGAATACGATTGATAACAATGCCCATCATGCCAGACCATTGATAATCAATTTTCACGCCTTTTAATCGAGGAAATGTTCGCTCAATGGCCGGACGCAATTCCGCCTCGATATTACGGCTTTCACGCCCAGAATAATTAGCACCGCCGCCAAACAAAAGGCGCTTGTCTTTGGTTAAACGGTAATAGTCCAAAACAAAGCGACAATCATAAACTGCTACATCTTTTGGATTAATCAAATCTGCTACATCGCCCAGTGGCTCCGTGGCCACAATACCGCCTGCGGCTGGGAAAATTTTACCGCTCATTTTTAAGCGCTCTAATCGATGATAGGCGTTGCCTGCTAGCATCACAGTATTGGCCGTTATCGATCCTTTTTCAGTGAAAACTTTAGCCGGTTTATTGGCAGCGCTATTGCCATGATCAATATTGATAACTGGGCTATTTTCAAAAAACCGAACGCCCAGAGATTCTGCAGCTAGTGCTTCGCCTAAGCATAAATCCAAACTGTGCAGATGCATGTTCTTTTTATTGTAAATACCACCGTGGTAAATGTCCGTTTCTAGAAATTCAGATATGCCCTCGCGGTCCACTAACTGCGCCTGATCACCCAAGCCATGCTCAACCAACTCTTGATAATCCGCTTCCAGCTCTTTCATGTGAGCGGGTTTATAGGCCGTGTGTAAATGACCAAACTTGAGATCACAATCGATGCCGTACTTTTCGATGCGCTCTTTAATAATGTCGTGGCCGTGAAAACGCAGATGCCAAATAAAGTTATCTACATCATTGCCAAGGGCGCGACGCATTTGCTTGCGCATAGCACCATCACCACTGAGGCTACCAGTGACTTGGCCCCCATTGCGCCCAGTGGCGCCCCAGCCCAGTTTACTGGCTTCAATAACGGCGACCTTTAAGCCGCGTTCAGCCAGCTCTAATGCGGTATTCACACCGGTAAAGCCGCCGCCTACAATGGCCACGTCGACACGGATATCGCCCTCTAGCTCTGGATAATCAGACTCTTGCTTGACGGTGGCAGTGTAATAAGCGCCCACCCTAGGCTGCTTGGCGTTCTCTGATACGCCCATATTCACCTCAAAATGTAGAATATATTTTACAATGTTTAGGATTCTACACATTAAGGCCGAGCAAGCAAGGCTGGGCAGCTTCTATTCGGCTAGTGTCGAGGAATTGTTGCTACCACATCTTGCCAGGACACGTACTTAAAGTTCTGTAGATCCTCGGGTAAAAAGTTTCGGCCATCTTGCACAACAAGCATGCCTTGCTCAAAACCAGATCCAAGATTGGCAGACGTTACTGCTAATCCATCGGTTTCCGACGCGCCATCAATGCCCGCATCCAAGTTAAAACCTATTTTAAAGCGGTGTATAAACTCAAAGGGTGCCTTGGCATTCAACAAAACATAGGAGTCATTGCCTTGACTGGAAACCACTAGGACACTCTCTTCATGGCCATAATAAATATCCAAACCCTCCACATCATCCACTAGCCAATCGCCATTCACTTCCACAACTAACTGAGGTGTCGCTGAAGGATCTTTATAATCTAGAGTCCAGATCCCCTTATCCTCTTCACCCATAAAAATAAGATGCTGTTGGCGATCATAAACACAGCCTTCTGGTTGGCTTGGCAGTTTGAATTGGCGCACCAGCTCTCCCGACCAACCTTGTTCGCTATCTTTTATGGCATAGACTTCATAGCGACCATCCTTAGCATTGATCAACGCCAATGGTTGTCCTTCTGGATCGCGACCCATACAAAAACCATATACATCAGTTAGGCCAGTGGATAACTCATTTTGTATTTGTGCGCGTCCTGTTTCTGGGTCCATAGAAAACAAAGCAATACTGCTATGATCACGATGACTGGCAGCCGCGATATCCATTACTTGTCCTTGAAAGGTGAAACCCTGAATAACATCCACATTATTAAGGCGACCATTTTCAAAGCGCTGTACCTCTTTGCCCTGTAAATCATATATATGCAAGCCAGCTTTTTTATTGGTGCCTAAAACTAAGCTCTTGGCTCCATCTTTTGGATTCACCCAGATTGCAGGGTCGTCCGCCACATCTCCTTGCAAAGGAACGGGTTGGGTTTCCACCACAGGTTTCACTTTGACCATAGTGTTAACGTCCTGCATCGAGAATGCTGGCGCATTAAGTGAAAAAGCTAACCATTGCTTTGTATTATCATCAAGCAATACAAACTCTAATACGTCATTACTTTTCGATACGAGTAGCTGGTCGGCTTCATAGGTATTAGCAAACGCAAAACGTTTTTCAAATTCGAAGTGATCTGAAAATATCTGATATTGATTGAGTGCTTGCTCATCCACAATCCATAAACGATCCTTAAGAAGAACCATAGCAGTTGCCGTGTGCTGAAGATGACCCTGCTGCACAGTATCCACCAAAGTTCGCTGCATTTGCTTTTCCATATCCAACGGCAATGCCCACACACCAATACCTTCCTCAGAAACTAAAACTCGATCATGAGTAAGATCCATCACACAATATTCGCTAAGCGGTGGCAATGTAATAGTACGTAAGTTATGTATCTTTAACTCTTTACTTTCATCGACGTCTAAATGAAAGTGCAATCCGTTTCCGTTTTCCATCAGTACTAATAAATCACCTTTTCCTTGCTGCATATCAGCGCACATACCTTCTACTGGCGCGGGTAAAATCTGTTTTGAAATAAGACCTTTTTCATTAACAGTGATCAGTGTTCGTTCATCCTGAATGGTAAAATACCAAGCTTCTTCTTGGTGTTTTACCATAGTCAACAATTCGAAATCACCCTCTATGCTTTCTAATACGTCTGGATTATTATTTTTATTTTCAATACGTATTTCAGATTGAGAGACTGAAGCGGAGTGGTTCTTCCATTGCTGCTTAGCAATGACCTTATCCCATTCATTTTTTATTTCTACATTCAGAGTTCTCTCAACTTGAGATGCCGATTTCGAGTCATCACAAGCTAACAAGAGCGTGCTTAGAGCTATCACCAAGCAAATATTCAACAATTTCATAATTTCCTCATTACTACTAAATTAAGCGCAGCAAACTTATCCGCTACGCTTTTTGCCATAACCCACTCTATTTACAAAGCCATACGTAAGCTTAAGCGATAAACGGGGCCGGCCTCTTCCGTTTCCAATTCGTATTCGTCAAAGCTACGGCTTTGCTGATCGGCAATGGTTTCAAATTTATTGAAAGATTCGTCCTTACTGCTATCCAGCAGATTCGAACCTACAAATCGAAGGGTCATTGAAGGCCAACGTTTTTCAATAAAAATTTCTAGGTCTGGGCCATAGCTGGTAGTAATCTCTTCTGCGATAAAACGGCCATAAGCATCCCCTTGCTCACGATAGGTCGCACCGAATGATGCCGCTATATTAGGTAAGTCTTGAATGAATCCTAGGTTATAAACCCACTCAGGTTGATCGTTAAAGGCTCGCTTCCCTAGTTCATCTTCTACTTCACTATCAATATACGAATAATTAACGAATATACCTGTGTTATCCAACGCAAGAATAGACAAAGGCATAGACAGATCCACTTCGACTCCCTGAACCGTGCCGTCTCCAATGTTTTGAGGTTCATAAACAAAAGTGCCTGGTTCATTGTCTTCAATGGCGGTTACTGAGTCTTCCTGTGTATTTGCGAGTTCAATTTTGTCGCTTACATCACGGTAGAAAAAGTTAATACCCATAACACCTTTACGACCAATTCGGTGTTCATATCCAAGATCTAAACCTGTTGCTCGCTCTGGTTCTAAATTTGGATTGCCGCGTAAATCATTATCTTCAAATTCTCCTTCCAGTGTCGCCGGCGTTAAGTAGTTAAAATCAGGACGACGTACACTTTGCGCTAAAGACAACATAATTCGATCAGAATCGGTTACTGCATATCGAATGTGCAATGAGGGTAATACTTGTGAATAATCATTATCGACAGTTTGATCTAAATTCTTATCTTCAATGCTGGTATCGGTTTTTTCGAAACGGACACCCGTTTCCCATTGTAATGCACCTACTTCACCTTCAAGCAAGGCATAAATATCCATACGGTCTTCTTCAATGCTATTTAAGCCCCCGTCTATCGCCTCTAAGTCATCAATGGAATTGGCAACGGATAAGGGACTATTAGAAGCAAACTGATCCCATCCTGATGTAGTGATATCTCGTTCATTATCGCCAGCTTTAATCGATGTATCTCGGGTTTTACTGCGAAGATCTATTCCCGCTTTCAATGTAAGCATCTCATTTAAGCTACGCTCATGAGAAAAGGATATGTTGATTTCTTCATCTTCAAATACTTCCAGCTCACGCTCATCTTCAATAACACTTTGTGCGTCTTCGAAGTCAATTTCTGATTCTCTGTTATCATTCGTACTTTCAAACTGAGCGAAACCTGCTTTGACTTCTGATGTGCCATCTAACATGGAAAAACTATAAGCCACATTAAAGCTAGCGTTGCTTTGCTCAATATCTTGAAGTTGCTGGTTATCTGTGAGTAAGTTTCCGCCTTCGTTCACCGGCCCGGTTGTTGCCGTTGGATTATCGTACTCAAATGAGCGTTCTTTTTCGGTTCTATCAGTATCAACATACACACCATCAAACTTAAGTTCAGAACCATCCATAAGCATTTTTTGATAGTTAAAGTTCAAAGACGTATCTGTACTATCACGAACATCGCTCTGATCTTCACGATTATCAAACTCTTCTGTAGCAAAATTGGCGTTATTCTCAGGTGAATCAGAGTAGCGCAGACTATTTTTCTGTTTTGGATTTAGACGACCCTGCCGATTAACACCAATGACCGCACGACCACCTGCCAGCTCGCCACCCCAAACAGCAGCCAGACTCTCTTTTACTTCCTCTTCTTCACTATAAATAGCACCGCCCAGTTTCACGTAAGCACCATCCAAACTATAGCTATCGCGTAAAATGATATTGACTGCACCGGCCAAAGCATCCCCTGGACGGTCAGCGCTATTGGAGCGAATGACTTCAACTCGTTCGATAAGCTCAGCAGGAATTCGATCCAATAAAAATGAACGATCTTGCCCGATACCTGGAACCGCTTCGCCATTAATCAAAATTTGCGTATAACCTGGATTTAAACCTCGTAATCTTGCACCATCCGATTCAGTGACATCAGACAAAAACGTCACGCTGGGAACTCGCTTCAATGCATCGCCAGCACTAGAGGGCTCAAAACGCTCAAAATAACCACGGTCATATTCCAAAACCTGCTCGATTGTATCCACTCGATTGCGATACCCAATCTCACCATGAACAATAACTTCTTCTATAGACATATCGGAACCTTGTAGTTCGATGGTATTGTCTTCGGCGAAAGCCGATGATGAAAAAGCAAGACTAGAAATAGCCAGAGCTAGAGTATTTTTATTAAGTATTTTCATATATTTCCCCAAGTGATACTGCCTAATTTAGATTGATTGAATAGATAAAATTAAATGAAGAAAGGCCCGCGAAGCTCATAGGTACGGCCATCATCAGCCTCACCTTTTATGCCTTGCTGAGAACTAAAATAGAGACGTGTCCCGTCTGGACTAAATGCGGGACCACAAATTTCTGACTTTTCGTGACCAAGAAAATTAACAAATTCGAATGGTTTAGACTGATGATTGAATACGACCAAGCGCATGTTGGCACCATCCTCTGCGACGATAATGTCCCCTTGGGCAGACACAGTTAGGTTATCAACATCATTTAATTTAGGTTCAAAGTGCTGATCCCGTGCTTGGTCGTAAATCCGAATTAGCTCTTGTGAGTGTGTATCAAGCGCCCAAACACAGTTGTCATGCTTTGTCGTAAAGTAAACGACACTATCATGAAACCAGCAGCCCTCTCCGCCTTTGAATACTTGTGCCGTTTTGACTTGTTTTCGCGTTGGTAAATATCGAGATAGATCAGGCTCGGGCTTGCTGATTGGCAACCAATACATCTGCCATATATCGGTATCTTTCATTTCTTGCATGCAAGCGACTTCCAACTGTCCGTTTTGGAAATCTGTTTTACTACCAGGTGTATGTGTAAATGGACGATAACGATAAAAGCAACCATCGACTTCATCCTCGGTTAAATACACAATGCCGGTTTTCGGATCAACCGCAGCGGCTTCATGTTTGAACTTACCTAGACTTGGAATCTTTTTTGCGGGTATTTTCCCCAAAGGATCACACTCATAAACATAACCTTCCGCCACTTCTTCACAGGTTAACCAGGTGTGCCATGGGGTAATGCCTCCAGCACAATTATTGGTGGTGTTCTGACAAATTGAGTAGCTATCAATAATTTCACCTTCTTGATTAAATCTGATTGCACCTACACCACCTGTACCTTTTTGCTTCATTTCTGAATTTGATACATAGACCCAGCCTTGATCTTCCGTGGGGAAGCAGGCACCACCATCTGGATTAAAATGCCATTCATATCTGCCTCTATTAATTACTGTCTCATTGGATTTGGCTACGAGGCGCATTTCACAACCTGCTGGTATACGCACATGAGTCTCAGGGTCACCAACAACAGACACCTCAACCATGTTTTTAGATAAAGCGGCTAAGTTACTTTGCTTTTTATTAAACCCATGTGGAACCGCATTGCGTGGTGAAGCAGGATTAGTATGGGCCCATAGCATAGGACCCATGGCCAACATACCCGAAGCAAAGCAGGCTTTTCTTAGTAATTCGCGACGACTAGTTTTCATTGAAAAACTCTTGCAACAAACAAAGATCATTAAGCACAGGCTAGCTACATGTAGGAACAGAAATATGACAAGCAAGCATCGAAACAAAAAAGGCGTGAGCTAAAAGCACCCCCCATTCATCATTTACTTCATATAACTGTCACAAAATCGTCATAGGCTATGAATCAGAAATGAGGTCAATGACAAGATGAACTGGATTACCCTGCACCAACGCAAGATCACAGTATTACTGCTATTAGTAATGGCGCTTATTACTATTAATTCCCAACTAGGCATTGCCAAAGAATGGTCTGAAATTGATTGGTGGGATGTAGTCGGAGAAGGAGGCAGTGCCATTGCAGCAGGTTTGTGGATGACATTTATTTTATTGTCTAGGCCCAAAGGACGAGTCACTGACTTGTTATGGTGTGGTTTGGCATGCCTATTCCTAGCCTTGTTTCAGGACTTCTTGGATGAGTTGTATGGTAATCCTCATCCGCAACATTGGAATGGTTGGATCGAAAGCGGATTTATGCCTCTTGGAATCATAATCCTCAGCTTGGGTTTACTCCATTGGCATAAAGAGCAGCAAGCCTTGAATCGTCAATTACAAAAACGCGAGGGTTATGTTCGCCAATACCATACTATTGATGAGCTAACTCAACTTTCTCAGGCAGAATTTATCAAAGACGTATTGGCCACTCAATCCATTCAAAATAGCCAGCAAACCATCGTCATGCTCGACATATGCGAGTTTAATAATTTCAATCGACATTATGGCTTTGATGCAGGGGACAAACTACTACAACAAGTTACCGATTTGCTATTAATCGGTATCCCAGATACGGCCATATTATGCCGCTATGCAGGTGATCGCTTTGCCTTAATCCTACCCAATACGAATCCTGAAGACGCCCATATGATCGCACAGGAGTTACGTCACATGATTCGCCAGACATGCTTTAGAATTAGCGGCGGCAATCATCGATTACTCATTGATCTTAGCTATGGGCTGGCTTCTGACTCCCTGAGAAGTCCTGACAGTATCTCGACACTCATTGATCGAGCCAATGAATCTCTTATTAAAAAAGATGCCATTGGTATGAGTTAGACCCTATGCTTGTTACTCGTCAGCAATATCATGAAAGAACTCATAAGGTTCATCTTGCACAGGGCCAACTACTTTTATTGCTCGACATTATCCGTATTCGTAAAGGCAAAGCCAGTTTAAATACGGTTTTACATGGTACAGGTTTGTTCTATGAGGATTTACTCAAACCCGAAACATTAATTAGCGCGGAACAAATACTTTGCTGCATGAAAAATGCAAAGAGACTTTTCGCTAACGATGAACTGGCGTTCTTGCTAGGTCATCGTCTTTGGCCCGGCCACTATAGCCAAGCGGCTCCACTATTAAGCTTTTGCGAAAACCTGAGACAACTCGTTAATGTTTTTGAAAACTATGGAGCAGAACTTTCTCCATTGCTACAACCACGCTTCTATTGGGACGAGCACTATTTTTACGTACAGTGGATTGATGCCTATGGCTGTGATGATTTAAAGCCCTTTTTAGTTTCTGCCCACATGTCTGGTCTGATTTCTTGTATTCGACATTTATCACAAACCCACTGGCCATGGACTTGTTTTCTCAGCTGTAAAGGAAACTCACAATTAGATCCACTTATGACAGTTCACTTAGGTGATTTTCGCACACAGGCACCTCTCGATGTTATGCGATTACCTATCCGTTATCTGAGCCAAGCGTTTGCCTCCGCCAGCCCAAGTTTATTTCACGCACATCAAGCTAATGTTCGATCCACAATACAGCCAGGCTTGCTATATACAATATATGATGTGCTCGCAAACAATATAGATAAGGAATTGAGCTTAAATGACTTGGCAGATTGCTTCGCCATGAGTAGTGCGACACTCAAACGAAAACTAAAGACCCATCAAACGCAATTTAAACACCTTGATGGATTATCGAAATTAAGTGTTGCTTTGTATTTGTTCAAAGAAAAGGAATGGGAAAATCAGAAGGTAGCTTCATTTTTGAAATATAAAGACACGGCAAATTTCCGCCGCGCCTTTAAGCGCTGGTGTGGTTTAACCCCCAGCCAGTTCAAGCAAACTTAATGATAAATAAGTTTATAATCCGCGATATACTTGGCGAGTCATGCGCTCAGTAGTAATGAATCCCCAATTCCAGTCATCGTGATATTTTTTAAGTGGATTGGCTTCTACCACTTCGTCTTCCGATTTACCTTTGTTTTTATGCATGGCGATGATTGATCTAGCATCCACCAGCATATCATGAGCTTTCTTCAAGTCAGCTTTGCTAGCAAATGGACCATGGCCCGCAACCACCTTTGTTTCATCATCAATCATATCTAGGATCTGTTTTTGCCCAGCAATATAGCCGTCAACATCACCACCATTGTTTAGATCAATGAATGGAAAAATGCCGTTGAACAACATATCTCCTACATGAATCATATTCTTTTCAGGGATGTACACAATGATATCACTCAAGGTATGTGCGTTAGGAATGTGACTAAGCTCAATCGTAAGACCATTTAAATAAAGCGTCATACTTTGTGAAAAAACCACATGGGGCAACATGTTTTCACCGGCGTCACTTACGCCGCCACCAGAAACAAGACCTTTATTTTTTAGCGTATCGTAGGTGCCTTGATGGGCAATAATGGTCGCACCTTCGTCAGCAAAAAAACCATTATTGGCAACATGGTCGGCATGCAAGTGGGTGTTAATCAAAAAGTCTACCTCATCTTCATCCACAAGATCGTCAATGGTAGCTATCAACATATCGGCATAATCCGGCATGGATGTATCAACGAGAATAACGCCATCGTCACCACTTATCAGTAAATGATTACCACCGGTAAAGCCTCCGGCACCAAACACGGTGTAAATATTATCTTCGAGCTTTTTACTCTCAAAGCGAACGTCAGCCAAAGTTAGGCTAGCGCTTAGAAGTAAAATCAGGGTGGAAGCAATGAATTTCATGAATATCTCCTTATGTCATCGAGTGTCAGTGTACGCTCTCGACCATAAGCTGGATTACCCTGTAAAGTAAAGGCTTTTAAAAAAGCCACTATTGTTTGGCACTTACGTCATGAAATGCCACTAGCACGAACCTTCAGACCCATTGACGTCACTAGTTCATGCACGGTGGACAAGCCCACTCCCAAACCATCAAACTCTCGCGTAGTGTCTTCATTTAGTTGCTTAAAGCAATCGAACACGGAAAGTTTTTGAGACACAAATAGGTGTTATGCCAAACGCTTAAACTCATTATCAATTGCGTTATATACTTAATATGGATTATTCGAAGATTTTATGTGTTTTTTATCTATAGCTGATATGAAAAACAGCCTCATCGGGCCGATAAAGAGCTATATACAAATTGGCGAGGTCTAGGAATGAACCCAACTATCCCAGCAAGCTCCCCCCTAGTTCGAGTCGCTACTGACATTGTATCATCCCCTCCGAAGTCCGAGACCTTAGATGTGACCTTGTCTAAAAGAGGCCAATTTTCCCTCGATGAATATCGGCCTTACTCTAATTTAATGGGTGATTCACAGCTGGGTATCATTAGTAGCAGCAATCAGATGAGAGAAAAATACACACAAGTTCAAAGTGACCTTCTACGAAGTGATGCCACGCTACTGAATAAGGACTGGGATTTTTCGATTGATGAAGCTGGAGAGATTGTAATAATTGAGGGCGACGATTCTCTCTCTGAATCGGAGATCAACAAGCTCACTAAAGTGCTTGCGGACAATGGAATAGATACTGCCATGGAAAAGTTAGCAGAGAATGTGATAAATCATGGCATTGGTGCTAGAGGGCCTGAGGGCTTTTCTGAGGATGGGAGCCTCGCTAGTTATGATGTAAATAAGGGCAACTTTAAAGATGTTATTTTTGGCCGTGAGCTGATGCTGGGAATGAAAATCGACCACGAAACTAAGTTGACGAATGCCGATACTTTAGCATATGCCTCAAAAAAGGTGGCTGTTACGTCTGAAAGTAATATTAACCATGTGGCATTGAGGGCTCGAGAGGCTTATAACGAGGGCAAACAACTCCCATCAAAGCTTGTCGCTACTCAGATAATGATGAGAGCTGTCGAAAAATACTAGTTAACTCCTATACCTAGGACAAATAAAATAGCTATTACTAAAGTAGCATTCATAAAAAACTGATTTTGTACTCCTGTATCGAATAATAAACTGGGGTGAGTCAAAGATGATAAGCAGTTACACAGATTTATCTACAGGCTCCAGTTAAAACATAGAAGGGTAAATTTTTCACACACAAGCAGGTGTTATACCCTTCAATAAAACTCATTAGCAATTGGCTTACACCCTCAATTAAGTCCTAAATAGCCATCAGTTGCAGCTATCCACGCATTACGTACAGGTTCCTACATTCCTAATAACAATTGGTTATTAGAATGCATTAGCCACCTAGTCCTTTTTCTGAAATGCATGGAACTGGAATGAAAAGCCTAAAGCTCAAGCATTCTTAGCCGCTAACTAAGTTGATAATCATAGGATTCGTTATGAATATTTCAGGACTTCCAATATCATCAACCGTATTAGGTACTGCTAAATCATTGGTAGACCCAAAGATCACCCCTGCTTCAAAGCCTCCAGAGAACATAGAGCCTGAGTCAACAAAACCCAAAATGGAAGCGACAACGGTGACATTAACCTCGATCAAAGCCATGAATCGGGAGCCGAAAATAAACTTCGATAACTGGCAACAAAACAACAATGCACCACTGTTCAATAAAGATGGATTTAATGACGTTGGCGCTGGTGCTAAAGCTATTTCAGGGTTCTCTCAGGCTTGGGTGGACTATAAAGATAATCCAAAGATTCAAGGTGCAATAGAGAAGTACGATCTTAAGTTCAAAGATTGGGATTTCACCATAGATAAAAATGGCGGCATCAAGGTTCTGGAAGGCAAAGACAAGCTTAGTAGTCAGGCTTTAAAGGACTTGGAAAACGCATTGAACAGCTCAGAGTTTGATTATCACTTCAAAGACATGGCCATGGGCTTAATAGGCAAAAGCCAGTTATCCGTAAACTCTTATAACAACTCAAATAGTATGACCAAATATGACATTAATACTGATAATATATCAGGGATTCTAAGAGGCCGTGAGTTGATGGAACAGCGTCGTGCTGACTGGAGTGATCTTGAAGGGACTTTTTCTAAACAGGTCGACCACGCTGCTGAAAAGCTAGGGCTAGAAGAAAAGGTTGATCTAACATATCGTCGTATACAAATAGAGGTGTAAAACACCCCCCTATTTAAGCGACTAATTAATAGTCGTCACAGACTTGCAAGAAAATATCGTTATGCGTTACAAGTCCAAACTGATCAAAAAACGGCGCATAAATTTTGTATGTCCCAAAATTATAGCGCACATTCAGATATGAATGTTCCATATAACCATCGCAATCCGTTACAGTATCTGAACTGGTCACAACACCCTGGTAATCGGTGTGTAGTCTTACGACTTACTATATTTTTATAATTAATAGACATATTAAATCTTGATTGTAAATCCTTTTGCCTGGAGTACCCACAATTCATTGCAAAAGCCTAAATGAATAAGGCTTGAGGCCGCTAACTGAATTACGTCCTTAAGGATTTAACTATGGATATTTCAAGTAACCCAGCAATAGCATCTTCAGTACAACCATCAGAGCCTAGTAAGTTTCTCAAGACAGATCCTGAAACTTTAGAAAGCTTAGTAAAGGTAAATAGAGGTGAAGGTAGGTACACCCAAGCGGAATGGGCACCATACAGCAAGCTTGCTGGTGAGGCACAAATAGGAATGACAAGTGCCAGTGAAAAAATGCGCGAGCTATACACTGGCGTCCAAAATGACTTACTAAAAAAAGCACCAGACCTAATGGAAAAAGATTGGGATTTCTCTGTGGATAGCAAAGGTGAGCTAGTGATTATCGAAGAGCGAGACAAGCTAAGCGATATTGAAAAAATGACACTGAAAGACATACTAGAAGACAATGGCGTGGGCGATGCCATGAACAAGCTAGCTGACCATATTATAAATTGGGGCGTAGGTATGAGAGGGCCAGAAGAGATTGCAGACTTTGGTGGCTTAGAGCGTTACGACATAAACAAAGAGAACTTCAAGGATATTATCTTTGGCCGCGAGTTAATGCTGAATATGAAAATTGACAGTCATACGAAGTTAACCGATAAGCAAATGGTGGAGCACGCTGGGACAGCTAGCCGTAGTAGATTAGCTCAATGGAACGCAATAGGTTCTTACAACGAGGGAAAGCAGCCCGCAGCAAATCTGATTTCATCCCAGATAATGATGCGGGCTGTTGAAAAATACTAGTTAACTCCTATACCTAGGACTGAAAACTTAGGGCTTGAAGAGCAAGACGCTATTTTATTACGAGGCGGATAAACACAGATGCGTAAACACCCCTATATTTTCAAAAAGCAATAGCCCCTATGTGACCTACCTTAATATAAAAATTAACCATAAAGTTATTGTATATAATACGACTCATCTAATTAAAATAGCTAATGTAAAGTAAAAACTTGCCGATAAAGGGCTATACGAGGTGCCATATAGACGGTAAAAATGATGGATAATTACTATAACGTTTTTACATCACAGTCTCTGAAATTTAACCCTCAGGATGTAACGTCTACTCCCTTAGCCAGCGAAGAAAGGGCTACTCTTAAAGATAAGATTGCCAAAGCTTCCCAGCAGGACTCCTCAGGTGTAAGGATATCTATATCAAATGACGCTAAGCAACTTAGCGAAACTACTTCGATTGAGAAAACAGAAAAGAATCGTGTTTTCGAACCGTTACCTGGTGTAATGGTAAAACAAGAATCCATTTCTTATCTCAATGAATATGACAATATGGATAAAAGAATCAGTATGGTAGAGGTTCTTAATACCGATAATCCGCCAGAATCTAGCTCGTTGAGTAAATTGCTTCAGAATTTTGAAAAGCAAGATATTAGCTTAACTAACATATTAAGTAATGCAGGCGCTTTAGAGAGTAACGGTAAGGATGTAACGATAAGTGGACGCGTAGAGATTGGGGACTTTAGAGGAGGAGATTTTTTATTCGATGATAATGGGAATATTATCGCTCAGAAATTCACTGGTTCAATTATGAGAGAGAGCAACGAAACCCAAAGCATTTACAATATCGTAACAGAAAGCGGGAAACAAATAAAAATAGAACTTAATGTAAAAGATAAAATAAATACAATGGGTTCTAATGGCATGTCTCGAGATATCAATATTAGCTATCAGTCAACCAAAGAGTTAACTAATGAGGAAAATACTGCAGTTAAAACAGTATTAAATGAACTAGGAGAAATCAGCACTCAGTTCCAAGGCGAAACCAGTATTAATTCAAATCAGATTAAGGAGTTGTCTGAAGCTCTATCAGAGTCAAATTCAGTTATTAAGTCGTTCGACGGGAATTTGAACTTTGAAGTTGGTGGATTTCAACGAAAAATTAACTTATCTAGCAATAGTGAGAACCCACTATCGGTTTTAACTACAGAAAGTGGAATGAATGAAAAGTTTGAAAGCTCGATTGTAAGTGGTAGCTTTTTAAAATCAAAGATGGGTGATATTTCAACTGATTCTGAATATAAAAAGCAAAACAAGTTAGTATTAGATATCACACAAGAAAAAACTGACATATATATTCCGGCAGTATCTTTTAACAATCAAAATGCAGATAACTTAGACTCGAAGTATATAACAACATTTTTAGAAGAGTAGAAGTAAGCTTACTTTATTCTAGATCACGCATTGACGATTTTTCCAGCTCATTAGTTCCGGCAGCAAGAGACTGTAACCAATTTAGTGATTCTTCATTCACAAATTGAATAAAATCCGGCTAATCACATTACATATAACTTCCAACGATAACCCGCAAAACCGTCAATAAAATCTGATATAACCCGATTAAGCAATAATGCGTGTATTCTTTTCGGCGATTTCACCTAAGCTATCTATACTGAGTTTGTACTCAATAGAATAGTCAGTATGGATAGCAATTTATTACACGCATTGACAGCATTGTATGCTCTTGAAAGTCGCCAACAGCTGCGTCTGCAAGGCATAAAAATACTATTGGAAACACAGGCTTTCTCTGAGGTTAGTATCAACCCTAAGCCTTGCATTGAGCACAATAAACAATGTCTAGACCTTGGGGCTGGCTATTTCTTTAATTACTTGCCCTCTGCGGATAAACAACAAATCGCCGAAGCACTCACTAAAGCATTCCGTAGTCAGTACCTTGCCTGCCATGCGACGACGCAAACCCATGCATTGGAGCAAATTGAGAGGCTTTCACATGTTGGCTATTGGCGCTGGCATGTATCAGAGAATCGGGTTTTCTACAGTCCGCAATGGAAAGCCATGCTGGGTTATGAAGATAATGAGATTAAGTCTGATTTCAGTGCATGGGAAAACCTGCTTCATCCAGACGATCGTGCAGAAGCTGAACGTCAAGTCGCTTATTTTTTCAGCCATCCACACGCGACCAACATTGTAGAGTTCCGTTTACAATGTAAGAACGGACAATATCGAACGATTATATCCAAAGGCAGAGTCGAATCTCTGCAAGCAGATAATCAAACACCCGATATCATTTTTGGCATTCACTTTCCCGCCGATGAACTGAAAGGTTCCCAAGAAGATCACCAGCGATTAACCACACAACTCAATCGAGAGCGCACATTAAGAGCAAGGGCCGGAGAAATTGCCGATATCGGTTTTTGGGAGGTCAATCTTGATACTGGTTACATTTATTGGAATAAGAAAACCCGATTAATTCACGGTGTAGACGAAAACTATAAACCTGACTTGGAAACGGCTATCGAGTTCTATAAAGCTGGCTATTCTCGCGACACCATTACACAAGCCGTTCAAACTTGTCTTGAACACGGTACGCCATACGACGTCGAGCTAGAGATCGTGGACATACATGGTAACGAGAAATGGGTCCGCGCAATAGGTATTAAGGACGACAGCAGTGACGAGCTGAGAATGTTTGGTTTATTCCAAGACGTTGACCAACGCAAACGCGCCATTAGTGAATTAGAGCAAGCACGTCACGCTGCAGAAGAGGCTAATCGCGCAAAAAGTGTTTTTCTAGCCAGTATGAGTCATGAATTACGCACCCCAATGAACGGCGTACTAGGGATGCTGCAATTAATGGAAGGCAGCGTAAAACAAGAAGTGAACAAACGTCGATTACAGATTGCCAGTAACAGCGCCAAAAACTTACTGACCATCTTGGATGACATCTTAGACTTTTCTCGCATTGAAGCAGGGAAATTAGTGCTCGATTCCACTGAATTTTCTATGTCAGAATTGCTTTCA
Source organism: Bermanella marisrubri (assembly GCF_012295615.1). Lineage (NCBI taxonomy): Bacteria > Pseudomonadati > Pseudomonadota > Gammaproteobacteria > Oceanospirillales > Oceanospirillaceae > Bermanella > Bermanella marisrubri. The sequence goes on from NZ_CP051183.1 coordinate 3,000,544, forward strand.
TCGTTGCAAGAATTGTTCAACATCGAGGTCGAAAAGAAGCGAAGTACCATTCATATAGAGAATTTACTGCAACACGATATGTACTGGGGAGATGAAGGTCGTATCCGTCAGATGCTCATTAACCTGATTGGTAACGCGAACAAATTCACCCAAAATGGACAAATTATAGTAAGAGCCCAATCAGGAGAGAATCGTGATTTAAAACTTTCTGTTCAAGATACTGGAATAGGTATTCCAAGCGACCGTCTGGGACAGATCTTTGAATCGTTTACGCAAGCTGACTCCTCTACTACTCGCCAGTATGGAGGCTCTGGGCTGGGCCTTACCATCTGTAAGCGTTTAAGCGAACTGATGAATGGAACAATAAGTGTGATCAGCGAACAGGGTAAAGGCAGTGAATTCACGCTACATTTACCACTTAGAGAAGCTGAATGCCGTCAAAGGACCGACCAAAACGTGACATTCCTCCCCCCCGTTTTAAGCCTTGATAAATCAAACATTTTACTTGTCGAGGACAATGAAATTAATCAGATCGTGGTATCCGACATGCTGAAGGACTTGGACGCTCAAATTGAAATTTGTAATAACGGTAAAGAAGCCATTGATTTCTTACAGTCCACGGAGACACAGTTTGACTGCGTATTAATGGACTGCCAGATGCCAGTCATGGATGGCTATGAAGCAACCTGCGCTATTCGACGCGGTGTGGCTGGAGAGGCGTGGACAAACGTTCCCATCATAGCGCTAACCGCTAACGCCATGCACGGAGATAAGGAGAAGTGTCTTGACGCAGGCATGTCTGATTATTTAAGCAAACCTGTCGACATGAGCGATTTACAAAAAGCGATCTCTCCTTTTTTAAAAATCAAATAGACAACTCAAATTAGTCGGCACTTTTTTTATCATCTAGTTCTTTTAGCAAGCCTTCTTCATAGTTTTTAGGTGGAGGAGTCCAACCGCGTTCACTCTTGGCATGAGCATCGTCTCTCTCTTCATCCATGGCATGGTTAATTTGCTTCTCTAATTCCATGAAGAGCTCTCGATAATGAGAGGTAAAGCCACCATCATCCATCGTCTCACGCCACACCTTGTACAACTTAGGTTTTTGTTTGCGCTCCAGTTCTTCAAAGGTTTGCATATTCTGCAACGCAGAAAATGGATGCATACCTGATTCCACTAAAGCCTGACGACCAAGCTGCAATGCCGAATGATAGGTTTCGCTAATGACACAATCTGCACCAGATTTTTCTAAAGTATAACCATGACCACGATCGAACGCGCGCGCCAAGATACGAATATCCGAGCGAATAGAGCGAATATATCTCACCATATCAACTGCTTGATCTCGCTGATCGATAGCAACCACCACCATGCTTGCTTCCTCTATACCAGCAGTGTGTAAAAGCTTAGGATCACTAGCATCACCAAAATAGCTTTTTATATTAATCCGACGCATAAGATCCACTTGCGCACTCTGATAATCTAAAACCGTAGTAGGAATGTCGTTAGCTATAAGCAACCGATTGACGATCTGGCCAAAACGACCACTACCCGCAATGATAACAGGATGCTGTTCTTCAATTTCATCCGCTTTTTGCTCGCCTTTTTGTCGATAATTCGGCACCACCACTTTTTCATAAAAAATGAAAAGGCCGGGTGTTAGGAACATTGACAATGCAACCGGCAGAGACAACAACTGCTTCAACTCATTTGAGATAATAAAGTTCTGTGCGGAGAAATTCAGTAAGACGAAACCAAATTCACCGGCTTGGGCCATTGCCAAAGTAAATAGCCAAAGGTTACTGCCATACACGTTAAATATACGACCCAGGCCATACAAAATAATCCCTTTAACTAAAATAATTCCGATTGTCATGGCTGCGATAGCAAACCATTCTTGCTGTAACAGGTTAAGATTAATACCCGCGCCAACCGTGATAAAAAATAAGCCAAGTAGCAATCCTTTAAAAGGCTCAATGTGGCTTTCTAATTCAGGACGAAACTCGCTATTGGCCAACACTACCCCTGCCAAAAAAGCACCTAACGCAGGAGACAATCCCACCAATGACATCAACGCTGCAATACCGATGACAATGAACAGAGCGCTGGTTGTAAACATTTCTCGCAAACCCGAATCAGCGATAAAACGAAACAAGGGATACGATAAATAGTGACCACCAACGACAACAAAACCAATAGCAGCTAGCACCACCAAACCATAACTCCAGCCAGATAAGTGGTCCACAAGAGAATATCCATGGGCACCATGTCCTGCTGCAGCCGTAGCGCTTTCCATTAAGTCGCTTGACGCCAACAGAGGCAGCAAGGCCAGCATAGGAATGACTGCAATGTCCTGAAAAAGCAAAACACTGAAAGACGTTTTTGCCCCTTCGGTTTTGGTCAATTGTTTTTCATTAAAGGTTTGTAAGACAATAGCAGTGGACGACAGAGAAAAAATCAAACCAACACTCAGTGCCGTACTAGCATTAAGCCCGGCTAACCAGGCGATAATCGCAACTAAAATTGTGGTTAACGCCACTTGTAATCCGCCAAGGCCAAGCAACCGATTGCGCATTCCCCAGAGCTCTTTTGGATCAAGCTCTAGCCCAACCAAAAACAGCATCATCACTACGCCAAATTCGGCAAAATGCTGAATGGTATCTGTTTCACTGCCTACTAACCCTAAAACAGGACCGATAACCAAACCTGCAATCAAATAACCTAAAACTGAACCTAAACCCAGACGTCGAGCCAAAGGTACAGCTATCACCGCTGCACACAAGTAAATGAAGGCTTGTATAAAATATTCTGTCATGACGATGCGCCTCCAAGATCGCGATTCCAATCATTGAGTTTAGCGAGGCTTTGGCATGCCTGTATATCCAATGTCTCTTCTACAAGCGCCTTCAACAGCATCTGCCATTCACTAATGTGTTGCTGCAAACGACCGTCTTCTTTGGCTGTGCGTGAACTGAATAGTGCAAATGGAGGAAGGTAGTTCATCTTCGTAAGATAGGCGGTTTGCTCTAAGGGTTGCAGTAGCTGCAATATGGTAAAGTGATTATAGCCGTCAGTTTGATACGCCACTTCGGCTCCCCCTGCTGTTATTGCGCAAAAGAAATGTTTACCCTCTAGTGCCTTGCCCTCTTTGCCGTAGGCGAAACCGTACTCAAGCACAAGATCTTGCCATTCCTTCAATAAAGACGGCGTGGAATACCAATACAGTGGGAACATAAAAATAACCACATCATGCTCCAAAAGACGCTGCTGCTCACGATCAATGTTGATTCTAAAATCGGGATACTCCGCGTACAAATCAATGCAGGTCACACCTGGCATCTCACTAGATTGATATAGGGGCACATTTACTTCACTGCGCCCTTGAGAAGGATGGGCAAATAGTAACAGCACCTTCGCCATGAAAGCCTCAGTATCGAATAGGATTAAACTATCATAATAGCATTTGATTATATTAATTGCCCATGCGCCTAGACTTTCAAACTTTTTAGTATTGAAAACCGATTAGGGCAACACTGCGTAAATATGCATAAGATGAGGAGGCCCACATGCTACGAAGTACAATAACTCTGGCTTTCATGATTGGCGTTACTTTGATCGTCAGCTATCAAGCGAAAGCCGGTGAAGACAATACAAAAGACTGCCCACAGTGGCTCGATATGACACTGCATAAACTGCATAGCAAGGAAACAGTAGATCTTTGCAGTGTTGTAACAGGCCACCCACTATTGATTGTCAATACGGCCAGTCACTGCGGCTATACGAAGCAATTTTCTGGCTTAGAAGCTTTGCATCAAGATTTTCAAGATATGGGCTTGGTAATCATTGGTTTCCCGAGCAACAGTTTTAACCAAGAAGCCAGCAGCGAAGCAAAAACAGCCAGCGTATGCTTCAAAAATTTTGGTGTCACTTTCTTAATGAGTAAGCCGGTCAACGTTCGCGGTGAAGACGCTCACCCGGTATTTAAGCATCTTAATCAGCAGCGTGGAGAACCTTCATGGAACTTCAACAAATACCTGGTTTCCCCAAATGGCGAAGTGTTGAAACGCTATGAATCGAGTGTTACCCCCAGTTCGCAACGCTTACGCAATGATATTCGCACACAATTCTCCTTATGAAACTATATCAACGTTCTCTATTTGTCTTTAGTAAAGACCTAAGACTGCATGATCACCCAGGATTAAAACAAGCCAATGATCTCAGTGAGCGTTTGGCTTGTGTATATTTTCTGTCACCTTACGAGTTTGAACCAAAAAGTTTTTCCGTTTGCCCAATGGGAAAGCAACGCTATGAGTTCTTACGGCAAGGCTTGTGCGATTTAAGAAACAGTTTAAATGACATTGATCACGAGCTGCATGTGTTTCAGGAGAAGGTGGCTCCAGGTCTCGAACGCATCATAGAACAAAACAAAATCGAGGCTGTATTCGCTTCACGATGCG